>NZ_JAEKJR010000002.1:1200000-1800000 GCF_017303155.1 Microbulbifer salipaludis
GCTGCGCCGCGAATGTTGTTTGTTATCGGCATGCCGCGCTCGGGGACCTCTCTGACTGATCAGGTACTGGCTTCGCACTCTGCCATTGGCAGCCTGGGTGAGGTGAGTTTCGCCTATGACATGACCAACCGCGTGCAGGCGCTCACCGGTACTGCCTATCCCGCTGGCATGTCTGGTTTGACCGAACAACAGCTGGCGCAGCTCGCGGGCGAGTACCGGCAGCGGATCCCACAGAAGCTGGCGGGTTCGGCGATCGTGCTGGACAAGACGCCGATGAACTATCAGTGCCTGGGCCTGTTGGCTGAAGTCTTTCCTGACGCTCGGTTTATTCACTGCCAGCGCAACCCCATCGATAACTGCTTCTCGATCTTCAAGTTGCCATTCGCCCACAATCAGGAGTACTCCCACAGCCTGGCCGCACTGGCGCACCACTACGGGCTGTACGAAGACATGATGGATTGTTGGAAAACCCTGTATCCCGGCCGGATCCTGGACGTGCGCTATGAGGACACTGTGGCCGATCTGGAAGCCCAGGCGCGGGGCATGGCGGCGTTTATCGGCGTTGACTTCGAGGAAGCCATGCTGGCGTTCTACGAAGCCAGGCGGCAGGTGCGCACGCCCAGTGCCAGCCAGGTGCGCCAGCCGATCTACCGGAGTGCGGTTGGGGCCTGGCGCCCCTACGAGCAGCACCTGCAGCCATTGATCGAGGCGCTTGCAGAAAAGTAGCGTCGGACAGCTTGTGCCGGGCGTAGATTCTAATCGGGCGTGACATCTAACCGGGGCGCGACTTTTGCAAGCCGCGCCTGATACACGGCCTCACTGGCCTCGAGCGCCTGCAGCAGCGGCGCCAGTGGCTCCCGGTACTTTCTCCAGCGGCCGCAGGCACTCGTACTCATTGGCGCGCGCACCTGTGCGGCGCTGGGTGTACGCACCGCGCGCTCTGTTAGGTGCGGGCTCAGGCAGGTGCGATCGAAGGACAGGTCGAGTCCCGCGAGCAGCGCGCGAATAGTGGGCTCGGGATGGGTCACCAGTGCCTCGTAGGTGAGTCGCTGGCAGCGCCCGGGCAGGGCAGTAAGCCAGTGCGCCTGCAGCCTGTCGAATTCCCGCACCCGGTGGGCCAGATGGTCAAGGCGGTGAGCGTAGTCGTGCCGCGCCGATAGCGGGTGCTGCAGGATCGATACGCAGGTATCGAGCGGTGCGCGTTCACACAGCACAAAGCGCGCCTCCGGCAGTAGCACCGCCAGCATGCCCACCAGGGCGTGGTTGGCGGGGCTGGTTTCCACGATGACCTTTTCGCTCGTCCTTTCTCTGTCGGCTGCGGTCGTATCGCCGTTCAGAGCGGCCTCCGCGCGACTGCGCAACTGTTCCCGCAACTGCCGCCGCAGTGCCGGTAAAAGCCCGTCGGGGAGTGCGCCCCAGTCCACCGGGTACTCGCCACCACAAGACTCGCGCAGCGTCGCTTCGATGGAAGTGGCAATGCCGGTCTCGCCCAGTGCACAGGTGGCCGGGTGACTGGCCAGCACCTGCTCTGCCAGGCTGGTGCCTGAGCGCGGCATCCCGACAATAAACACGACTGTGGGTAGCGTCGTTTCCGATGCGGCGGGCGCGCCCCCGGTTCGCACTAGCTCAGCCGGGTGACTGGCGACCAGTTGCGCGCCCTGGGCGCTGTCGCGAGCCGGGTCGTAAACGCTGGTCCGTGCGGCGATACGCCGCCCGGCCAGCACCGTTTCCATCGCTTCTCGCGGTTCACCCAGCTGGTCCTGCACCCGCCCCAGGGCCAGGTGCAGGCGGTAGCGCGCCAGCTCCGCCAGCCCATCGTCTGCCAATGCGTCCCGCAGCGACTGTGCATCTGCCGCGGCCAGGTCAGCGCTCTTCAGGAACGCCAGGTGAAACAGCGCGTCTGGCTGGTGCGGATGGCGGTGCAGGGTCTCGCGCAGTTCCCGCTCGGCTTCATCCAGCAGGCCGAGATATTCCAGTTGTACCGCCAAATTGGTGCGCGCGGCCGCGTGGCTCGGGTCGATCTCCAGCGCACGCCGGTAGGCCGCTGCCGCTTCCGCGGTGCGGTTCTGGCGCACCAGCGCCACACCCAAGCAGTGGTGCAGTTCCGCGCTGCGGGGAAAGACGTGCAGGGCAGACCGCAATAGCTGCTCGGCTTTCTGCGGCTGGCCCATGCCCAACAGAGCTTCGGCGAGACCGCGAGCGACACCGGGCGAACGGTTGCCGGCGGCTGCGGCAGCATCGAAATGGGTGCGGGCGCGGGCGGGTATCTTCTCCAGTTCCAGCCAGCCCAGGTTCTCGTGCAGCCCGGGGTGGCGGGGGGCGATGCTGAGGCCGCGCTCCAGCAACGGGCGCGCCTCATCGGTGCGGCCCAGCAGGCGCAGGCAGTTGCCGGCGGCATTGAGAAAGTCGGGGTTGCGGGCATCGTGGTGCAGGCACCGCTCGAATTCCAGTAGGGCCGCACCGGACTGGCCCTGCTGGGCCAGCGCCGCGCCCAGGTTGAAGCGCACGGCCGCATCTTGCGGGGTGAGTGCGGTGGCGCGGCGCAGGAGGGCTTCCGCACGCGGCCACTCGCGGCGGCGCAGCAGAAGCTCCCCGGCGAGGGCATAGGTCGCCGCCGGCGGGGCGGGCTGCTGCAGCGCCTGCAGGCAGCTGGCGAGGGCGCCGTCGTTGTCGCCGCGTCGGTAGAGTTCGAGGGCTCGGGGCAGATGCTTCATCCCATCGATTACGCCTTCTTGTGGTTCCGAAGTCAACAAATGGCTAGAAAGCTGCGCAAGAAGAGCTGTTCCCATCCAGTTAGCATGCTGCCATTTTCAATGGCTTTAGCGGGGGTTTCTGCATAAAAATTTCAGTTTTTGCCCGTTATATGGCGTTTAACTCTGCAGGTGGTGAGATTGATATCGATCAATCGATGTTTGACAGCGTTTTGAATTCGAAGTACAAAAGGCTCGGCTGCCGAGGTTTGTGCAGACATAAAAATAAAAGACCACAACTCAGGAGAGTGACATGCAAATGACGAGGAAGGCGCTGTATCTGGGCATCAGCCTGGCGATTTCCGGGGGGGCAATGGCCCAGCAGGACGCCCAGTCCGAGGACAAGGCCAAGGCCGGCGGCGCCATCGAGGAGCTGACCGTCACCGCCACCAAGCGCGAAGCCAGCGTGCAGGATGTTTCCGTATCCGTGACCGCGCTCGGCGAGGAGGCCCTGAAGATGGGCGGTATTGAGGATGTATCCCGCCTCGAGAACCTGGTTCCCGGCATGCAGTTCGGTCAGTCCGGTAGCGAAGTGCGCCTGGCCATTCGCGGTACTCGCACCAACAATGTTGGCTCCGAGGCCGAACAGGTGGTGGGTATCTTCGAGGACGGCGTCTACGTTCCCACCACCACCCAGGCCACCGGCGCCTATGTCGATGTGGAGCGCGTTGAAGTTTTGCGCGGCCCACAGGGCACCCTGTACGGCCGCAACACATTCGGCGGCACCATCAATATTCATACCCGCGCCCCGGACTTCGACTCCGTCAATGGCTATGTGTCCGCGCTGGGGGGCTCCTATGACCGCCACAAGTTTGAGGGCGCGATGAATGTCCCCATCACCGATACCCTGGCGGTGCGCTTCGCCATGATGGATGAAGCGCATGACGGTTACATTGAGAATACCGTCGTTAACGGCTCTGCCGACGACATGAACGACAAAGACATCAGCTACTTCCGCGGCAGCCTGCGCTGGCAGCCGATGGACGAGCTGGATATCACCCTGCGTGCCGGCACCTCTGACCAGGGCGGCAATGGCTCCGCTATCTGGGGCTACCAGCAGATCGGTGCCTACCGCGACGGCGTCTATGTGGACGGTCACCAGTTCGCACCGGACGACGCTTCCGACAATTTTGACCAGGGCCCGTGGAAGGTTGCTCGCAATATGGCGTCCAGCGTAGACCTGCAATCCGACTTCGCCACGTTGGCGGTGAAGGCCGATCTGGGCTTTGCATCGCTGCAGTACACCGGCAACTACACCCAGTTTGACGGTGAGCAAACTTACGACCCGGATTACACCGATGGCGGTGACGGAGACACCAGTGGTTTCGTCGGCTGGGTTTCCGATCAGAACACCCGCTCCCACGAACTGCAGCTGAGCTCCAACGGCGACGGTGCGCTGGAGTGGATGTTGGGCGCTTACTGGTTCGAGCAGGCCAGTGGCTGGAACTGGCTGGAGCGCTCCAGTGGCACGCCTGAAATTCCGCACTGGGATAACCAGGGCGATTACACCAGTGATTCCGTGGGCTATTTCGGCCACGCTACGCTCCACGCCACCGAAGACCTGCGTTTCGTCGCTGGTCTGCGCTATGCCGAGGATTCCAAGCAGCAGCGCGACCCGCTCGACTGGAGCACCTGGCGTATCGAGGGTGATGATGTGGTGGTGGATGCACTGGAAGGACAGGGCGTACCCGGTGAGTGGGACGACATCCTGTGGAAGGGTGCGGTCGAGTTCGACCTGAACGACGACCAGATGGTTTACGGCCAGGTTTCTACCGGTTACCGCGCTGGTGGTATCAATTTCGTGCGGGAAGGGGTTCCTCTGACCTATGACCCGGAGACCGTCAAGGCCTGGGAAATTGGCTACAAGAGTGCCTGGTTCGACAATGCGCTGGTGTTTAATGCGGCGGCCTACCTGAACCAGTATCGCAATATGCAAGCCCAGTCGTTCGTGGTGCTGAATGGCACAGCCAGCGAATTCACCGAAAACGGCGGTTCACTGGATTCCACCGGCCTGGAGCTTGAGGCCACCTGGATTCCGGCAGAGAACTGGCGCATCTCCGCTTCCGCGGCTTTCATGAACGCGGAGTTTGATCGCTACGAGGTTTCCAAGGTTCAGGGGCTGGGCAGCCTGGATGGTCGCCAGGACTTGACTGACCCGGATGCACCGCTGCTCGATCTGAAGGGTTACAGCCCCGCACTGTCACCGGATATGACCCTCGGCCTGCAGGTCAGCTACGACTTCCTGCTGAACGATGGCAGCCGTATCCGTCCGTACCTGCAGACCTATTACTCCGCTGACTACTATGCCTACGACATCAACGTCGAGGGAGCAAAGCAGGACGCCTACACCAAGACCGACCTGCGCCTGATCTGGGAGTCCCCGTCTGCATCTACCGAGGTACAGGCCTTTGTGATGAACCTGGAAGACGAGGCAGTGCTGAACCGCGTGGTGGTCTTCAACCCGAGTGCCGACCCGAGCATCGCTTCCCTGCAGGCCAACTTTGGCAACCCGCGCACCTGGGGCATGAACGTCAGCTACCACTTCTGAGTTTCTCTCTTGTTTGTACCGTGAACAATTTGCCCGGCTAGTGCCGGGCTTTTTTGTTTAAGTTCCAAGGGGGCTTTGGAGACAAAGGTTCTTTCTTTGAATGATTTTCAGGGACTTTGCGGTACGTGCAAAGCCTGCATTCATTTCATGAAAAGTATTTTTAGCTGAAAGCTGGGGCAGTTTGAAAACCTTCCCAAGTCTCCCGGCCATGTCTCAAACAAACACCCAGTGTCAGAATCAGAGGTCTCCTGCTTGCTATGCAGATAAATGCTACTGGAATTGGCACAACAGGGGCTCGCGCTTGAGCATCTGGCAAACGATGACGGCTATTTTTCACAGGGGTACACCACTCACGAAGGCGATTGGTACGATCAGGACGAAAGCGGGTGGGTTGTGTTGCTCCAGGAGGCCGGGCGGTCGCTGAAAGCCGGGGACTTCGTCAACATTCCCGCGCATCAGCGCCATCGGGTTATCTGGACGAGCCCCGATGAGGCGACAATCTGGCTGGCCGTGTTTTATGGATAGCTATCGTGAGTTCTCTTTAATTATCGTTCGGTAATGACACTCCTGCCCGGTTCCCTGCAGCTGAATTTTTCATCAGCCCATCTTTTTACACTTCCTGCCGCGCTCCCACGTATTCCGTAACGGTGGCTCTGGTTACCGGTTGGACAATGAGCGGCGCTCCAGTGATGGTTTTATCCGCGCGCAAGTAGGGCTCAAACGGCAGGGTATCTTCGCTCGGGCCAAGCCAGCGCGTAATAAAGTCGTGGTTATCCGGCGCGATCATGGGAAAGCTCTTTTCATGGTATTGCGCTGTATCCGGGTGCGCATCCAGAGTAATGATGCTGCAGCTCAAGGTCTCTCCCCAGCTTTTATACAGCCCGCAGAAGAAGAACGGCTGGTGATCGCCGAAGCTGAATTCCACGGGGTTTTTACCATGTTGGCTTTCCACCCAGGCGGTGGCGGGGATCAGGCAGCGGGATTTCCGGTATTCCGGGCGCTGGCCCAGTTTTTTCCAGTTGCTGTTGATGGACCAGTATTTTTGGTGAGGCTTCCAGCGATCGCCTTCGCGCTGCAGGTAAAGGTGCCAGATCGCATTTTCAATCGTCGCGTGGCCGTGGCGGGCGGTGACGATACTGACGTTGGTGGTGGGGCGTCGTCGCCGGCCAAATAGCAGGCGTTGTGGATGGTGAATGCCGTGGTCTTCGATGAACCGCTCGAGGCCTGCATCGTCGTCTACATCAAAGAGGCTGCACATACCCTTACCTTGTTTTTGCGCTCAGTCCGACGGGGTATACAGCATTTCGATATGCGGAATACCGTCTTCGTCGTAGATTTCTGAGGTTTGGGTGAAGCCGAGTGCTGAATAGAAACGCTTTAAATAGAGCTGCGCCGATATGCGTATTGGCGCCCCCGGGCATTCCCGCTGGGTGTGCTCAATCCCCAGCCGCATCAATTCCCGACCGATTCCTGTGCCGCGCACGCTCTGGCAGGTCAGCACCCGTCCGATGGAGGGTTCAGCATATTTTGCTCCCGGCGCTACAACGCGCAGGTAGGCGACCAGGGTTGGATTGTCGGATGCGCCGCTCCAGCCGGTGAGGTGCCAGGCGTTCTGGTCTTTGCCGTCTGCGTCCTGGTAGACACATGCCTGTTCCACCGCAAACACTTCCTGCCGTGCGCGCAGGATATCGTATAGCTCGCGGGTTGTAAGCTCGTCGAATGAGGACCAGCGGTAGTAGTGCTCGGGCGTAGGCTGGGGCTGAGTCTTTGGCATGGCAGTCTGGTCGAGTCTGATTGCTGTGGTGGCGCGGTGCTGAAAACGTACCCGCTAATTGCGTGGTTGCTGGGTATGTTCGGCCAGCGCGACCGCCGGTGAGGTCGGGCTATCCGGCAAGCGCCAGCCAAACTGTTTCAGCAGCGACCTAAAGCATCCCTTGGGCGGTGCCACGAAAGTCATTTCCTCACCGGTTTCCGGGTGTCGTAAGCACAGCCGGTAGGCATGCAGCAATAGTCTTGCACAGTGCAGTTGTTCTGCGAAGAAGTGATTGTGGGTGGACTTGCCGTATTTGGGGCAGCCAATCAGCGGGTGCGACAGGTGTTTGAAGTGGCGGCGGATCTGGTGTCGGCGGCCGGTTTTCAGTTCGACTTCCACCAGTGAGTAGCGGCTGCTGGGGTAGCGGTCCACCGGGTAGGGCAGCTCGACGGTGGCGATGCGCCGGTAGAGGGTGATGGCGCTCTGCTTGGGCAGGTCGCTTTTGGGCCGTTTGCGCTGGTGCTTGAAGTCGGCGACGGGGGGCAGCGGGTGGTCGATGATGCCCTGCTCGGGGCAGTAGCCCCGGCACACCGCCAGGTACTGCTTTACGGCGCTGTCACTGTCGAGCTGTGCCTGCAATTTGGCCGCGGCCGCGCCGCTCTTGCCGAAAACGATCACGCCGGAGGTGGGTTTGTCGAGCCGGTGCACCGGGTACAGGTGCGCGCCGACAAGATCGCGCAGGTACTGCAGGAGAATGCGGTCTTCGTACTTGTCGATATCGGAGCGGTGCACCAGCCAGCCTTCGGGCTTGTAGGCGGCGATCAGGTGGTCATCTTCGAAGAGCAGCTCGGGTGTCATCGGAGTGGGGTGCCGGTAAAAAGGTTTGGGGACGTCGCAGCAGCGACTGTTCTAGCTCAGGCTGAGGCCACTCTGCAAGTGTTCGGCAAGACGCAAAGCGGCTTCGCTCGGGCGGCGGTGCTTGAAATGCAGGCCGATGCCGATTTCCCCCAGCTTGGGCAGGCTGCGGGAAGGGCGCAGTACGCGCAGGGATTCCGGCACGGTGCTGCGGGTGAGGGCGGTGATGCCGAGCCCGGCTTCCAGGGCCGACTGGATGCCGTTCAGGTCGGGAATGGTAAACACATTGCGCGAGGCGATACCCGCCGATTGCAGCACCGCTTCGGCGCGCTTGCGGTACATACAGCCATCCGGTGCCAGCACCAGTGGCAGCGGCTTCAGCAGGTGCGCGGAATGCTTGTGGCTGGCCACCCACACCAGGTCATCGCGAATCACCAGCTGGCCTTCCGCGCTGTCGGGTTTTTCCTGCAGTGCCAGTATCAGGTCAAAGCGGTCCCGCTGGCCCTTGGCCAGCAGGTTGCGGCTGAGGTCACTGGTGACTTCCAGGGACACCTCCGGGTAGCTCTGGGAAAACTGGCCGATGATGCGCGGTAGCAGTACCGAGGCGAATTCACTGGGAATACCCAGGTGCAGCTTGCCGGTTACCGAGGCGCCGCTGAACTCGAACACCAGCTCGTCGTTGAGGACGAGGATTTTCTTTGCCTGGTCGTACACCCGCAGGCCGCTCTCCGTCAGGTTGAGGGTGCGGCCGGACCGCAACAGCAGCTGCCTGCCCAACCGTTCTTCCAATTCCTTGATCTGCCGACTGATCGCAGGCTGCGTGCGCGCGAGCAGTTCCCCGGCCTGACTGAATCCCCCGTTGTCGACCACGGTGACCAGCGTGCGCAGCCATTCGGTGGGGAGGTTCTTGTGAGAAAGCTGCATAAGAAAATCTTATAGGAGGATCAGAAGTATAAATTTAACAGATTCTATCCCCGGGGCTAGCATCCCTCAATAGATAAGAATCAGGAGCAGTCCATGGACCCGATAGAGACCTACCTCAAGCACGTCGATGGTGACGTGTATGCCGCAATCCAGGCCGAGCGCGCGCGTCAGGAAGCACACATTGAGCTGATTGCGTCAGAGAACTACACCAGTCAGGCGGTTATGGCCGCCCAAGGCTCGGTACTCACCAACAAGTATGCCGAGGGCTATCCGGCCAAGCGCTACTACGGCGGTTGTGAGCATGTGGATGTGGTGGAGCAGTTGGCGATTGACCGCGCCCGGGAGCTGTTTGGTGCCGAGTACGCCAACGTGCAGCCGCACTCCGGTTCCCAGGCCAATGCGGCGGTGTACATGGCCCTGCTGCAGCCGGGGGATACTTTTCTCGGCCTGTCCCTGGATCACGGTGGGCACCTGACCCACGGCGCCAAGCCGAATTTCTCCGGCCGCCTGTATAACGCGGTGCAGTACGGCCTCAACCCCGAGACCGGCGAAGTGGACTACGACGAAGTCGAGCGACTGGCGCTGGCGCACAAGCCGAAAATGATCGTGGCCGGCTTCTCGGCCTATTCCCAAATCATGGACTGGACCCGCTTCCGTGCCATTGCCGACAAGGTGGGTGCTTATCTGTTTGTGGATATGGCGCATGTGGCTGGCCTGGTGGCGGCGGGCCTGTATCCCAACCCGGTGCCGGTGGCGGATGTGGTGACCACCACAACCCACAAAACTCTGCGCGGGCCCCGCGGCGGCCTGATTCTGTCCCGCGACCCGGAGGGGCTGGGCAAAAAATTCAATTCCCTGATTTTCCCCGGTATTCAGGGCGGCCCGCTGATGCACGTGATTGCCGCCAAAGCGGTGGCGTTCAAGGAAGCGCTGGCACCGGAGTTCGTGACCTACCAGCAGCGTGTGATCGATAACGCCAAGGCGATGGCGGCGGTATTTATGGGGCGCGGTTTCGACATCGTCTCCGGCGGTACCGAAAACCATCTGTTGCTGATCGACTTGAGCAAGCGCGGCGTAACCGGCAAGGCCGCAGACGCGGCGCTGGGCGCGGCGCATATCACCGTCAACAAGAACACGGTACCCAATGATCCGCAGTCGCCGTTCGTGACCAGCGGTGTGCGCATCGGCACGCCGGCGATTACCGCACGCGGCATGGGTACCGCGGAGGCGGAGCAGCTGGCGGACTGGATGTGCGACATCCTGGAACAGCTTGCGCCGTCAGAAGCGGAAGCACTGGCGGAAGTGCAGGCGCGCGTGCGCGCGAATGTGTCGGCACTGTGTGCACGCTTTCCGGTGTATCCCACGGCCCAGTCTCACGGAGCCGCGTGATCATGTCGCTGAGTGTTTTTGACCTGTTCAAGATCGGCATCGGCCCTTCCAGTTCCCACACCGTGGGTCCGATGAAGGCGGCGGGCCTGTTCCTGCAGTTATTGCGGGACCAGGGCTGCTTTGCGGAGGTGTCGCGCGTGACCGCACATATGTTCGGCTCGCTCGGCGCCACCGGTGTCGGCCATGGCACCACTAAGGCGGTCATGCTGGGGCTGGAAGGTGAGCAACCGGAATGGGTGGATACCAGTACTGTGGATGAACGTGTGGCCGCGATCGAGCAGTGCTGCAGCCTGAACCTGGCCGGGGAGCGGGTGATTCCGTTTGATCCGCAGCAGGACCTGCTGCTGATCGGTGAGGAAGAATTGCCGCTGCACGCCAACGGTATGCGCTTTAGCGCGCTGGATGCGCGCGGGCGGGTGCTGGCGGAAGAGGTGTACTACTCCATTGGCGGTGGCTTTGTGGTGACCGAAGCGGAGGCGCAGGCAGAAAATGCCCTGGAGCAGGCGCTGGTGGTGCCTTACGAGTTCGACACTGCGGAAGCGCTGCTCGCGATCTGCAAACGCGAAAATCTCAAGATCAGCGATGTAATGCTGGCCAATGAGGCGGCCTGGCGCAGCGAAGCGGAGACCCGCGCCGGCCTGCTGAAAATCTGGCAGGTAATGCAGGACTGCGTGACCAACGGCATGCACAACGAGGGCATCCTGCCCGGCGGGCTCAAGGTGAAGCGCCGCGCGGCCAATCTCTACCAGCAACTGCGCAGCCGCCCGGAAGCCTGCCTGTCTGACCCTTTGTCGGCGCTGGACTGGGTGAGCCTGTATGCGCTGGCGGTGAATGAAGAAAACGCAGCCGGCGGGCGCATCGTGACCGCGCCCACCAACGGTGCTGCCGGCATTATCCCGGCGGTGCTGCATTACTTTATGCGCTTTTCCCGCAACCCCACGGAAGAAGACGTGATCCGTTTTCTGCTCACCGCTGCCGCCGTGGGCATTCTGTTCAAGAAAAACGCCTCCATCAGCGGTGCGGAAGTGGGCTGTCAGGGGGAGGTGGGCTCCGCCTGTTCCATGGCCGCGGCCGGGCTGGCGGAAGTGCTGGACGGGACCCCACAGCAGGTGGAAAACGCGGCGGAAATTGCCATGGAGCACAACTTGGGTCTTACCTGCGATCCGGTCGGCGGCCTGGTACAGGTGCCCTGTATCGAACGCAACGCCATGGCTTCCGTGAAAGCGATCAGTGCGGCGCGCATGGCTCTGCGCGGTGATGGCGAACACTTTATCTCCCTCGACAAAGTCATTCGCACCATGCGCGACACCGGTCGCGACATGCAGGACAAATACAAAGAAACCGCGCGCGGTGGCCTGGCGGTAAACGCCATCGATTTACCCGTCAGCGTGATCGAATGTTAAGGAAAAGAACACCATGAATAACGAAGTACGCAAGACACCACTGTACGCGCTGCACGAGGAACTCGGCGGCAAGATGGTGCCGTTTGCCGGTTACGCCATGCCTATCCAGTATCGCGCTGGCATCGTTCAGGAGCATCTGCACACCCGCGAAGCAGTGGGCATGTTTGATGTTTCCCACATGGGGCAGCTGGTGGTGCGCGGCAGCGATGCGGCGAGCGCGCTGGAAAAGCTGTTGCCCATCGACGTACAGGGGCTGGCGATCAACCAGCAGTGCTACGCGGTGATGACGTCGGAAACCGGCGGCATTCTCGATGACCTGATTATTACCCGCTGGGCGGAGAACGAATTTTTCTTGGTGGTGAATGCGGCAACCGCCGCGGCGGATATCGCGCATTTGCAGCAGCACCTGCGCGGTTGTGATATCCGCGTGCTCGGCCAGCAGGCTTTGCTGGCGGTTCAGGGCCCCATGGCCGGTGAACTGATTGGCGAGCTGGCACCGGCAACCCGCGCGCTGACGTTTATGCACGGTGCGCGTGTCGAGCTGTTTGGCGAAGACTGCTATGTAACCCGTTCCGGTTACACCGGTGAAGACGGCTTTGAAATTTCCGTGGCGGCCAGTGCGGTGGAGAGGGTGGCCCGTAACCTGCTCAACGATGGCCGCGTGCAGATGATCGGCCTCGGTGCCCGCGACACCCTGCGCCTGGAAGCCGGGTTGTGTCTGTATGGTAACGATATGGATCGCGACACAACCCCGGTGGAAGCCAGCCTGCTGTGGAGCATTGCCAAGTCGCGCCGCGCCGACGGTGCCAAGGCGGGCGGTTTCCTCGGTGCCGATGTGGTACTGGGGCAGATCGCCGAGGGTGTAGCGCGCAAGCGCGTGGGTTTCTCGGTGCAGGGCAAGATTCCGGTGCGCGCCGGTGCCGACCTGATCGATGAGGCCGGCAATGTTGTGGGCAAGGTTACCAGCGGCGGCTACGGCCCCACCCTGGGCGCCGCGGTTGGCATGGCCTATGTGGATCGTGGCTATGAAAAAATCGGCACCAGCCTGCAGGCCCTGGTGCGGGGCAGGAGCATCCCCATCGTCGTAGCCAAGACCCCCTTTGTCCCCCAGCGTTATTACCGCGGTTAAGTCGCCCAACTGAATTTTAGGAAAAAGAACATGAGCAATGTGAAATATACCGAAAGCCACGAATGGTTCTCTGTGGAAGGCGACGAAGTGACCGTCGGCATTACCGATTTCGCCCAGTCGCAGCTGGGGGATGTGGTGTTTGTGGAGCTGCCGGAAGAGGGCGCTGAGCTGGCCGCCGGTGACGAAGTGGCGGTGATCGAGTCAGTAAAAGCGGCGGGTGATATCTCCCTGCCGTTCGCCGCCACGGTGGTCGCGGTCAACGGTGCACTGCCGGATGAGCCGGAACTGGTCAACAGCGACCCCATGGGCGAGGGCTGGTTTATGCGTGTACGCCCGCAAAACCCGGCGGAGCTGGAGGCGCTGCTGAGTGCGGATGCCTACGCCGCACTGGTCGACGGCGAATAATTTTCAGGAGCGGAGACGATTCAAATGCTGCAAGCAAAGCAAACCCTGCGCGACCTGGAGCGTCGCGACGAATTTACCCATCGCCATATCGGCCCCTCGCAGGACGATCTCGCGCGGATGCTGGAAGCGCTTGGGCATTCCAGTATCGACGCGTTCATCGACGATGTGATTCCCGGTGGCATTCGCATGCCGGCGGCATTGGCGCTGCCCGAGGGCGTGCCCGAGCACGAGGCGTTGGCGGAGTTGCGTGCGCTGGCAGAGAACAACCAATCGTTCCGCTCCTTTATCGGCCAGGGTTATTACGGCACCCGCACTCCTAATGTAGTGCTGCGCAATATCCTCGAAAACCCGGCCTGGTACACCGCCTATACCCCGTACCAGCCGGAGATTTCCCAGGGCCGGCTGGAGGCGCTGTTTAACTTTCAGACCATGGTCAGTGACCTGACCAGTATGGACCTGGCCAATGCGTCGATGCTGGATGAAGCCACCGCGGCCGCGGAGGCGATGACCCTGTGTCAGCGCATGTCCAAGTCCAAAGCGCGCGCCTTTTTTGTCGATCGCGATTGCCTGCCACAGACCATTGAGGTACTGCAGACCCGCGCGGAGCCGCTGGGTATTGAGGTGATTGTCGGCGACCCCGCCAACGACCTGGATGCGGCTGCCGTGTTTGGTGTGCTGTTGCAGTACCCCGGTGCCAGCGGTGCCGTGCGGGACTACCGCGCAGTGATCGATGCGGTACACGCACAGCGCGGCCTGGCGGTGATGGCTGCGGATATCCTGAGCCTGGTCATGCTGACCTCGCCGGGGGAGCTGGGGGCGGATGTGGCGGTCGGCTCCACCCAGCGTTTCGGTGTGCCTATGGGCTTTGGTGGCCCGCACGCGGCCTATATGGCAACCCGTGCGTCCTTCAAGCGCTCAC
Source organism: Microbulbifer salipaludis (assembly GCF_017303155.1). Classification (NCBI taxonomy): domain Bacteria; kingdom Pseudomonadati; phylum Pseudomonadota; class Gammaproteobacteria; order Cellvibrionales; family Microbulbiferaceae; genus Microbulbifer; species Microbulbifer salipaludis. The sequence goes on from NZ_JAEKJR010000002.1 coordinate 1,214,076, forward strand.
TGCCGGGGCGTCTGGTCGGCCAGTCGATCGATGCCAATGGCAAACCCGCGTTCCGGCTGGCCCTGCAGACCCGCGAGCAGCATATCCGTCGGGAAAAGGCCACTTCCAATATCTGTACCGCGCAGGTGCTGTTGGCGGTCATGGCGTCCATGTATGCGGTGTATCACGGTCCCCAGGGGCTGCGCACCATCGCCGCGCGGGTGCATTACCTCACCAGCGTGCTGGCCCTTGGCTTGCAGGAGCTGGGCTGCGAGGTGGAGAACGAGACCTGGTTTGACACCCTGAGCATGCGCGTAACCGGCGGTGCCGCCAGGGTGCACGATGCGGCGAAGCACAAGGGGATAAACCTGCGGGTGATCGACGGCGAACGGGTGGGGATTTCCCTCGACGAAACCGCGACCCGCGACGATGTGGAAGCACTGTGGTCGCTGTTTGAGGCAGAAAGCCGCTTGAGCTTCGCAAGCATTGAAACCCGTGAAGCGCCGGTATTGCCGGGCAACCTGCTGCGCAGCGATGCGCTGCTCAGTCACGAGGTGTTCAATCGCTACCATTCCGAGACCGAAATGCTGCGCTACCTGCGCACCCTGGCGGACCGGGACATCGCTCTCGATCGCTCGATGATTCCACTGGGCTCCTGCACCATGAAGCTCAACGCCACCGCGGAAATGCTGCCGGTGACCTGGCCGGAATTTGCCAACGTGCACCCGCTGGCACCGGCAGAGCAGGTGAATGGCTACAGCGGAATGATCGACAGCCTGGAAGCCATGCTGTGCGAAATCACCGGCTACGATGCCATTTCCCTGCAGCCCAATGCGGGTTCTCAGGGCGAGTACGCCGGGCTGCTGGCAATCCGCGCCTATCACGCCAGCCGCGGTGACGCGGAGCGCGATATCTGCCTGATTCCCAGCTCCGCCCACGGCACCAACCCCGCCTCTGCGCAGATGTGCGGTATGCGTGTGGTGGTGGTGAAGTGCGATGAGCACGGGAATGTCAGCCTGGAAGACCTGCGCGCGAAAGCCAGCGAGCACGCCGAGCGGCTGGCCGCGATCATGGTGACTTATCCTTCTACCCACGGGGTATTCGAGGAAGGCATTCGCGAGATTGCCGAGATCGTGCACCATCACGGTGGCCAGGTGTATATCGACGGCGCCAACCTCAATGCCATGGTGGGCCTGTGTCAGCCGGGCAAATTTGGCGGGGACGTCTCCCACCTGAACCTGCACAAAACCTTCTGTATTCCCCACGGCGGCGGGGGCCCCGGTGTGGGGCCAGTGGCGGTGGGTGCGCATCTGGCGGAATTCCTGCCCGGTGCGGTGTCGGCCGGCAGTAGAGGCATTGCCCAGGCCAATCGCCATGGTGCGCCGGTATCGGCGGCCACGGCCGGCAGCGCCAGTATTCTGCCGATTACCTGGATGTATATCCGCATGATGGGCCGCGATGGATTGCGCAAGGCTACCGAGCTGGCCATCGTCAACGCGAACTACATTGCCGCACGCCTACAGGACAGCTATCCGATTCTGTATCGCGGTAGCAACGGCCGGGTAGCCCACGAGTGCATTGTGGACCTGCGGCCGCTGAAGGAAACCAGCGGTATTTCTGTCGACGACGTGGCCAAGCGCCTGATCGACTACGGTTTCCACGCGCCCACCATGTCTTTCCCGGTGGCCGGCACCTTGATGATCGAGCCCACGGAAAGTGAATCGATCGAGGAGCTGGACCGTTTCTGCGATGCGATGATCCAGATTCGCGAGGAGATTGCCCGGGTAGAGCGGGGAGAGTGGCCGCTGGACAGTAATCCGCTGGTCAATGCGCCGCACACGGCGGAAGTACTGGCGATGGAGCCGTGGAATCACGCCTACAGCCGGGCCGAGGCGGTGTTCCCGCTGGACAGCCTGCGCCAGAGAAAGTACTGGCCGCCGGTAGGCCGGGTGGACAATGTGTACGGGGATAAAAACCTGATTTGTGCCTGCCCGCCGATGACGGATTACGCAGAAGACTGAACCAAAAAGCGCAGCCTTGAACTGCGCTTTTTTTCGTCTGAGGTTTTGCGAAAAGCCTACTCGCCGCTGATGCGATAGCAGGGGGTGTAGGTCTTGCCTGGTAGCTTCATCCGCTGCTGTTTGACGAAGGATTCCAGCAGGCTGTCCATGCTCTGCATCAGTGCCGGATCGCCGCATAATTCGTAAGGCCCGTTTTTCTCCACGTTGCGAATGCCTTCATCCTTCACATTGCCGGAAACAATGCCGGAAAACGCCCGGCGCAGGTTGGCCGCTAGGAGGTAGGGTTCCTGATTCTGGTGCAGCGCGAGCCCGCGCATATTTTCATGGGTGGGCGCAAAGGGCCGCTGGAACTCGGTGGAGACTCTCAACTGCCAGTTGTAGTAATAGGCATCGCCGGTTTCCTTACGGTACTGGCGCACCTGCTGGATACCGGCAGCCATTTGCCGGGCCACTTCCTGCTGGTCATCGATGATGATCTGGTAGCGCGAGCGGGCGGCTTCGCCCAGGGTGGAACCGATGAACTGGTCAATGCGGATGAAATAGTCGGCGGCGCTGGCCGGGCCGGTAAAGATCACCGGGAAGGGCTGCTCGCGATTTTCTTCGTGGAGCAGGATGCCCAGCAGATACAGAATCTCTTCCGCCGTGCCGGCGCCCCCCGGGAACACGATAATTCCGTGGCCGGTGCGCACGAAGGCTTCGAGTCGCTTTTCGATATCCGGCATGATCACCAGTTCGTTGACGATCGGGTTGGGGGCTTCCGCGGCAATGATGCCCGGCTCGGTGATGCCGAGATATTGCCCGTGGCGGTAGCGTTGCTTGGCGTGGCCGATGGTGGCGCCCTTCATCGGCCCCTTCATGGCACCGGGGCCGCAGCCGGTACAGATGTCCAGGTGGCGCAGCGCCAGCTCGTAACCCACGCGCTTGGTGTAGTCGTACTCTTCCTGGGAAATCGAGTGGCCGCCCCAGCACACCACCAGCCTGGGGGTGCGGTCGCCATCAAAAGTGCCGGCATTGCGCAGGATATGGAATACCGCATCGGTTACCCCCTGGGCCGATACCAGGTCGTAGCGCGGGTTTCCGGTAATTTCGCTGTTCACGTAAATGATGTCACGCAGCACCGCAAACAGGTGCTCGGCGATGCCCTGGATCATCTTGCCGTCGACAAACGCCGAGGCCGGGGCATTTTTCACTTCAAGTTTGACGCTGCGCTCGGTGGGCACCACGGCGATATCGAAATCCCGGTATTTCTCCAGCAGTTCTTTACCGTCGTCCATGTAGTTTCCGCAGTTGAGAACTGCCAGGGCGCAGTTGCGGAACATTTGATAGTGGGGGCCATGGCTGTGGCGGGCCAGCTTGTTAATTTCGTATTTGGACAGAATGTCAAACTGTCCGGTAGGGGATACCTGTGCATCAACGAGATCGGTAGACATACAACCCTCAAGCAATACTGCCGGCACTCACCTTGCGATTCGAATCTGCCATTCGAATCTGCAATGCACCGTGCAGTTGTTATCGATAAATCAAAATTATTGATTGCTCTGGTCTTACATTATGGCACTGGCGGAATTACGCACGACGATGTGGCTAATAATGGCACGAAAATCCTTATCTATCGGAAGCTTCAGCTTGCGCCGATTGATGGCCACTTGTCCAGTGGTTCCACATAGACCCAGCGTTTTTTGTGCAGCTTGAACAGGGAGATTTCGTGCAGCGCACGCTCGGTGTCGCCATCGGTAAACCAGGCTCGAAACTCGACAATGGACTTCTTCAGCCCCTGTTTGCTTTTTACCACTTCGAGCCGTTGCCACCGGGTGGTCAAATCGTCGCTGTTGAGCTCGGGGCAGGTGTCCGGGTGCCAGGTTTTTGTCAGGTAGGGCAGGTTGCCGGTCACAAACGCACTGTAACGGCTGCGCATCAGTGCCTCGGCAGTATTGGGGTAGGCTTGGCCGCTCAGGTAAATCCCGCAACACTGCGCGAGTGGCTTGCCGGAGCAACAGTGGCAGGGCGGGGACGCAGACGTGGCGGGCGTTGACATGATGGATACAGGCTCCGGTGTTTGGTGATCTCTGGCATGTGCCGGATATGATATCAGGCAGGCGCAAAACTGACCGGTCGGGTCTTGAGAGGAAATAGGCGCAGTACCTGCTAGGCTCAAAGTAGTAACGGGCGCCGTTTTGGCGAAAGGCAGGTATGAGATGATGCGCTGGGTTGTGTCTACAGGCGTTTTATTGGCCGTGATGGCGTTGGTGACCAGCGCACAAACGGAAGACCCCGGCCAGCCGCAGCTGGGCGGAGGGCAGAGCCCCAACCTGAGCTTTTGCCAGGAGCGCTTCTACGATGAGGATGACGGGTTGATCCGCTGCAACTGGGCGGTGAACTTTAACTTCGCCTGCTTTGTTTCCTACCCCAGTAACAAGATTATCCAGGCGGGCTCAAAGCTCTCTGAACCGGAAGTGGTGGGCGAGTGTGATAATGGCGAGCGGATTATCAAGCTGCTGCATTATTAACCGCCGCACTGGGGCTGCGCCCGGGCGTTACTTCAATTCCCGGTGTAACCCTCTACGTCAATTCTCTTCATCAACTCCCTGGATTAATTTCCTGTTTGTCCCCCTGCAGAAACCTCCTGCACCTATCTCCACAGAAACTTCCTGCGTTGACTGTCTCGATTGGCCAAAGCATCTGGTCGGCCGCGTCATGTGCGGTGCTGGCGGATTCCTGAATTGCTGCTAGCATGGGCGCTGATTTTCAATCTGATTTTCTATAACAACAGCAGTGGTAGGAGGGGCAATGCGGCCAACTCTGGGTTCGAATAATGTGCGGCAACGTCTGTTTGCCGTGGCCGGCAGTACGGTACTGGCCATGGCGCTCAGTGCGTGCGGCGGGGATAAACAGGACAAGTCAGACGGGGCCGATTTCGCGCGCCAGGGCGCATTCCCGTCGACCTATAAAGCCGACGAGGCCGCGCCGGTTCTGATTCGCGGAGCGACCGTGTTAACGGGCACCGGTGAGCAACTGAACAATACGGATGTATTGCTGAAAGACGGCAAGATCGCAGCGGTCGGTGAAGACCTGAAAGCCCCCAAGAAGGGCATGGTGGTGGAAGGGGCCGGCAAATGGGTGACCCCGGGCATTATCGATGTCCACTCCCACCTTGGCGACTACCCCGCACCGGCGATTGAATCCTCTCAGGACGGCAACGAAATGACCTCGCCGAACACCGCCGAGGTGTGGGCCGAGCACTCCGTGTGGACACAGGATCCGCAGTTTGCGCTGGCCCTGGCGGGCGGCGTGACCACGCTGCAGATTCTGCCTGGCTCGGCCAACCTGTTCGGCGGCCGCGGCGTCACCCTGAAAAACGTACCCGGCCGCAGTGTGCAGGACATGAAATTCCCCGGCGCGCCTTATGGCCTGAAAATGGCCTGTGGCGAGAACCCCAAGCGGGTCTATGGCGGCAAGGGCAGTGCGCCCTCAACGCGCATGGGCAACGTGGCCGGTTATCGCCAGGCCTGGATTGAAGCCTCCGCGTATCGCGACAAGTGGGATAACTACGAGAAAAATGGCGGGGAGGAGCCGGACCGCAACCTGCAGATGGAGACCCTGGCAGGGGTGCTGAACGGCGATATCCTGGTACACAACCACTGCTACCGCGGTGAAGAAATGGCCATCATGATGGATGTGGCGGAGGAGTTCGGGTTTCAGATTTCCACCTTCCACCACGCGGTAGAGGCGTACAAGGTTGCTGACTTGCTGGCAGAGAACAACGTCTGTGCAGCCATGTGGGCGGACTGGTGGGGCTTCAAGCACGAAGCGTTTGATATGACCGAAGCCAATATTGCCATTGTTGACCAGGCCAAGGCCTGCGCATTGATCCATTCGGATTCTGCGGTGGGTATCCAGCACCTCAACGAGGAAACTGCCAAGGCGATGGTGGCAGGCCAGCGCGCCGGTTTCCATATCGAACCGCGCCACGCCGCAGTCTGGATGACCCTGAACCCGGCCAAGTCCCTCGGTATTGATGACGTCACCGGCAGCCTGGAAAAAGGCAAGATGGCAGATGTGGTGGTGTGGTCTGGCAACCCGTTCAGCGTGTACAGCAAAGCCGAAAAAGTCTTTATTGATGGCAATTTGATGTACGACCGCGATAACCCCGAGCGACAGCCGCACAGTGACTTTGAGTTGGGGATTCTGGATGCCGAGGGTGAGCGTCTGCCGGAAGGAGGAGAGCGCTAATGAAAATGAAACAGTTGCTGAAGATGGGTGTGCTGGCCTCTGTATTTTTCACGGCGCCAGTGGCGTTGGCGGAAACACTGCTGATCAAGGGCGCAAAGGTCATCACTTTGAGCGATCAGGGCACCCTGCAAATCGGGGATGTACTGGTCAAAGACGGCCGCATCGCGCAGATCGCGGATGATCTTGGCACTATGACGGCGGACCTGGTGATCGACGGCCGCGGCAAAGTGGTCACTCCGGGCCTTATCGCACCGAATAGTGAACTGGGGCTTACGGAAATCGGGGCGGCGGCGTCGACCAATGACGGCGCGATTGAAGACAGCTCTATCGGTGCCGGTTTCAATCCGGTAGTCGCCTTCAACCCGCACTCCACGTTAATTCCGTTCAACCGCGCCGGTGGCGTTACGCGCGCCGTGGTGGTGCCCAATAGCCAGCAGAAGATTTTTGCCGGGCAGGGTTTTGGCATAAAGCTCACCGGGGATTTCGACAGCGTGACGGATCGGGCACTGCTGCAAAAAATCTATTTTGGTGAATACGGCGCTTCTCTGGCCGGCGGCAGCCGGGCACGTGCCTACGCGCAGATTCAGGCCGCGCTGGGGCAGGCGAAGGAATACGCGGACAACCGTGATGCCGTTCGCCGCGGTGAGTGGCGAGATCTCGATTTCTCCATTGCCGACCTGGAGTCCCTGCAGCCGCTGCTCAGCGGCGAGCAATCTCTGCTGGTCAATGCCGACCGGGCCAGCGATATCCTGCAATTGCTGGCGCTGGCGAAGCAGTTCGATCTGAAGCTGATTATTGAGGGCGCTTCGGAAGGCTGGATGGTCGCGGAGCAGCTGGCCGCCGCGCGGGTTCCGGTGGTTATCGACGCAATGAGCAATACGCCCACCGCGTTTGAGAAGCTCGGCGCGCGCCTGGATAACGCCGCACTGTTGCACAAGGCGGGCGTGACCGTGGTGATCGGCGGCCCCGGCTATGCCGGTACCCACAACAGCTACCTCTCGCGCCAGGGCGCCGGCAATGCCGTGGCGTACGGGCTGCCTTTTGAAGAGGGCGTGCGCACCATCACGGCAAATGTTGCCCAGGTGTTTGGCCTTGAAGGTGGTGTGCTGGTGCCGGGTGGCGCGGCGGAGTTGGTGCTGTGGAGCGGTGATCCGCTGGAAGTGACCAGTTTTGCAGAGCTTGTTGTGATCGACGGGAAGCCACAATCCCTGGAGAACCGTTCAACGCGCTTGCGCGATCGTTACCTGCACCCTGGTGCTGGTACCGGTCATGGCTACAAGAAGTAATCAAAACTAACGGATGGGAGTAACCCCTGAGATGATGAGTTTACAAGTGACTGCGCTCTATGCGGGCCTGTGCGCGCTGCTGGTGATCGCCCTGGCATTCAAGGTAGTGGCCTTTCGCCGCGGCAAGAAAGTAGGGCTGGGTACCGCTGGAGATAAACAAGGGCAGGTCGCTGTGCGCACCCATGCCAATGCGATTGAATACATTCCGCTGGCACTGATTCTGATGCTGATTGCGGAAATCAACGGCCTGTCACACCTGTGGCTGCACTGCCTGGGTGGGGCCCTGGTGCTGGGGCGTCTCCTGCATGCGATCGGTTTGGTTGCGGGGCAGGGCGGTTATCATCCCGGTCGTTTTCTTGGCACCTTGCTGACCTGGGTGGTGATCATCATTCTGGCGGTAATCAATATCGCCGCTGCGTTCTAACCACTCCGCCATAAAAAAAGCCCGGCAAGCCGGGCAGAGTACAGGGGTGGAAAAGAGTACAGGGGTGGAAACCTGGGGCTCGTTCCGCGCAGCCGGGTGGGGAATCCAGCTGCGCGGGCGGCCATAGCTTGTTTACATTACTGGTTGGCTGCCAGCGGGGTAACGTTTTCGCTGTCTGCTTGCTCGTCCGATTGCTCTTCTTCCAGCAACGCTTCCGGTTTGCCTTTGCAGGCCTTCGCCAGTACGTCCCGGCGCTTGGCCAGCATCAGGCCGATTTCTTCACAGGCTTCTTCGGAAACGCCTTCAACATTGCGCTCGATCAGCGCGGTAATGTTGGCGGCCAGTTCCAGCATCTTGTCGTGTTCTTCGGCGTCTTTCTTGTTGTCGAACATGGCTCCGTCTCTATCACATTTCCAAACCGCTACTACCGCCATAAGGGCCTCCTGTTGTCTTTTACAGTGATTCCGGACTGATGCCGGGCAATAACCGTGTGTTGTTTAACTTGGATGAATATACAGTATCTGTATGGGTATCCAGTGTCAACCGCTCAATGCGGTCATCCACTGATGTGTTAAAACCCGCCACCATTATCCAGCCATTCCTGTTCTTGTGCAGAGTTTTTCCGGCCGAGCGCCGCATTTCGATGGGGATAGCGCCCAAATTGGTCAATTACCCGCCGGTGTGCCACGGCAAAACGGTAGTAATCTTCGGCCGCATTTGCCGCTTCCGGGCTTACTCCGGGTCCGTTTACGGGGAAGTCGTGCCGCAACTGGTCGAAGTAGGCCACCGACTGGGCCTGCACCTCGTCCAGCTCGGAATGCTCCAGGGGCATCCCCACAAAGGCGCGTTGGTGCAGCCCTAATTGGCGCTGCTGGTTGCTGCGAATCATGTTCTGGCAGATCTCCAGCGCCAAAGGGTCGCCGGCAAACGCCCTGGCGGAGCCGCGAAACACATTGCGGGTGAACTGGTCGCACAGGAGGATCAGTGCCAGCCGGCCGTCGATGGATTCGGTCCAGTGCCCGAGTTCGCCCGCCAGCGCGGCATCAATGGCACGGTCAAACCGGTTGAGGATTTCGGCGTCGAATTCGTCACTACGTTGGAACCAGTGCGCGCGCTGGTGTGCTGCTGGGTCGCGCTGCAGGTCGTCACTGCCAAACCAGAACGCAAGGACCGAGGTGGGTGTGGCAGTGGTACTGGGGAGAGGCGTAGTGGCTGGGGTGGTAGTGGCTGGGGTGTGTGAAGTCATAGGTATCCCGTTTGCGTGATAAAGTGGCTGCGTGGGGTTACAAGACCGTTTCCCTGATTATTTTTGCATCTGCTTTGCATCCAAAGCGGATCGCCGCTGCGTCCATCAGGAGAAGGGTAAAGCCCGGCCGTGTGACAGCAGTGCGGCAGGCCTGTCTGGTAGAAGGTACTGCAGATGGCCGCCCGGATACAGGGTGGCCAAATTATGTACAAGTTGCTGTCGCACAGACCCTGGGCCCGCGGTGGGCCTTTTCAGCCGGTCAGATTAGTAAGAGCGAGATAACATCAATGAGAGCGAATGAATTAACTACGCGTAACCGACAGCCTCGCTGGGCGTGCGCCTTTGTGGCGGCCCTGGCAATGGGTGTCTCCGGCAGCTTGCTGGCACAGGACGATGAGACGGTAGCCCCGCAGCCGCCGCAACCCCCGGCAGCGGTGGTCGCACCGGAGGCGCCGGCGAAGTCGGCAGAAAACAAGGTGTCGAAACAGGTGCGGATCTTGCGCCAGGAAGACGGCAGCCTGCGGATTCACGCCCGCGATGAAAATGGCGAGAGCGCTGACGTGCAGATCGACCTCGGCGAGGAGTTTGGTGGCGCGGTCACCCGCCGTATCTACGAGAAGCTCGAAGAGAAAGGGATTCTCGATGAGAAGGGGCTGGTGGTCGAGGAGGCGCTTGATTCGGTGCCGCGCAATATCAGTATCGGCATCAATGCCGATATGGAGCGCGCCGAGCGCATCCGCGCCGAAGTGGAGCGCGCCCGGGCCGAGCACGGTGAATATCGGGAGCATTATGCAGAGCGTCGTCGTGGCCCGGATATGGAGTGGTTGATCGGTGTAGTCGCGATCCTCGCGGTCTTTGGCACCCCGATCATGATTGTGTGGTTGGTGACCCGCAACAGCTATCGCAAGAAGCAGCTGCTGATGGACAACATCAATCGCATGGTCGCTGAAGGGCGTGATATTCCGCCGGAGCTGCTGGACGCAATGGAAGGCGAGCGCGCTGGTAGTACGAAAGACCGCGGTTTCACGCTGATGGCGGTAGGTGCGGCCATCTTCATCTGGTTGACGGCCGCTTCGGGTATTGGGGCTGGCAGCCTGGGTCTGATACCACTGTTTATCGGGGTAGCCCGGTATTGGAACTGGAAACTCGATCACCAGCAGGCCGGTTAAGGATTACCACCCATGGACCTCAATGATGAGGATCTGATCAAGCGTGTCGTCGAAGACGGGGACCAGCGGGCTTACGCCCAGCTGGTTCGTCGCTATCAGTCACAGCTGCGATTCTCGCTCCGCCAGCTGTGCAATGGCGATCAGGGTCTTGCCGACGACATGGCGCAGGAGGCCTTTATCAAAGCCTACAAGGCGCTGCCGGCATTTCGTGGGGATGCGCGCTTCAGCACGTGGCTGTACCGCATCGCCTACAATCTGGTCATGAGCCACAAGCGAAAGAATACACCCGAGGTGGATCAGGAGGCGGTTGACCGCGCCCAGGCCCAGGAAAGTGTCGAAGAAGCACAGCAACTGGGCATGGCCAGAGACCTGAATTCGGCGATGGGGGAATTGAGTGACGCCCAGAGACAGGCGGTGCATCTATGTATGCAGCGCGGCTTTTCCCACGAGGAAGCGGCCACAATTATGAAATTGCCGCTGGGCACGGTAAAATCCCACGTTAATCGCGCAAGGGCCAAGTTGCAGTCGTTACTGCAGGCCTGGCGGGAGGAGGTAGCCAGTGGCTGATTCAAGAAATTCCACAAGTGATACAGCAGGTATTCCAGGTATGGTAATCAAAGGCGGTGTTGTGCACTCTGAATCCGGTGTTATCGGCGGTGACTCGCCAGATTTCGACACCTGGCTTTCTCAGCAACTGCAGTTCAACGAGCCTCACCTGGACGATGATGGCTTTTGTGAGCGGGTAATGGCGGATCTGCCACCCGCGCCTGCGAAGCGGTCCGAGCGTCGCGCCACGCGCTACCAGTATGCGGCGGTGATCGCGGCATCCGCCATCGTTTGCTGGCAGTTCCCGTTGCAGGAGGCGCTGGCAGCCATGGCCGAACAGAGCATTAGCCTGTATAGCCTGGTGGGGCTGGGTATTCTCAGCTCCGTAGTGGCCATGACCGGCGGTATTGTTGCCGCGCGTCGATAGTCTCGCCGCCTTTTGAGCCTTTCCTGACCCGGCTGGGTTGGCATTTCGCCGACCCAGCCCGCGTCCCTTCCCTGACCGTCTTCTTTCCCAGCCCGCCGTGCCGCTCTCTTGGCGCGGTATCAGCGCTGGTATTGCCCCAGTCTAATCTCTCCCCGCTTGGATACCCGAATCGCGGGTAGCAGCGACGCCTTCAACCCCAGTTTGGCCTCCAGTTCATAGGGCACGGTATTGCCCTGCATCCGGATCAGCTCCGCCGCCGCCATGAATGACCCCATCAGGTTTGCAGACGCATCCACGGTGATGGCCTGCTGTCCGTACGCCGGCACTACCGGCAGGGTATTGGAGGTGCCGGTCACGACCTTGTGCCCGGCCAGCTTGAGCGTGTAGTAGAGGCCAGACAGGGCCAGGTCTGTGTTGTTGGGGTTGAATACACGCAGGTGGATACGAAAGCGCAGGTTGCCGCTGCGATCACCGGGCAGGGGTTCCAGTGCGGTAAGTTGCACATCTGGCTTTTCAAAGTCCGGCGACAGAGTGGCGCAGCCAGTCAATGTCAGGAGGGGGGCCAGGAAAGAGATCAGGAGCGCGCAGAGCGCGTAGCGGCGGAGTGAGCGGATCAAGCGGGTCACCTTGTTCAGCGGTAATCGAGAGCCGTTTTGGCGTGTCGTTAAATGGCAAGTCTAGCGGAATCGTATTCTGGTGCTACCGGTTCGTGGCGATATGGTTTTTCGGGCCCAGGTAGTGGGGTAGACCCCGGTAGCGGCGGTGGGTTCAACCCAGGGATGGGGTGCTCAGCGGTAGCGCCCGGGTAGGGCGATGGGGCAGAGGGGGCGGACTATACTCAGTGCGCGAGTTGGCCCCGCGGCATGGGCCGGGCGAGAGCAAAGGAGTGTCTTGTGGAATTTACAGAACTTCAGCCGGACTTGAAGCAGTGGATGCAGGAGGCTGTGGAGCGCGGCCAGTGTCAGGCGAATGTGATGGATGCGCTGCTGAAGGCCGGGTATCAACCTTCCATCGAGCGTGCCGTTGAGCAATGTATTGCGGCCTATTCCACCGGCGATAGTGTGGCGGCGCGATCGGGTGTCCAGCCCAATACGGGCCTCGCCGCAGATACCTCAGCTCAGGCAGCGGCAGAGGAGGAGTACGACGGCAGTCGCTTTCGCTTGTTCTACCCGGAAAAGAACCTGTATGACCTCGGGGACCAGCAGGTGGAAGTCCTGCTGGCGATGCAGCGACCGAATGTGGTGCTGTTTGGCAATTTACTGTCTGAGAGTGAGTGCGACGCGCTGGTTGAACTGGCACGCCCGAGGCTCAAGCGCTCGCGGGTGGTGAACGCAGAAAGTGGCACCTTTGATCTTGGCGATGTGAGAACCAGCTCTGGTACCTACTTCGAGTCGCATGCAACCCCCTTGATCGCCAGTATCGAGGCCCGCATCGAGCGTTTACTGGGCGTGCCGGAGAGTCGCGGCGAGCCAATACAGGTGCTGCACTACCAGGAGGGCGCGGAGTATCAGCCCCATTTCGATTTCTTTAATCCCGAGAAGCCCGGCAATCAGAAAGTGCTTGCGCGCGGCGGCCAGCGTGTGGGTACGCTGGTGATGTACCTGAACAACGTGGAGGCCGGTGGTTCTACGGTGTTCCCCAAAGTATCCCTGGATGTAATGCCTAAAAAAGGCTGCGGCCTGTTCTTTTCGTTTGCCAATGGTGAAGGTGAACTTGACCGCCTGACATTGCATGGCGGTAGCCCGGTGGTTGCGGGGGAGAAATGGATCGCCACCCGGTGGCTGCGCCTCCACGATTACCGGGTAAGCGATGCCTAGCTGGCAGCTGCAAACGAATCCGCCTGGCCAGAATAATCAGGATGGCGCGGATAAGGCCAAGGAGCTTGCCGATGCCCTGGAGCTGGCCAAGGTAGAACCTTCCTCTCTGTCCAACGTGGTCGATACGGTGATGGCCTCCCTTGATGGCATCTGGGAAGGCTTCCTTGCCCACATCCCTTTTTTCATCGCCAGTGTTTTGATGCTGGTGCTGACATGGATTATCGCCACCATCGTGGGAAAGGCCGCCCGTCGTTTCGCGCGGAAAACCACCCGCAAACCGTCGCTTCAGGATTTGCTGGTTCGTCTGACACGCATCTTTATCTGGGTGCTGGGCATGCTGATTACCGCCATGGTTTTGTTTCCCGGTCTTACGCCGGCCAAGGCCCTCGGTGGGCTCGGGTTGCTGTCGGTGGCGGTGGGGTTTGCCTTCAAGGATATTTTCGAGAACTTCTTCGCCGGGATTCTGATTCTGTGGCGGTTTCCCTTTGAGGCCGGTGATGTTATCAAGTGTGAGGGTGTAGAGGGCAGGGTAGAAGCGGTAGAGGTGCGCAACACCGCTATTCGCCGAACCACCGGAGAGCTGGTGATCGTGCCCAATCTTTTTTTGTTTAAAAACCCCTGTGAGATTCTCACCGACCGGAATAAGCGGCGTATTACCATCATTGCCGGTATCGCCTACGGTGAGGATGTCACCGCTGCGGTGGATGTGATCAAGGCCGCCGTGGGCGAGTGTGAGACCGTCAAAGAGGATGAGCCGATACAGATATTCCCCCAGGGGTTCGGCGACAGCAGTATTGATATCGAGGTCACCTGGTGGGCCGGGTCTACCCCCTTCGAAGAGCGTCACTCACGAGGGGAAGTGGTAACGGCCGTGAAGCGCGCCCTGGATGAGGCGGGTATTGAGATTCCATTCCCCTACCGGACACTGACCTTCAAGGAGCCCCTGCCGCTGTCGGGCGAGGTGCCAGGGGTGCCCGAGCGCGAGCGGTAGAGGCGGATGCTGCGGTGGCGCTGTTAGACCGTACTGTCCGGCTGATTTTCCGGACGTGCCTGCTCAAATGCCGGTAGCGTGGCGCAGGCATCGGCAATTTTTGCAATGCGCGGGTATTTGTCCAGCGTCACCCCAAACCGCTCGGCGTTGTAAATCTGCGGAATCAGGCAGCATTCGAACAGGCCCGGTGCATCGCCGTTGGCAAAGGTGCCTCCCTGCCCATTCAGCTGTGTTTCCAGTGCCGTGAAGCCACCATCGATCCAGTGGCGAATCCACATTACCTTCTGTTCATCGCTGGCCCCCAGTTCGGACTGGAGGTATTTCAGTACGCGCAGGTTTTGTATGGGTTGGATATCGCAGGCCACGTTATAAGCCAGCGCCCGTACCCGGGCGCGCGCCAGTGGATCACTGGGCAGCAGGGCGGGCTGGGGGTGTTGCTCGTCGAGCCACTCCATAATTGCCAGGGACTGGGTCAGCACGTGTTCGCCGTCGACTAGTGCGGGTACCAGCCCCTGTGGGTTCAGTGTGCGGTGTTGGGGTTCTTTTTGCTCTCCCTTGAGCAGGTTTACCGGATGGTAATCGTATTCCAGCCCCTTCAGGTTGAGCGCAATGCGCACGCGATAGCTGGCGGAAGAGCGAAAATAACCATGGAGTTCCATATTTGTTGCATCCTGTGCGGTTCGGGGCGCAAATTGTTTGCGTCAGTGGTCGCGCGGCCTGACAAAATCGACGTCAGGCACCGTATAATGTGCTGCCAATTTTTGGGGTGAGTGACCAGCTTGCTCAGGCTGGTTCGATGCGTGGTCACTGGAGTTTTTCATACCGACCTTCATTTCTGGAGGCTGCGACCCGGCCATCGTGCTGGCAAAAAATCCTGCGGCAGTGGTTACATTTGAAACCAATTTTAGTTACATTTAAAAACTGGTACAACCCATTCCCAGCCCAGTGCAGCGAGTGCAAAGAAGGCAGGCGAATGAAAAGCAGGCAACAAAACCGCGATGACAATTGATAACACCACTAGCGACAAGACTGAGCTTTCCGACCCTATGGATGCGGTGCGCCCGGATGATCTGCGTCTGGAGAAGTTCCTGCCTTATCGCCTTTCTGTCTTGTCCAACCGGGTAAGCAACGCGATTGCGGATGCCTATAGCGCGCGTTTCGACCTCACCATTCCCGCCTGGCGTGTGATGGCTATTCTTGGCCGTTTTCCGAACTTGTCCGCAGCGGACTTAGTCGAGCAAACGGCGATGGACAAGGTGGCGATCAGCCGCGCGGTGTCGATCCTGATCCGGAACGACTACATCACCCGCAGCGAAGACCTCGCCGATCGCCGTCGCCAGGTGCTCAATCTTTCGGACCTGGGCCGGGATGTGTACGAACGTATTGTGCCGCTGGCACAGCAGTATGAGAACGACCTGATGGGCTCGCTGTCGGCCGACGAGCGCAACCAGCTCGACAGTATTATTGAAAAGCTGATGGCGCGCGCGCAGGACTGGGCCAATCGCGGCCTGATCGACTGATTTCCGGTTCATCTGCCATTCTTATCCCATCTTTCTGACTTGACCATTCACTGCTCGATGCGCTGTGAGCGCATCGGCGCGAATTACCAGGAGTTTCCATGTTTGACCACCTGAAGAGCCTGCCCGCCGACCCCATTCTGGGGCTTCTCGCCACCTACCGTGCGGACGATAACCCCAACAAAATCGACCTGGGGGTGGGTGTTTATAAAGATGAGGCGGGGCATACCCCGGTTCTGCAGGCCGTCAAGGAAGCGGAAACCCGCCTGTTGCGCAGCGAAGAAACCAAGGCGTATGTTGGCCCGGCTGGAACCCCCGGGTTCAACAATGCGATGCAGGAACTGGTACTGGGTGCCGGCCACCCTGCGCTGGTTGGCAACCGCGTGCGCTCCGCGCAGACGCCGGGGGGCTGTGGCGCCCTGCGTGTTCTGGCTGAATTTTCCGATCGTGCCAAAACGGGCGCCACCATCTGGGTGAGCGACCCCACCTGGGCCAATCACGTGCCCCTGCTGGGCAACGCCGGCCTGGAAATCAAAAGCTATCCCTATTACGACCGCGCCACCAGCAGCCTGCAGTTCGACGCGATGGTGGAAACCCTGAAGCAGGTCGGCGAAGGTGATCTGGTGCTGTTCCACGCCTGCTGTCACAACCCCTGTGGGGCCGACCTGACTCGCGAACAGTGGCAGGTGCTGGCGGAAATGGCGCAGAAGCAGGGTTTCACCCCCTTCATTGATATGGCCTACCAGGGCTTCGGTGACAGCCTGGAAGCCGATGCTTACGGCTTGCGCCTGATGGCAGAATCGGTGCCAGAGATGCTGGTCGCTGCATCCTGCTCGAAAAACTTCGGTCTCTACCGCGAGCGCGTCGGGCTGGCCATGGTCATTTATAGCGACGCAGCCGCTGCCGATCGCGGCCAGAGCCAGCTGCTGAATGTGGTGCGCGGCAACTATTCCATGCCACCCAATCACGGTGGCGCCATTGTTGAGTCCATCCTCACCGACGCGGGCCTGCGTGCCAACTGGGAAGCGGAACTCACCGAGATGCGCGAGCGCATCAATAGCCTGCGCAGTGGTGTCGTGGAAAGTTTGCGGGATGCCGGCGCCGCGGGCGACTTCAGTTTTATCGAAAAGCAGAAAGGTATGTTCTCGTTCCTGGGAATTACCCCGGAACAGGTGCATAAACTGCAGCAGGATTATTCCATTTATATGGTAGATTCCAGCCGTATCAGTATTGCTGGCCTGAGCCAGAGCAATATGGCGTATTTCTGCAAGTCGGTTGCGGAAGTTCTGGACGCCGGATAACGGCGCTCTGCATTCCCGATGCTGAACGGCGGTCCTGGGGCCGCTGGTGAAATTGCCCCCAGACACTGTGCCGCCACAATGGCGGCACAGACTGTTGAATCTGATTTCGAGCCGCATATGGAAGTTGAGGTAAAAGTCCCCGTGTCCCATTCCACCAAGCCGTCCCAAGAGCCTGAACCCCTGGTAAAACCCTGGGACCCATCCAGCTGGCGAAAACTGCAGGCGCACCAGCAGCCCCGTTATCCGTCCCTCGACGACGTGGAATCCGTTGAGCAGCAGCTTGCCGATTACCCGCCGCTGGTGTTTGCAGAGGAGGCGAGGGAGCTGCGCCGCCAGCTGGCGGAAGTGGCGCAGGGCAAGGCATTTTTATTGCAGGGTGGCGACTGTGCGGAATCCTTCGCCGACTTCAATGCCAACCGTATTCGCGACACCTTCAAAGTGTTGCTGCAGATGGCGGTGGTGCTCACGTTTGCCGGCAATCTGCCAGTGGTGAAGGTGGCGCGTATGGCCGGGCAATACGCCAAGCCGCGCTCGGCCGACATGGAGACCGTGGATGGCCTGGAGCTGCCGAGCTATCGGGGCGATATCATCAATGGTATCGACTTCTCTGCGGAAGCCCGTGTGCCTGACCCCAAACGCATGCTCACGGCCTACAACCAGTCCGCGGCCACCCTCAACCTGCTGCGTGCCTTTGCCCAGGGTGGGTTGGCCGACCTGCATCAGGTGCATGCCTGGAACCTGAGTTACCTGGAAAACAACCCGCAGCGAGACCGCTATGCCCAGCTGGCAGAGCGTCTGCAGGATGCGTTGGAATTTATGGCGGTGTGTGGCGTCAACTCCGCCAATACACCGGCCATTCGCGAGACAACACTGTTTACTTCCCACGAAGCGTTGCTGTTGAACTACGAGCAGGCGCTGACCCGCACCGATAGCCTGACGGGCAAATGGTACGACTGCTCCGCTCATATGTTGTGGATCGGTGAGCGCACTCGCCAGCTGGATGCCGCGCATATCGAATTCCTTGCCGGAGTCTGGAATCCCATCGGAGTCAAAGTGGGGCCGGGTATGGCGACCGATGAGTTGATCCGGCTGATCGATCGTTTGAACCCGAACAATGAGCCCGGCCGTTTGACCCTGATTACCCGGATGGGTGCCGATACGCTGGGCGATAAACTGCCCGCACTGGTGCGTGCGGTGGAAAGGGAAGGGCGCTCTATCGTGTGGAGCACCGACCCCATGCACGGCAACACCGAGAAAGCATCCAGCGGCTTCAAGACCCGCAATTTCGACAATATTTTGCGGGAAATCCGGGATTTCTTTGCGGTGCACCGTGCCGAGGGCACACACCCTGGTGGTATTCACCTGGAAATGACCGGGCAGCACGTCACCGAGTGTACCGGCGGTGCCTGGAAAATTTCCGACGAAGATCTCGCCAGTTGCTACCGCACCCAGTGCGACCCGCGACTCAACGCAGACCAGGTGCTGGAGCTCGCCTTCTGTATTTCTGAAATGCTGCGTGACGGCCGAAATGGAGCCGGCGGCAAGGCGTAAACCGCCTAACGCCAAGCACGCCTTCAATTAGGATAGGGAGAGCAGGATGTATCAACTGTTTATCGGCAACAAAAACTATTCGTCCTGGTCGCTGCGCCCCTGGCTGCTGGCCACTGAGCTGGAAATTCCTTTCGAGGAGCAGCTGGTGCCCTTCGACGAGGGTGGCAGCTGGAATAAATTCCGCAAGTTTTCCCCCACTGGTCTGGTGCCGTGCCTGGTCGACGGCGATACCACCGTGTGGGAATCCCTTGCCATCACCGAATACCTGTACGAATCGCATCCCCGTGTCTGGCCGGCGGACAAGCAGGCGAGGGCCTGGGCCCGCTGCGCCGCCTCGGAAATGCACGCAGGTTTTTTTGCCCTGCGTAACCAGTGCAGCATGAACTGTGGTGTAACGGTATCGCTCCACCGCATCGACGAGGCCCTGCAAAAAGACCTGAAGCGTATCGACGAGCTGTGGCAGCAGGGGCTTTCCCGATTCGGCGGGCCATTCCTGGCGGGGCAGGAATTCACAGCCGTAGATGCGTTCTTCGCACCGGTCGTGCTGCGCCTGAAAGGCTACCAGCTTTCCCTCGGCCAACAAGCGATGGGCTACTGCGAGCGCATTCTGGCGCTGCCCGGTATGCAAAGCTGGGTCGAGGCCGGAATCAATGAGCCCTGGCGAGAAGTGACTCACGATGAGGAGCTGCTGGCGGTGGGCGATATCGTGGAAGACCGGCGCGTTTGATCTCACCGGTGCAATGAATCCTTTGTCGCGCTGGTGGCGGTGCGACAACGCCACCAGCGCTATGTGTCCAGCAGTCTAAAACTACCCACTTAATAAGCCGTTATCAAATGGCGCTAAAAAGCTGCCCCCACAAAATGCTCTGCAAAGTTAATCAGTGCAGGGGGAATATGCTGCAAGGCCTGCGGTTGACCGATAAAGCTGCGGCCTTACTCCCGCATCGTAGCGATCTCGCTTGTCGCTGGGGTACACTCCGGGCAGCTAAAAATTTAATAATTTCATGTCACGAGAGGATCTACTTCATGCGTCAAACATTGATCGCAATGTCCATCGCCGCAGCACTGGCTACCGTGGGCGGTTGCAGTAAAGAAGCGGAAAACGTACAGGCGGCGAAGCCGGCAGAGCAAGTGGTGGCTTCTGCTGAAGTTGTCGCGGATGTCGTAAAAAATAATGCGCTGCTGGCCGAGTGGAAGGGCCCTTACGGTGGTGTGCCTGCATTCGACAAGATGAAGGTGGAAGATCTGAAGCCGGCGCTGGAGTACGGCATGGCGCAGAACCTGGCAGAAATCGACGAGATTGCCAACAACCCGGCGCCGCCGACCTTTTCCAACACCATTGAAGAGATGGAGCGCAGCGGCAAGGCACTGAGCCAGGTGTTCACCTACTGGGGTATCTGGAGTGGCAACATGTCGACCCCGGAATTCCGTGCCGTGCAGGCGGAAATGGCACCGAAGCTGGCAGCGTTCAGCTCCAAGATCATTCAGAACGACAAACTGTTCCAGCGTGTGAAGGCCGTTTTTGAGGCTCGCAACAGCTCTGACCTGACCGCGGAGCAGAAGCGTGTGGTTGAGCTGGTGTACGATGAGTTCGCCACGAATGGTGCAACGCTTTCCGGTGAAGACAAGAAACGCTATGCCGAAATCAATAACCGTTTGGCTGAGCTGCACACCAAGTTTGCCAACAACGTGCTGGCCGACGAAGAAGGCTACGATATTTTCCTGACTGAAGACCAGCTGGCGGGTCTGCCGGAGTCCTTCGTCAAAGCCGCTGCCTCTATGGCGGAAGAAAAAGGCCAGAAGGGCAAGTACGCAATCAAGAACACCCGCTCTTCCATGGATCCGTTCCTGACGTACTCCGAAGACCGCGCGCTGCGCGAGAAGGTGTGGACCAACTACTACAGCCGTGGCGACAACGGTGGTGAGCACGACAACAACGCGATCATTGCCGAAATTCTGCAGTTGCGTGATGAGCGTGTTGCACTGCTTGGCTTCGATAATTACGCCCAGTGGCGCCTGCAGAACCGCATGGCGAAAAATCCGGAAAATGCCATTGCGCTGATGGAAGCGGTATGGCCGGCGGCGGTTGCTCGTGTGCACGAGGAAGTCGCTGATATGCAGGCAGTGGCCGATGCCGAGAATGCGGGCATCAAAATTGAGCCGTGGGACTACCGTTTCTACGCCGAGAAAGTGCGCAAGGCGAAGTACGACCTCAATTCCGATGAAGTAAAACAGTACCTGCAACTCGACAAGCTGCGTGAAGGCATGTTCTACGTTGCCGGTGAGCTGTTTAACTTCAACTTCAGCCCGGTGGAAGAGGGCAGCGTGCCGGTTTTCCACGAAGACGTGAACGTCTGGGAAGTGACGGACAAGACCAGCGGTGAGCACATCGGCCTGTGGTACCTGGACCCGTTCGCCCGCTCCGGCAAGCGCTCCGGTGCCTGGGCAAGCATGTACCGCGATCACACCACCTTCGATGGTAAGGAAACCGTACTGGCTTCCAATAACTCCAACTTCATCAAGGGTGCACCTGGTGAGCCGGTACTGGTGAGCTGGGACGATGCGGAAACCTTCTTCCACGAGTTCGGTCACGCGCTGCACTTCCTGGCGTCCAACGTGAGCTACCCGACCCTCAACGGCGGTGTGCGCGATTACACCGAGTTCCAGTCCCAGTTGCTGGAGCGCTGGTTGAGCACCGATCCGATCATCGACAACTATCTGGTGCACGCCAAGACCGGCGAGCCGATTCCTGCGGAGCTGGTAGCGAAGATCAAGAAAGCAGCCAACTTCAACCAGGGCTTTGCCACCACCGAGTATCTGGCGTCCGCGCTGGTGGATATGAAACTGCACACTACCGATCCGAAGGGTATCGACCCGGATAAGTTCGAGCGTGAAACCCTGAATGCACTGGGTATGCCGTCCGAGCTGGTGATGCGTCATCGTACGCCGCACTTCGGACACATTTTCTCCGGTGAAGGTTACTCCGCAGGTTACTACGGTTACATGTGGGCCGACGTTCTGACTTCCGATGCGTCTGAAGCTTTCGCGGAAGCGGAAGGTGGTTTCTACGATAAGGAAGTGGCCGCTAAGCTGGTTAAGTACCTGTTCGCACCGCGCAACGCCATTGACCCGGCAGAAGCCTACCGTCTGTTCCGTGGTCGCGATGCGGGTATCGAGCCGCTGATGCGTGACCGTGGTTTCCCGGTGCCGGGAGAAGAGGGTACTGCCTCCGCGGGTGAGTAAACGGTAGCCCGGTACCGAAAGTGCCCAGGGCTCCACAAAAAAAGCCGCGTCCCGAATGGGGCGCGGCTTTTTTTATGGGTATGGGATGGTTGCGTGATAGGTGTTGCACACCTTATCGATTATTCGCTACGCGCAAATACCCGTTCACCCTCTACCCAGGTTTCCAGCACATTGGCTTGCCAGATTTCCTGTGGATCTATGGTGAAGATGTTGCGATCGAGTAGGATGAAGTCGGCAAACTTGCCGGGCTCCAGGCTGCCGATGAATTTCTCTTGGTGGCTGGCGTAGGCCGCATCCAGGGTAAAAGCGCGCAACGCTTCTTCCAGTGTCATGGCTTCTTCCGCCAGCCAGCCCTTTTCCGGGGCCCCCTGGCGATCGCGCCGGGTGACCGCGGCGTGCAGGCCGAAGAGCGGGTTAACCGGCTCTACCGGGAAGTCAGAACCCGCGGCGAGTTTGGTGCCCTGGTTGAGAAATTTTCGCCAGGCATAGGCACCTTCGAGGCGTCGTTCACCGAGGCGGTCGCCGGCCATATTCTTGTCGCTGGTTGCATGCACCGGTTGCATCGAGGCGATCAGGTTTAGCGAGGGAAAGCGCTCGATGTCGTCGAGCGTCAGTACTTGCGCATGCTCGATACGGTGGCGGAATGGTTTCTGATCCTGCTGTTTGTCGAGGGACTGTAGGATCTCCAGAACAATGTGATTGGCGCGGTCGCCAATCGCGTGCACGTTTACCTGAAAGTCGTTGTCCGTCGCCAGCTGCATCTGTTGGCTTAACTCACTTTGTGAGTAAATCAGCAAACCCTTTTCCTTTGGGCGATCATGGTAGGGCTCCAGCAGTGCGGCCCCGCGGCTGCCGAGCGCGCCATCGGCATACACCTTGATGCTGCGTACGTAGAGTTTTTCATTCGGGGCACCTACATGACCGGCACCGAGCAGTGCGGGTAACTTCGGGTCGTCGGAGGAAATCATCGGATACACGCGCAACGGTATAGCGCCTTCGGCGGCAAGCGCGCGGTAGGCCTTCAGGGTCTGTTCGCTCACGCCGGCGTCGTGCACCCCGGTGAGCCCAAGGGACAGCGCCAGTTCGAACGCCGTGGAGAGCGCCGCCTTTTCCTCCTGCAGGGTGGGTTGCGGGACGACACCCTGGATAAGCCCCATGGCGTTATCAATCAGTACACCAGTGGGTTTACCGTGCTCGTCGCGAATGATCTCGCCACCGTCGGGGGCCGGCGTATCCGCGGTGATGCCGGCCAGTTTCATGGCGGCGCTATTGGCCCAGCCTGCGTGCCCGTCCACGCGCTGCAGCCAGATTGGCTGGTCGATATCCAGGGCGTCCAGCTGCGCGCTCGTCGGGAATTGTTTGCCCTGCCAGAGTACCTGGTTCCAGCCGCGCCCGATGAGCCATTCGTCGGCTTGCTGTTTGCGCGAAAACTGCTTGATGGCATGGAGCGTTTGCGGCAAGTCGAGATCCCGCAGGTCCAGCTGTTGCTGCAGCCTGCCCAGCCCAAGCACATGGCCGTGGGCGTCAATCAGGCCAGGAAGCAGTAGCTTGCCGTCGGCGTCGATGGTTGCCGCCTCAGGGTATTGCTTGCGCAGTTGGGCAAAATCGCCGGTGGCCAGGACCTTGCCCTCATCGAAGACCAGCGTATTGAACTGCTCCAGGCGGTGTTCGCTGGCCTGGTAGCCGTCGAAGTTGTGCATCAGGGTTGTGGCCCCAAGTTGCCATGAGGCAAGCAGGGTGCCCAAACCAGCGAGCGTGGGTAAGAGGCGCATAATTATTAGCCTTGTATCAGCGTCTATCAAAGGGTCGCTTCGATGGTAACAGTGGAGCCAGCGGCTGCCAATTTAGCCGTTGCCTAGCGGAACGCGGGATGCGGGTTACACTGCAAGACCTACAGAAATGTTCTGGCGCTGACAGGTGCCGGGAGGAGGGTGGCGATGGGGCGTTGGTTGATCGTGGCTGGCTGTGTGCTGATCGTGGTGGGGTTGGCGCTGAACTATGCACCGTGGCTGGTGAACTGGTTTGGGCGGCTGCCCGGCGATATTCGGATTGAGACCGAGCGCAGCCGCGTCTATTTCCCCATTGTTTCCATGATCATTGTCAGCGTGGTGCTGAGCCTTATCCTGAGCTGGTTTCGTCGCTAGCGCGTATCATTTTTCCAGCAGTTGATCGAGGGGCAGTTCCGTGCGGTAACGCACCTGCTTCAGGGAGAAGCTGCTTTTGATATGGTCGATACCGGGCAGCTCGGTGAGCTTTTTATCCAGAAACTCTTGATAGGCATGCAGGTTGGGCACCACCACCCGCAACAGGTAGTCGAAGTCCCCGGTCATCAGGTAGCACTCCATCACTTCCGGCCACTGGCCGATGGTGGACTCAAAGTGCTGCAGCTCTTTCTTCACCTGGTGGTTGAGGGTCACCTGGATAAACACGCTCACGGGCAGGCCGACTTTGTCCGGCTCCAGCAGGGTGACCGCGCGCTTGATAAACCCCTGTTCGTGCAGGTTTTTGACGCGACGGGAGCAGGGCGACGGCGACAGGTGGACTTTTTCTGCCAGCTCGATGTTGGGAATGGTCGCGTCTTCCTGAAGAATTTCCAGAATGTGCTTGTCGATGGCGTCCAGTAGATAGGCCATAGGGTTACCCGGTGTTCCTGATTTTCTTGTTCACAATGGCGAGCCGTGCAGGCAGCGTGCTGCTGGTCAGGTGCATGGGGCTGCCGATTACCGAAGCTAGGAGGATAACGGATGTGACCAGTTAATAGCACTGGTTCACAAGACTTTTCGCAGCCATTTCTGCCGTATGGTTATCCCGCCACGATTTGATAAATATTCTCAACTAATCGCTTTCAGTTTCTAATTATTGCAGAAACCCGCCTTGATGTGGTGGATTCTTTCTGTGTTTCGCCAATTTCATGGTGAATTTGGTATGACCTGCTTGGTGCGCCGGTGATAGTTTACCGGCAACAACAAAATAACACCGGAGGCGGTTGCCGGGGCTGTGGTCCACCGCAGCCAACTGTGCTCCGCACTGAGCGAGAAGGTCCTTATTTATGGCGATGGTCGAATCGGATCAGGAACTGGGTTTTGACCGGGAGTACTCCCTCAAGGCCGCATTCACCCGGGATACCGGACGGGTTTTCCTCACCGGCATTGATGCACTGGTGCGTCTTCCGCTGATGCAAAAACAGCTGGATGAACAGGCTGGGTTGAACACTGCGGGCTTCATTTCCGGTTACCGGGGCTCTCCTCTGGGGGGCTATGACCAGACCTTGTGGCGGCACAAGAAGCTGCTGGCGGAACGGGACATCCATTTCGAGCCGGGCATCAACGAAGACCTGGGAGCGACTAACATCTGGGGCACCCAGCTGCTGGATCACTACCGCCAGCAGGCCACACGGGATGGGGTCTTTTCCATCTGGTACGGCAAGGGGCATGGTGTAGACCGCAGTGCCGATGTATTCCGCCAGGCCAATATCCAGGGCACCTCGAAGCTCGGTGGCGTGCTGGCCCTGTGCGGCGACGACCACACCGCTGAATCCTCCATGTTTTCCCATAACACCGATCAGATTTTCGAATCGGTGATGATGCCGCTGCTGTTCCCGGCCACCATTGACGAATACCTGACGCTCGGCCTCGCCGGTATTGCGCTGTCGCGCTTCTCCGGGCTGTGGGTCGGGTTCAAGACCATCACCGAAACCGTCGAATCCGGTGCGTCCATTGTGGTGCCGCCACCGCCGAATTTTGTTTTACCGGAGTCTTTCCCTGTTCCGGCCCATGGCCTCAATTACGACCCGCATCTCAACTGGCCGGCAGAGCGTATGGAATACGAGCGCCGCATGTTGGAGGAGCGCCTGCCGGCGGCAAAAGCCTTTGCTTACGCGAACGGGCTCGACAAAACCATTGTGGATGCGCCACACAAGCGGTTTGGCATTGTCACCGTGGGCAAGGCACACGGGGACCTGCTGGAGGCACTGAAGCTTCTGGACTTGAGTGAGCAGGATCTGCTTGATGCCGGTATCTCCATCCATAAGGTCGCCATGAGCTGGCCGCTGGAACCCCGCGGTATGGGCGAGTTCGCCCGCGGTATGGAGCGTATCCTGGTGGTGGAAGAGAAGCGTCCGCTGGTAGAAGACCAGATGAAAAACCTGTTCTACAGTTGGGCCGACAGCGACCGCCCGAAAGTAGTAGGCAAGAAAGACCTGGAAGGCAATGACCTGCTGCCGGCAATCTGGGGCTTTGGCCCCGACCAGGTGGCGAAGGCCATCGCGCGCTGGCTGGCGGACACCGAGCTCGCGGCAAAGCTTGTACCCCTGGCGGAAAAACTCGGCAGTGATGTGCTGTCAAAAGCTACTGGTCTGCTTGCCCGGGAGCCGATTTTCTGCGCCGGCTGCCCGCATAACAGCTCCACCAAGTTGCCAGAAGGCAGTACCGGCAGTGCCGGCATCGGCTGTCATATCATGGCGCTGGGTAAAGGGCTGCGCACCGATACCTACTCGCATATGGGCGGCGAGGGTGCGCACTGGGTGGGGTTGCACCGGTTTTCCAGTGACAAGCATATTTTCCAGAACATGGGAGATGGCACCTACAACCACTCCGGCCTGCTGGCGATTCGCCAGGCAGTGGCAAGCAGCATCAATATCACCTACAAGATCCTGCTGAATGACGCGGTTGCCATGACCGGCGGCCAGCCGGCAGACGGTGAAGTGACGGTGCCCACCCTGTCTCGGCAACTGCTGGCCGAGGGTGTAGGGCAGGTGTGCCTGGTCAGCGAAAACCCGGACCACTGGCAAGACAATCGCACTCTGCTGCCTGCGGAACTGCAGATTTTCCACCGCGATGCCCTGGACGAAGTGCAGCGCAAATTGCGCGATACCGCCGGTGTTACCGCCATTATTTATGAGCAGGTGTGCGCGGCAGAAAAGCGCCGCCGTCGCAAGAAAGGGCAGATGGTTGACCCCGCCCGTCGCCTGCTGATCAATCATCGCGTGTGCGAGGGTTGTGGCGATTGCAGCGTGCAGTCCAGCTGTATCGCCGTGGAGCCGCTGGAGACCGAATTCGGCCGCAAACGGCAGGTGAATCAGTCCAGCTGTAACAAAGACATGCGCTGCGCCGATGGCTTTTGCCCGAGCTTTGTCAGTGTCGAAGGCGGTGAGCTGAAAAAGCCCGCATTGAAATCGCTTGCGGAATCCATTGATGAAGCGAGCCACGGCCTGGCGGATGCGCCCAAGCCACAACTGGATCAGCCGTTGAGTATTCTGGTCGCCGGTATTGGTGGCAGTGGTGTGCTGACCGTTGCGGCGTTGCTGGGCATGGCCGCACACCTGGAAGAGAAGGGTAGTACCACGCTGTATTTTACTGGCCTCTCGCAAAAGAACGGTGCCGTGGTGGCGCATGTGAAAGTGGGCAATGCACCACAGGACATTACCACCGCGCGCATTCGCGACGGGGCCGCCGACCTGTTGCTCGGGTGCGATATGGTGACGGCCGCAGCGCAGCGCGCCAAGTTTGCCAGTGGCAAAATGAAGGCACTGGTCAACACCGCAGAAGTGCCTGTTGCAGCCTTTGTGCGCAATAACGAGCTGGCCTTTCCCGCGGAGGAAACTACGCAGAGTATCGAGAGCGTGGCCGCAGAGTATTTTGCCTTGGATGCGAACCGCTATGCGGAAGCCTTGTTCGGCGATACAGTGGCCGCCAATCTGATGATGCTGGGGTATGCCTGTCAGCAGGGGCTGCTGCCGGTGTCCCAGGGCGCGATTGAGCGTGCGGTGGAGCTCAACGGTGTCGCGGTGGAAAACAACCTGCGCGCCTTCCGGGCTGGCCGCTTGTTAGTGGAGAACCCGCAGGCGATCAACCAGCTGCTGAGCCCGTCCCAGGTGGTGAAGTTGGTGGAGCCGCAAGAGAGCACCGAGCAGTTGGTGGCACGGCTGGCGAAGGAGCTGAGCGAATACCAGAGCCCGGCGTATGCGCGCCTTTTTACCCGCGCGATCGAAAAACTGACCCGTGCAGAGCGCAGGCTGCCACACGCGGGGGATTCCCTTACGCGCACCGCTGCTCACAGCCTGTTCAAGGCGATGGCCTACAAGGACGAGTATGAGGTGGCGCGCCTGTACAGTGGTGCGGCGTTCCAGCGCCAGCTGCGTGAAACCTTCACGGGGGATTACAAGCTCCAGTTTTTAATGGCGCCGCCACTGTTGGCGCGGCCTGATGCCGGCGGCCGTGTGCGAAAGATCGCGCTGGGTCCCTGGCTGGCAAAAGTATTGCCGCTACTCGCGAAGGGCAAGGTGCTGCGTGGTACGCCACTGGATCTGTTTGGCTACACGGCGGAGCGGCGGCAGGAGCGACAGTGGGCGCGTGAAGTGCGCGCATCGGTACTGGATGTAGCCGCGGCCCTTGGTGCTGGTAACCTGGAGCAGGCGAAAGAGATGCTCGCACTGCCACAGCAGGTGCGCGGCTATGGTCATGTGCGTGCGGCAAAGTATGCAGCGATCCTGCCGCGCTGGAAGGCACTGCGGGCACGTTTCCAGGATGGAGGCAGTGGCCGCACTGTGGCGGCGGATGGCGTTGTGACTGGATAGCGCATTATGGCTGGATAGCAGGTACTGGCTACTGGATAGCGATAGCCAAGTGTGGCGCAAAAAAAATCCCGGATGATCTCCGGGATTTTTTTTTTGACTGCTGCAGCAATTCTGGATAGGAGTGCCGGTATGGTTTAACTGGGTCTTACCGAGAGAAAGGGGTTGATCACCTTTCCCCAAAACCCAGTCAGGGCAACGGGCGCTTCCACTACAGACAGGCACAGGCACTCTTGATCCTGAGTGGCCGTTGGGCGATGAACCTCGCCGGGCTCGCGTACCAGAAAATCGCCAGTGGAGTAAACGCCGTCGGCATCCGAGAAGCTGCCGTACAGCACCATAGTGATTTCCTTGCCGCGGTGATCGTGTTCGGCCACCTTGCTGCCCGGTGCAATACGGTGAAACGCCACCTCGTGCCGGTTTTGCCCGGTGGTCAGGCGAGCCTCCTTGAGTCCCCTGGAGAGTCGACGCCACGACAGCACCGGATTGGTGGTGAGGAGCTTCTCAACAACCGGTGGTACAGCGGCAAAAATCGGGTCGCGTTTGGCCTTACGGCTGCGCGTGCCGGCGGCGTTTGCCGGGCGCTTCTCGTTCTGTTGCTCTTCAGGCTTGGGCTCTGCAGAGCTGGTGCCAGTTTCCTCGTCAATGCGCGCCATCAGTCGCGCAAAGCTGTCCTCTGGTGCTGGCGCAGCCGTGACCGGCTCGCTGGCTGCCAGCAGGGTGCCACCGATGCCGTTGAGGAGTTTCATTTGTGCCGCGCACTTGGGGCAAAGCTGAACATGGGCGGAAACTACCAGGCTGTGGGCCCAGCTCAGGCTGCCACTGGCGTATTCCAGCATCATGTTGCTGTCGGGATGGTGATGAATCATGGCTCCCTACCTGACAATGGTGTTTTGGAGTTTCTTCAGTGCCAGTCGTACCCGGGACTTAACTGTGCCCAGGGGAAGACCAAGCTCTTCTGAAATTTCGCTGTGTGATTTACCTTCCATGTACGCTTTTTCGATTACATGGCTCTGTTCCGGCGGCAGCTCCTGCATGCCGTTGGCGACCGCGCGCTGGCTTCGGGACTGCTGGAGGTATACCAGCGGCTGATCGTCCTGGCTGTCGTCCCAGATGTCTTCGACATTGAGGCTGTCATCCGTGTCTGGTTGCCGCCCTCGGCGACGCATCGCATCAATGCGGCAGTTGCGCATGATGGTGAATATCCAGGTGCTGGCAGCGGCCTTGTCCGGATTGAAGCTCGGGGCCTTGCGCCAGACGCGAAACATAACCTCCTGCACCAGTTCGTCGGCGGCCTCTGGCGCCGAGCTCTGGCCACCGCGACTGAACTGGAATCCCTTGATAAGAGGGGCGAAGTGGGCAAAAAGGCGCTCGAATGCCCGGCGGTCGCGGTGCTCGCCCACTTTCACCAGGAGACTGCTCCACTCGTCGTCTCTTGTCTGCTCTGAAGCCTGCACGATTTTTGACTCGCTGTTTCTGCGTTCCGTTGTCAACATTGTACCCTCATCACTGTACCGGTACTGGCCTCTTGCGCGAATGGATTTGATCTCTGTCGGTGCTACTTACGCTGGGAATCTCCGGCTGGATCAATACAGGCCCTGTTTTTGTCGAATTAGGCTTGTCGGCTTAATTGTCGGCGGGGGAATGTAATCTGAATGACGTACGATGGCGTATTCGAGACCGTCCATTCATTAACTATCGTTCGAGGCGCTTTCTCGAGCCCGGAATCAAAATGGCGGCACTATGGCAGCATTGGTAAAACGTATAAAACTCCTGTATTCCGACTTTTTGGCGGCAGATACCGACTCAATCGCTGAAGTTTATGCAGAAAACGTGGTTTTCTCGGATCCGGTGCACCGTATTGAGGGGCTTGCCAATATGCAGGCGTATTTCGCCGGCGTGGCCCAGAACCTGCGGGAGTGTCGCTTCGAGTTTGACCAGACGCTGGTGGATGGAAACACCGTCAATCTTTGGTGGACCATGCACTACCGGCACCCTCGTCTTAGCGGCGGAGCACTGCTGCAGCTGCGGGGCGCTTCACTGCTGAGCCTCGATCTGGAGACGGACCGGGTGCTTACCCATGAAGATATCTACGACCTTGGCGCCATGGTGTACGAGCAGGTGCCTGTGCTGGGCGCGGTGTTGCGCTACGTAAAGCGCGGGATTGCGGAGAGTGGTGCACAAGGTGGCCGGTAATGTCGAACGTGCTGTAAAGCCGGCTTGGGCGTACAGGGAAATGGGAGGTGGCTATGTCTAATGCAATGGAACCGTCCGCGAAAAAGACTATCTGGGTTACCGGCGCAAGCTCGGGCATTGGTGAGGCGCTGGTGCGCGCCCTGGTGGCGGAGGGGCACTTCGTCATCGTCAGCGGCCGCAACCGCGATGCGCTGCTCAAGGTGCAACAGTTGGACCCGAAGCTGATTCGGGTGTTGAGCTGTGATGTGGGCGATGATGCCTCCATGGCAGAGGCGGGAGTGGCCTTGCGTGAAATCACCGACCAGCTGGATACGGTGATTGCCGGGGCTGGCACCTGCGAGTACGACGATGGACTGACACTGGATATCGACAGCTACCGCCGGGTATTTGATGCCAATTTTTTTGGTGTGGTGAACACCCTGCGCGAGGCGCTGCCACTACTGAGCAATGCACGCTCGCCCATTTTTGCGGCGGTGGGCAGTCTTTCGTCGGTGGTGGGCTTCCCGCGCGCCGAGGCCTACGGTGCATCGAAGGCGGCGCTGCAGTACTTCATGGATGCACTGAGAGCAGATACATCCCAGGTGCCATTGCGCACGGTGCTGATCCGACCTGGTTTTATTGACACGCCGCTGACACAAGAGAATGATTTTGACATGCCATTTTTGATGTCGCCGGACGAGGCAGCGCAGCGTATTCTGGCTGGGCTCAACGGCAACAAGGCGGTCATTGATTTTCCCCGGCGCCTGAGCTGGCCGCTGCGCATGCTGGGGCTGTTGCGGCCCATCTGGTTTGGTGTGTGTGCACCGCGTATGACAAGAATTAAAAAGTTGAGGAGAGGTGCATGAACGTCGCCATCATCGGTAGCGGTATTTCCGGATTGACCGCAGCTTACCTGCTGAATCAGCAACACGAGGTCGCTTTGTTTGAGGCAGACCAGCGCCTCGGGGGCCACACGGCCACCATGGATGTTATGGAGGGCGGCCGGTTGCTGTCCATCGATACCGGGTTTATCGTGTTCAATGACTGGACGTACCCCAAGTTCATTAAATTGATGGACGAGCTCGGGGTGCAGTCTCAACCCACGGATATGGGGTTCAGCGTGTCTCGCTCCAAATGCGCCGACACTGGCGCGCGCGAGTTTGAGTATGCAGGCAATAATTTTAATTCGCTGTTTGCCCAGCGACGTAACTTGCTCGACGGTGGTCACTGGCGGATGCTGAAGGACATCGTGCGCTTCAATCGGGATGCCGTCACAGACTGGCAGCGGGGAGACCTGGGGTCTTCCATGACACTGGGGACCTACCTGGAGAACAATGGTTACTCTGCGGAGTTTTCATCCCGCTACCTGATTCCCATGGGCTCTGCCATCTGGTCCGCGAGCATGTCCAGAATGCTGGACTTTTCCGTAGATTTCTTTATTCGCTTTTTCTACAACCACGGCTTGCTCAATATCTTCAACCGCCCCCAGTGGCGAGTGATTCAGGGTGGCTCGCGCCGCTATATTGAGCCGCTCACCCGTAGCTATGCCGACAAAATCCATCTCTCCTGTCCGGTGCAGAAGGTGGTGCGCCATGCACAGGGTGTAACGCTGGAATACCGTGATCGGAGCGGGCAGGTGCAGCAGCGTGAATTTGATCAGGTGGTATTTGCTTGCCATTCCGACCAGGCACTGGCAATCCTGGGTGACGCCAGTGCGCAGGAGCGTGAAATTCTCGGTCAAATACCCTACGAAAAAAATTCTGTGGTTCTGCATACGGATACCAGCCTGTTGCCCCGCCGGCAGAGCGCCTGGGCCAGCTGGAACTATCGTCTTCAGGGCGAGCACGATCGCCTGCCGGTACTGACCTACAACATGAATATCCTGCAGCGGCTGGATGCGGAGGAAACCTACTGCGTGACCCTGAATGCCGATGATGCGATTGATGAGCAGAAGGTAATCGGGCGGTACGAGTATGCGCATCCGCAGTTCTCGGTCAATGGTAATCAGGCGCAATCCCGCTGGGGTGAAATCAACGGCGGCAACAAGACCTGGTTTTGTGGCGCATATTGGGCCAATGGTTTCCATGAAGATGGCGTGGTCAGTGCGGTGCGCGTAGCCAAGGGGCTGGGGGTCGATTTTTGATGCGCAGCGGCCTCTATACCGGTTGGATTCAGCACCGCAGATTAAAACCTCGCGAGCACAGCTTT
This sequence comes from Microbulbifer salipaludis, assembly GCF_017303155.1. Lineage (NCBI taxonomy): Bacteria > Pseudomonadati > Pseudomonadota > Gammaproteobacteria > Cellvibrionales > Microbulbiferaceae > Microbulbifer > Microbulbifer salipaludis. The sequence continues at coordinate 1,246,778 of NZ_JAEKJR010000002.1, forward strand.
CGCTATCGCGGTTTTATGGTGTACGCCTTCCTGGATGAGCTGCCACGTATTCTCTCGCAATCCTGGCTTTGGTCGGCGCGGCGCGGAGCACCCGCACGCTTCTGCCGCGAAGATTTTTACGGTGATCCAAGCATCCCTCTGGACAAAGCAGTGCGTGACCGGGTGTGCGAGGAGGTGGGAGTGCGCCCCGGTGGCCCTATTGCGCTACTCGCGAACTGGCGCTATTTCGGTTACAACATGAACCCGATCAGTGTGTATTACTGTTTTGATCACGCCGGTGAGCATATCGAGTATCTTCTGGTGGATGTGCACAACACGCCGTGGAACGAACGGCATGGCTATGTGTTGGATATGGCGTCACAAGGGCGCGTGCAGCGTGCCGAGTTCTCCAAAACGCTGCATGTTTCGCCGTTTATGCCACTTGAGCAGAGTTATCTGTGGCGCAGCACTTTACCGGGGAAAGCACTTACGGTGAGTATTCGTTCGGTGCAGGACGGCGAGCGGGTGTTTGACGCCTGTATGCACCTGCAGCGGGAGGAAATCACTGCGGCCACGCTCCGCAGTAAGTTGATCCAGTTTCCCATGCATACCGTAAAAATCATCATGTCGATATACTGGCAGGCGCTGAAGTTGTTTATCAAGCGCATACCTGTTCATACGCATCCGGAAAAGCGCCAGCTTCCCGGCGAGTGATCAGCGTTGCCAATACCCTTAAAGAGTAAGAACAATTATTGAGTTGGAGAGCAGTTGATATGAAGCCAGGATACAAGTCGGTCGCAATTGCTGGAGCGGAAACGCACACTGCAGAACGCAGTTCTGGTCGGGCACCCGAGGCGCACACCACCCGGGATGCAGCGCGCAGTGTGGCGCACACATCGAAGGGGCGCGATCGCACTGACTCCTGGTTTGAACGCCTCGCCAGAAAGCTGGTGCTGCAAAAACTGCAGGGCGTCAGCGTTGGCACTCTTTACGTTCACGAGCATTTCGAGGCGGGCGCTACCCAGTCTGAACTGTCCAGCGATCCTGTTGTGCATATGTTCGGCGGCGCTGGCACTGAAGCGTCTCTGGAAGCGCATATTCATGTCGTAGACCCTTCAATTTATACGCAAGTGTTGTTGAACGGCTCGATCGGTTCCGGTGAAGCGTATATGGATGGTGCCTGGTATTCGCCGGACCTGGTCGCAGTGATCCGCTTGATGGTCGCCAATATGCATCTGCTGAACAGCATCGATTCCCGCTGGAATATTTTCAACAAACTTGCCCTCAAGGCCCTGCACTGGATGAATGGCAACTCGTTGCATGGCTCACGCCGCAATATTTCGGCGCACTATGATCTGGGTAATGACTTCTTCGGCCTGTTCCTCGACCCCACCATGCTGTACTCGTCTGCGGTCTTTCCCAGTAAGGAGGCCAGCCTTGCCGACGCATCGGAGTTCAAGCTGGCGAGAATTTGCCGCAAGCTGCAGCTCAAGGAGTCCGATCATCTCCTGGAAATTGGTACCGGGTGGGGCGGCATGGCCGTCTATGCGGCGAAGAAGTTTGGCTGCCGGGTGACCACCACCACTATTTCGAAAGAGCAGTACGAATATGCCAAGGCCTGGGTGGCGCGCGAGGGGCTGGAGGACAAAGTTACCCTGTTGCTGAAGGATTACCGTGAGCTTGATGGTCAGTACGACAAGATTGTTTCCATCGAGATGATCGAAGCGGTAGGGCACAAGTATTATCGCGAGTTTTTTTCACGCTGCAGTGCGCTCCTGAAGCCACATGGGTTAATGGTGATGCAGGCCATTACTATCCAAGACCAGCGTTTCGAACAGTACAAGAACAGTGTTGATTTTATTCAGCGCTACATATTCCCGGGCGGTTGCCTGCCGTCCAATCAGGTGGTGGCAGATAACATCGCTTCCCATACCGATATGCAAATTGTCGGGCTGGATGACATTACTTTCGATTATGCAATGACACTGCGTGCCTGGCGTCAGGCCTTCTTTGAGCGCATCGACGATGTACGCCAGCAGGGTTTTGATGATCGCTTTATCAATATGTGGGATTTCTATTTCTGTTACTGCGAGGGTGGCTTCCTCGAGCGGGTGATCAGCACGGCGCAGTTCACCTTCGCCAAACCCCGTTGTACTACCTTGCCGCCCGTGCACTGATCCCGTGGATACGGTGGCCAATTCCCAATCCCGTTCACTCAGTATCGGCAAGCTGTTCGTCAGTGGTCTCGTGTTTGAAGGGGTGTGGCTGGTTTGCGTATTGTCGCCAGGCGTGACCGTGCTGGCGGCGGTCACTCTGGCAAACCTGTTTCTCCATCTGTGGCTGTTCGATCTGCAGGCAGCCCCGGGTCAACGGAAAAGCTCCGTTGTTCGCACGCTCCTCTGGGTGGCGCTTGTGGCGTTATCGGGCGGTGCGATGGATGCGCTGCTGTTTCACTTTGGGCAGTTTGCCACGTCCGCGGAGTTCCGGTTATTGCCGCTGTGGCTGGCATTTCTGTGGGTGAATTTTTCTCTGGCACTTCGGTTCGCGTTTCGCTTTTTACAGCGCAACCTGTGGGTGGCGGCCCTGTTTGGCGCTACCGGCGGGCCCCTGAGTTACTGGGTGGGCGCAAAGATTAACGGTGATGTCATTTTGGCGCAGCCAGTGGTGGCCACCGTGCTGCTGCTCGCGCTTTTGTGGGCGGTTTATTTACCGGTGCTGATGGCCTGTGCGCGCTCGTCAGTGTTTTCCGGAAGCCTGGTTTTCCGGAAAGCCGGTTTTCCGCAGAGGTAATTCAAGGAGGTAGGCATGGCGAGCTGGTTGGCAGTAGCGGCACTCTCGGTGGCAGGTTGCACCGCACCGGATGATGTTCAGCAGGCGGCCATGGTGGTCGGGCAGGCGAGGGCAGTGGAAGGTGTCGGAGTGGAAGCGCCCGAGGTACGCTATTGCGAGTACTTTATGCCACAATCGTCCGGTAGCCTGCGTGTGGTCTACTATCGCCCTGAGGGGCCCGCGGGGAGCAAAATCGCCGAAAAGTGGATTACCGAGGGGGAGGGCGCTTCCGGCATATTACAGCGTGCGCGCCCCCAGGTTTCTCAGGAAGACTTCCGTATGGGTGAAGTGCGGCAGGCCAGTCTACTTCCCGAGGGCTGGAAGCTGCGCTACAAACCCCGCACCGGAGCAAAGTTTCGCGATGCCACCTTTGCCGAGGGGAGGGTGGATGTCGTAGACGCTGGGTTCGACGCGTACGTTCGCCAGCACTGGCAGGCGCTGACTCGTGGCGAGAAGCTCGAGTTTGAGTTCGCATCGCCGGTGCATGGGCGCACCGTCGGTTTGCGGGCCGCAGCGGTTCCCTGCCAACGGCAAGAGGCGGACTTGTGCATCCGCGTCGATCTTGCGCAAGCCTTCCTGCGCTGGATCGCCGGCGGAGATATCTATCTGGAATACGTAATCCAGCGCACCGAAGGTAAAACGGAACCTCGCCTGTTGCGCTTTGTCGGGGTGACCAACCTGCTGGATGACGGTGGTGATTCCCAGCGGCTGGTGCTGGATTACTTTTACCGTGAGTGATCCGGCTGATGCCGGCCAACCGCCTTTCGCCTAACGATCTGATCTAACCCGCCTCCCGCTTATCCCAAAATCACTTGGCGCGCTTATCTACTGTCGTCTAAACCTAATGTAGATGCAGACGACAAGTGAGGTGATATGCGCCAATGAAGTACAAATTCATAGCCGCTGTGGGCTTGGCCACAGCAACTCTGTGCGGGTGCGCCTATCAGCAAGAACAGGTGTATGGCGCGGGCAATATCGTGATTGACACCTACGGCGTCAACATGCGCCAGTATCAACTGGACCTGGCGGACTGCAAGACTATGTCGATGGCGGCGCGCAATGATGCCGGTCGCCGCGGTGTCACCCGCGCCGCCGGTGGCGCATTACTCGGCGGTGCGCTGGGCGCCATCATCGGCGATACCAGCAGCGCGGCCGCGGCCGGGGCGGGTGCCGGTGCGTTGCTCGGCGGTGTCAGCGGCGTCGGCAGTGCACACACAGAGCAGAATTACATCACGCGCAATTGCCTGCGCGGGCGTGGCTATCGCGTCCTGAACTAATCATTTTTCGGCAAACCACAGGATGTTGCGCCGGGCTTTATGCCCGGCTTTTTTGCGTCCGCAGAGGGGAGTCTCGGGCAGTACCATCACGCACAAAAAAGCCCGGAAGTCCGGGCTTTTTTGTGCGTTTACTGAGGGGTGATTACTGCCCCAAAGTGAACAGCTGGGTGTTGCCGCCCGTTGCCACGGTGTTGACCGTTTTGGTCTTCTCGTTGGCGAAACGGAACAGGTAGTGAGGGCCGCCGGCCTTGGGGCCGGTGCCAGACAGGCCCATGCCGCCAAACGGGTTGACCCCAACCACGGCGCCTACCATGTCCCGGTTGACGTAGCAGTTGCCCGCATCCACTCGCTTGAAGATGGCGCCGGCGCGGCCTTCGATACGCGAATGCAGACCGAAGGTCAGGCCGTAGCCGGTGGCGTTGATGCGGCGGATCACATCTTCCAGCTCTTCAGCCTTGAAGCGCACCACGTGCAGGAACGGGCCGAAGACTTCGCGCTTGAGCAGATCGAAGTTTTCGATTTCCACCACTTGCGGGCCGAAGAAGGTGCCGCGCTGCGGGCGCTTGGCTTCGTCAAAGGCAAACAGGGGCTTGGCTTCCTGCTGCATGCGCGCGCGGTGCGTTTCCAGCAGGCCGAGGGCTTTTTCATCGATGACTGGGCCGATATCGGTGTCGAGTTTCGATGGGTCGCCCAGGGTCAGCTCGTCGCAGGCGCCTTTCAGCATGCTCAGCAGGTTGTCTGCAATCACATCCTGAACACACAGGATGCGCAGCGCGGAGCAGCGCTGGCCGGCACTGAGGAACGCGGACTGGATCACGTCGTCCACTACCTGCTCTGGCAATGCGGTGGAGTCCACGATCATCACGTTCTGGCCACCGGTCTCGGCAATCAGCGGCACGATGGGGCCGTCTTTGGCCGCCAGCTGCATGTTGATGTGCTTGGCGGTTTCGGTGGAACCGGTAAAGGCCACGCCGGCAACCCGCGGGTCATCCAGCAGGGGTTTGCCCACCGCCGCACCGGTGCCGGTAATCAGGTGCAAGATTTTTTCCGGTACACCGGCTTCATGCATCAGCTGCACGGCGCGGTGTGCAATGCACGGTGTCTGCTCGGCGGGTTTGGCGAGAACGCCATTACCCGCTGCCAGGGCAGCAACCACCTGGCCGGTGAAAATTGCCAGCGGGAAGTTCCACGGGCTGATACACACGAATACACCGCGCCCGCACAGGCTCAGTTCGTTGCTCTCGCCGGTGGGGCCGGGCAGTAGTGTGGGTTCACTGAAATGCTTGCGCGCGCCGTTGGCGTAGTAGCGACAGAAGTCGACGGCTTCGCGGACTTCGGAGATGCCGTCGTTCAGTGTACGGCCGGCTTCGCGGCAGATGATTGCCACCAGCTCGTTCAGGTGCTGCTCGTACAGGTCGGCCACTTTATCCAGAATGTCGGCACGCGCGTTGCCGCCCAGGCGGTTCCACGCGCGCTGGCTGTCGGCGGCGGCGGTAAACGCCTGGTCGATCTGGGCAGCGTCGGTATCCGCGGTGTGGCCCACGGGTTCGCCGCTGGCCGGGTTGACTACGGTCTGCTCGCCCTTGCTGGCGACGCCGTTGACGATCGGGCCACCGGCCCAGGAGGCTCCGGTGGTGGCCGCAACTGCCTGTTGCATCGGCTCGACCGCAATGGGGTCGGTCAGCTCGATGCCGTGGGAGTTCTTGCGCGGCAGTGCTTCGTGGCCGATGTAAATATCGGCGGGCACCGGAATTTCCGGGTGGCGGTAGGGGTTGCAGGATTCGCTTTGCTTGAGGGTGTCCTGCACCAGCTCGCTTACCGGGGTCTTCTCGTCCATAAAACGGTTGACGAACGAACTGTTCGCGCCGTTTTCCAGCAGTCGACGAACCAGGTAGGGGAGCAGGTCCTTGTGTGCACCGACCGGCGCGTAAACCCGCACCGGCACACGCTTGCCATGCACGGCTTCAATCTGGTCGTACAGCAGGTGACCCATGCCGTGCAGGCGCTGGAACTCGTAGTTGTCGGCGTTACCCGCCAGTTCCAGGATCAGGCCCACGGTGTAGGCGTTGTGGGTGGCGAACTGCGGATAGATCGCATCGCGGGCGTCCAGCAGTTTCCTTGCGCACACCTGGTAAGACAGGTCGGTGTGGCACTTGCGGGTGTACACCGGGTAGTCGGTCAGTCCCATCTGCTGGGCGTGCTTGATCTCGGTATCCCAGTAGGCACCTTTTACCAGACGCACCATCAGTTTGCGGCCGGTGTCGCGGCCGAGGGCAATCAGCCAGTCCGCCACGTGCGGGGAGCGCTTCTGGTAAGCCTGCAGCACAAAGCCGAGGCCCTGCCAGTCTTTCAGTTCCGGGGCGCGGGCGAGAGCCTCAAAAATATCCAGCGAGATATCGAGGCGGTCGGCTTCCTCGGCGTCGATGTTCAGGCCCATGTCGAACTTGGCTGCGGCGAGGCACAGTTCCTTCACTCGCGGCAGCAGCTCATTCATTACCCGTTCGCGCTGCAGTTCGCTGTAGCGGGGGTGCAGGGCCGACAGCTTGATGGAAATACCATTGGCTTCCACCACGTTACGCAGGTCCGGGTCTTTCTTCAGGTTGTCCGCGCCGATGGCTTCGATGGCCATCATGTAGGCGTTGAAATAGCGCTCCGCGTCGGCCATGGTGCGGGCGCCTTCGCCCAGCATGTCGAAGGAGAAGCGGGTGCCGGGCTTGTTTTCAGCAGGGCCGCGCTTCAGGGCTTCCTTGATGGTGCGGCCCAGTACGTACTGCCCGCCCATGATTTTCATGGCCTGCATCATGGAGGTGCGGACCATGGGCTCGCCCATGCGGCTGACCAGGCGCTTCATCCAGTTGGAGGGCTGCTCGGTAATGTCCGGGTCCAGCTCCACGATGTTGCCGGTGAGCATCAGGCCCCAGGTGGAGGCATTGACGAATAGGGAGTCGGACTGGCCGCGGTGACTGGACCAGTTGCCGGAGTGGACTTTTTCTGCGATCAGCTTGTCGGCGGTGTCGGCGTCCGGCACCCGCAACAGGGATTCCGCCAGGCACATCAGCGCCACGCCTTCCTTATTCGACAGGCCGAACTGCTGCAGGAACGCGTCTAAGGTGCCGCGCTTGCTGCGCTGCTCGCGGGATTTGACCACCAGCTGGCTGGCGGTCGCGAGGATCTTTTCCCGCAGGGCTTCCCCGGGGCGGGGCGCGGCGAGGAGCTCACTGACGCACTGGTTTTCGTCGGCGTGCAGGTATTCTCGAGCCTTCTGGCGGGCGTTGTGCAGGTCTCCGGAGAAGTGTGTAGTCATGTGGACTCCCATACTAGAATTGGGTGCAGGATAAAAAACCGGATTATGTGGTAAATGTTCCAGAATTAATCGCCATAATGGGGATCGATGTGGTTAAATATAGGGCTTATCCGCTTAATCACCAGTAGGGTATTTTGTTATGTCTCGGAAGTTGGAAGATCTGGACCGTATTGATCGCCAGATTCTGCGCATTCTGCAGCGCGCTGGCCGCCTGCCTAACGTTGAGTTGGCCCGTAGGGTCAACCTGAGTCCAACGCCCTGTCTCGAGCGCGTGAAGCGCCTTGAGCGCGAAGGGTTTATCCAGGAGTACGTGGCACTGCTGGATCCCCTCAAGGTCGATGCAGGCCTTGTGGTGTATATCCAGGTATCCCTGTCGGATACCGCTACAGGGACCTTGGAAGCGTTCAACAAACATGTTTCCGGTCTCGAAGAGGTTCAGGAATGCCATATGGTGGCCGGTGGTTTCGATTACCTGGTAAAAATCCGTATTAAGGATATGCTCGGATACCGCCGATTCCTCGGCGAGAAACTGGCATCGGTACCGGGCGTTCGCGAAACCCACACCTATGTCGTGATGCAGGAAGTAAAAACCGATACTTCGGTTGCCGTGCCGGACCCCGAGCCCAAGTCGGGCAAGCGATAATCGCAGGACGGAGTGCTGTACCTGAATGCCGTTATTGGAACGAGTTGAGTGAGCCCCGGGGTATCGCATAGCGCCGCCAGTGCCGCCAATCGCCGGGCCACCATGTTGGCCCTGGCTGCGGTGCTGTGCTGGTCCACCGTGGCGAGTGCGTTCAAGCTGTCGCTGCAATACCTGACGCCCCTGCAGCTGGTCAGTATTGCCTCGGTAGTGTCGGCGTTATTTATGCTGGGTGCCATCATCTGGCAGCGGCGCGCCGGTGAAATCCGTGCGAGCTGGCAGCGCAATTACCGCTGGTATATAGCGCTGGGTTTCTGCAATCCCTTTCTTTATTACCTCACGCTGTTTCACGCCTACAAGCTGCTGCCTGCGCAGCAGGCGCAGCCGTTGAATTACACCTGGGGTGTACTTCTGGCGCTGCTCTCGGTGCCGCTACTCAAGCAAAAGTTGCGGCGGCAGGATTTGCTGGCGGGGGCGGTCTGTTACAGCGGGGTGCTGGTGATTGCCACCGGTGGCAATCTGCTCGGGCTGGAGTTCGATGAGCCCCTGGGCGTGGCGCTGGCCTTGCTCAGCACCTTGATCTGGTCCTGCTACTGGCTGCTGAACACCCGTATTGGTGGCAACGCAGCGGTCAACTTGTTCCTGACCTGTTGCTGTGGACTGCCGTGGCTGGCCGGTGCCACTATCTGGCAGGGCTGGGGTGAACCCTGGCAGTGGCCGCCACTGGCGGGCTGGCTGGGGGCCCTGTATGTGGGGCTGTTCGAGATGGGGATTGCCTTCCTGCTGTGGCAGGCGGCGATGATGACCTGCGACAATACGGCCCGCATCAGTAACTTTATCTACCTGTCACCGCCGCTTTCCCTGTTGCTGATCGCGCTGCTGGTGGGCGAGAGAATCCAGCTCGCCACCATTGCCGGTCTCGCACTGATTTTGCTGGGCGTGGCGATACAGCAGGGTGCGCTGAAGCGGCTGTTGCTGCGAAGCGGCGGTTAACCCTTATCCCTTTGTGCAAAAAGAAAATAACCCACAAGGTAAATAACAAGCGACGACCCACAAGGTCACCGCAACTATTGAGAGCGAGGTGAGAAGACCATGAATTTTGAGCTGAGTGACGAGCAACAGATGATTCAGGAGGCCGCGCGCCAGTTTGCACAAAGCGAACTGAAGCCTATTGCTGCCGAGCTGGACAAGACCGGCAATCGCTCGCTGTTTTTGCAAAAGCTCAAGGAGCTGGCAGAACTTGGTTTCATGGGGATCAATATCGATCCGGAATACGGCGGTACTGGTGCCGGCACCATTGCGTTCAGTCTTGCCATCGCAGAAATTGCCCGCGGTTGCGGCTCAACCGCGACCACGACTTCGGTAACCAATATGGTGGCGGAAGTGATTCAGGCGATGGGCACCGACGCGCAGAAGAATTATTTCCTGCCCAAAATCTGCAGCGGTGAGTATGCCGCCGGCTCTTTTTGCCTGACCGAACCCAGTTCCGGCTCCGACGCCGCGGCCATGCGTACCCGGGCAACCCGCGATGGCGATACCTATGTGTTGAACGGCAGCAAGCTGTTTATCAGCAGTGCGGAATTTGCCGGCGTGTTTGTGGTGTGGGCGGTGACCGATGCCTCTGCGGCGAAAGGGAAGGGGATTTCCTGCTTTCTGGTCGAGGCCGGCACGCCCGGCCTGGTGATCGGCAAAGCCGAAGAAAAAATGGGCCAGAAGGCGTCCGTCACCAACGAGGTGGCGTTTGAGGATTGTCGTGTGCCAGCGGCCAATATGCTGGGCGAGGAAAATCGCGGTTTCCGTATTGCCGCCGGTGAGCTGGCCGGTGGGCGAATTGGTATCGGTTCGCTCGCGCTGGGGATCGGTCTGGAAGCATTGGATTGCGCGCGGAACTACCTGCAGGAGCGCCAGCAGTTCGGCAAGCCGCTGGCACAGTTCCAGGGGCTGCAGTGGCAGCTCGCGGACAAGTACACCGAGATGGAAGCGGCGCGCTTGTTGCTGCTGCAGGCGGCCTGGCAAAAAGATGCCGGCCAGCCGTTTGGCCCGGCGGCGTCCATGGCCAAGCTGTACGCCTCCGAAAAAGCCAACGAAGCCTGCTACGTGGCACTGCAGATGCACGGCGGTGTGGGTTATACCCGCGAGTTTCCGCTGGAGCGCATGGCGAGGGATGTACGCATCACTACCATCTATGAGGGCACCAGCGAAATCCAGCGACTGATTATCGCGCGGCACCTGTTAGAGGGCGTGCGTTAATTCGCGAGCTAACCGCTTAAACTTACTGAAAAAGCCCCGGCAGCCGGTGATGTCTGCCGGGGCTTTGTGTTTTTCAACCTATCCGGCGCGTGGCGCTGGCAAGCGAAAGGATCGGCGTTTGACCTTGCAGGCTGCCCCTCGTGGACTCCGCTCGTGGCAACTGGGTGCCCGTGAGGCCATCCCCTTGCTCGGGGGCTATATACCCGTTGCGATTTCTTTTGGCCTGATCGCCGTACAAGCCGGCTTCACGGGCTGGGAAGCGGTGCTCATCTCCACCCTTGTGTACGCCGGTGCCTCGCAGTTTCTGTTTGTGGCGATGGTGGCGGCCGGCGCACCGCTGTGGTTTGTGGTGGTCATGACGTTGCTGATCAACGCCCGCCACGTGGTGTATGGGCCAAATATTGCCCCCTGGCTGAGCAGTAGCCGCTGGTGGCCCTGGTTGATGCACGGGCTGACCGATCAGATTTTTGCCCTGTCCCATGTGCGGTTGCCACAACTTCCGGCACCGGATCGTATGGGTTGGTTTGTCGGAGCATCCCTGGTGGCCTGGTTCAGCTGGATTGGCGGCACCGCGCTGGGTGCCGTGGCCGGCAAGGAACTTACACAGCGCTGGCCGTTGCTGGCCGAGGTGATGCCGTTTGCCCTTCCTGCACTGTTTCTGGTGCTGTTGGCCCCCAAGTTTGCCTCCAGGCTGTGGGCCATCACATTGGGTGCCACCGTCGTGGTCGCGCTCCTGTTTGCCTTTTACGGTATGAAAAATGCCGCCATTCCCATTGCGGCTGTGGCCGGTGCGCTGGTGTATTACGGCTTGAGCATCTTGTCCCGTGACCGGGTGCGCCGGGGAGGGGAGACGAAGGATGGATAGCAAACTCTGGCTGGCGCTGCTGGTGACCGCGGTTGGCACGCTGATGATGCGCGCACTCCCGCTGCTGTGGATGCGGCGCCATCTGGTGCGCAAACAGGCCGCCAACCCGCTCGATGCGATGCCGCCCTGGCTCACGGTACTGGGGCCATTGATGATTGCGGCTATGTTTGGTGTGTCGCTGGTGCCTGCATCCAGTACGCCGGCCGCATGGTTGGCTACGGCAATGGGCGTACTGGTGACCTACGTGGTGTGGAAGCGCACCCAGTCCCTGGGTTGGCCGGTATTCGCCGGCGTGGCCGTGTATGGCGCCGTGATAGTACTGGGCACGGCCACTGCGTCAGGGTGAGGTAGGGGCAGGGTACTCGATGGCCACAATGTAGTAGGTCACCCACTGCTCCATCTGCTGAATTTCAACTTCATCGTCCAGCCGCTTGCCAATCAATGCGCGGGCAACGGGCGAGTCCATGGAGATCAGGCCTTCCTTCACGTTGAACTCGTCGGGGCCGACAATGCGGTACTTCACGATCTTTTCCGCATCGTCTTCCAGGGTCACCCAGGCACCGAAAAATACCTTTTCGCGATCGTCGGGAATGCGATCGACCACGGTGATTTCCTCCAGCCGCTTGGTGAGAAAACGCACCCGGCTGTCAATTTCCCGCAGTCTTTTTTTGCCATAGATGTAGTCCGCGTTTTCGCTGCGGTCCCCGAGCTTGGCAGCGTCGCTCACCGCTTGGGTCACACGGGGGCGCTCTTCTTCCCACAGGAACTTCACTTCCGCGCGCATGCGCGCCGCACCTTCCGGGGTGATGTAGCGCGAGCCTCGGGGGCGCGGCGGTCGCCAGCGGCCCATTATGGCTTGCCCTCAAGGTTATGGATTTTGATGCCGGGGCCGGCTTCGGGCAGGGGGAAGTTGAACACGCGGCTGTAAAATTCCAGCTCTCCCTCCAAAGCCATTTTGATGCTGTCCGCGCTGCGGAATCCGTGGCCTTCCTCGGCGAAGGTGATGTAGGCCACTGGCAGACCGCGTTCTTGTAACGCATTGACCATGGCCTCTGCCTGGTTGGGCGGAACCACTTTGTCTTCCATTCCCTGGAAAAAGATTACCGGGCAGTTGAGCTGCTCAATATGGTTGATCGGCGAGCGCTCCCGATAAACGGGCTCCGCCTGCGGCCATGGGCCGACGAGTTTATCGAGATAGCGCGATTCAAACTTGTGGGTGTCCCGCGCCAGGGTGGTGAGGTCACCAATGCCGTAATGGCTGGCACCTGCCGAGAAGGTACTGTGAAAGGTGAGTGCGGCGAGCACGGTGTAACCTCCGGCGCTGCCCCCCTTGATCAGCAAGCGGGCAGGATCGGCCAGCCCTTGCGCAACGAGATACTCCGCACCGGCGCAGACATCCTCGACATCGATTACCCCCCAGTTGTCCTTCAGCCGGTCCCGGTAGGCACGGCCGTAGCCGGTACTGCCGGAATAGTTGACATCCAGGATGGCGAAACCGCGGCTGGTCCAGTACTGGACCTTGAGGTTGAGGCCAGCAGACGTGGCACCGGTTGGGCCGCCGTGGCCGAACACGATGAGCGGTGGCTTTTCACCTTCCGGCGCTTTGAATCCCGGGTTGTGCGGCGGGTAATAAAAGCCGTGTACCTCGCGTTCGCCCACTTGGAAGGAAACAGGCTGGGCGGCGGAAAACCAGTGGGGATCGACCGGCGTGGCACTGCTGCTGGCGAGCACGGAAAAGGTGTTGTCTTCTCCATCAAACAGCGAAACGCACGGGAAGTCCGTCGCCCCGCTGGCAATAAACAGCGCCCGCTTGCCGTCGCAACGGATGCTTTCAAAATCGCAGCCGGGGTGCGCAAGCGTCTCTGCGCTACCCGTGTTCAGGTCGATCAGCGCCAGGTGCCAGATACCCGCTTGGGAGAAGGTACAGAATATTTTGTCATCACTGAGGAATCCGTAGGTGGACATGCCGAACACCCACTGGGGCGTGGCAAATTCTGCATCGGCCTGCCACAACGGTGCTTCACTCCCGGCGTGATACAGGTTCCACCAGTTATTGCGATCAGAGACATAAAACAGCTGCCCTGCGGGGGACCACTGGGGTTGGAAGATGGATTCGTCATTGCCTCCGGCAGTCCGGCGAGTGGTTTTGATGCTGCCGTGTTCATCCAGGTCTGCGAGCATCAATTCGGTGGCATCCCAGGGCATATTCGGGTGCTGCCATTGCAGAAAGCTGAGTTGCGATCCATCGGGGCTGAGTGCCGGGTTGGAATAGAAGTCGGCACCTTCCACCAGGGTGGTGATGCGGGCGTCCTGCTGTGCGGGCGTGAGGTCGATGGCGATCAGGCGCGCGACAGCTTCGCGGTCAGCATCGCTTTCGTCTTCTTGCACGCAGATCAGTCGGTTACGCAGAGGGTCAACCTGCAGGTCCGCGTAATGGTAGGCGCCTTCCGGGGTGATGGGCTCGGGAGCGCCACCGTCCAGGGGCATACGGTAAATGCGCTGATCGGCGGCGAGGACGAAAAATACCTCCCCACCCGCGACCGTGTATACGCCTCCGCCATATTCGTGGGCTTTGGAGCGGACACTGAGGGGGGCTGGCAGCAGGTCGCGCTTTACCGGCGTGGCGCCCTGCAGTGCACACTCCACCAGTACCGAGCGGCCTTTTTCTGCCGGGCGGGATTCCAGCCAGTAGGCATTGCCGTTGAACAGGCGTGCTTCACTCAGGCGCACGTTTCCGGCGGTGAGCAACTCTGCATTGATCGCCGATGGCCAGCTTCCGTAGGGTGCCTGCTGCTGCGTGTCGCTGCGCGATTGGTGTTCGGTGGACAAACTGTGTGCTCCTATCGTCCGAGTATACCGAGGGCCCGAAAAAATCTTGTGACGAGGCATTGTACGCCGGTGAAACAGTGCGGCAAGTGCCGCAGCCGGCGACAGAAATGCTCCTGCTTGCGGGCGTGCCCGCAACAATGTTGTTAGTGCCTGCTAGTCTTTATGGTAGCTGCGTCATTCGGCGCCAGTCGTGATGCTCATCGGTTATTCACTACGCGCACAAGCCCGTAAGCCGGGCACAGCGGGGAGAGCGATATGCAGGGATTCCTGGACGGTCTGGCCACACTGATTGGTTGGGGGAATGACCTCACCTGGGGTGGGGTTGCCGGTATCTGGTGGTTGGGAATTCTGGTGGCGGGACTGCTGCCGGCGGGGCTGTTCTTCACGGTGCGCACGCGCTTTATACAGTTTCGTGCCTTCGGTCATATGGTGCGGGTGATGGCGCGCAGCTTCCACAAGGAACACGATGATTCGGTCTCCTCGTTTCAGGCGTTTGCCACGAGTGCCGCGGCTCGCGTGGGTACCGGGAATATTGCCGGCGTTGCGGTGGCGATTACCGCCGGCGGCCCCGGCGCGATTTTCTGGATGTGGGTGGTGGCCATGGTCGGTATGGCAACCAGCTTTATTGAAAACACGCTGGCACAGGTGTTCAAGGAGCAGGGTGAGACCGCGGGTACCTTTCGCGGCGGCCCGGCGTACTACATCGACAAGGGCTTGGGGCATCGCTGGAAATGGCTATCGGTGCTGTTTTCCATCTTCCTGATTATTTGCTTTGGCTTCTTCTTCAATGCGGTGCAGGCCAATGCCATGTCCGAGGCCATTCATGCGGCCTGGGGCATAAACCCGCTCATCGTGGGTGTGGTCATTGCGGTGCTCGCTTCACTGATCGTGTTTGGCGGCATCAAGTCCATTGGGCAATTTGCCGGGATCGTGGTGCCGATCATGGCACTGTGTTACATCGCCATCGCGATTGTCGTGATTCTCGTAAACTACGCGCGGATTCCGGAAGTCTTTGCCACCATCCTCGGCAACGCATTCGGCCTGCACGAAGCCGGGGCCGGGGCCTTTGGCGCTGTGGTGGCCAACGGGATCAAGCGCGGCCTGTTTTCCAACGAGGCTGGCATGGGTTCTTCCCCCAACGTCGGTGCGGCGGCGGATGTGAAGCATCCGGTGGTGCAGGGTTATGTGCAGATGGCTTCGGTATTTCTCGACACCATGATGATCTGCAGCGCAACGGCCTCGATTATTTTGCTGAGTAATGTTGAGCTGGGTGGCATGGTCGAGGGGGTCACGCTGACCCAGTCTGCACTGGCCAGCGAGGTGGGGGCCTGGGGTAACAGCTTTATTGCCATTGCACTGATCTTCTTTGCCTTTACCTCCATCATCGCCAATTACTACTACGCGGAAACCAATATCTTCTATCTCTGGCATACCCGTGTGTCGATCGCCTGCTATCGATTCCTGTACATCGTCTTCATTCTGTTTGGGGCCTGGGTGGCGTCTACCGGTAGCGAGGACAACTTCAAGTTGTTGTGGAACATGGCAGATATGTCCATGGGCTTTATGGCCACCGCGAACCTGCTGGCGATTCTGTTGCTGTCCGGGGTGGCAATCAAAGTGTTTGCGGACTATGAGGCACAGCGGGATGCCGGTATCGAGGAGCCGGTGTTTGATGCCAGCAAGTACCATATCCCGGGTATCGAGCGGGATGTCTGGGGCGGGGGACCGCATGTGCCCGGGGAGCATCGCTGAGCCCGGGCGTGTGAGCGCGCACGCGGCGCGGGAATGAGACGTTGTTCCCGCAGCCGCTGTGAAGCCCGTAGACAAACCCGCACGGCGTTCCTGTCTCGCGGATTCCCTGAGAACCAGTGCGCAATCACACGCTCTGGAATCTTTTACTCTCCAAGCCTCGGCGTTTTATGCCGGGGCAGGCCGGTGGGTCTGTAGTGGGGGGTAATGGGGAGCTTCAGGGGCGAATCATGTCGGCTCAGCAAAAATATCAGATTGTATCCGCGGGCAAAGTTTTACGTGCCAGGAATCCGGCCGAGGTGCTGGCGCAAATGTCGAGTGCGTTTTCCATCTCCGCGCAGCAGGCGCGCAAGCTCTTCGTGAAGGGGTGGGTGATCAAGGATGGCCTGTCTTCGGGCCAGGTTGTGCACTACCGCACCCAGCTGCACCAGATCGGTCTGAAAATCGAAGTGCACCCTGCGGGCAAGTTCGACAACCGCGCGATTCTGGCGCGTATGCAGTTTGCCAGAAAGCGCAAGGCTCGCCAGGCGACGGAAGTTACTGCGGAGCCGTCAGCGGAGCGTCCTCAGGCGGCACCTTCAGAAAAGGCCGAACCCGCCCCCTCCAGCACACACACCACTCGCTCCGGTTTACCCAACAAGCATGTGCAAGATACGGCCGGGGGAGGTGGTGAGGCGTCTTCTGCGCGGGCGCAACTGGAGGCGCTGTTCTCCCCGGATGCTGCGCATCGACCGGTGTCCACCGCGCGCAACCTGGGGCTTTTGGTGCCGCTCGTCAGTGCGGCGCTGGTGCCGGCACTGTTTTGTGGTGCGCTGCTGTTACTGCTGGCCGGTTTTGCTTCTGCGCTCTGGTCGATTGGCGCCGCGATTCTGGCGGGTACTTTCGGTCCCGGTGTGGTGCTCGGGGCGCTGCTAAAGCTGATCCTGGTTACGTTGATCGGTGCATTGCTGGTCTACCCCTATTTTTCCAATACCTTCTCGGTATCGCCCGGCGAGGGCAACGGGCTTCGCCTGCGCAAGCAGGAAGCGCCCGGTCTGTTTCTTTTGCTGGAGGTGCTGGAAGCAAAAACCGGGCTCAGTATCGCCGGTGCGGTGGCTGGTCCCAAGACCCTGGCACCTGGCCGCCAGGCATTCGGAACCCCGGTCCAGTTGACTCCGGGCGCTGAAGTGACGGTGATCACGTCGGCCACGGGGCAGCGCACATTATCACTGGGGCTGGGTGCTATTGCCTGCCTGCAGGGGGGCGATTTACTGGCGCTGGTCGCACGTGCCATGTCCTACCACCAGGGGCCGCTGGTACGCGCTGCGGTGTATTGCTCTATCGGCAGCGGGCAAAAACTGCAGTCCCTGCAGGATGCTCTGGAGGGGCAAAACACGCTGTTGAATACCGCCGGCGAGCCTGCCGCGCCTCTAAAGCCAGTGCACAAGCTGCTGGCCGCCTGTGGATTGGCCGCCGTGCCGCTGATCGAGCGCGTGCAGAGCCTGCACCGTGTAGCCAGTGGCGCCCTGGCGCGCCGGCTGGAGGCCCGCGCGGATGCCGTGGCTGCACAGATCACCGGCAGCGACGCCTTTGCCAGCTTCGCCGAGCGCTGGAATCAGCTGGTACACGCCGATCTGGTGAGTGGTGAAATCAATCGCGAAGCCATGTTGACGGGCCGGCGTCTGCTCGACGTGCCGCATGCGGTGCAGTGGCTGTTCCGCAGCCTGGATGAGGACACCCGCAACAGCATTGAAATGGCGATGGGGGAGGATACCGACTACTGGAGCCTCAACGAGCCTGCCGGACATACACGCATCGCCGCGGTCGAGGAGTGGCAGATTTCGTCAGTGCTGCAGCGATCGGACTTTTCACTGCAGAAGCTGTTTGTTGCGTTCGATGCGCTGTGTGTCCAGAGTAGTCGCCTGGGAATGGATGAGCGCTGTCGTGCGGTGGAAAACAGCCAGCTGCTGACAGCCAGCAAGGAGGTAGAGGCCGCCCAGCAGGTTCTGTCTGAGTACTTCAATCGCGCGATTCCCGCAGACTTTTTGCCCTTGCACGGGCCGAGCATTGCCGAACTATCGGAGATGGCACTGCAGGAGACCATTGACTGGCTGCGCAGCCGGCTGATTGACTTGCAGGAGCTGGAGCAGCGCCTTGCCCAACTGCAATTGCGTGGAGCGCGCATTCAACTGGGCGCTGCACTGGTGCGCGCCAATGTGCGCGTGGATCCGCGCAGCTATGACCTTTGCGGCAGTACGCCTTCGGCAGCCGAAGAATCACGCAAGGATAACCGGGCGCGGATCGAGGAGTGTCGTCAGCAGAGGACCCAGATTCACAGCCTGTTTTTCCAGCGCATCCAGCGTGCCATGGCGGCTATGCCGGCGGCGGATCGCAGTGTTGTGGGCGAGGCGCTGCAACAACTGAAGCAATTTGAAACGCTGCGCGAGCCCCTGGCGAGCCTGAGTAGCTCCGGGGACCTGTTGGGCGAGCTGATTGAGCAAATCCCAACCACAGAATTTCCGGAAGCGCTGGTGCAGAAGTACACCCAGCTGGCGGTGCAACAGATTCGCCAGGTGCATCAGCGGCTGGCAGAGCAGTCTGGGCTCGTGCCGCAGGCTCTGCTGGACAAACTGGAGGCCTACGGGGCGGGAGAGACCGGGATACCGGTATCGCAGCGCGGCAATGACCTTGCCGGGGCAGTTCAGGGCATGGAGCTGCGCTGCAAAAGCGCTGCGGCGGTTGTCGTTGAGGCGTATCACACCGTGCTGGCGAACGTGTTGGGTTTGTGCCTGAAGGAAGAGGGCCGGCAGAAAGTGAAGCCGCTGCGTCTTGTCGGTGCGCTCTGAACTCGCTGCCGGGTGAGCGGGGCGCGCGAAGGTGATCGCTTCAAGGTGATCGCCTGTTGATGCCTGCCGGCCGCGATTTTTAACCGGCCGGGTTCAGCCTCCAGCCAGTTTTACCTTGTACTGCTTGGCTTCCAGAAGCGCCTTGATTTCCTCTCTTTTATCGCCCTGAATTTCAATCACCCCATCTTTCAGGGCGCCGCCACATCCGCAGCGCTTTTTCAATTCCGCGAGTAGAAGCTTCAACTCGCTCTCCGTGCCGTCGATCCCGCGGACACAGGTTACGCCCTTGCCCTTGCGCCCCTTGGTTTCCCGCTGGATACGGACAATACCGTCACCCTGATGGCGTTTTTCCGCCGCGGGGGTTTCCTTGATGCGACCGCGGTCGGTGGAATATACGAGTCTGTTCTTGTCGCTCATACAGATACTTGCGTGTATTGGTAATGGGTGAAGTGTGTGTGCCGCGCAAGGATAGCGGAAGCCAATGGTGAAGATAAAGGGCGATACCCGTGGTTTTGCAGGGGTCACTCCGGAGTTGAAGGTTATCCGGTATTGTCGGCTAGAATAGCGTGATTGACTGACGACACCCTCAAACAAGGATAGGACGGAATGCCCCTCACCGGTGCCCGCAAGTGGCTGAACGAAGTAATCTTTGGCACAGACACCCCTGCGGGAAAATATTTTGATGTAGTCCTGATCTCGACCATCCTGCTCAGCGTGGGGCTGGTTTTGCTGGCGTCGGTCGAGAGCTGGTGGGTGCGCTATGGAGATATCTTCTTCGCACTGGAGTGGTTTTTTACCGCTTTGTTTACGGTGGAGTATCTGGCACGTATTTACTGCGCGCGCGACCGCCGCTCATACGTATTCAGCTTTTACGGAGTGGTGGACTTCCTGGCAATTCTGCCCAGCTACCTGGCCCTGATCTTTACCGGTGCCACCTACCTGATGGTGATCCGCCTGCTGCGGGTATTGCGGATATTCCGGGTGCTCAAACTGGTGCGCTACCTGAGCGATGCCAACCTGCTGGTTCGCTCCCTGTGGCAGGCGCGGCGGCGTATTCTGGTGTTCTATTCCAGCGTGCTGGTGATTTGCATCATTTTCGGCAGCATCATGTTTATCGTGGAAGGGCCCAAGCACGGGTTTACCAGCATTCCTACCAGTATCTACTGGACAATCGTCACCATCACCACCGTGGGCTTCGGCGATATCACACCGCATACGCCCCTGGGCCAGGCGATTGCCTCAATGACCATGTTGATCGGTTACTCGATCATCGCGGTGCCCACCGGGATTGTGACCGCCGAGCTGGCCCACGAGCTCGGCCGCGAAAAGCAGTTGGCACGTTGCCACAACTGCGGGCGGGCCGGGCATGATGCCAATGCCGAGTACTGCAAGCACTGTGGTTACAAGCTGGAAGACTTCGAACCCGTCACCGAAGAGTGACCCCGTCAGCCTTAACAGCACGGTAGCCAATCGGCTATCCTTGCGCCCCGTTTCAACCCTCCGCCCTCCGCGGAGGGGCTCTCCGACTAAAGCCACAACTACCGGTAGCCAACCTCGATGGATATTCAGGGATATTGCGCCCCGGGCTTTGAAGCCCTTTACGATGCCTTTGCCACCAATTTTCGCGACCACGGGGATGTCGGGGCGTCGTTCAGTGCGGTGCATCAGGGGGAAGAGGTGGCCTCGCTGTGGGCGGGGCATGCAGACCGTCACGGCACGCGCGCCTTCGAGGAAGACACGCTTGCCAATGTGTTCTCCTGTTCCAAGGGGATTCTCGCGGTGCTGGCGCTGCAGCAGGTAGCGGCCGGCAACCTGGACCTGGACCTGCCGGTGGCGCATTACTGGCCGGAGTTTGCCGAGGCCGGTAAATCGACAATCACCGGGCGGCAATTGCTGTGTCATCGCTCCGGTGTCATTGCCTTCCGCGAACGGGTGCCAGATGACCTGATCTATGATTGGCCAAGAGCGCTGGCGCAGGTTGCGGCTACTGCCCCCTGGTGGCCGCCGGGCTCCCAGCAAGGGTACGCACCGTTTCTTTACGGTTGGACCCTGGGTGGGCTGATTGAAAAAGCCAGCGGACAGCCTTTGATGTCGCTCTATCGCAGTGGCATCGCTGATCCTCTCGAACTGGATGGCGGCTTTGGCGCGGTGGGGCACCGCTCTACGGCGATCGCCGATGTCGGGCCGCTAAAGAAGCCGCTGCCAGAATTGCGCGACAACGCTATTGGTCGCTCAATCAAAGAAGACCGGCAGGGGCCGGTGGCCACCGCGTTTACCAACCCGGTTTCCCTGATGATGGGCACCAATGGTGATCCGTGGCGCAATGCGGTGATCCCTGCGGCCAATGGTCACTTCAGTGCGCGGGATCTGGCGGCGGTTTACGGCGACCTCGCCAGCGACGCACCGCGCCTGCTGCCCGCCGCACTGTTGCACGAAGCAACCACAGAGCAAAGCCGTGGCCAGGACGCCATACTGCAGGCGGAAGTGGCCTTCGGTTGCGGGTTTTTGAAGTCTTCGTCGGCACAGGATCTGCACTTCGGCAGCACCGCGGGCTTTGGTCATCCGGGTGCGGGTGGCAGCGTCGGCTTCGCCGATCCGGAGGCAGAAGTGGGGTTTGGCTACGTCACCTCCCGCATGGGGCAGAGCCTGTTTATGGATCAGCGCGCGGTGGGCTTGAAGAATTGCCTGTACCGTCTGTTGTAAGTGGTGGAGACAAATATGAGTACAGATAATCAGCAGCCGCTCGCAGAGCGTATCGATGAGCTGGAAACCCGGCTGGCGTTTCAGGAAGATACGCTGGCGCAGTTGAACGATGTGATTACCGTCCAGGACGCGCAAATTCGCGCCCTGGTGGCCAGGGTCAAGGAGATGACAGAAAAGTATCAGGACCTGTCTTTTGAGGTGCAAAAAGGAATGAAGCCTGACGAGGAAAAACCGCCACATTATTGATTGTCATCGAGCGGCTCCGGGTTCCGTTATGGGCCTGATCCGCGCTGCGCGTTTTTCTACCTCAATTTCTGGAAATTTCTGAATTTTCGGTTTCTCACCCCCGGCAACCTCTTGACAAGTTTTTTTCCACATGCGAGTGGCCGGGCTGTGGGTATCGCGATGCCAACTACTACCTGGTACTGCAAACACCGAAACCTCCGTAAGTTTTTGATTTTATTGGGTAAAAATATATGGGCCAAAAAGTGCCCAAATCGCTGAGGGCCAGGGGTTGTGCGGCTTGAGGTGGCCTTTAACAGTTTCATGCACAAAGTTATCCACAGAACTTGTGGAAGAGTGAATTACACGCAGGCACACGAGTGAAAGCTTGAAAGGCGGGGATCGCCGGTTGATGGCACGCTGGTGCATGGTCGAGGGTTGATGGTTTAAGTGCGCAGGGCGTGCTGTCAGCATGTCGGCCTGAATACGGTTTGCCGTTTGAGAGTTTTTTTCCCGGTGTCGTCACTGGCGGTCATCTCTGCACAGAAAATCGACGCTAAATGTCGTTAGCGTCAATTTTGGGAAATCGGCGGTAGACCTGTAGTGACTTTGCGCATAGTCTTCGTGGCCATGACGCCTGTGGTTCAGCTTGCAGTCAGCTGCTGAGAGCGATACTGCACGGGTTCGTCGATTTTCACTCGTGATGATTAAAAGCGTTAGGAGAAGCGTAAATGAAAAAATGGGTAGCAATTCTTGCCCTCGGTTCACTGGTTGGTTGTACCACCCTGGATCCTTACACCCAGGAAAGCAAAACCAGCAACGCGGCCAAAGGTGCCGGTGCAGGTGCTGTCGCTGGTGCGATCATCGGTGCTGCCACTGCGAGCAAGAATGACCGCAAAAAGGGCGTGATTACCGGTGCACTGGGTGGCGCGGCCATCGGCGGCGGTGTTGGCTACTACATGGACCGCCAGGAAATGGCGCTGCGCCAGCGTCTGGAAGGCTCGGGCGTGCGTGTGCAGCGTGAAGGTGACAATATTCGCCTGATCATGCCGGGCAACATTACCTTTGCGACCAACCGCTTTGAGATTCGCAGCGATTTCTACGACACCCTGGACTCTGTTGTCCTGGTACTGAAGGAATTCGATAAAACGGCGATTCGTGTCAGTGGCCATACCGACAGCACGGGCTCGGATGTTACCAACCAGACCCTGAGTGAGCGCCGCGCGGAATCCGTTGCCGGTTTCTTCACCACTCGTGGCGTGGCTGCCGGTCGCGTGCAGGCGGTGGGTTACGGTGAGCGTTATCCGATCGCGAGCAACGACTCCGACGCGGGGCGTCAGGCCAACCGTCGCGTAGAGCTGGAATTACTTCCGCTCCAGTAGCAAGATAAGAGGGCGCTTCGGCGCCCTTTTTTGTTGCCGATAATAATGATGACAGGTACAGAGATATGGCAGGGATGTCTGCTCAAGCACCAACGGCCCGGGATACTGGGTTTGTCCAAAAGGTTGTCGTTCTTTTTACACTACTTTGTTTGCCCGCCTTGGCGGCCCATGGCGCAGAGGAGCCGATGGCCGCGGTACCCATTCCTCCCCACAGTCCTGTGCACAGCCCTCCCCACAGCCTGGACAAGGCAACCCATCAGCGTATTCAGCGTGCAGAACTTGTCGCCAGGGTAAAGATTTCCAGTGTGCACCGGTTAATCGATAGTGCGTTGTCCGAACCGGGCATGTCCGCAATTCTCGGATACGTATACACCGGCGTTGCGGAAAATGTCTGGAAGGGTAAGCCCGGTGGTTTGGTGGCGTTCCGGTTGAACCTGAAAGACTGCGAGCAAAAACTGAAGCGGGGTGCCCAGTACCTGATTTTTGCCGAGTCCGACGCTCTGGGCCGCTTGCAGCTGGCGGATTGTGATGCCGCCATTGAAGAGGCCGATGCGAGCACCCTGCTGGCGCAACTTGACCAGTTCTACCAGGGGTAAGCGGCCAGCACCGATCCGCGGTCACGGCGTGATGGTGGACCAGTTTTCGGCGCGCGTATGTCCCTTTAGATGCTGCCCTAATATATGTGTGCGTTTTTATAATCAATAAGCCTTGAAAGCTGGAACATTGTTCCTTGAAGTGTGCGGATTGGGGATTATTCTTATCAGTATTGGCGCCGTCTTCTTCCGTTGATTGTGGGCTTGCGAGCCAGGTGATGGGGCCAACCGGTTACGACAGAACCAACGAATGGCTGGGCCGGGCATGTGGAGTGCCAAAGTATTTTACAGCCAGGCAACCAGTTGCTCTGATCGTTCTGAATTCTCTAACGTTGACCAGGGGTCATTAGGTTTATGACGAAGCTACTACTGCCACTGATTATTTTGCTGTTGATCATCGGTTATTTCATGGCGCAGCGCTCGGACGACTCCGTGGGCGATGCCTACGACAAGATGGAGACACCGCCGGCGGAAAGCACCACGCCACCGGATATGGACTCCGACCCGACGATGCCGCAAGAGAGTGATGATGTTGCGCCCACCACGGACGATCCGCAGTCCTCGGGCCGCACTCTCCTGGATGATACCGAGGAGGCCGCCCGTGACGCGGGCGAAGCGATAAAGGACACTGCAGAAGATGCAGGTGATGCTATCAAAGATGCCGCAGAAGACGCGGGTGATGCGCTGAAGGACGCCGGTGAGGCGACCAAAGACGCGGCAGACGATGCCATGGATAAACTCCGTGGCGAGGACGAAAAAAAGGAAGGCGAGCCGCAATAACGGCTGGCTGAGTGTCTTTGGCACTACTGTGAGAAAGGCTGCGACTGGTTCGCGGCCTTTTTCTTTTCTACGCTATATAGGTAGTTACGGAATTGTGTCAGGCCATGATCGAGCACTGTTGGCATCACGACCACGATATTCTGGAAATCCGCCCTGTGGCAGAGCTCCGGCCAGCGGAGTTCCGTGCATTGGCGGCACAGGTTGACCCGGTTATCTGTGAGCACGGCTACTTGCAGGGGTTGTTGATTGACGCCCGCCACTATCGCGGCTGGCAGAATTTCGCCGCACAGGTGCCAAACTGTGTGTTTACCCGCAATCAGCATCGCCATTTCCACCGCATAGCGGTGCTTTCCGACAATGCATTACTGGGCTTTATGCCCCAGTTGCTGAATCACTTTGTTGCGGCCGAGGTGCGCCCGTTTCCTCTCGATGAGGAGGACGCGGCACTGGAATGGTTGCGCTATCCCGGTTAAATTCCCTCGCTTTACGCGACGGATAATCCTTGAACATGCCTTCCACCCAGCAGCTCGCGGTGACCGCGGCGGCATCCGAATTCTGTGTGTCAGCGGAAGCTCTGGCGGAGCGTCTGGCATTGCCGTGCCTCGGTGAAGCCCAGGAAAAATTGATCGACCGTGATGCCGTGCCCTTCGTCCTGAAGTGCGGCGAACGCTTGCAGCTGTGTGCCACCGGGCGCAAGGCGCCGGGCTCTGTGGAAGTGGACTTTGTCACCGGTGCCGTGGCGCATCGGCGCAAGTTTGGCGGCGGCAAGGGGCAGCAGATTGCCAAGGCCGTGGGCGTGCGCAGCGGTTTTTATCCGCAGGTGCTCGATGCCACCGCAGGCCTGGGGCGGGATGCGTTCGTGCTGGCCTCATTGGGCTGTGCAGTGCGTATGCTGGAGCGAAACCCGGTGGTGTATGCCTTGCTGGAAGATGGTGTCAAACGGCTGCGGGAGGCTGCGCTCAGTGATCGGGAACTGGCCGCCATTGCCGCGCGCCTGCACCTGGAGCCGGCGGTGACCAGTGCTGCGGGCTGGCTGGCGGAGCAGGGCGCAGAGTCCATTCCGGTGATTTATCTGGACCCAATGTTTCCCAGCCGCGACAAAAGCGCGAAAGTGAAAAAAGAGATGGTGGCGTTTCACCAGATAGTGGGCAGCGACGAAGATGCGGACAGCCTGCTGCCGCCTGCACTGGAAGCATGCTACTACCGAACCGTGGTCAAGCGCCCGCGGCTGGCGCCCCATTTGAACGGGGTAAAGCCGAGCCTGTGCTTCGAAGGTAAATCGGGTCGATTTGATGTGTACACCCGGCACGGGGTACCGGGATGATTGTGTGCGGCCTTCCTGAACGGTGGCCGTTCAGCAGTTCACTGCGTTAACCGCCAGCCCGCCGAGCGAGGTTTCCTTGTATTTGCTCTGCATGTCGATGCCGGTCTGGCGCATGGTCTCAATCACGCTGTCGAGAGGCACGATATGCGCGCCAGTGCCGCGCAGGGCCAGGCGTGCGGCATTGATGGCTTTTACGGCACCCATGGTATTGCGCTCGATACAGGGCACCTGTACCAGGCCGCCGATGGGATCGCAGGTCAGCCCCAGGTTGTGCTCCATGCCGATTTCTGCGGCATTCTCGATCTGCTGATTGGTGCCACCCTGAACCGCAGCCAGCCCCGCGGATGCCATAGAGCAGGCCACGCCAATTTCGCCCTGGCAGCCCACTTCGGCGGCGGAAATGGATGCGTTTTTCTTGAACAGCATGCCGATCGCGCCCGCGGTGAGCATGAATTCCACCACCTGGTCTTTCAGGTCTCCGTGCTCCACCGGGTCGTGGACGAAGTGCACGTAATACGCAATGGTAGCTGGAATCACGCCAGCGGCACCATTGGTGGGGGCGGTAACAATCCGGCCGCGGGCCGCGTTTTCCTCATTCACTGCCAACGCAAACAGGCTCACCCAGTCGAGAATTGACAGCCCCTTGCGGCGCTCTTCATCGCTTTGTTTGGAGAGTTCCCGGTAGTGTTCGTCGGCGCGTCGACGCACACCGAGTCCACCTGGCAGCACACCACTCTGGTGACAGCCTCGCTGGATGGAGGCATCCATGACTTCCCAGATGTGCCACAGGGCATCTTTTACTTCCTGCTCACTGCGAAAGGCTTTTTCGTTTTCCATCGCCAGCTCGGCAATGGTCCAGCCGTGACGTTCGCACAGTGCCATGAGTTCTTCTGCGGAGCTGAAGTCATAAGGGAGCAGGGTGGCGATCTGCTCGCGATGGCGGAAGTCTTCCTCGGACAATACGAAGCCGCCGCCGATAGAGAAGTAGCTGCGTTCAAACAGGCAGTCATCACCCGCGAACGCCTTGCAGGTCATGCCGTTGGAGTGCTGGGGTAAAAACTCTTCTTTGTGGAACAGCAGGTCCCGCGCGCGCTCGAAGTGAATGGCGCGCAGACCGTTGAGGATGAGTTGCTGGTGTTTCTCGATACCTGCCAGCCGCCCGTCGATGGCGTCGACATCAATACTGTCGGGGGCTTCACCTTCGAGCCCCATCAGAACGGCCATGTCGGTACCGTGGCCGATACCGGTGAGCGCCAGCGAGCCGTACAGGTGCACTTCCACTCGCTCGGTCTTGCTCAGTAGCCCCTGTTGCTCCAGGTCGCAGACAAACTGGCGTGCAGCAACCATGGGGCCCACGGTGTGCGAGCTGGATGGGCCTACGCCGATTTTGAACAGTTCGAAAACGCTGATGCTCATGGGGTTCCTGAGGCTATCTCGTCATAGGTACCGGCGGCGCAACATCGCCTGCCGATCATGCGGTTAAGTGTAGTTAGGGTGCCTGATGATCCCTGTGGGATCTGCAGGGCAAACGGCGGCATACACATTCGCTGA
This sequence comes from Microbulbifer salipaludis, assembly GCF_017303155.1. Lineage (NCBI taxonomy): Bacteria > Pseudomonadati > Pseudomonadota > Gammaproteobacteria > Cellvibrionales > Microbulbiferaceae > Microbulbifer > Microbulbifer salipaludis. The sequence goes on from NZ_JAEKJR010000002.1 coordinate 1,273,880, forward strand.
ATGGGTTTTTACACGCAATACAGGTGACTGAAATCGAGAGGAAATTTGGCGATTGCCGCGCGCCATGCGACAAACCACTGGTTTGCCCCGGCCCAACGTGGGAAAAATTGGGAATCCGGGGGTGCTATCGGTCGCGAAAGCTCTCAGTGGCGATGTGCGGGTAGCCGGGCGGGTAAACCGGGTTCAGGGCGCTGTGGCGGTCAGGGTGGCACGGAGTGGCGCGGGGTGCCCCTCGATGGTCTTGTGCGGGTTGTCCGGATCCAGGAAGTCGGCCAGGGATTCAAACGTCATCCAGTCGGTGCTGCGTTGTTCTTCCACGGTGGTGCGATCGATATCGACGGTTTTTACGTCCGTAAAACCGGTTTTGCGCAGCCAGCCTTCCAGTGTCGCGGTGCTGGGGAAGAACCACACATTGCGCATTTTTGCGTAGCGCCCTTCGGGTACCAGGCACTCCCCAGGGCCGCCATGGATAACCAGGGTCTCCAGCAGCAGCTGGCCGCCCGGGCGCAGGGTTTCCCGGAGTTCGCGCAGGTGATCCAGCGGCGAGCGCCGGTGGTACAGCACCCCCATGGAAAGCGTGGTGTCGAAGGCTCGCAGGCTTTCTGGCAGCGCTTCGATACCCAGCGGCAGCACATCGACGGGCCGGTTAAGGCCCAGATACTTTTTCAGCGCGTAAAACTGCGCAACAAACTTTGCCGAAGGATCGATACCGATCACGCGCCGCGCGCCGGCGCCATACTGCCGCCAGCAGTGGTAGCCACTGCCGCAGCCTACATCCAGCACCAGTCGGTTGTTCAGGTCGTCCAGGTGGGGGGCAACCCGGTCCCATTTCCAGTCAGAGCGCCACTCGGTGTCGATGAATGTATCGAATACGGTCCATGGCCCCTTGCGCCAGGGGTGAAGTTTGCGCAGCTGGTTTTCCAGCAGTGCGCTTTGCGCGTCGGTGATATCTTCGGCGCAGCCGATACGCACCCCGGTGCCAGTCTCGATGGAGGAGGGCGTGATGTCGGGCAGTGCCGCCAGAGCGGCTTCCCATTCTGGTAAATCGCCCCAGCGCGCGGGGCTAAGCCCATCGGCGATTTGCTGGGGGAGTGTGGCGAGCCAGCCGCGCAGCTCCGGGATATGCTGCAGGCCTGTGTAGAGCGGGGTGTAATCAATCATCGTGGTTGCCGCTCAGCCATCTCGCTGTTTGATGGCGATCAGTGAGGCGAAATTGAAGCATTGGAACCACACATCCACGCTGTGGAAACCGACGTTTTTCAAGCGTGTGCGGTGGTCGTACAGGGTTTCAGGTAACAGCACATTTTCCAGCGCGCTGCGTTTCTGGGCGATTTCCAGTGCGCTGTAGCCGTTGGCGGCCTTGAAGGAGTGGTGCAGGTCGATCATCAGTTCCTGGTGATCGTGATCGGAAAACGCGACTTTTTCGGAAAGAATCAGCACGCCACCGGGGCGCAGGCCGCGGTAAATTTTTTGCAGAATCGTTTCCCGCTCCTGTGTGGCAATAAACTGCAGGGTAAAGTTGAGTACCACCACAGACGCGTTTTCGATAGTGACGTTCTGCAAATCATCGCACACCAGCTGCACCGGAATCTGGCCGCTGTCGGCGGCCAGGACTGTGCGCGCGCGCTCCACCATGGCCGGGGAATTGTCCACGGCGATAATCTCGCAATCCGCGGCGGGAATGCGGTGACGCATGGCCAGGGTCGCTGCGCACAGGGAGCTGCCGAGGTCGTAGCAACGGCTCCCCGCCTGGGCATAGCGCTCGGCGAGGGTGCCGATCATGGCCACGATGGTGGTATAGCCCGGCACCGACCGCTGGATCATATCCGGAAAGACTTCCACCACCGACTGGTCAAAACTGAAGCCTGCCACTTCGCCCAGGGGCTGGGAGAAAATCGTGTCTTTCTTGTTCACCGCGCGTTACCCACCCGTTTCCGTTACAACGTTTCTTCGTGCAGGTCTAACGCCAGCCCGGCTTCAAGCCCCTGGCTGCCGGTCACTACAGCTGTACTGGCTTTTTCCGGTTGCAGGTAGGTTCTGCCCACCCGCTGCAGGTCGTCCAGTGTCACCTCGGTGACCTTGCGTCGGAACTCCTGGCGCACCGCGTGCGTGCGGCCGTACAGGTTGGAGTGGAAGGCTTTTTTCGCTTCCCCCGCCGGTGATCCCGGCTTGTCCATGCCGCCGACCACACCGAGCACCGCTTCTTCCACCTGAGCGTCCTCGTGGGATTCGTTCAGCAGCCAGTCCACGGATGCATCGAAATCCTTGAGAGTCTCTGCCATGCGCGGGTCGCGGTAGGAGTAAAAGCGGAACGCGCCGATGTTCACATCGTGGCTGGCACCGCCGCCATAAGCGCCGCCCTGTTCACGGATAGTGCGGTGCAGGAATCCGTTGCGCAGGAAGCCGCCGAGCACGGCCAGGGCCGGCGCATCGGGGTGAGACATGGGGACGGTGGGGTAGGCTTTTGCACAGAAGTTCACCTGGCTATTGGCCACCCAGACCTCTTCCACTTTGCGTGGGGTGAAGGGTGCCTCCGGCTGTGCCAGTGTCTGCTCCGCGTTATTGGCAAGCTGGCCCAGCGTCGCGGTGAAATCCGACAACCGCTCTTCCTCGCCCACTACCAGGAACTGGCGTTTGGCATTGAGTATTTTCTGGTGGATGCCACTGAACTTACCGGCGAGGGTTTCCAGTCCCGCGTCGCTGTCGAGGGTTTGCATGAGGGCCTTGAGTTGGCGCAGGCCGAGCAGGCCGCCGGATTCGTGGCCCTCTGCTGCCGCACGGTTAAAGCCGGCGCTGGCAGCTGCCATGGCCAGTGCGTGGCCACTGCCGACCACGGATTGTTCCCGTCGTGCCAGTGTCTGCAGCAGTAATTCCTTGATGCGTGGCAGCTCATCAAAGCGCACCTGCTCCATGGTGGCCTGCATCAGTTCGGTGAGCGCCGCCTGGTTGGCCGCCAGCGCCTTGCCGGAAAGTATGAAGTGCCCGCTCTGGCTGCTCAGGTCGTCCAGTCGCGTGCGATGACTGGTGAATCCGTGCAGGGAACCCGCCACCGCCGCTTGCCACTGCTGTACCTCAAGATAGTTTTTGTCGCCGAGCCCCAGCTCGCTCAAAACCTGGCAGTAGTAGGGCACCAGAATGCGTTCTTCATCGGTGAAGTCGGGCAGCGTGGCGACCAGTTGCTGGTAGACCAGGCCGTTGGTGCCGGCGCTGTAGCGGGTCACCTTGGCGTTATTGACATTTACTTCCTCGCCCTCGACCTTGGGGAGCTCCGGCGGAATATCCTCGACGCCTACTTTGGGCAGGATGGACTCGTCATCCTTGCGCACCTGGCGCTCTGCCAGCGCCTTGGCGGTCTGCACGATCTGCTGCTTTTCGCCGTCGGTGAGGCGCTGTTTGATCTGTGCCAGGCGCGACTTTTCCGCCTGCTCCGCGCGGTTCGCCATGTCGGCATCCGGCGACAGTACCAGGCGTACCCGGTGCGAATTATCCAGCAGCAATTGGCGGGCGGCATTGGCGATGAATTTCGGGTCCTGTATCTGTGCGCGCAGTTTTTCCAGCGCGGCGTCGATATTGAGCAGGCCAATGGCATCACCGCGGTGGGTGGCGCCGGTGAGGGCGGTCAGGATCAGTTGCAGGCCGTAGGGATAGCCGTCACCGCCGATTTCTCGCTGTTGCAGCTCCAGCTGGTGCAGAGCGGCGGAAACCTGCTCGTAGGGGACGCCGTTTTCCGCCACATCCTGAATCACATCCAGCACCTGTTTTTCCAGGGCATCTGCGCGGTCGCGCTCGCTGCCCTCGATACCGCATACGAAAACCAGCTCGCGCTGCGAGTCGTCAAGGCCGCACAGTGGCGAAGGGGATTGGCCCAGCTCGGTGGTTTCCAGCAGGTGCATCAGGGGCGAGGCACTGTTGTCGAGCAGCACACCAGACAGCAGGTGGGCGGTCAGCGCCTGCTCCAGATCGGTAACGTCACCGAGCAGCCAGCCCAGTACGATATGGGTTTTCTCATCCAGGTTTTTTTCGCCTGAGAGTGGGTATTGTTCTTCCACCCGCACCGGTGCCACGTACAGTTTTTCGCGGCCTACCTCAATGGTCTTGTACTCTTGTTCGAATTTATGCAGGGCTTTTTCTTCGAACACCGCCTGATGTTCTGCCGCTTCGATATCACCGAAGGTCATGAAGATGGCGTTACTGGGGTGGTAGTGGCTGCGGTAGAAGCTCACCAGCTGCTCATAGGTGAGGTCGGGAATATCCGCGGGCTCACCGCCAGAATTGAAGTGGTAGGTGGTGGTGGGGAAAAGATATTTACTCAGTGTCTGCCACAATTGGGAGGTGACCGAGCTCATTGCGCCCTTCATTTCATTGAAGACCACGCCCTTGAACACCAGTTCGCTCTCGGGGTTTTCGGCTTCCGCAAACTCCAGGCGGTGGCCTTCCTGGGCGAAATCCAGCGGGTCCAGCTTGGCGAAGAACACCGCGTCGAGGTACACGTCCAGCAGGTTGTCGAAATCCTTGCGGTTCTGGCTGGCAAACGGGTAGGCGGTCCAGTCGGAGCTGGTGAAGGCATTCATGAAGGTGTTCAGCGAGCGCCGTATCATCATGAAGAAGGGGTCGCGCACCGGGTATTTGTCACTGCCGCACAGGGCAGTGTGTTCGAGAATGTGCGCAACGCCGGTGGAGTCTTCCGGCACGGTACGCAGGGCCACGAGGAAAACGTTTTCCGGGTTATCGGCGGCAATGTGCAGGTGCTGGGCGCCGGTACGGCGGTGGCGATACTCTTCCACGCGAACGCCGAGGGATTCGATTTCGGCACTGGTTACAGGTTCGAATGCGGGATGTGCGTTGCTCAAAAGACAGCTCCAATGGGTAGTTTGCGGTTGCCGGGGCGGATCAATCCTCCGGGCCCGACAAAATCGGCGGCCATTTTAGCGCTCCGGGCGGTGAAAATGACAGGGTTGACAGGCACCTGTGGCGTTACTGGTGCACTGTCGGTGCCGGTCATTGATGCGATACGCCACGTCGGTGTTGACACCCGCGTCACCGGTGCGAAACTTCAGCCTTATTATCTAGCGCCATAAATGTAGTAGATGGGGGACCGTGCGTTGAACTGGATGGATTTTGCGAGCCTTGCCGGCTTTGGCCTGACGTGGGCCGGGTATACGGTGTTCGCGCGCAGGAAAGCGAAAACCGCCTGGTGCCTGGCGTCCTCTATGCAGTGGTACCGGGTTGAATGGATGCTGCGGATGCTGGAGCGGGATATGCGCATGCCGGATGCGGCCATTCTCAGCAACCTGGAACGGGTGATCGGCTTTTTCGCTTCCACCAGCATCCTGATTCTGGCGGGTTTGGTAACGGCGATGTCTGCAAATACGGCGGCAGTGGAGGTACTGAGCAGCCTGCCATTTGCACAGACGACCACTGTCGAGCAATTCGAGATCAAGGTCATGGTACTGATCGTGATCTATATCTTCGCCTTCTTTAACTTTACCTGGTCGTTGCGCCAGTACTCGTTCGCCAATGTATTGCTCGGCGCCGCGCCGGCTGTGGATGAGGAAGAGGTCACCCGCGAGGAGCGTCGACGCTATGCCATCAGCGCCGCCAAGGTGATCGACCAGGCGGGGCACAGCTACAACTATGGCCTGCGTTCTTTCTACTTCTCGATGGCGGTCATGGGCTGGTTTGTGCACCCGGTACTGTTTGTAGGCGGGTACCTGGCGGTGATCTGGGTGTTGTATATGCGGGAGTTCCGCTCGCGCACCCTGCAGGTGATTCTGGCCGCCGAGGGCCGTTCCCTCGATCAGGTCAGGGACAAGTAAGTGATCGACACACTGGAAATCGGGCGCTACCGCCGTGGCTGACCGCAATTTTGACGATCTGGCGCAACGCTTCCGCAAGCGGATTTACGGCGGTTTGAAGGGCGATATCCGTCTGGCGGTGCTGAACCGGGACCTTGCGCCGGTGCTGGCTACCGCAGACGCCCGCACGCTCAAGGTGGTGGATGCCGGCGGCGGGCAGGGGCAGTTTGCGCTGGATCTTGCCGGGGCCGGGCACCGTGTCTGGATTACGGATATTTCCGAGGCCATGTTGGCGCTGGCCCGGGAGCAGGTTACCGCACTGGGGGTTGCAGACCGCGTGCAGGCACTGCAGCTGCCATTGCAGGCATTGTCCGCGGATGCTCGTATTCCCCAGGCTGACCTGCTGCTCTGCCATGCGGTGCTCGAATGGCTGGATCAGCCACAGCAGGCGCTGGTGCACCTCGCCGAAACCCTTGCCCCGGGTGGCTATCTTTCCCTGACCTTTTACAACCGGCGTGCGCTGGAGTTCCGCCTGCTGCAGCGTGGCAGTTTGCGGCAGCTTGATCGCAACCGCAGCAGTGGTGACTGGGGCGGGCACCCGGGCAGTCTGACACCGCGCAACCCGCTGCTACCGGAAGAGGTGATGGGGTGGATACCCCAGGCGGGGCTCTCGGTGATTGCCCACAGCGGTATTCGCTGCTTTCATGATTTCATGACGCCGGAGATGCGTGACAAGCTACCGGCGGCGGCGATTGTAGAGAAAGAGCTCGACTACTCGCGCATCGACCCCTATCGACAATTGGCCCGCTACGTACATCTGTTGTGCCGACGGGCCTGAGCGGGCTTACTGATCGAACTGCTTGAGCAGCAGGGCCTTGGCCGCATTGATGCGGGAGGCGAGGTAGTCGTTGCCTCCGCGGTCCGGGTGGAATTTCTGGATGAGTTTGCGGTGAGCGCCAATGATTTCTTCTTTGCTGGCATCGGCGGAAACACACAATATCTTGCGCGCTTCGGCCACCGTCAGCGGCGGCTCGCTGGGGCGCTGCGCTTTGTGCCCAGACGCCTGCTCCTCAGTATTGGCCTTTTTGGCTCTCTCTTTTTCCGCCTTTGCCTGGGCGTGTTTGGCGATCAGTGGCGCAATCCACGGCAGGTGCCGGCCAAAGGTTCGCCACAGGCGGTTGATCAGGGGCAGCACCACGGCCACCGCGGCCCCCACCCAGTGCAGTCGCCCGGTCACCGCCAGCAGAACCGCGGCCAGTGCCAGTGCGATCAGCAGGTATTGCAATATCAGTTTGCGCCGGCGCTCTGGCGGGGTGTATTTGAACTGTTGGACTGCCAGCCAGGCAAAAATGCCCACGGCAATCAGCAAAATCATGCGGCCCAAGGTGCGGTGCTCCCGGTAAAAGTGCGAGTCCGGAAGAGTATCAGATGTCGATGCGAATGCCGATGGCGTTAAAGTTGTCGTAATCCGGCGCAGCCACCACATTGCTGCTATCAAACGCATTTTCGAAGTAAATGCGCACCCGCTCGTTCCAGCGGTACTGGAAGCCTAGATAGTACTGCTCCAGCCGGTATTTATCGCCATCGACGAGTGCCGCATCGAATTCGGGGTCGTCGGATTCCAGGTAGTTGTGTCCGCCGTAAAAGGAGTAGCAGTTGTCGGCACCCCAGGTGTAACTGAGGAAAGACTCCGAGCCACGCGCATCAAAAAAATTGGTGATTCCCTGTACTGAGCCGATCGGCGCCAACTGGTTGTTCTGGGAGCGTTGGTACACAAAGGCACCGTAGAAGCCCTTGGCAAACGCCTCCTTGCCGTAATAGGTGCCGACGGCGGTGCTCCAGGTGTTGCTGCTGGCATTGAATGCGAAGTCGTCCTGAATCAGCACAGGTTCCCTACCGGACGTGTCGAAAATCAGACCGTCCTGGCTGGCGATATCCAGTTTCACGCGGTTGTACGCAGCGCCGATAAAAAATCCGTCGCCAATATCGGCCCGGTACACCGCAGAGATACCGTGACTGATGCCGTATTCGCAATCGCCCCGGGGGCATACCAGGCGGGTGTCGGGGCCGGCAATATCATCGACGCTGATCGCGAGGTCGGCCACATGGGAGGCGTATTGCAGGCCAATTTTGAATTCCCCCGCGTCAAATTCCCACTTCTTGCGCCAGGCCAGGGCGCTGTCGGCACGGCCCGTACCCGTTGGGCCGCCATCGGTGTTGAGGCCGTAGGTGCCACTGGCGAGACCGCCGGAGACGTTGTACCAATCGGTGATATAGGTTACTTCGTAATACACCCCCCACTGTTTACCGGCGGAAAAGTCGCCCCACGTGGGATGCTTGGCAAACGCGTGTCCCTGGCGCAGGTAGAAAGACTGATTGCGCTCGGAGGGGGAGACTTGCTGGTCACCTTGTATCAGAAGGTCTTGCGCCGAAGAAATGGCGGCGATGCCCCATTCGACATTGAAACCGGTATCCCACAGATCGTAGGCGGGAACGTTCAGGCCAAATCGTATGCGCGAGGCGCCGTCTTGCATCTGCGTGTCGCCAAAGGTGTTGACCATGTGCGCGGTAAAATAGCCCTCCATGTAGAGGGTGACCTGATTGGACTGATATATCGGTACCGCATAGGCACTGGACGTTGCGGCCGCAGTGACAGCCAGTAACAGTGATTTGCGGAGTTTCTTATTCATGCTCTGCTCTCTTGTCTGCAAGAACGATTTCATCGGACAGCGAAATCTGTCGTCGGCGGATAAAGCTGGCAACGGCTCCTTTGCAAAAGTAGACCAGATGGATGAACAGGCCGGTTTGAAGGGGCAGGCCTCGCATAAATGGCAGCAACTGCGTTATTTTTGTGGAAGCCGCCGCACATGGGATGGTGCAGGCACGGTGGCGCATTGGTTGAAACCTGCCCTCGGGCCACCATATAACCTACGACCTGGTCGGAGCATAACGGTGAATACGAAAGGGGAGTTCCTTGTCTGAAAGTCATTCTCTCAGCCGCATGATGTTTGGTTTGACCGTGCGCAAGAACGCGCACCCGGATATGCGCAGGTTGCGCCGGGAAGCGGGAGACGCAAGCCTGCACGGAAACAAGTTCTGGAAAAGCTCCTGCCTGACGATGGATTACCTGAAAAAGCATCCGCTGAAAAAAGGTGCACGGGTGCTGGACCTTGGTTGTGGTTGGGGGCTGGGCGGAATTTTTTGTGCCAAGACGTTCGATGCGCGGGTGACCTCCCTGGATGCGGACCCCAGTGTATTTCCGTTTGCGGAATATCACGCGGCGCTGAACAGCGTAGAGATCAAAACCTGGCGCTGCCGCTATGAGAAGGTCACGCAGGCAGCGCTTACAGAGTTTGATGCGGTGATCGGCACAGATATCTGCTTCTGGGATCAGCTGGAAGCACCACTGTTCAATTTAACCCGCCGTGCCCTGCGCGCTGGTGTGGGGCGGGTAATGCTGGTTGACCCAGGGCGCTCGCCATTTCGGCGCCTGGCGGAGCGGGCAGAGGAAAAACTCGACGCCCGGTATTTCGAATGGCAGACTCAGCGCCCGATGAAAGCCACCGGCTGTATTATGCTTGCGGGCGAATAGCGCGGCCGTTTCAGTGACAAGAGGTCAATCCCATGGATTACGATAAAACCCAGATGCCTTCGCGCGACCAGGCGCTTCCTGGCCGCTCTGAAGCCATGCCGATCAGCGGGAAACATTTTGTATCGGGTCATGCCATGCGGCCGCCATTCCCGGAAGGCCTGCAACAGGCTGTTTTCGGAATGGGCTGTTTCTGGGGCGCGGAGCGATTGTTCTGGGAAATCGACGGTGTTTATGTCACCGCGGTCGGCTACGCCGGGGGGCATACACCCAACCCCAATTATCAGGAAGTGTGCAGCGGCGGTACCGGGCACGCGGAAGTGGTGCTGGTGGTATTTGACCCGGAGAAGGTCAGTTACGAGGAGTTGCTTCGCCGTTTCTGGGAAGAGCATGACCCCACTCAGGGCATGCGCCAGGGCAACGACCTGGGCACCCAGTATCGTTCTTGTATCTACACCTACGGGGATGAGCAGTTGGCGCAGGCCAAGGCCTCCGAGCGCGATTTCCAGCGGGCGCTGGCGGACAAGGGCTTTGGTGCCATTACCACCGAAATCGAGCCTGCGCCCACGTTCTACTACGCCGAAGAAGATCACCAGCAATACCTGGCGAAGAATCCCGGTGGCTATTGCGGTCTTGCCGGAACCGGCGCCTGCCTGTTGCGCTAGTGCGCCTGGATTGGTGGCCGGTTACGCCGGCTCGGTGCGCGGATGCAGAATGTGCGCGCACCAGTCGCTCCAGCTGCCGGGGTAGAGCTGTGCCTTGCGCCCGATCAGGTGCAGGGACAATAGATTCACGCACGCGGTAACGCCCGATCCGCAATAACACACAATATCGTCATCGGCAGGAATGGTCTGCCAATGCTCGCGCAGCGTGGCGATGGGCTTGATCATGCCCTGGTCGTCGGTAATGTCCTGCCAGGGTTTGTTGACCGCGCCGGGGATGTGCCCCGCGACGGGGTCGATGGGCTCCTCGTTACCGAGAAAGCGTTTGGGTTCGCGTGCATCCACCAGCTGCCAGGGCGGGGTTTGCAGATGCGGGTAGAGGTCATCGTAGTGCACTAGCTCGGCGGCATTGGCCGAGGCCGTGAAGCTGCCCGCAGCGGGGGCGCTGGTACGATCCGCCGTAGTCGGCAGGCCGGCCTTTTTCCAGGCCTGCAGGCCGCCGTTCAGAACAGCAACCTGCGCGTGCCCGAAATGGCGAAACAGCCACCAGGCGCGCGCGGCAAAGGCAAAGCGCTGGTCATCGTAGACCACCACTTGTGTCTCTTCAGATACGCCCACTGAGCGGGCGAATTCGGAAAACGGATGGGCTGAGGGTAGGGGGTGGCGGCCACCGTAGCGTTCGCAGGCACCCGAGAGATCCTGATGCAGGCTGGCGTAGTGGGCGCCCGGGATATGCTCGCTGAGATACGCCTGCTCGCCGGCCTGCTTGTCGGCCAGATTGTAGCGGCAATCCAGAATCACCAGTTGACCAGCGTTGCGATCCCGTTGATCCACAAGTTCGGCCAGCTCGGTAACTTCAATCACACCCTGATATGTCATAGCTACTGCGTTTTATAGTCGTTATTGACACCAAATTAAGCCTGATCGGCTGATTTGTCCAGCGTCAGTGTGCTTCCGAATAGCGGTTGCCGGCGGGTAGGGTATGGCTGCGTTGTTTTTCCACCTCGCCAGCGCCACGCGCGCTCTCGCCGTCGGGTTTTGCCGCAGCTCCGTTCGCGGGTTCCTGCGTCGGTTCCCGCTCCATATCGGCTATTTTTTTCTCCAGCTCTGCCATCCGCGCCAGTTCCTCTTTACGACAGCTGGCGGCTACTTCAGTAACGGGCTGTTGCGGGTCGTCCAGGAAGCGGGCGGCAGCCTGCTCGGCGCATTCACTGGCGGAAATCACATCGTGCGCCAGTTGTGGGAACAGTAACCACTGGTGATTCGGCAGCTTCTTGCGAGCCCGGTCTGCATCCCTGGCAGCAAGCACCGGGTCCAGAGCACCGTGCATGACCAGCGTGGGCAGTGGTGTTTTGACCGCCCGAGATTCCAGCACGGGCGCGGAGGGGATGGCCCATATGCGGCATTGCAGCTGCATCATGCTGATGTCAGAGCGTACCGATCCGCCGAGAATGCCGCTGTTCGATGCCGATAGCCGGGCCTTGTCGAAATCCACAAAGGGCGCTTCCTCGTAACAGAAATGGCTGATGCCTGCCGCATCGCCGAAATTGGGGTCGAGCACCAGTCCCATAAAGCTGGCGATGGCGGGCTTTAGCTGTTCCGCTTGATCGGACTCGAGTTCCTCAATGATCGCGGGCAGCTCCTTGTAAAAGCGCTCGTCATACAGCGCCTGAAACAGTACGCGCAGCAGGCGCTGGCCGGTCAGCAGGAAAGGGTAACGCTCGCCCGGATGAATGTTGCCGGTTTCCACGGTGAGTGGCGCTTCGTCGAGCTCCTCCACCAGGGCTTCCAGGCGGCGTTTGAGATCGGGATACTGTTTTTTGCACGCCGCATCCTGGCTGCAGTAATCCAGCCCACGCTGGTAGGCGGCAATGACATCCTCCGGCAGTTGCTGGGTGTAGATGATTTCCGGGAAGACCGCGCTGTTGAGCACCAGGGCGCGTACAGATTCTGGAAAATCCCGCGCAATGGTCAGCGCATAGCGGCTTGCATAGGAGACCCCGTACAGGTTCAGCTTGGGAATGCCCAGCGCCTGGCGCAGCGCCTCAACATCGCGGGCGACGGTGGCGCTGTTGTAGTGGGCCAGATCGGCGGTGGCGCTCAGGCGGGTATAGCAGCGCTCCATGCTGTAGGTGAAAACACGGGACTCTTCGTCGGTGCTCAGGTTGCGGGTAAAGGCGAGGTTCGCATCCTTGATGAATTCATCGCACGCGAGTTTCGGGCGGGCCATACCGGTACCGCGAGGGTCGATGACAATCAAGTCGCGCCCGTTCTCGACGGTCATGCCTGCGTAGTTGACCCACAGCCAGTCGCTGGCGTTTTCGGGCTCAAGGCCCATGCTGGCCCCGGGGCCACCGGCGCCGAGGTGGAGCAGGGGCTCCTTGTCGGGGTCGCGGATTTCCGCAAAAAAGCGCACCACCGGAAACTGGATTTTCCTGCCCGCCGGTTTGTCGTGGTTTTCCGGCACTTCCATCATGTAACACTGGGTGGTGGGCCAGCTTGCTTCTGTGGCAAACCAGCACGGCTTGGCAATCAAGCGGCTGGCCGGGGCCGCTTCCGTGGGCTCGTTCTTTGTGCAGCCGACGGTAACCAGTGCGAGTATTGGCACCACCAGCAGCCTGCGGATGCCGGTGAGAGAAATACGTAAGGACATCATGTTTCCGTCTTCAGTCAAATTTTGGCGCGAGTGTCAGGTTTCCGGGCGAATACGTGCAATGGGCGCGGACAGGTTCCAGCGCAGGGCAGCGAGTCGAATCCCGAGGGTCACCAGTATTGCAATGGCCACGACCACCTCGCCGGGCAAACCCTGAATGTCGTCCAGTATCACCAGAGCGGCGGCGCCACTCAAGGCCGCGGTGGCATATATTTCCCGTCGCAGGAGCAGTGGTATATCGCCGCAAAGAACATCCCGGATAAGGCCGCCGAAGGTGCCGGTGATCACACCCATCACAATGGCGATGGCGGGGGTATGTCCGAGACTGAGCACTTTCTGGGTGCCAATCACCACAAATACCGCCAACCCGGCGGCATCGGCGATCATCAGCAGGCGCATTGGGACTTGCAGGTAACGGATAAGGTAGAAGCTGATGACGCCAGTGGCGGCGGCGATCCACAGGTAGTAGCTGTCAGCGAGCCAGAATACGGGGACGTTGAGGATCATGTCCCGGGTGGTGCCGCCGCCAGTGGCTGTCACGCAGGCCAGGACGACCGCGCCGAACAGATCCATTTGCTTGTGACCGGCGGCCAAAACCCCGGTAAAGGCGAAGACGACGATGCCGATCAGGTCGCACCAGAAAAGCAGTTGTTCCATGGATTCCCGTCTGCCGCGTTGTGTTGGGGGAGGCGGGAATTATGGAGCCCCGCAGGGCTCCGGTACAACCTGAATAACCGAGGTTAGAAAAACGCCTGCAGGCCGGTTTGGGCGCGGCCGAGGATCAGTGCGTGCACGTCGTGGGTACCTTCATAGGTATTGACGGCCTCCAGGTTCATCACATGGCGAATGACATGGAACTCGTCAGCGACGCCATTACCGCCGTGCATGTCCCGCGCGGTGCGTGCGATGTCCAGGGCCTTGCCGCAGTTGTTGCGTTTGACCAGAGAGATCATGGTCGGGTCAAAATGGCTCTTCTGCTCATCCATCAAACGACCCACGCGCAACGATCCCTGCAGGCCGAGGGTGATTTCGGTCTGCATGTCAGCGAGCTTTTTCTGGAACAGCTGAGTCTGGGCCAGGGGCTTGTTGAACTGTTTGCGGTCGAGGCCGTACTGACGGGCCGCGTGCCAGCAGAATTCCGCCGCGCCCATGGCGCCCCAGGAAATGCCGTAGCGGGCGCGGTTCAGGCAGCCGAAGGGGCCGCTCAGGCCTTTGATATTGGGGAATCGGTTTTCTTCCGGCACAAACACATTGTCCATCACGATCTCGCCGGTGATGGACGCGCGCAGGGAGAATTTACCCTCGATTTTCGGTGCGCTGAGGCCTTCCATCCCCTTTTCCAGCACAAAGCCGCGGATATCACCTTCATCGTCTTTGGCCCAAACCACAAAGACATCAGCGATTGGGCTGTTGGTGATCCACATCTTGGCACCGCTGATGCGGTAGCCGCCGTCCACTTTCTTCGCGCGGGTTTTCATGCCGCCCGGGTCGGAGCCTGCATCGGGCTCGGTGAGGCCGAAACAGCCCACCCATTCGCCGCTGGCGAGCTTGGGCAGGTACTTCTCTTTCTGCGCTTCGCTGCCGTAGGCATATATAGGGTGCATGACCAGGCTGGACTGCACACTCATGGCGGAGCGGTAGCCGGAATCGACGCGTTCTACTTCGCGTGCCACCAGTCCGTAGGAGACGTAGTTCAGGCCGGCACAGTCATAGCCCTCAATGGTGGAACCGAGCAGACCCAGTTCGCCCATTTCACGCATGATATCGCGGTCGAAAATTTCGTTGCGGTTGGCTTCAAGTACCCGCGGCATCAATTTTGACTGGCAGTATTCACGGGCGGCGTCGCGGATCATCCGCTCTTCATCGGTCAGCTGGCGGTCCAGCAGGAGAATGTCGTCCCAGTGTGCCAAAGGCTGGTTTTTGCTCATGGTATGGTCCGTGCGATAGGTGGTTCCGGTATTCGGTGTCAGACTTCGCATTCCGCGCAGAGGGGCTTGCTACAAACCGCCTGCTGATTGGCCCGAGGTGCATTCCTCGCTGGGCTCAAGTGGTGCGAATCTATACCGCCAATGATAACGAACCTCCGTTGAGACTTCACTATTTGTGATCACATTTTTCGACGGAATGGTCAAAGGATCTTCGCGTAGCCGCGATTCAGCCGTTTCTGTATGACAGACGTTTCGATTTTGCTCGGGAGCAGGGGTGTCGGGCCGAGCGATTGCCGGCTTTGTGCTAAGAATGGAAACTCACCGGTCGCGGCGCTCGGTTAAAAGACCGTAACCGCCGATGCAGAGCCCGCCGACCAGGCGGCTCTGGTGATGATCGAATGCCGCAAACGCCTGCGCGCTCACGGCATGCCCATGCCTGCCTCCCATCAAGACGGCCGCCGCAGGGCGATTCCGCCCGCTTGTACTCATGTACGGTGGCCTCGTTTTGTGGCCTGATGCCGCTGGCAATCTCACCGGGCTATGGAATTCTGCCTGTGACGACGATTTCCCTTTAACTGGTGCCGTGCCTTTATTGGGATAGTGCATCACTGAGCGGAATGCTAAGGAGCCGGACAGCTGCGCGGCTCCGAGCCTGGTATAGACCCACGTATTTACGCGGAAAGCACCGAAACCCTCTCGATAATTCGGTCGCGAAGACTGTTATCTATTTACAAGATGCATAATTTCGGGAAATTTTTATTTAAAACAAAGATTTAGGGCGTTAGGGATAAACCGGGGATAGCAGTCGCGATGAATGTATCGTTGGCGTTCAAAAAAATAATCGAATCTGCTAAGCCTTTGAATTACCTAAAGCTTTCGCATATCCCGAGACACTTTTCTATCGCAATAGAAACGCAGTGATAGTAGTCTTTGGGGCTACGATATAAATGTTATGGTTCCCAAGAGCCCATGAAGAATTTCATACTTTTGCTTGCTGTCTTCCCAATGTTTGCAGCAGCTTATGACACAACCAAATTGCATTCTCATCATGTCTATGTAGAGGGAGTTCTTCCTGAGCCATATAAAAATGTTTCTGTGAAGATAGATCTAGATCCGGAAAATGATGATCTAAGAAATATTTCTATGTATATAGATGGAAAGCCCGTCAGCTTCTCTGAGTCGGAGAAGGCAAAGCTTACTGATCTTGATTTGCAAACAATGGAAATTGAGCACGGCATATTTAGTGCCCATGATATCGAGATGGGTGATGTTCTTTATATCAAAATTGCAAAAGGAAAGAGAAAGTCAATGAAATGCAATTTTGATAAAGAGGAACTAAACCACGGGATCTACGATGTTGCATTAATCCAGTATAACTTCGAAGACTCACCGATTGTGCGGTTGGACAATCCCTACAAGTACTATCGGAACCGTTACCTGTGGTGCTTCGAGGGGTGAAAAACCATAACAAGCAGCGGCAGAGCGACAGCCAACGCTACGCGCCTTTTGTGTTACTCGCTGTCGCTCAAACATTAACAAAAAGGCGCTCCGCGTTGGCTGCGCCTGTGCTGGGCGTTAGGCAAAAGGTCTTCGTGAGCATGCTGGTTACTCGTTTTTGTTGATGGTTGTTATTATTTTAGCAATAGTGATTTCTTGTCCGGCCTTTCTATCTTAAAGAAGATATTAAAAAGTTTGGATTGTCTCGGTGTGTGTACACCAATCTGGGCAATATAGGCATATCCCTATATCATTGCTCCTCATAAGAACGAACATATAGCGCTGGTAGCTACTGTTTCGTCAGTCGTGACTAAACCTTTATAAATGAGTCTATAAAAGTAGGTTTCCCATTGATCTATCAAAAAGTGACAACCATAAGCCCATCTAAGCTGCTGACCCACAATACTCCTCTCCTAAAAAATATGCTGACAATCGCTTTCATTGGGGTTGTCTTAGGGCTATTAGGACCTTTTGGAAGTCATGAAATTCCCCGCATCACATCCATCGGTTATTGGGTGACGAGCTGCTTTGTTGGTTTTGCGATTTATTCACCTATGATCACCTTATGTCATCAAAAGCTCTCTTTCCGCGTGACACGGGAATGGCAAAGGGTCGCATTGGCGTGTATTCCGGCCGGCTTGCTTATGTCTGGCGTAGTTATGATGCTCGGCCAGTTATTTTTCGGAAGCCATGTGCTTAACGGAGTAAGTTTCCGGGTCATCTTGGTTAATACAGGGTGTCTTGGGCTAGTGATTACCGCTATTGCTTTGTATAGAGAGGCATTTGAGGAGAGAGGGCATCAACTGGAGCAGGCCACAAGAAATTTAGATGCCCTCACCGAGCAAAAAAAAGCAGAACTGAATCAAGGTTATCAAGAGTTTATGGCCAATCTTCCCGTTGAAAAGCGCGGCGCGTTACTGTGTTTGGAAATGGCCGATCATTATTTGACGGTGCATACCGATAAAGGGTTTCATATGATGTTGATGCGCTTAAAAGATGCGACGGCCCTGTTGAGTCGGTATCCTGGGCTGCAAACACATCGTTCTTGGTGGGTCGCTCACGACGCGGTGGTTAAGGTGGTGAAAGACGGTCGAAAACTGCACCTGCAGCTTAGTAATGATGTAAACGTTCCAGTGTCGCGAAGTTTTATCGATAATGTTAAAGCTGCAGGATTTGGTGGGTAAGCGAGCGAGTCGGCGTTACCACCTGCTCTGAGAAACAATCCGATGGCAATCGGCACCCGTGTTTGGTTCGGGTGCCTTATACATTTCCGGCTGGAGCTGGTTATCGCTTAGGGTGCCAACGCTAAACTAGCGTTGATGAAAAAATGTACCACAATCAACAGTTCAAGGCGTTTAAGTTTAAACAAAATAAACGATATCCCAAAGGCACATCCACCGATGATGTAATGCAACGATCTCCCCAGATTGTCAGGCTGACCATGGATCAGTAAAAAAGACACCAAGGTGATGGGCAAAATCAACCATGGGTTATTAATTAACCGTTTTAAGCGTGTAAAAGCAAAGCCTCGAAATAACACTTCTTCTGTGACGCCGGTTGTAATCGCCATAACGATCATGAAGAGGCGCTCATTCGTCGATATCGGTGCGAAGTATATGGTTTGTGAATGCTGTGGTAGGTTGTCGCCATAGTAGATATCCGGAAGAACAAACGCAGCCACAACCAGCGCTACAATCACCCCAGTGATCGAATATTTCCGCTTGGCATACCAAGCTAGGCTAACCCCGATACTCTCCCAGGTTTCCTTGTTCTTATATAAGCAGAGCCAGACAAACAGAGCGGGAACCCAGTGATAAAAGAAGTTGCCCGTCCAAAACCACCACCACCCCGACCGAGCGTCCTCCTCAAAGACGTTGTAAGGCCAACCTTCTGCCGCCAGGGGGAAAATAAATTCCGAAAAAAAATCTAGGCTATACAGTAGTGGATAAAGAATAAGCGATACGACCAGCGCCAACACCGTGTACTTATCCAATTTAGTTTTAACTCCAATTATCGTTTCTTGTGTCATGGCCTCTTCACAACCTCACATCAAATCAACTTGTTAAAGTGATCAACGACCCCTCAGCCAAGTGACTGTCCGGCCGCCTCCGTTTGATGGTTACCAGTAAAACGTATGGAGTTAATCCAGGCTATCGTGGCTTCGTAACCCGTGGCAGAATCTTCGTGAATGAGCCCGTTGAGGCCGACGCCCTGTTGGCGAATCGTGAAATGACAACGATAAATCAATTGCTTACGGAGCAAAGGGGCAAGTTGTTATTTGCGTATTCACTCCCTGCGCTGCTTGGTAAACTCATCTTTAGCGAAAGAAATGACCTGCCCCCATTCTTTTAATTTATTGGGTAGTCAGGGTAAGCTCACCTTTGTTGTGTTGATTTGCCTCGTAATTTTTACGGATTTGGTTGGGTAAGCTGTTGCAGTTTCAAGCCTTTCGTCTGGCTGTTTGTTTGGCGATGCTTCGGTGGTACCGGGTTCTCGCCTAAGAAGCAAAGGCAGCATCGCCCTGCAGGCTGGACGCGCTAACGCGCGCTGCTGCTTTGGGCGCTAGGCAACCAGTGGAAAATTCAGAATGACAAACGGTGAATGTAACTGCGGTGAAGTTGCCTACGAAGTTCAGAAAGAGCTATCGGATGTTTACATCTGTCATTGTTCTATCTGTCGCCGCGCAACTGGAAGTGGTGGAATTGTAGTGGCAATAGTGTCAAAAGATAAATTTCGCTGGACTAAGGCGAGACGAATGTCAAGTACTGGGCAAAGCCCGGCCATGATTGGCACACAAATTTTTGCGGTAATTGCGGATCTACCTTGCCAGGAGAGAATGATCCTTCAAATATTTATGTTCCAGTAGGTACTCTAAGCAATGGGCATGAAAGATTGAAGGTGGCTCACCATATGTGGGTAGATTCAAAAGGTAGTTGGGAGGAGATCGGAGATTTGGGCAAGCCGCATACCGAGGGTTGTGGCTCGTAGATTTGCCTAACAAAGCGCAGCAAAGGGACAGTGATCTTCCCCCGCTTTAACGGACACCAAGAAATGTGACTTCGCCACTGGCTGCCAGTTATTGGCACCTTATGTGATTTTATTACGAGATGGTACAAAAATGAGAAATTTTATTATTTTATTTGGGTTGGTCTTATTCATCTCTGGCTGCGCAAACGTACCGCAATATCAAGAGAATTCGGATTGGAGCCACTCTGAGGTTGCTCATTTGCATTTTTATAGGACTAAGAGGATGTTTCATGCGCTTAATCCCGAGAAACCATTCTTTTTCGTAGATGACAAGATGGCAGGAAGCCTGGGTACAGGTGAAACTTTCACCGTGCGAGTTTTACCCGGAACACATACGCTTTCGGTACGTGAGCCATTTATGTTCTCACCTGGCTATGAAAGTGGGCGCTTCGAAATTGAAGTAGAGGCTTCAAAGCACTATTACATTCGTTACTCTATGGACGCATCCGGGGTTTACGCTTATGGATCAACCGCGGGTGTCTATGGAACTGCAAAGTTTGGCACCGCCGACAAAGAATCGTTCGACAATCGTGAGTAGTGATATAACATCGCCCTGTAGTGGCACACTGAATTTGGCCGCCTGGGTTTGAGTGATATTGTCTTGCTCAACGCTTTGCTTCACTTTTATGTTGCTCTCCGGGCTCGCAAATTAATACAAAAGTGTGCGTGCTCGCCTGGTGCGCCTTATCCGGCGCTAGAAGCGCCTTTCAAAATGCTGGGGGAAAAATGAAAAAATTTAAAGCTCTACTTGCGTCTGTGTTCGCGTTGCTTCTTGGTGGTTGTGTCAATAATGTCACTTATGACTTGTCCTCTTATATGCCTGAAGATTCCGTTGGGGTACGTGATGCCAGGGAGATTAAGCGGCTAGAAACAACAGAAGTAGATGGCATAAAGCATGCACTGTATATCGGGGAAAATAACCTAGTTCCGGGCCCGGAGGTTCTGGTGGGCTCTAAGCTAGGATCTATAAAGGAGCGCGCAGGAATCAACGACCTCCAGGAGGTAGCTCTTCTTGAGTTTGATTTAGTTTTGTGGTTTCCCCGGCACAGAGCTCTTCTTGCCGGCGCGGCCATGGCGGGTGGAGGTTACGCGCTTGGGATTGCGGGTCAGGCTATGTTATCGGACGGTGAGCTCAATTCAGACGGTGTTATAGCCAAAATATCTTTAGAAGCAGCAGGATCTCAATATAGCTGTTCTGCATTTGTTGACGACTATGATGCGGTCGGTGCGTTAATGGGTTATCGGGTGAGTGGTGTGGAGTTACAGTCAACCTTCAATCGGGCAATTGAAGAATGCATCAAAAAGCTGTGAGTATCGAACTCCGATTTTGCCGTTTCTAACACATGAATGAAGGGCGGCGGGAACCTAACCGTCGCGCCTCTGTGGCAATTTAGTCCCGTCGCAGCTCGTCTTTAATTGCAATCGGGTTCGGGAAGTTCAGCACCACGATATAGGAAGACACCAGGAAGGTCAGAATCGCGGTGGCCTGGATCAGGTGTGAGGCTTTACTGCCGATCAGCTGCTGGCTGACCGCCAGGAATGCGATCAGCAGCGAGAACTCGCTGATTTGCCCGAGGCGGAAGCCGATATCCCACGCCAATATCTTGCGCTCACTCTGCTGCCCGAGCAGGTAGCGAAAAATCACTGGTTTGATGGTCAGTACCGCAATCGCGGCCACCACTGCGGGTAGGGCGATTTCCGGCACCATATCCAGGTGGAACTGGGCCCCAAGGCTGAAGAAAAACAGAATCAGGAAGAAATCCCGCAGCGGTTTCAGGCTGATGGCAATGTATTGGGCGATGGGGCTGGTGGCGAGGGTAATCCCAGCGATAAAGGCACCGATTTCCCGCGACAGACCGACGACTTCCGCGAGCTCGGCAAGGCCCATGCACCAGCCCAGGGCGAGCAGAAAGACGTATTCGTGGAAGCGGTCAAACTTGCTGAGCAGCGGCTGCAGAACGTAGCGCACGGCAGCCCAGGCAAAACCGATGAGCAGTGGCAGGGCGGCGAAGGAAGTGCCCAGCTGCGCAAAGTCGACGGAGCCGGTGCTGCCGCTCAGCAGGATCATCAGGCAGGTGATGGCGACGAAGTCCTGGAACAACAGTAGGCCGACCATCATCTCGCCGAGATGTTTGTGGTGCAGCACGGTGGTGGGCAGTAACTTGATGCCGATAATGGTGCTGGAGAACATCATCGCCATACCAATGACCCAGCTTTCCGTGTCGGTAAAGCCGAACAGCCGGCCAATGCCGTAGCCCATGGCGAGGAATACGCCGCAACTGATGACGCCCACAAAGGTCGCTTTGCGCAGTACCGCAATGAGTGCCTTGGGCTGCATATCGAGCCCCAGCAGGAACAGCAGGAAGATGATGCCGATGCTGGACATTTCCGCCATCAGGTTGACGTTGTCGATTACGGCCAGGCCGGAGGGACCGAGTAGGCAACCGAGCGCAATGTAGGCGACGAGTAGAGGCTGGCGGCCCCAAAGTGCCAGTGACGCAACGATGGCGGCACCGGTAAAGATCAGGAAGAACGACTGGAATAGCGAGGCTTCAGGCACTGCGCATCCTTGTAGCAGACTAAGCGGTTCGGGTTGTGTGCATTATCGGCTCTGAATGCGCACGTTTTCAATGGCTGTGATGACGCAGCGACGTCCCTGTCGCCGATAGGTCGCGTCTCAGAGTTTGAACCAGCGCAAGTTTTCTCCCTCCGGGGAGAGCACCGGCTGCGCGCATTTTTCCCCTGGCGGGTTCGCCAAAATGGAGCGCGCCTGCTGGATAAATTCCTGCAGGGGCATCGCCAGCACTTGTGGCGCTGCGTCTTCACCATCGAATGTCAGGGTAAGCGGTGCGTCACCCTCGATGCCCTGGTAACGCCAGACGCCGTTTCCGGTATCGTACTGATAATAGGGCAGCATACGCGCGCCATATTCCGCGATCAGTTCAATGGCGTCGATCAGGTAATCGACGGTTTCCTCGTCGAGGAAATAATTGAAGTTCAGGCGAACCCAACCGGGCTTGAGAATGCTTTCGCCCTCACTCACCAGCTTTTCAATGGCGGTGCTCTGCGCGTCGGTGAGATGCAGCAGGTGGTGGCCATAGGGGCCGGCACAGGAGCAGCCACCGCGCACCTGAATACCGAACAGATCGTTCAGCAGGGCGACCACGAAGCCGTGATGCAGCGGTTTGCCGTCGTGCAGCAGGTGCAGCGATACGATGCTGACCCGTTCTGCCGCGGTTCCGCCGAGTATCTCGATGTTTTCGTTAGTCGACCAGCGCGCGAAGGCGCGTGTAATCCAGGCCGCCTCGCGGGCTTCGATGGTGTCTGCGCCCACCTGGTCCTTGAGCGCAAAGGCCATGCCTGCGCGCACGGATTCAACGATGGCGGGGGTGCCCGCTTCCTCGCGGCGTTCGCCGGCGGGCAGGTAGGTGTGGCGTCCGGGGCTTACCCAGGACACAGTGCCGCCGCCGGTCACCGCCGGTTGAGATTCCGGCAGCAGGTTTTTGCGCACCACGAGGATGCCCGGCGTACCGGGGCCGCCCACAAATTTATGCGGAGAGAGGAACAGTGCGTCTTTACTGGCGAGATCGTCCTCGCCCTGCACATTGATGCCCACGTAGGGGCCGGCGGCGGCGTAATCCCAGAAAGACAGGGCGCCGTTCTGGTGGAGCAGTCGGGTCACCGCTTCGACGTCGGTGCGTATGCCGGTCACGTTGGAGGCAGCGGAAAAACTGCCGATTTTCATGGGGCGCGCCGCGTACTTATCGAGTGCGGCCTGCAGGGCTTGCAGGTCGACGCCCCCCGCGTCGTTTTGCGGAATGGTCACCACCTCGGCGACGGATTCCCGCCACGGCAGGTCATTGGAGTGGTGCTCGTAGGGGCCGATAAACACCACCGGGCGCTTTTCTTCGGGGATACTGCCCGGCTCGCCGCCCAGGCGCTGGTAACTGTCTGCACGGAGGCCCAGGCAATCCACCAGACGGTTGACGGCGGCGGTGGCACCGGCGCCGCAGAAGATGATGGCGTGGTCGTCGCCGGCGTTCACGGATTTGCGAATCGCAGCCCGCGCCTGCTCGCGGAACGCGGTGGTCTGGCGGCCAGTGGCGGAGGTTTCGGTGTGGGTGTTGGCGTACCACGGCAGCACACGGTTGCGGATCGCATCCTCAATAAAGCGCAGTGCGCGGCCGGAGGCGGTGTAATCGGCATAAATCAGCGGGCGCTGTCCGAAGGGTGTTTCCATTGGCATGCGTTCGCCAATGACATTGTTGCGGATGCGTTGCAGCAGGGATTCAGTGTCGGTGTCAGGTGCGTCGGGAACAGACGCGGCTTGTGCATGGCTGTGCATGGCTACCTCAATATACTGCGCCCGCGGGGATCGCCCGCAGGCTTTACGTTAAACAGTAATTGAGCTGGGGTTATTCTCCCGGCGGTATGGGCAGCTGCGTGGTGCTCTTGATCTGCTCCATGGCGAAATTGGAGGCGACATCGGAGATCCCCGAGTGCGCGATCAGCTTTTTATAAAAGCGATCATAGGCGGCCACATCGCTGACCACGATTCTCAGAATGTAGTCGTAGTCTCCCGCCATGCGGTAGCAATCGACTACCTCGGGCAAGTCCGCCATCGCGTCGGAAAAAGACTCCGCCCACTCTGCGCTGTGCTGGTTGGTTTTTACCTGGGCAAAAACCGAGACCGGCAGGCCGAGTACCTCGGCGTCCAGCAGTGCCACCTTGCGGCGAATGATGCCGCTTTTCTCCAGTTTCTGTATCCGGCGCCAGCACGGGGTTTTGGTAAGCCCTACGCGCTCGGCCAGCTCTTCGATGGAGAGACTAACATCAGATTGAAGGATGGCAAGAAGTTGTCGATCAATCGCGTCGAGTGAGGACATAGTGCTACATATCTCCCTAAAACGCGGGGGTGTGTTTCATGTGGGGCGCCCAGAAAGCGGCCTTTAGCAACAAAATACCCCGGTGGTTTTGGTGGGCTCAGCGAGATCCGACGTCAGTTACCTGCAGAAGAACCCTTTGCTGTGCCCCTTGTCTTGCCGATAACGATAATCTCAGTTCCGGGGTGTCAGTAGTGGAATTTTTCTCAGCGTGCGGAGCCGCCGGCGGGAAATACAAAAAAGCCGGGCAATGCCCGGCCAAACAACAGGAATTTGTTGGAAAATTGTGCTGAAGCGTTATGCGGCTTCCTTGGGTGGGAACAACGGCTCGAAGAGTCCTGCAGCCATCGCTTCGCGCACCCGCGCCATCAGGTCGATCTCAGTGAGCTGCTGCAGGGTTTCCAGGCTGTCCAGCACATAGTAGATGGGTTGCACGATGTCGATGCGGTAAGGGGTGCGCAGAGCATCGACCACTTCAAAGTCGGCGCGCGCGGGGGCGTTGCTCAGTGCGTACAGGGTTTCCTTGGGCGATGACAGGATGCCGCCGCCGTAGATGCGCAGGCCGTCGTCGGTCTTCATCAGGCCGAATTCCACCGTGAACCAGTACAGTCGCGCCAGGTACGCGCGCTCCTTGGGGGAGGCATTGAGGCCCAGTTCGCCGTATTTCTGCGTGAAATTCGCAAACGCCGGGTTGGTGAGCATGGCGCAGTGGCCAAAGATCTCGTGGAAAATATCCGGTTCCTGCAGGTAGTCGAATTCTTCCGGGGTGCGAATAAAGGTGGCCACCGGAAACTTGCGTTCGGACAGCAGGCGGAAGAAGGTTTCGAATCCGATCAGGGCGGGCACTCGAGCGCATTCCCAGCCGGTCTCGCGGCGCAGCACGTCGCTGACCTCGGCCAGCTGGGGAATGCGGTCGTGGGGCAGGTCAAGCAGATCCAGCCCGTGCAGGTACTCGTCACACGCACGGCCGGGAATCACGGCCAACTGGCGCTCGATCAATTGCCGCCAGGTGTCGTGCTCCAGTGCCGTGTACTCGATGAAGCCGTTGGCGTCTGGCTCCCGGGCAACGTACTTGCTGGGTTTTTTGCCACTGCTCATGCTGATCTCCTGAGTGTGCGCGCGGTCGGTTGCCGCTGCGTCTGTTGTTATCGTCTCTCTATTCTTAGACAGCCGATGACCGCGAGGGCAGGGGAGGGGGTGTTGAAAATGCGCTAAAGCCGGTGCGCGGACTACACTTTTTGTAAACTAATGTTTACAGTTGGGCCATGAGAATCGAAATAACCTGTTCCGATCGCGTGGGTATATTGCAAGAAATAATGTCAATATTCTCCGATTATCGGGTGAATGTCCGGTCTGGTGAAATTGGTGGTGACAGTGGAGACAAGGTCTACCTGTCGGCGCCGGGTCTGCTGGTAGCCCAGTACCAGTCCATTGAAAAGTCCCTGCACCGGGTACGCGGTGTGCGCCAGGTGCGGCGCATCGAGCTGATTCCCTCGGAGCGGCGTCATTTTGAGCTGGATACCCTGCTGCGCCATGTAAAGGACCCGGTTCTGTCGGTGGATCGTGAGGGGCGCATCGTGGCGGCCAACCAGGCGGCCGCGCGCGCCTTCGGCATCAGTCATAGCCAGGTTGCCGGTATGTCGCTACAGCGGTTTTTACCCAGGTTGCAGTTGGCGGAGCTGCTGCGCGGGATTACGGCGCCACGCTACGGCTTTCCCGTCACCGTGCGCGGCCAGGCGTTCACACTGGATTGGTCGCCGATTGCGCTGGCGGAAGCGCCCGGTGCGGTGGCGTCTCTGGCCGGTGCGGTGCTTACTCTGCAGCCGCGTGAAGGGGCGCAGGAACTAGCGGTGCCATTGCCGCAGGTACTGTGGGACCTCGACAAGCGCCGCGAGAGCTGTTTGCGCCTGCAGCAGATGGCGCCACTGCGGGAGCCGCTGTTGATCTGCGGTGAGCGAGGAACCGGCAAATCCACGTTCATGCGGGCGGCTTACTACCTCAGCCCGCTGGCGGAGCAGGGACAGGTGCGCGTGTTCTCCGGCGCGGTCTTTGGCGAACCACAGCTGGCGGAAGTGAAGGGCCTGTTCAGTGACACCATGGTGTTGCTGGACGACGCGGATACCGTTGCGATGCGCGTGCAGCAGGCACTGGCGGAGGCGCTGTTAAAAGGTTCTATCCGCGCTCGGCTGGTGCTGTCTGCGCATGCGCTTGAAACTCTGGCAGTCCCTCTGCAGCAGCTACTGGAGCCGCAGTGTGTTTATTTGCCGCCGCTTCGGGCCATGCGTCCGGCGCTGGGCGGATTTGCGGAAAAATTGCTTGAAAACACCGCTGCCGAGCTTTCCGCCAGCGCCAGGGAGGCACTGATGCTGCGCGATTGGCCGACAAACCTGTCAGGCTTGAGCGACTGCCTGATGGCGGCCGCAGCCCACACTGCGGCGCGCGGTGCACCGGTGGTGGAGCTGGCTGATTTGCCGAGCGTTAACGCGCGCGAAATCTTGCCCTGGCAGGAGTGGGGGCGAGGGCTGACACTGAAGCAGCAGATGGAAAAGGTGGAGCGTTCGATTCTGCAGGAGCAGCTCGCCTCACACAGTGGCGGCAGCCACTCCACCCGGGACCTGGCTGGGCGGCTGGGTATCTCTCATACTGCGATTGCCAACAAGTTGCGCAAGTACGGCCTGGTGCCTGAAGCGTCGGGCGATTAACGCTGGATGTTGCCCAGCAGAATGTCCTTGAACATGACGAAGTCCCCCCACAGGGAGTAGAGCGGGTTCTTGAAGGTGGCCGGGCGGTTGTGCTCGAAAAAGAAGTGCCCCGCCCAGGCAAATCCGTAACCGGCGACCGGCAGCGCAGCGAGCAGCTTCCAGTTTTGTGTGGCCAGCGCGGCGATGAACAGGCCGATGACCAGTGCGGTACCCACAAAATGCAGCCGGCGACAGGTCAGGTTGCGGTGCTCGCTCAGGTAGTAGGGATAAAACTCCCTGAACGAGTTAAAGCGGGGTGCGGGTTTGTCTTGGTTGACAGGGGTTCCAGCCATTGCGCGAATCTCTTTTCGGTCGTCTTATTGTTTGATTGCCGTGATTTTACGGGGTCCGGTGGGCCAGCACTGGTTTACTCAGGACAGCCTTGTTCCCCAGTGTATGGCGGTGCGGGATTTAGACCAATCGATTCCAAATCTGTTAATGTTCACGCCTTCAAAATTGTGATCACGTTTTAATTCCAGGGTAAATCTATGGCCGGCCCACTCGCTCACCTCAAAGTTCTTGATCTCAGCCGGATTCTGGCGGGCCCTTGGGCCAGCCAGGTTTTGGCGGACTTCGGTGCCGAAGTTATCAAGGTGGAGCGGCCGGGCAAGGGCGACGATACCCGACAGTGGGGGCCTCCGTACCTGCAGGATGCAGCAGGGCAGGACACTGCCGATGCGGCCTACTATCTGAGCGCCAACCGCGGCAAGAAGTCCATTACCGTGGATATCACTCACCCGCGTGGCCAGGCGTTGCTCAGGGAGCTGGTCAAACAGTGCGACATCGTGCTGGAAAATTACAAAGTGGGTGGTTTGGAAAAGTACGGCCTCGATTACGCATCCATCAAGGCCATTCACCCGGGCATCATTTACTGCTCCATTACCGGATTCGGGCAGACCGGGCCCTACGCACAGCGTGCGGGGTACGATGCCATGATTCAGGGCATGGGGGGCTTGATGAGCCTCACCGGGGTGCCAGAAGGGCAGCCCGGGGCCGGGCCACAGAAAGTGGGCGTGGCGGTGGCGGACCTGATGACGGGCATGTACGCGGTGGCCGGCGTACTGGCGGCCGTGATTCACCGGGACCGAACGGGCGAAGGGCAGCAGATCGACCTCGCGCTGCTGGATACCCAGGTGGCCTGGCTCGCCAATCAGGCACAAAACTTCCTCACCTCCGGCAAGAGCCCTGAGCGCCAGGGCACGGCGCACCCGAATATCGTGCCGTACCAGGCGGTGCCCGCCAGCGATGGCTACTTCATGCTTGCCGTGGGCAATGACAGTCAGTTTAAAAAGTTTTGCGAAATCGCCGGCTTGTCCGCGCTGGCCACCGATCCGGCCTACGCCACCAACAGTGCCCGGGTGCAGGCCCGCGACCAGCTGATACCGGTGATCGAGCGTGCAACCCGCGAGCGGGCGTCGTCGTGGTGGCTGGAGAAACTGAGCGCCGCACATGTGCCCTGTGGCCCAATCAATACGCTTGAGCAGGTGTTTGCCGACCCTCAGGTGCAGGCGCGTGGCATGGTGTTGGAGCAGGATCATCCCGCTGCGGGCAAGGTGAAGACTGTGCGCAACCCGCTGGGCTTTTCCGCGTCGCCGCTGGATTACTCCCAGGCACCGCCGACCCTGGGGCAGCACACCGACGAAGTTCTGTCGCAACAGCTTTGCCTCGACGATGATGAGATCGCCGCTCTGCACAGTGACGGCGTGGTGTAATCGGCGGTGAGTGGGCCCGGAAGTGAATTCGGCGTCAATTGTGTAGAAACACACGCAGCACGCCACGAAGAATACGGTGACTACGCTAGTATCAATGCCTAGTATCAATACAGGGCTTTGAGGATGAGGGGATGGAACCTGCTCAGAAACGACGTTTGCCAAAAAATCTGCAGCTGGTCTTTCGTCGCATAGGCGAGCAATTACAGGCCCGTTACCAAGCTCGCTCTCGTTGTGCGCTGGCAGCTTCCCTCAGCGAGCGCCAGATCAGTCCAGCGCACGGCGGCGGAATATTGGCAGAGGCTGATCCACTGCCGCCTGATAGCTGTCGTTGAAGTCGCGCATGGAGCCCAGCAGGTTTTCGAGCGGTTCATCGCCCTGGTAGGCAAAGGCATTGAAGCCGCAGCGGGTCAGGTAAGTGAGCTGGTCGCGAATGAAGTTGCCCACTGCCCGCAGTTCACCCGTGTATCCGTAGCGCTCGCGCAACAGGCGGCCCAAGGTGAAGCCGCGGCCGTCTGTGAACGCGGGGAAGTGTGCCGCGATCAGTGGCAGCGCCTTGGCGTCGTCACCGAGCAGGTCCGCGGTCTCGTCGCTGTCCAGCCAGACCCCAATTTCCTCACGACGATCGTGCAGTTGTTCGCGCAACTCGAGCCACAGGCTGAGCGGCAGAATCACCTTACCGGGTGCCAGGCTGTCGGCGGTGATCTGTGCTTCACCGCCCAGTGGCAGCAGGTTCCATTGGTTGGATGCCACGGCACCATCCAGGATCAGCTGGGCAGGGTTTTCCGGTTGTTCTCCCACGGGCTTTTTCACGGCGGGCTCAGCTGGCTTTGGCATACACGCGCTCCTTGAATGGCTGCAGCCCAATACGGTTGTAGGTGTCGATGAAAAACTCTTCCGGCTGACGATTCTCGACAAACACATCGAGAATTTTTTCGATGGTTTCAGGCATTTCGTCGCGGGAGAAGCTGGGGCCCAGGACTTTGCCAAGGCTGGCTTTCTTGGTCGAATTACCGCCCAGCTGGATCTGGTAAAACTCTTCGCCTTTTTTGTCCACACCGAGGATGCCGATATGGCCGATGTGGTGATGGCCACAGGCGTTCATGCACCCGGAGATGTTCAGATCCAGGTCCCCCAAGTCATAGAGGTAATCCAGGTCGTCAAACTTGCGCTGGATTGCCTCCGCCACCGGAATGGATTTGGCGTTGGCCAGTGAGCAGTAATCGCCGCCGGGGCAGCAGATCATATCGGTGAGGGTCCCAATGTTCGGGGTGGCGAAGCCATGCTTGCGGGCCTCCTGCCACAGTGCGAACAGTTGTTCCTGCTCCACGTCGGCGAGCACCACGTTCTGTTCGTGGGTGACACGAACTTCGCCAAAGCTGTATTTATCGGCCAGCTCAGCGATGGCCTCCAGCTGGCGGTCGGTTACGTCACCGGGTGGAATACCGGTGGGCTTGGTGCTCAGGGTCACGGACTGATAGCCATTTACCCGGTGGGGGAAGGTATTGCGCTCCAGCCAGCGGGCGAAGGCTTTGTCTTCACCAGCCTGGTCGCGCAGCACCGCGTCACCGTGGCCATCGGTAAACGACTTGTATGCGGGTTCGGGGAAGAACCGCTTGGCCCACGTAATGGCTTCTGGCGTCAGTTGGTCGGCACCGTCCTTTATCTGTTCCCACTCGGCTTCAACGTGGCGAGCGAAGGCTTCCGACCCCATCGCTTTTACCAGGATCTTGATGCGCGCCTTGAACTTGTTGTCGCGACGGCCCAGCTGGTTGTAGACACGCACGATGGCTTCCAGATAGGACAGCAGGTCGGTCTCGGGCAGGAAGTCGCGAATCGCAGCGCCGAGGATGGGTGTGCGGCCGAGGCCACCACCGACAAACACCTGAAAACCGGTCTCTCCCTGCGCGTTTTTCACGATCTGAAGGCCAATATCGTGCGCGCGGATGGCGGCGCGGTCTTCATTGGCGCCGCAGACTGCGATTTTGAATTTCCGTGGCAGGAAGGCAAATTCCGGGTGGAAGGTGGACCACTGGCGGATCAGTTCGCAGTAGGGGCGTGGATCTACCAACTCATCCCGGGCAACGCCGGCAAACTGGTCGGTGGTGGTGTTGCGGATACAGTTGCCGCTGGTTTGTACCGCGTGCATCTCAACCTCGGCCAGTTCGGCGAGGATGTCCGGTACATCTTCCAGGTTCGGCCAGTTCAGCTGTACGTTCTGACGGGTGGTGAAATGGGCATAGCCCTTGTCGTACTTGCGGGTTATATGGGCCAGGCGGCGCAGCTGCGCGCTGTTCATCAGGCCATAAGGCACGGCAATACGCAGCATCGGCGCCAACCGCTGTACATACAGGCCGTTCTGCAGGCGCAGCGGCAAAAATTCTTCTTCTTTCAGCTCACCGGCGAGATAACGTTCGGTCTGCCCGCGAAACTGGGCCACCCGTTGCCGGACCAACGCGTGGTCCTGTTCGTCGTATCGATACATAAGAGCTTGATTCCATTACTTTTTTACGCCTGTGCCCGGCGCCCGTAGGGTATTGCGGACCCTACCTGTGAGCCTGAGTGGCGCATAACATACCAGCCGCCTTATACAAAAAATAACAATTTTTTTCGCTACCTTAGTAACCGGAGGTTATAAGAGGCAGGTCGAGGCGGTAGCGGCGCGCAGTACACTGGTTGCGCCGCCTGCGGGGATTTGATCTACTTGAGAAACCGCGTTGCACGCGGTGCTGCTACCTTAAAAAACAATAATGATTTCTTGAGTGACGGAGTATTCCGATGAACGATCAAGTGGCACGAGAAGTAGTAGTTGTATCCGATGATAGCGATAACGTAGTGGACGCCATTGCGGCGGTTGCCTTGGTGGGCATTTTCGTTGCCACCTGCATTTACTGGGTAGCCTCTCAGGGCTAAAGACTGGCCTCCGGGCCAAAGCGGAGAGGGTTGTCGAAAGTGCGTTTGCCCGGGTTCTTGCGGAAGCCGGGCACTATCCCATATTGCTCAACACCATCTTCACCACCAGCACCAGGGTGAGCACAAACAGGGCGGTGAAAATCAGCCCAGCGGCCACGTACGCCTTGATGCTGCCACCTTTGAAATCCCTCTCGCGGTTTTTGTCTGACTGAACGCCGATTGCTGCGGCGAGAGTACTCAATACCACCTGCCCGAACGACGGTTTTTGCCCGTTGTCTTGTCGCATGACCAAATTCTCCTCGAGAAGCCTGCACTGCAAACGCACACCTTGGACATTGAGTGAACCCGATTCGGGGTTTGGCCGCAAGGTGCGTTTGTCAGGTGGAGCAAGGGCCGGGGATCAGTCTTCCAGGTTGGGGCGCAACCAGCGCTCCAGTGCCTGCTCCGTCATTCCCTTGCGCTCGGCCAGGCTGGCGAGCTGATCGCGGCTGATTTTGCCTACATTAAAGTACTTCGACTCCGGGTGCGCGAAATACCAGCCACTTACCGCCGCGGCCGGCATCATGGCAAAACTGGAGGTCAGTTGGATACCCGCATTCTGTTCGGCATTGAGCAGCTTGAACAGCGTGGCCTTTTCGGTGTGATCGGGGCAGGCAGGGTAGCCGGGTGCCGGCCGAATGCCGGTGTAGGCCTCTTTGATCAGGTCTTCGTTGCTCAGGGTCTCGTCCGGCTGATAGCCCCAGTAGTCTTTGCGGACTTCTCTGTGCAGGTGCTCCGCAAATGACTCCGCGAGGCGATCGGCGAGCGCCTTGACCATGATCGCACTGTAGTCATCGTGCTTTGCTTCATACTCCGCCGCCAGTTCGTCCGCGCCGATACCGGTGGTTACCGCAAAACCACCGATATAGTCCGCCACACCGGAGCCCACCGGGGCGATAAAGTCCGCAAGAGAGCGGCAGTAACCGTCACCACCGCGTTTTTGTATTTGCTGGCGCATCTGGTGCAAGCGCGCCAGTTCTTCGCTGCGGCTTTCGTCGCTGTACACGATGATGTCGTCGCCGTCGGAATTGGCCGGCCACAGTCCCAATACCGCCCGCGCGGTCAGGCGCTTGTTGTCGATGATGTCCGCGAGCATGGCCTGGGCATTCTTGAACAGGTCGGTGGCCGCTTCGCCCACGACTTCATCATTGAGAATGGCCGGGTATTTACCCGCGAGATCCCAGGAGATGAAGAAGGGCGTCCAGTCGATGGTGTCGACGAGCTTTTCCAGCGGGAAGTCGTCCAGAACCGTCAGGCCCGGATGATTCGGCACTTTGGGCTGGAATTGTTCCCAGTCCAGTTTTGGCCCGGCCTGCAGGGCCTGTTCATAGCTGAGGCGGGGGTCATTGCGCTTGCGATTGGCGGTGCGCACCCGCACCTTTTCGTACTCTTCCTGAATGCCTTTTACGAAGGCGGGGCGCAGCTCGTCTGACAGCAGATTGCTCGCCACGCCCACTGCGCGCGAGGCATCGGCGACGTACACGGTCTGGTTGCGGTTGAACTGCGGATCAATTTTGACCGCGGTGTGTGCCTTGGAGGTGGTGGCGCCGCCGATCATCAGCGGGATATCAAAACCTTGTCGCTCCATTTCTGCAGCGACATGCACCATTTCATCCAGGGAGGGGGTGATCAGGCCGGAAAGGCCGATGATATCGCAGTCGTTGTCTTTCGCTGCCTGCAGAATGGTTTCCGCCGGCACCATCACGCCGAGGTCGATCACCTCAAAGTTGTTACACGCCAGTACCACGCCGACAATGTTCTTGCCGATGTCGTGGACATCGCCTTTTACCGTAGCCATCAGGATGCGGCCGTTCGGTTTGCTGTCGACGGTTTTCTCCGCCTCGATATACGGCTGCAGGTAAGCCACGGCCTGTTTCATCACGCGCGCGGACTTCACCACCTGCGGCAGGAACATT
Source organism: Microbulbifer salipaludis (assembly GCF_017303155.1). NCBI lineage: Bacteria > Pseudomonadati > Pseudomonadota > Gammaproteobacteria > Cellvibrionales > Microbulbiferaceae > Microbulbifer > Microbulbifer salipaludis. The sequence continues at coordinate 1,307,232 of NZ_JAEKJR010000002.1, forward strand.
TTGCCTTCGCCAAACAGGTCGCCGACGATATTCATACCGTCCATCAACGGGCCTTCGATGACATCCAGCGGACGTTTCGACGCTGCACGGGCCTCCTCGGTATCCTGCTCGATGTAGTTGTTGATGCCCTTCACCAGCGAGTGTGCCAGGCGCTCCCGGATGGGCAGCTGGCGCCAGGCCAGGTCTTCCTTGCGCTCGGCAGCGGCGCCATCACCGCGGTATTTCTCGGCAATATCCAGCAGCGCTTCGGTGGCGTCGTCGCTGCGGTTGAGGATGACGTCCTCGACTTTCTCCCGCAGTTCTTCCGGCAGGTCATCGTAAACCGCGAGCTGGCCCGCGTTGACGATCCCCATGTTCAACCCCGCCTTGATGGCGTAGTACAGGAAAACCGAGTGAATGGCCTCGCGCACCGGGTTGTTGCCGCGGAACGAGAAAGAAACGTTGGAAACACCACCGGAGACATTCGCCCCTGGCAGGTTCTGACGAATCCACTGGGTGGCCTCGATAAAGTCCACCGCGTAGTTGTTGTGTTCTTCGATGCCGGTGGCAACCGCGAAAATATTCGGGTCAAAAATGATATCGGAGGGGTTGAAACCGACCTTGTCGACAAGGATATCGTAACTGCGTTTACAGATTTCCGTCTTGCGCGCGAAGGTGTCCGCCTGACCCTTTTCGTCAAAGGCCATCACCACAACCGCCGCGCCATACATCAGGCAGGAGCGCGCCTTATCAACAAAATCCTCTTCGCCTTCCTTGAGGCTGATGGAATTCACGATGGGCTTGCCCTGGATGCACTGCAGGCCCGCCTCGATCACCTCCCACTTGGAGGAGTCCACCATGAAAGGCACTTTTGAAATGTCTGGCTCGGTGGCGCAGAGGTTGAGAAAGCGGCGCATGGCGGCGACGGAATCCAGCATCGCCTCGTCCATGTTGAAGTCGATGACCTGGGCACCGTCTTCTACCTGGGCAGCGGCTACCTGCAGCGCGGTGTCGTAGTCCTCTTCCATGATCAGGCGCTTGAAGCGCGCAGAACCGGTGACATTGCAGCGCTCGCCCACATTCACGAACAGGGCATGTTCATCCACTACGTAGGGCTCGAGGCCGGACAGACGCAGGGCGGGTTTCAGTTCCGGCAACTTGCGTGGCGGGATATCGGCCACCGCATCGGCGATCGCGCGGATATGTTCCGGGGTGGTACCACAGCAGCCACCGAGGATGTTGAGGAAGCCACTCTGGGCAAACTCCGCCACGATGGCGGCGGTCTGCTGCGGGGTTTCATCGTATTCGCCAAACTCGTTTGGCAGGCCCGCATTAGGGTGTGCCGAGACGTGGGAGCTGCACACGCTGGAAAGTGCTTCCACGTAAGGGCGCAGCTCGGTTGCACCCAGGGCGCAGTTGAGGCCGACAGAGATGGGGTTGGCGTGCGCGACGGAATAGTAAAACGCTTCCGTGGTCTGGCCCGACAGGGTGCGGCCGGAGGCATCGGTAATGGTGCCGGAAATCATGATCGGCAGCTCGTAGCCGCGCGCCTGGAATACCTTTTTCAGCGCATAAATCGCCGCCTTGGCGTTCAGCGTATCGAAAATGGTCTCAATCAGGATCAGGTCGGAACCGCCGTCGATCAGGGCATTGGCGGATTCGACATAGTTGTCCACCAGCTGCTCGAAGGTGACGTTGCGTGCGCCCGGGTCATTCACGTCCGGCGAGATACTCGCGGTGCGGGATGTTGGGCCCAAAACCCCGGCGACAAAGCGGGGCTTTTCCGGTGTGGACAGGGCGTCGGCCGCGCGCCGGGCCACCTGTGCGGCAACCAGATTCAGCTCCGGCACCAGGTCTTCCAGGTCGTAGTCTGACTGGGACAGGCGGGTGGCATTGAAGGTATTGGTTTCGATGATGTCGGCGCCGGCTTCCAGGTACTCCCGGTGCAGGCGTTCGATCAGCTCCGGTTGGGTCAGCACCAGCAGGTCATTGTTGCCCTTGAGGTCGGAGGGGTAGTCGGCAAAGCGCGCGCCCCGGTAATCCGCTTCCCCCAGCTTCTCCTGTTGAATCATGGTGCCCATGCCGCCGTCGAGAATCACAATACGCTCGGCGAGCGCGTCGTGAAGCTGTTGCAGACGCTGGTCACGAGACTGCTGAGACCGATTTTCCGACATGGTCATTTCCTTGTTACCGACTGGCATGTTACCGACTGAATAGTTCCGACTGGTCCGGACTGGCCGGACTGATCCCGACTAAATGGTACCGGGTGATCAAAAAAGGTCGGCAATCTTAGCACAAACAGGCGCCACGGCAGGCCCTCTGCGGGGTACGGCAGGGCACCGGAAAGATCGTGTGCGCATATCCATGTAACCAATCGTTCTACCGGCATTCGCCCGCGCGGGGTGGAAATTTGCCTAACCGATCACCAGTGTGGAGCCTAGAGTTATGGCGTTGCCATATGACCGAGCTATTGCTGACCAATGTTAAGGAGGTCCGATGAAGATCCTGATGGTACTGACATCCCACGACGAACTGGGGGATACGGGCGAGAAAACCGGCTTCTGGCTGGAAGAGTTTGCCGCCCCGTATTACGTATTCGTGGACGCCGGTGCAGAAGTGACCCTGGCATCGCCCAAGGGTGGCCAGCCGCCCCTGGACCCCAAAAGTGACAGCGACGATGCGCAGACGCCGGCGACACACCGCTTTCGCAGCGACCCTCTTGCACAGCAGGCCCTCGCCAACACCAAGACACTGGATGATGTGGACACTGAAGGGTTCGACGCGCTGTTTTACCCCGGGGGCCACGGCCCGCTGTGGGATCTGGCCGAAGATCAGCGGTCTATCGCCCTTATCCACGGGTTCTATCGGTCCGAGAAACCGGTCGCGGCGGTGTGTCACGCGCCGGGGGTTTTCCGCCACACCGTGGATGAAAACGGGGAGCCACTGGTGCAGGGCCGCCAGGTCACTGGCTTCAGCAACAGTGAGGAGGAGGCGGTGCAACTGACCGACGTGGTGCCGTTTCTGGTGGAAGATATGCTCAAGGAGCGCGGCGGCAAATACTCCAAGGGGGACGACTGGCAGAGCCATGTTTGCACCGACGGTTTATTGATCACCGGCCAGAATCCGGCCTCATCCGAAGCGACGGCCCGGGCACTGCTGGGCGCCTTGTCCTGACTGCCGGTTTTACTTGGGCGCGGTTGCGCGTAAAATACCCGACCACACAACTAGGTTATTTGCAGCCCGGTTGCGCCAACCCGGTACGATCGCCCGGTAAATCAGAGAAGGTTTATGTCAGAACAACCGCAAGAATTGAACGTCACAATCACCGACTCCGCCCAGGAGTACCTGCGCGACCTGCTGGCCAAGCAGGACTGCGAGGGCATCGCCATCCGCATGTTCGTCTCCAACCCGGGGACGCCGAATGCGGAAACCTGTATCGCCTACAGCCGTCCCGGCGAGGAGAAAGAGGGTGATCTGGAGATGCAGCTGAACGGCTTCAAAGCCTACTTTGAAGGCCGCAGTATCCCGTATCTGGACGAAGCGCGGGTGGATTACTCCTCAGACAAAATGGGCGGCCAGCTCACTATCCGTGCGCCCAATTCGCGGATGCCCAAGGTCACCGATGACAGCCCGATTGAAGACCGCATCAACTACGTCCTGTACAGCGATGTTAATCCCGGCCTTGCGTCCCACGGTGGCCAGGTGAGCCTGGTGGAAGTCACCGAGGATCACTATGCGGTGCTGAAGTTTGGCGGTGGCTGCCAGGGCTGCGGCATGGTGGACATGACCCTGAAAGAGGGTGTGGAGAAAACCCTGAAAGAAAAGATTCCGGAACTGGCTGGAGTCAAAGACATTACCGACCACTCGGATAAGTCTCAAGCCTACTACTGAGGTGGGCTGGTGCAGAAAACGCGGCAATGCCGCGTTTTTTTATGCCTGCGATTCAATCATTCATGCGCTTCTTGGTCTTGCTGGTGGCCTGTGCCGTCGCCGGGTCGTCGGGCCAAAAATGCTTCTGGTATTTGATGCGCAATTCTTTTTTCACCTCGTGGTAGGTGTTTGCCCAGAAACTGGCCAGATCGCGAGTGACCTGCACCGGGCGTCGCGCCGGTGACAGCAGGTGGATCATCAGCGGGTAGCGGCCATTCAGTATGCTGGGGGTCTGGGCGAGGCCGAACATCTCCTGCAGGCGCACGGCGAGCACCGGGGGGCACTCGTTGTAGTGGATGGCAATGCGTGAGCCGCTGGGCACCTGAATCGTTGCAGGGGCCAGGGCATCCAGCCGTTGCTGTGTGGGCCAGTCGAGCTGGGTGAGCAACAGGCTTTTGAGATCCAGCTGCCTGAGTTGCTCGAGTTTGTTCAGGCCGTGCAGGTGTGGCAGCAACCATGCCTCCATCGATGCCAGCAGCGCGTCCTCGCTCCAGTCCGGTAGCATGACGTCATCGAGCAGGTCGGCAAATTCCGTTTTGTGCGCAGCCAGAAAGCGCACCCGCTCGATCAGGGTTTCCGCTTCCCGGGTCCACGGCAGGGTGCGCAATCCTCGCTGGCGGATGGCGTCGAGCAGGGCCTGGCTGAGCAACTGGGGGGAAAGATCCCTGGCCGGTTGCTCGTCCAGCACCAGCTTGCCGAGCAGAGTCTGCTGGCTGGCGACCGCGCGACCGGCAGCATCATCCCAGCGCACGGTGGTTTGCCGAGCGATCTGTTGGTCGAAGTATTCGTACAGTGCATCCCTGGAGATGCGCGCGGCCAGCTGGATACGGGCATCGCGCCCCTGGCCATCGAGGTCGGCGACAACCAGGTAATCGACATGGGCCAGTTCGTCGTCGTGGGAGAAATGCGCACCGCGACCGTTGGACAGCAGGAAGCGCCGCTCGCGGTCGTGGCGATTTTTTCCGATACGGTCGGGATAGGCGTACCCCAGCAGTACCCCGGTGATGTCGAACGGGTCTGGTGTCTGCGGCCGGGGGCTGTCGATCTGCGGCAGCTGGGCCCGCCAGATTTTGGCCTGCTGGCGAATACGGTGTACCGCACCCTGATCAACGCCGCTGCCCTTGTGGCTTCCGCCGAGGGCTTCCAGACGCTTGTGGAGATCTCTGTCCCAGCGCAGGTCACCGCGGAAAATATCCCGTTCGGAAAGCAGGGCAGCCAGCCTGCAGGCCTGCTCCGCCAGACCAAGGCGGTTGCCCAGCAGCATCATGTGCGCCAGCCGCGGGTGACAGCCCAGGCGCAGCATGGCGTGCCCGTGGTCCGTGATACGGTTTTCCCTATCCAGGGCGCCCAGCGACTGTAACAGCGCCCGCGCCTGCGCCGTCGGCCCAGGAGGCGGAAGGTCCAGCCAGCGCAGTTCATCGACTTCGGTCACACCCCACTGGGCCAAATCCAGCATCACGGGCGCCAAATCACTCAGAAGAATTTCCGGCGTGTTTTTCGCGGCCATACCTCGCTGTGTGGCCTCACTCCACAAACGCAGGCAGCGCCCCGGGCTGAGGCGTCCGGCGCGTCCGGTGCGTTGAGTGGCGGATGCCTGGGAGATCTGCGTGGTGACCAGACGATTCATTCCGCTATTCGGATCAAACCGGGACTCGCGCATCAGGCCAGCGTCTACCACCAGCCGAATACCCTCAATGGTGATAGAGGTTTCGGCCACGTTGGTGGCGAGCACGACTTTGCGCCTGCCATGGGCACAGGGTGCGATGGCGGCTTCCTGTTGCTGCTTGTTGAGGTCGCCATAAAGTGGCGCAATGACGATATCGGTGCGGCCGCCAAGTCGTTCCCGCAAGCTGGTTTCCACCGCGCGTATCTCGCGCACACCCGGCAAAAACGCCAGTAGGCTGCCTTCCTCGTTCGTCATTAATGCTTCAATTTTGCGGCTGACCAGTGCCGTGAGCTGGCGAGTGTCTTCCGGCACCTCCCGGTGGGGTAGATAGTCCACTTCCACCGGAAAGGCGCGGCCCTCGCTGGTGACGACGGGGGCATCGCCCAGCAGGGTGGCGACGGTGTCCGCATCCAGTGTCGCTGACATGACGAGCAGCTTCAGATCGTCTCGTAACACCTCCTGCGACTGCAGGCACAACGCCAGTGCGAGATCCCCCTGCAGGTTGCGCTCATGGAACTCATCAAAGATCACCAGGGCGGTTGCGGCGAGCTCCGGATCTGACTGCAGCAGGCGGGTCAGGATGCCCTCGGTCACCACAAGAATGCGGGTTTGCGCGCTCGACTTGCGCTCGGCCCGGATCTGGTAACCCACGGTTTTTCCTACCGGCTCCCCCAGCAGGTCGGCCATACGCGCGGCCGCTGAACGGGCAGCAAGGCGGCGTGGTTCCAGCATGATGATGTTGCGCTTTCCCAACCAGGGGCTATCGAGCAGCGCCAGCGGCACCGTCGTGGTTTTACCGGCACCCGGCGGTGCCTGCAGTACCACGTTGTTACCCTGCTGCAATGCATCGCACAGTTCGGGCAGGGTTGGGGTGATGGGAAGAGGGGGGAGGGTGAAATCTGGCATGGCGGGGATTATAGCGATGCGCGCCAATAACAGACAGGGGAGCGACCGGTGAGAGAGGGCAGCAAAGCCCGGGTGCAGCCTTGCCAAGGGGGCGTGTGTCTCTGATGATATTCGCTGGGCAATCTCCATAATGGCCCAGTGAAAGTACAAATAGTCAGAAGGAAAACACATGGAACCTGAGTTCTGGCACGACAAGTGGCGTCGCAACGAGATTGGCTTCCACAATAGCGAGCCACACCCGCTACTGGTTCAGCATTTTGGCGCGTTGGTGCTGGAGAAGAATTCGCGCATATTTCTGCCGCTGTGTGGCAAAACGCTGGATATTCCCTGGCTGGGACAGCAGGGGTTTCAGGTTGCCGGTGTTGAGCTCAGCGAGCTGGCGGTGCAACAACTGTTCGCGAATCTGGCGCTCGAGCCGGAGGTCGAGGACCTGGGGCCAGTGAAACTCTACCGCACAGAAGGCATTGATATTTTCGTGGGGGATGTGTTCGAGTTGACCCGGGAGGTGCTGGGAACTGTGGCCGCCATCTACGACCGCGCCGCGCTGGTCGCACTGCCCGAAGATGTGCGCAGGCGATACACCGCGCATTTACAGAACATCACCGGTTGCGTGCCGCAGCTGCTGATTACCTTCGAATACGATCAGCGCCTTTTGCCCGGACCACCGTTCTGTGTCAGTAGTGACGAGGTGGCGCAGCACTATCAAGGTCAATACAGGTTGACCCTGCTGGATCGCGTGCCTGTTCCGGGCGGGTTGAAAGGGAAGTGTGCGGCGGACGAGCTGGTGTGGCTGCTCGGTACGCCCTCTGCTGCCTGATTGAGCACCGCAGGCTCAGTTTGAAGGAAGGTTCTGCTGCAACCACTGCACAAACTGTGATCGCGGCAGCGCGCCGGAAAGGCGGGCGACTTCCCGGCCGCGATGAAACAGCATCAGCGTCGGGATGGAGCGAATCTGGTAGCTGGATGCCGTCTGCTGGTTGGCCTCAGTGTCCAGTTTTACAAACATCGCCTGTGTGGCCAGTTCCGCGGCTACCTGGCTGAACACGGGGGCAAATTGCTGGCAGGGGCCGCACCAGCTCGCCCAGAAATCCACCACCACAGGCAGGTCGCTTTTTTGGATCATGCGCTGGAAGTTGCGGTCTGTACCGTTGATCGGCTGGCCGGTAATCAGGGGCTCGCGGCATTTTCCACACCGGGGCCCATCCCCCAGCCGGTGCCCTGGAACCCGGTTAACGGCTGCACAGGCGGGACACAGGATTTGTATCGGATTGGAATTTGTCATTTTGATCTCAGGAAGCAACTCACAATTTAGAAACCGGCACTTATTGTTCTGACCAGGCATTTTAGATACATAGGTTTCAAAGTAGCAGCGGGAGTAACAAAATAATATTCAACAACGGTGTGTAATCTCTGTCAGTACCTGTAGCCACGGTCTATCGAGGCGCGCTACCGCTGGCCGGGCTGTCGGGTGTGGGCCCTGCCGTGGCGTCAGTGCTGAATGCAGACCTCTACGCGAGTGCCATTCGCCATCGCTCGCGCGAGGCAGCCCGGTGTAACTGGTACCGGCGCAGTATCTGGCTCCTGCTTTGGTTCCTGGCTCTGCTGGTACTGCTGGTGCTCATCGGTAGCTAACGAAAAAGCGCTGTTGAGCGACTTTACATCATGCGTGCCGAGCGGAACGCGGCATCAGGCACCAGAGCACCGCCGCCACCAGGAACAGGGCGGGGACATCACCGAGCAGGTTGGCCCGTTCAGTTTCGTCGACAATCGCCTGCACCAGCATAATCCCGCCGTGAACAATACTCGACCATACCGTAAACCAGATAAGGCTGGCATTGGCCATGGGGTCTTTTGCTGCGCGGATTAAAAATACACCGAGGGTCGCATACATCCCCATAATCATCTGCTCGTATTCCGGTTGGCGCGGTGTCCAGCCCCAGCCGGACGGCCACACCCACATCATCATGGCGTAGATCCCGAAGATAAAAAAGATCCCGAAGGCGACAAGGGCCACTTTCAGGTACTGGAGTTTCTGTGCATCGTTCACGGCAGGGTCCTCACGCAGCACCGTTGATGTCGTCCTCGGTATAGCATTGATGACCTGACTAAGTATTAAATATGGCGACGAAGACACGACATATGCGGTGATTAATTAGTGAGAGGGTTTTTTATGACAAGCAAAGCAGCATGGTGGCTGAAGGCTTGGGTATTGTGCTGGGCGGTTTTCGCCCAGGCAGTGTGGGCCAGCTCGGGTTCAGCCGTCGAGCAGGCAGAGAAGGTAGTTGGGGCGCAACTGGATGCATTTCACCGGGCTGCTGCGGAAGCGGACTTTGATACCTACTTCAATATCTTGAGTAGCGACGGTGTATTTATCGGTACCGATGCGACAGAGCGCTGGCCCGCAGCCGAATTCAAGAAATTTGTCCGGCCCTATTTCAGTCAGGGCAAGGGCTGGACCTATGTGCCCAGGGACAGAACCATTGTGCTGCACAACGACGTTGCCTGGTTTGACGAGCTGCTCGATAGTGAAGCCTACGGAGAGTGCCGTGGGAGTGGTGTCCTGGTGAAAAAGGACGGGCAGTGGAAGATAGCCCAGTACAATTTACATTTTCCGGTACCCAATGATCTCGCCAAATCGATTACCCAAATGATCAAGGCACATCAATCGAAAGATGGGTAGAAAGCCCGGAATCGCAATATGCATTAATAATGCGCCAGACCTGTGCCCGATAACCTGGAGGCAACAGGGGGTTCGCTTCAGTATTCCTGCGGCGAATCCTGATTCGGCTTGGCCGGGCTTACAGAGAAAACTGAGACTAAGTCTTGCGGCAGTTGGTGGTGGGAGGGCATGGGGAAATCTAAACAACCGGAAGCGGCTTGAACACCATCAGCCAAAAAATAACCAAAATTGCGGTGAATGCCGGTACGCCCAATACAACCCAATACTGCATTAACTTCTTGAAGTCTTGATGTAGCTTGCCAGAGGCCAGTGATGTCTCTGCAAGTGACTTCAGCGTATATTGAATCTTGAGCACCGGAAGCCAGCAGATGCCAACAAACAAAAACAACGTAATAACCGCATAAAACCACGTGGATGAAAATGAGTATCCAAGTTTGTGCATCAGTAATACGCCGGTCACAAATTGGATGATCACAGCCGGTGCGGTAAATAACCAGTCAGCTATTACAACATGCCGCGCCGTAACTGCAATTGCAGCAATGTTTGAGGAGCGGTTTGCCATATACATGAAAAAGGCAATCCCGGTGCCTGTCCCCGCGATGACTACAGCACTGAGAATATGTACCATTTTCAGCAAAAAATAATTTTCCAATTTTATCTTTCCAGCTTATGCAGAGTACCGGAGGGCGAGCTTCTCTGTGCAGATGGTACAACGATTCGAGTTCCAGGCAGGGCGCGGTGGTCAACTGTCTTGAAGCACGGGGTACTCACGCGTGATGTTAATTGTATTAGATCAACTCAAATACACCGGGCGAGCAAACTTCTATTGCGGAGCAAGGCTTCGCTATTTGATGTTACTCCGAAACTGGCTTGTGGCCCAGTACGCGCGCGGGCAGCATCAGCACTGCGCGCAAGAAGGCAAAAAGGGCCTCGAAGGTAATACCGATAAGCCGGAAGGGGAGCGAAATAAGCCACACGAATGGCCAGATTAGAAGTGCGAGTAACGCGAGTGGCCAGCAGAGCACAAAGAGCAGCAGCCAGAGCAGAAATTGAAGCATTGGATGTCCTTATCGGCAGTAGCAGTGCGAAGCAGGCTTTTCTGACGTTCCGTCACTTGTGTTGTGCCCGCCCGGCAATCGCATGGGGCGAGAGCTGGGCGGGCCAATAGTTTACGGCCGATTGGGTTTTACTGCACCTCAATCAGGGATAGAGCTAGGGGCAGTTACCCTGCACATAGTAACCCGCAGCCGTTTCCGCAAGTGTGCTGGTCACAAACAGATTGTACAGACCCAGGTTGTCACCGGAGCCGACCGCGTAGGCGTAACTGCCGTCGGTGGTGGCACGGCCTGCCTGTACGTGGTTGTAGTTGTTGGCGGTGTATTCGGTGCACGCTACATCGCCGTCCGGGGTGCTGTCGCAGGCGTTGCCGATACCGTCATTGTCGTTATCCAGCTGGTCCGCATTGGCGATAGCGGGGCAGTTGTCCACGGCATCGGTTACGCCGTCGCCATCCGTATCCACTGGCTCGCCGTCCGGGGTGCTGTCACAGGCATTACCGATACCATCGTTGTCGTTGTCTGCCTGATCGGCGTTGGCGGTGTTGGGGCAGTTGTCCAGTGTGTCTTCCACACCATCTCCATCGGTGTCGGTCGTCGGCTCGCCGCCGCCAGTAGAGCAGGCTTGCACCGGGCCGGCGCAACTGCTGTCGCCATCGGCAATCCACTGGCAGTCGCTGCCGGAAGGATACTCGCGCATGGTGAACGGGCTGGTGCCAAATGCCAGGTAGCAGGCCGAGTAACCCACGCCCCAGGTGATATGGCCGGCACTGATGTGGAAGTTGTAGTCACCGGTCTGGCCTGCATCGATGGTGAAACTCACGCTGTCCTGACTGGAGAGTGGGGTGGTGTCAGTGGCGGTTACGGTGGCCGTGTTTTCGCCCCCGGGGAGGTTGCAGCCCTCGGCCGAGTAACTGTTGCCAGAGATGCTGGCGTTGACGCTACCGCTGGCAAATGCGACCACCACGGTGTCCAGGTTCTGGTTTGCGTCTACCACGGTGCCGGTGACCGTGGCGCACTGCCCGCTAACACTGGCAGCTGTGTCGCTGAGTACCGGTGCTGTTGCCGGGGGTTCCGGGCCTATGCGGGAGGTAATGCTCACCGCATCACCCTCTGCGCCTTCATTGTCGGTGGCAACGGCGCGTACTTCGTAGAGCCCGTCCGCCAGTGTGGAACTGGTTGCGGTGAAGAAGCCCGCAGCATCCACGGACGGGACACTCAGTGTTTCGACCAGCACCGGGGAGCCACCGTCGATATTGCTGACGGTGATGACGACACTTGCCACGCTACCCTCTGCATCCAGTGCATTGCCACTGATGGTGAGCAGGCCGTTGTTGTCGCTGGTCGCCAGGTTTTCGATGACAGGGCCGGTATTGCGGTCTACCCGCTGGTTGTTGGCGCTGAAGTACTGGCCAAGGTAGGCGGCGTAGTTGATGCTGTTCGGTGAAATGTAACCACCGGAGGCACCTTCGCCGCCCGACCAGGCATGATCCACATCGTTCAGCCACAGCATGGAAACCCGTCCGTCTTTCCACAGGGTTTCCTCCGCGGTCCGGCTGCTGCCCTCACTCACGGTATTGGTACCGGATAATTTTTCGACCCCGTACACCCCGGCCATGCCGTCGGAGTTCTGCTGGTTGTAGCACTGGTTGACCGTGGTGTCCGCATCGCCGTGGGCGATGGAGGCGATTTGCGTAGCAAAGTGACTTTTATAGCTACCCGCGTAGCTGTTACAGCGTGCGGTGACGTCTGCCTGCTCGCAGGGGCCCAGGGCGCCATTGGAGGAGGTGCCGATGCTCGGTCCCGCGCTGATCCCCATACCGGCAAACACATCCGGCGCCAGGCAGGCGGTGGTATTGGCAAAGGCGGCACCGGAAGACAGGCCGGCGATATACACCTGGTCCGGATCGATATTGCGGGCTGAATCGCCACTCATGGCGTTGGCCAGTGAAATCAGGTTTTTGTAATCGCCCGACGAGCGCGACTTGGTACCCTGCCAGTACGACCAGCAGCTAAATCCGGCCTTGTTCATGGCGTCCGGTACGGCGATCACCATACCGTACTGCTCCGCCGCCACTTCCAGATTCGCGGTGAGAAAGTTGTTGATCGGCTGCGAGCATCCGTGCAGCACAATCAGCAGCGCCCGGCCGTTGCCAATCCCGGAGACCGAGTCCGGCGTATATACGTGCACCGCATTAAAGCCGCCGATAGACTGGTTTTGTTGCCAGCTGCCTGCGCTGCTCATGGCAGCGGATAGCGCGCAAAATAAAAAAACAATTAGGCTAAGGACGCCCGCATTGGACGCTCGTTTATGATTCATCGCTAGTACCTTCTTTATTGGAATTATGTTCTGACTGCACAAACGATATACGCGAGCGTGAGTGAGCAAATCGCGCAGAAGACGTTTGCTCACCCAGCTTAGGCGACCATTTCGCGATGGCCACTAGACCAAGGTCGTAGAGTGGTTACAGGGCGATCCGGTCGCGGAGGGGCTGTAAGGTTTTACATGCAATGCCCTGCAGACTGATGCCAGGCACCTTGGTAGTAGCGATCAATGGTGCCGTGTTGTTTCCAGCTGAACAGGTACAGCCAGTCGTTGTCGATCAGGTTTCTCAGCATGTCATGTTTGGCGACCACCTCGGCAATGGCCTGGCGTGGCGCAGCGATGTAGACACTCAACCGCTCCGGGATGTGCATCCACTGTTCGCCGTTATGCAGAGACTGTTTGGAAAGCCCGATGCGCAGGTCTCCGCTGTTTCCTTCAAATACACCAATGTTGTTGCCTACGGCGTTGTGCAGGACTTTATTGCCACTACCAAACTTGGTGTTGTCGGTCACCGAGGCGTTGTATTGCATATTGATCCAGTTGGTGACGATCATCGGCGCCGTCATCAGCTGCTCCAGCACCTTGCGCTCATCATCTTGTTGCCAGATGTAGTCGTGCAGGAAGCAGCGCCCATCCAGGTCGATACCCCGTGTCCACGCGCGCGGTGCCATGATCAGCGCGCGGTTGCCGGCCAAACCCCATTCGGGCTGAACCTGCGACCAGTCTCTGCCGCGACGCTTGAACAGGCGGTTGCGTTTTTTATCGGACTCCAGCGCAAGGCCCCCGGGAAAGTGTCGCGCACGCTCGCTTTGCGCCGCGCTGCGGGCACTGGTCAGCCAGTGCTGGAGTTTGCCCGGCAGTGTGTCGTCAAAGCAGGTCACATCGTCGGTAGTGGTGTTGTGCAATCCAGGAATGAAGCGTGTGTTGGCGGGAATATTGAAGCCCTGATCATTCAGCTGTACGCGGATGTCCTCGCGGTTCAACAGTGTGGCCAATACCCGCACATTCACTTCACCGGACTGGCCGCCACAGGCCCCACATTCCAGCCCGGCTGCGTGCAGATTGTTGGCCGTTTCACTGGTGTGCCCGATCAACAGTACCGTCGGCGCAAAGTGTTTGATGCCGATGGTGCGCAAAGCGCCGGCGGCCAGCGCCGTGCAGTGGTCGAGGTCGAGCGGGTTGCCATTCTCGTTCAGTACCCAGTCGTGGTGGTGGCTAAGGCGATTCATGGGCTGTTCCGAGGGGGAGGGTAGCCACATGTTTTTCAGCATCTTGAAGGCATACCACCAGCCGGCGGACTCCACCATGGAGAAACCGCCAATAGGGGACTGGCTCCAGCTTTTCCACGCCGCGCCCTGCTGGTAGGGGCGGATGCGGGTCGGCGACGTTTGACGTTCGCTGACAGTAATACCCGTGGTAATCAGGCCTGGCATTTGTGGCCGCTGGACGCTTGTGTGCTCAGGCTGGTAATGGATGGGCATGCCGAAGAAGCCCGCATAGCCCAGAGTCTGGATGGTCGGGCTCTGTGACTCCAGTGCCCGGCGGACAACTTCCGAACGCACATCGATACAAAACAGCGCCTGCACCTCCACCTCTGAAGTGACCGGGGTGGTCTTGCCTTGCAGCAGCAGGGATTGCATGCGCTGTTGCTGCTTGTATTCAAATGCCTCGAAGCAAATCCACAGCAGGGTTTCATGGTCGTAATGTTGCTGGATTTTTTGCTCGAGCTGCAGGCGCTCGGTTTGCCACCGCAAGCGCACTTGCGCGGCGATGTCCGGTTGATGCTTTTCCGCGTACTGCCAGATGATCCATTCCCACGCCAGCGTGATCGCCAGCAGCCCCTGCATTTCATCGGTCGCCTGATGCCAGGATCGGTACGCGAGATAAGACGCCCAGCCGTTGATGCCAAATAGCAGAGACTGGAAATAGCACTCCGCATTGTCGGCCTCGATGCCCAGCGCGTCCGTGGCCTGCTCGATCAACGCTTCCATGGAGTCGGGGAGAGCCTGCAAGATGGGTTTCAGGCTCCGCGTACCCATGAGAATGCCGATACCGGCATCGCGATTAATTGCCAGCCGCCAGCTGCGAAACAGCGCTTCGCCTGCACTGGCATTCTCGACGCGCTCAACCGGACTGTCGGACTGAAAATAGGCCGCGCAGAACTGGCTGGCTTGATACAGCAGCTCGTCACGCCAGCACATTTGGGATTCGTCGCGGTGCTGATCGAACAGCGCGGCCAGTGTTTGCCACTGCGCCGGCCGCGCAGGCGGGTCCTCCAGGAGTGCCACACATTGCGCTGGCGACATTGCCAGTTTGCGTCGCTGAATAACCGCTTTCAGTGCCTGATCGGTGATCTCCCCTTTGCGGTAGAGCGTCAGCCAGTGCGTGTGGGGCATCACCGAGCGGATACCCGACAGGGCGGCAAGTTTGGCCGAGGTTTCGCTAAATGGCGCGTGTATCTGTTGCCAGTATGGATTGACCGCGATCATCTGATCGAGGGGCCAGCTGGGTGCCACGGATGCACAGGCACTTTTGACGGCCTGTGCAACCGGATTCGTAGAAGAGGTTCGAGAAATGAGACTGACAACGGACATTATCGGCTCCCGATAGTAGTGACGGAGGCTTTCGCGGCATTGGTTGGTGTGCTTTCACGCAGGTAGACGGGCCAGAGCTTCAGGGTTGCCCGGGTAAACCATTCATCAAGATATAAGCCCGCAAACAGTGTTTGCTTGAGTTTCTGTACCCATGACCGGTGGGCCTGCAGTTTGAGCAGCCAGGATACGGCGAACAACAGAACAAACAGGGCGGAGATCCAGAGATCCATTGCGGACAGGCCGGCTACGGGCGCGGGGAGTTCTTCCACCAGATAGGTGCCTGCAAGGGTCTTGGCAATGACATAGCTGGCGGCGAGGCCCAGCGTGACCGTGATTGCGGACATGAGCGCGGAACGAGAGGGTTGCACGGTGCCGATTGCGAGCAGCGATACCAGAGACAGGGTCAGGAGCACCCAGGGGGCGATGGGGGACTGCCAGTCGATCAGCCAGATCGCCGCGCCGGCACCGAGTGCGGTGACTAGTGCGCTCGCCAGTAGCATCTTGCCCCGTGGCAATTCCATCCCGGCAATGCTGGAGGCAACCTGCTCGCTGACGGCGCTGCCACTGTTCAGGAAGGCGAAGGCCTTGTACAGCGCGTGTGCGACGAGGTGGACCAGCGCCAGTGCGTAAAGCCCCAGTGCGCACTCGATTAACATGAGCCCCATCTGCGACGATGTAGACCAGGCGAGCCGAACTTTAACGCTGACCCGGGTGCTCATGATGAGCGCGGCAAAAATTGTGCTGAGTCCGGCACAAACGAGGATCAGCCACTGCGCGCTGGGGAACAGGGCAATCAGCGGGGCAAAAGCCAGCAGCAGGTAGCCCCCCAGGTTGATCACACCAGCATGCAGCAGGGCGCTGACCGGAGTCGGCGCCTCCACCACGTTGATCAGCCAGCCGTGAAAAGGCAGTTGCGCACACTTCAGGATGGCTGCGCTCGCCAGCAGGATTGCGGCGGCCTCAACCAGCTGGCGCTGCTGCTGCGGCAGCGTATCAATTTGTGCGAGGGAAACGAGTAGATCGTCAATGTAGGGGGTCTGGAAAACCCAGTAGAGCAGGGCAAATCCTGCGAGCATGAGCGTTTCGGACAGGCGCGCGACGAAAAACTTTTTGTGCGCACCCAGCACCGCCCGCGGTCGATCCGGGTAGAGCACCAGTAAACGGTGTAGCGACAAACTCACGCAGAGCCAGCCCAGCCAGAAGACGGCGAGATGATTGGCCATCAACGTGACGACCACGGCGGCCAATGTGAGCTTCATCCAGCGAAAAAATGCCGGGTAACATGCCTCACCCGTCATGTAGTTCCGCGAATAGCGCACGATAACGCCACCAATCAACACCACGACCGTGATTACCGCCGTGTTGATGGGTGTGAGCTTGAACAGGAGCTCTCCGGTAAGCGGCGGTTGCACCCAGAAAATCGCCAGCAGCAGTGCCAGCAGGGTTAACGATCCGACGATGGAAAGCCGAGACAACAGCCAGTTCCGTTTTGCGAAGGATGTTTTATTGCCAAAACGGGCAAGAACCAGCCAGAACAGTGGTAGCGAGATAAGTGACAGTGTGAATGGCAAAGATGACATGGCGTCCCCCTGAGTGAGTGGGCGCAAGTAGATCACCTTTGGAAAAATCTATAAAATCGAAAAAATATTAAGTTAGCTTAAATAAAATAGATGATTGCGGAATATCTTGGCTTGTTTTCGCCGATCGTTCTATTTTTGTTAAGTTGATGTTCAAAAATATGCAGTAAACATCGGTTTGGCGCGCAGCGCCGGTCAGCGTTGTGTGCGCACCTTTTCGATCAAATTCTGCACGTTTTCCGGAATCGCCTTGCTGGCCAGGGTCACTGCGTAAAAGTGTTCATAGGCATCCGGGAGGCTCTGATGGACATGCAGGGTGCCCTGGGCGATTTCATCGCGGACCACAACTTCAGGCAGCACCGAGTAGGCGCCGCTATCCCGGGCCAGCAGGCGCAGCATGGCCATATCGTCTGTTTCTGCCTTTATGCTGGGGTGGTACTGGTGCTTGGCACAGAGCACCGTAAATGCGGAACGGACTTCGCTGTTTTTGGAGGGCAAAACCCAGTGGGCATTGCGATAACTGTCGGGAAAGCTGCGCCGGCGGGGTGGCTTGGAGGAGGAAACCACCGCGATGGCCTGGCGCGAGAGCAGCTCACTGCGCCACATGGGCTCCTGTAACCCCACCTCTACATTGTGGTTGGTGAGAATCACATTGTACTGGTAGTTTTCGAGCCCGTTCAACAGATTGGGCATGGTGCTGGTGTGCAGCGAAAACGTGGTTTCTGCATCCTCCAGCAGGGGCAGGATAAAACTCTCGACAAAATTCCGCGAAAGGTTGTTCAGAACACCGATTGAGACATGTTGCCCGGTGGGTGCGAAGCCCTGTGCGATGAGCTGCTCCAGCTCCTCGCCCTTGGCGAAAATCTGATTTGCATAGTCGAGTACTTTCCGGCCCTCGCCGGTGAGCACCAGCTTCCGGCCCTGGCGCTCGAACAGGTCCACCCCCAGATTGTGCTGAAATTGCTTGAGCTGTGCAGAGATCGCCGATTGCGACAGGTGGATGTCCTTGGCTACTTGTGTGAGATTTTCTGCACACGCAACCCGCCAGAAGTAATACAGGTGGTGATAGTTGATTCTGGACATGCTGGTAGCCCGCACCTTGTGTCAAACGCGATAGTCAGAATCTTACAGCATATCCAACGGCGGGGAAGCGCTACGGCGGAAACACAAAGGGCCAGCATTGCTGGCCCTTTGTTGGATGGCAAATTCTGCGGCTTAGCCTTGTCTGGCCTTGAGGGGAGCACGCAGCTGTTCCGCCATTTTCAGCAGCAGCGCTTCCGTGGTTTCCCAATCGATGCATTTGTCGGTGACCGAAACGCCGTATTCCATCTGGCTGCGGTCGCTGCTGATTTTCTGGTTGCCGGCCTTCAGGTTGCTCTCAACCATGATGCCAATAATGGAATTGTTGCCGTCGAGAATCTGGTGAGTGACGTTGTCGACCACCAGCGGCTGCAGCTCGTGATTTTTATTGGAGTTGGCATGGCTGCAATCCACCATGATGTTGGGTACCAGTCCGGCCGCCTCCAGTTCTTTCTCACACATGGCCACACTGACGGAGTCGTAATTGGGCTTTTCGTTGCCGCCACGCAATACCACATGGCCGTACTTGTTGCCGGCGGTGTGGATAATGGCCACCTGGCCTTTTTTGTTGATTCCCAGGAAGCGGTGCGGGTTCGCGGTGGACTGAAGCGCGTTGATGGCGACTTCCAGGCTGCCGTCGGTGCCGTTCTTGAAGCCCACGGCAGAGGACAGGCCGCTGGCCATTTCCCGGTGGGTCTGGGATTCGGTGGTGCGTGCGCCGATGGCGGACCAGGAGATCAGGTCCTGCAGATACTGGGGCGAAATGGGGTCCAGTGCTTCCGTGGAGGTGGGCAGGCCCAGCTCGGCAATATCCAGCAGCAATTTGCGGCCGATGTGCAGTCCGTCTTCGATCTTGAAGGAGTCGTCTAGATGCGGGTCGTTGATCAGGCCTTTCCAGCCTACGGTGGTGCGGGGCTTTTCAAAGTACACGCGCATGACGATCAGCAGGGTATCGGACACCTTGTCGGCCAGCGTCTTGAGGCGCTTGGCATAATCAATGGCCGCGTCCACATCGTGAACGGAGCATGGGCCGATCACCACCATCAGGCGGTGGTCTTTGCGGTCCAGAATATCGCGCACCGCGGCGCGACCGGCGGCGACCGAGGCTTCGGCAACCTCGCTGACGGGCAGTTCCGATTTCAGCGCTTCCGGTGTGATCAGGACATCCTGGGAGACGACATTCAGGTCGTCGAACTGCTGCGTGGTCATGGTTGAATCACTACTTTTCAAAAATTTAATGGCTTCCGTGCCCACAGCCCTTGTGCTGCGGGGGGCTAATGCTAACCAGTGGCGGGGGAGAGGGCTAGGGTTTCATTTGAAACAGTTTTAGGTGTCACCGGTTTGTTGTTGGCGCGAAACATTTGTCCGTGGAAAAGGTGTCTCGCAGGGATGTTATTGCGCACTGGTAGTGCAATGAGGCTCGGCGGGGGATGGGCAGTTTCCTGCTTGCCCATCCCCGGGGCTGTCAAACGGGCGGTGTTTCGCGGTCAGTTGGGCAGTTCCGCCATGTGCTGCAATAGCGGGAAGTAGAGCGCACAGCGTACAGACTTTTCGCCGCGCTGGTAAAACAGCCGGCGGTAGTTTTCCAGCTGATGGCGGTATTGCTCCAGCTGGTTGGCCAAAAACGTCTCCACAGACTCGGCAGCGGCGGGTTCTGCCGTTTTGTAATCGATGATCCAGCGGCTGCCCTTTGCATCGATAAACGTACGGTCGATGATGCTGCGCCTGAGCTCGCGTCCACCACTGTGTAGTTCGAGTTCTGCGGCGCTATCAGCGTGCTTGGAATCCAGTAGCCAGCGCCCGGTTTCGCAGTCCAGCGTACGCACAATGGCCTGTTCCACTTTCTCCTGTGCCTTTTCCAGGCTCCTGCCATTCAGCCCGAGTTGGCCAAGGCGCAGTTGCCACAGCGGGCGCAATTCCTCGATGAGCTGCTGCGCGGGTGTCGCAAGGCGCGCGGGAGATTCGGTGAGCGTGGCCAGGGTTTCGTGGGCGACGGTACCCGCGTGGCGGAACCAGCGTTGTTGCACCTGTCCGAGTTCCGGCAGGTTGGCCTCTTCACTGTCATCGCGCTGGAAGTCGCCCATGCGGTAGCGGGCGAGATAGTCCTCGCGCGGGAGAGCGGACGGCTGCCAGTCCTCGGGCAGGTGCAGCAGATAGCTGTGATCCCGGTATTCCGGTTGTTGGGTCGGGGCCTCGTTCTCCAGCCAGTGGCACCAGGGGCTGTCCTGGTTGTCGCTTAGCGTCGGCCAGATACAGGCCAGCAGTGAAGCGGCGCTGGGTGCCTTGTAGTCTTCGTTTTTCTTGTCAGAGGATTTTACGCAGGCCAGCAGGTGCAGGCTGTGAATGGCGCGGGTGCAGCCTACATAAAGCAGGCGTGTGCCCTCCAGACGTTCGCGTTCACTGTTGTCGTGCTTGACGTAGCTATACAGCGGATCTTTGCCGCTGTGCGGGCTTTTCGGCGCGAGCAGGAAGCGGGTGTGGGCCTCGCTGTTGAGCCAGCTGCACCAGCGCAGCAGCTGGTCGCTGCCACCCGCACCACCGGACTTGTCCAGCCCGGGAATCAGCACATGCTCGAACTCCAGCCCCTTGGATTTGTGAATGGTCATAACCTGCACCCGCGCTTCCTGTGCCGGGCGGGCGAAGAGTTTTTCCAGCGCCTGCTCGAACGCGGGCCAGTCGGCGATACCGCCGCCGTGGTCATGCTTCTCAAGCAGCTGGAAGAAGTCGGCGGCGTTACTCAGCTCACGCCGGTCGGCAACAGTAGCGGGACCCCCGAGGGAGAGCCACAGGCCTTCTAGCCACACGCGCAGCGGCTTGCGCCCCCGTTGCTGCCAGCTTTCCTGCAACTGCGGCAGGCAGCGCTCCAGCCGTGCGCGGCCCTCGCTGCTCAGTGCCGCAAGGGCTTGCGGATTACTGAGCGTATTGATAATGGGGGTTACCCGGGGATCGCGGGGGCCCATTTCGCCCGCATCGAAATTGGCGAGTGTAAACAGGTCCGGTAATGCCAGCCCGCACCAGGGCGCGCGCAGTACGGCCAACCAGCTGGTGCGGTCGCTGGGATCCTGTAGCGCGCGCGTGAGGCTCAGGAGGTCGAGTACGACCATTTTACTGGCGAGGGGGGCCAGGTCCTGGGCCTGATAGGCGATGCCGGCGCGGGTCAGTGCGGGCAGAATCTGTTGCAGGTGTTTTTTATTGCGCACCAGTATTGCTATGCGATCTTCCGGTGCCCGGGACTGCAGGTCTTGCACAATAGCAACCGCCTGTTCGGCTTCCTGCAAGCGGTCTTCGTCGTCCACGCAACCGTAGAAGTTTACCGGTTCGTCTTCCCATACCCGGGGTTTGAAGGCCACCGAATCCAGGTAGCGCACCGCGCCGCGGCTGATATTGTCCTGAGGGGGGAACGCGCGGACAAACGTGCGGTTGACCCAGTCCACCACCGCATTGCTGGAGCGGAAGTTCACCTGCAGGTTGAGTGGCGTCAACGGCAATTCGCCGATGCCGTCATTGCGCGCATCGAGAAAAATACCCACGTTGGCATTGCGGAATCCGTAACAGGACTGCATGCCGTCGCCCACGATAAACAGGCTGCGGCCGTCGTCGGGTTCCCAGCCGGCGGTGAGTTTCTGCAGCAGTTCCAGCTGCAGCTGCGAGGTATCCTGAAACTCGTCCACCAGAATGTGGCGGATCTGTACGTCCAGTTTCAGCGCGACATCGGTGGGGGAATCACTGTCGCCCAGCGCTGCCAGTGCCGCCTGCGCCACCTCGGTAAAGTCGGTGCTCCCCAGTTGTTGAAATACCAGCTTGAGTTCCGCCACCAGCAGCGGCAGCACCCGCGCCATGGCGCGCAGTATCTGCCACTGGCTGTCGTCCATGCCGGCGGGCAGGGTGCGCACTTCGGTGATGACATTGAGTACTTCGGGCACATCCCGCATGGCTTCCAGCAGGGCAGTCATGCGTTCTTTGTACGCTTTCGCCCGCTCGGGGTCGGGAGACTTTTTGTCGGCGGTGGGGAAGCCGATGGTCTTGTTCACGGACTTGCGCAGGGTGCCCGTGCCTGTTGCCAGTAGCTCTGCCAGTGCCAGCCACTGTGTCAGGCCAGTGTCGTCGCAGGGGGGCAGCGCGCTGATACCGGCGAGGTTGCCGACAATATGCCCGGGCTTCTCTTGCTGCAGGTTGCTGCCGGCGTAATCCGCCAGCTGCAGCAGCTCGCCGGCGAAGCTGCCAAGGCAGTTCTTGAAAGCAACCAGTTGCCCGTTGATCAGCTCCTTGATCACCTGGGTGAAATAATCTTCGGCGACTTCATCGTGTACCGAGAGCAACGGCTCCAGCCATTGTTCCCGTTTCTCCAGCAGGGTTTTCAGCATATCGCTGACTTGCGGAAGGTTATTGTCCAGATGCAGTAACAGTCGGCCCAGGTCCTCGTCGAGTTCTTCCCGTTCGAGTTTTTTGAGCAGGTTGGCGATGGCCATCTCGTAGGCGATCGCCGGCTGATCCAGTGGTTCACCGGGCGCGCCGAGGCCGCTGTCGATAGGCAGCTGGCTGGCAATATTGCGGCACAGGCCGTCGATGGTCTGGATGCGCAGGCGCTGCGGGCTTTGCAGCAGGTGCCACCCCTGTTGCTGGTCGTGGGCCAGGAGGTTCCGCGCCAGTTGCCAGGTGATTTTGCCGTGGGGGTTTTCCGGTTCCGGATTGTCACGGGCATCCAGCAGTGCGTCCAGCAGGCGCTCGCGCATTTCGCCGGCGGCTTTGCGGGTGAAGGTGATGGCGAGCACTTCTTCGGGCTGCTGACAGGCGCCGAGCAGTTTCAGCAGGCGCTGGGTGAGCAGGCCGGTCTTGCCGGAGCCGGCGGGCGCCGACACCGCAAAGCTCTCGGTGATCTCGAGGGCTTGCGCGCGCTCGTGGGCATCTACGGGTACAGGCGTTGTCATGGTGTTATTGCTGTCGTTCCGGCCAGCGATTCAGTGGCCACAGGGATTTCTGGTTGTCGTTGTCTGCCGGGCGATCGAACGCGAGGATCGCGTGGCCGGTTTTGTATTCTTCCGCGAGGCCTTCCAGCGCCTGTTGCCAGTGTTGCTTGAGCTGGTCCCAGTGGATCAGATCGGGCTCTTTTTCCATTTGGCTATCCGCTACGGATTTGATGCCGTTGATGGGATGGGTGAGCTCGCCACAGCCCTGATATTTGCAACTGCCATTTTTCACCGCGCCGAAGGCGACGGCTTTGGCCTGCGGGTGGAACAGGGCGTAGAGCGGCAGCTGGGGCTCTCGTACACGCTCCTGCAGCCAGTCGCTCACGGAGGTCTGCCCGGTTTTGTAGTCGATCACCAGTTGCTCGCCGTCAACGAGGCTGTCCAGACGATCCAGGCGCAGGGTAAACGTGAGGCCCTGCAGGGTCACCGTGAGGGCGGTCTCCACCTGTTCCACGGTAAAAACCGGCCGCTCCTGTTCGAGGGGCAGCCACTGCTCAAAAATATCCTGCAGGCGGACCTGCTCCAGCTCCCAGAACTTGGGCGGCAGTTCCGGGTGCTTGCGGTTCAGGCGAGCGATGGCGGTGTCGATACTGGATCGGATCTGCAGCGCCAGCTGCTCCGGCGTCATGGCCGCGAGCTGCTGTGAACTTTTACACTGAATCCAGAAGGCGGCGAGCATTTCGTGGATCAGGTTGCCGCGCTCAGCAGCGCTCAGCCCGAGCCCGGGTTCCGCGTATTCCTCGGCACCCAGTCGATAGCGCAACTGGGCGTTCAGCGGGCAGAGTGCCTGGGCCTTGAGCACCCCGGCACCGCCGCGCACCTGGGCGCAGTCTTCCGCGCTCAGGGGAGGCAGGGCGGCATCCGGCATTTTTGCCAGCGCGGGAGCCCCTTCGAGAGTCTGGTAGTGGGCAGCGAGTGAATCCTGCGCGAAGGATTCTGCCGGTTGTGGAGACCCGAACAGGGCGCTGAGCGATTGGCCCACGCCGTCTTCCTCGCAGGCGTAGCTGACCACGATATCGTCACTGCCGTTGAGCAGGTCGGCGGTCAGCTGCTGGGCAAGTTCCAACTCGCGCTCGGCACTGGCGCGCGGCATTTTCCATTCTTTCTGCCAGAGGACCGGCAGCATCGGGTTGGGAGAGGGGGGCGGCGGCCACTGCTGCTGGCCGAAGCCCACCAGCCGCAAATGATCGAACGCGAGACCGCCGGCTTCGAGAACGCCGAGAATCTGCAGCGGACCATCGCGGGTTTCTGCCTGGAAGGGCGTGCGGCTGGCAATTTGCCGCAACAGTTGCAGCGCTTTGCTGAGCGGCTGGGCTCCGCCGAATTCGGTAAGGCCGGCGAAATTTTCCAGCGCCTGTTCCCACAGCATCAGCTGCTGGTACTCCTGGCTGTTGGGGTTGCGGTTTCCCGGCCACTGCAGGCGGGTGAGAAGTTCAGAAAACCGCTGTGCCCACACTTCGGCGGGGGCGCGCTGCCAGCGGCGGGCCCACTCCCCCAGCTGGTTCAGCTGGGCCGGCAGCAGGCTCTCTGGGGCCAGTTCAGCGGCGAGCTTTTCTGCCCAGGTGCGCAGCACATTGCCCGGTATCTCGCGCAGCTCCAGTTTCTGCAGTCGCCGGAACAGGGTGCTGCGCAGATGCAGTTCTACGGGGTCTTGCGCACCCCAGAATGGTGAGAACAAAAGGTTGCGCAGCGCGCTGTAATCAAAAGTGTCGCGCAGGGTTTCCAGCAGCTGCAGGGTGGCTGCGCCGACCGGTGTTTTTGCCAGTGGTGTACCGGCAGAAAAGTTGAACGGCAGGGTGTAGGCGGGTTGCGCGGGATCGAGCCACTGGGGCTCAAGCACGCGGGCAAACACCCGCTCCACCAGCGGGCGACACTGGCCGAGATTGTTGACCACGACCCCGATACTGCTGTCCGGATTCTGGCGCAACTTTTCCGCGGACCAGCGGGCGGCCTGCACCAGTTCTTCTTCCAGGTTGTGGCACTGCGCCACCCGCACGCTGGCATCGGTGTTGTCGGGGATCGGGAAATTCTGCCGCGTGTCACTGGCGCGCTGGAAGAGCTGCTCCACCAGCGGTGAGTGCTGGACGAATCCGGCGAGAGAAATCTGCGGCAGTTTCGGCAGCTGATTCTCCGCGAAGGCGCGGCTGATCCGCTGGTCCCGTTGATCCGGCGTAATGGCATTGCGCTGCTGCAACTGCTGGTGAAACAGCGGCAGTACCTTGAACAGCGCGTAATCATCCGGCAACAGCCCGGTCTTTTCCCAGTGCGGTGCCAGTGCCGATTCGATTGCGTCGAGCGTATCGATGCGTTGCCACTGGATCAGCTGGGCGAGGGCGGTATCGCAGTTGGCCGCCAGTTGCTGGGTGTTGATCAGCCCCTTGTCGAGGGTCTGCTCCACACACTGCTGCCACAGCAGTTGGCGCTGTTCCTTATTGAGCACCCGGCACATGGCGGGCGGCCACTGCATTTGCTGCAGTTGAAACCAGAGTTTGTCGAGCCAGCCTTGCAGCGACTCGACGGCGGGCGGTGCCCAGTTTTTACTGGCCTGCTGGCCGATACCGTACACCTGCTGGCAGCGGTTGCGCAGGCGGTTGGTCGGAGTGAGCAGCAGGCCACCTTCGGGCAGCTGATCCAGGATCTGCAGCAGGGGGAATGCGGGTTGCAGCATGAAAAACGCTTATTGATTTATCGAATTTGAGGTTGCCGCGGGTGCGCGGACTTACAGTCTAACCGGGATGGCGGTAGCGCGGTATTCCGGGGCGAACTCGGCGAAGGCGCGCAGCATGGCGCTCTGGTTGTCGGCGCTGGTAGTGAGCAGCAGGCTGGGCGCCGGTGTTTCCGGCAGGGGAATGTTGAGTTCCTCCAGCCACCAGCGCACGCGCCGGGCGATGGCGTCCCCGGAATCCAGCCAGGTCAGGGGGCGCGGCGCGGCCGCGGCGAGTTCATCCCGGAGCAGGGGAAAGTGGGTACAGGCGAGTACCGCGGTGTCGACGGTGTCGCCATCCGGCCCGGCAAAGATGCGCTCGATCACGGGCGCCAGGTCGGCCGCCGCAATCGGCTCGCCGCGCAGCTTGGCCTCGGCCAGGGCCACGAGTTCCGGTGCGGGTACATTGATGACCCGGTTGCTGGGGGCAAATTCCTCGATCAGTTCGCGGGTGTAGTGGCGGTTGACCGTGCCCTCGGTCGCAATGAGGGCAATGGTGCCGGAGCGGCTGGCGGCAGCGGCGGGCTTGATCGCGGGCACAACGCCCACCACAGGCTGCGCCAGAACGTCGCGCAGGGAGGGCAGGGCCAGGGTGCTGGCGGTATTGCAGCCCACCACGAGGATGTCCGCGTTGCAGGCGGCCATCATATGGCTGGCGACCTCGACGATGCGCGGCCGAAGCACTTCTTCTGACTTGTTGCCGTAGGGGTAGAACGCATTGTCGATCCCGAAATGCAGGGTCAGGCCGGGTATCTGGCGACGGATCTCCCGCGCGATACTGATGGCGCCGACGCCGGAATCGAATATCAATGCACTGGGCGCCTTGTTAGAATGGCCGCTTCCTTTAGGCATGTAAAAACCTGTCTCCCGATACGGACTGCTGGCCGGCAAGAATACCTCAGCCGGTGCCCTGTAATAAGTTTAAGTGATTTTCTATGACCTGGTTTCCCCTGCAACTCTCCCTCGAACAGGCCATTCTCGCCGGTGTGGCCGTGCTGGTACTGGTGTTGCTGGTGTTCTGGGCGGGCAGGTCCCGTCTGCTCAGTCAGCTGCATCAGTTGCGCAGTGAGCAGCAGGTGCTGGCCGCCCAACACGTGGCGGGCCGTGAGCGCGAGACCCAGCAGGGCTTGGAAATCCAGCAACTGCGAGACGAGCTGGCGAGCAAATCCCAGCAACTGGCGCGCTACCAGGTACTGGTGGAGAGAAGCGAGGTGGCGCTGGCGGAACAGAAACAGCAGCTGGAGCAGACCCGCGCATCCATGACCCAGCAGTTCGAAAACCTGGCGAACCGCATTTTCGAAGAAAAGCAGCAGATGTTCGTGCGCCGCAGTGAAGACAGCCTGCGCAAGAGCCTCGACCCGCTGGAGCGCCAGCTGGGTGACTTCCGCAAGCGGGTGGAGCATGTCTACGACCGTGAGAACGCCGAGCGCAACAGCCTGCTGGGCCAGATCAAGGCGCTGCGGGAGCAGACCCAGCGCATCAGCGACGAGGCCCTGAACCTGACCTCCGCACTCAAGGGCGACCGCAAGATCCAGGGCAACTGGGGCGAAGTGGTGCTGGAGCGCCTGCTGGAGGAATCCGGCCTGCAGAAAGGGCGCGAATACGAAACCCAGGTTTCCCTGAAAGACAGTACCGCCGATGGCCGCCGTCGCCAGCCCGACGTGATTGTGCGCCTGCCGGAAAACAAGGACCTGATCATCGATTCCAAGGTCTCCCTGGTGGATTACGAGCGCTACGCGTCTGCAGAAACCGACGAGGAGCGGAGTCAGGCGCTCAAGCAGCACGTCAACTCCCTGCGCGCGCACATTACCGGCCTGAACAAGAAGGCCTATGAACAGCTCGAAGGTGTGCGCACCCTCGATTTTGTTTTTATCTTCGTGCCCATTGAGGCGGCCTACATGCTGGCCATGCAGGCCGACCCGGAAATGTTCCGCTTTGCCTACGAGCGCCAGATCGTGTTGGTGAGCCCCACCAGCCTGATGGCCACCCTGCGCACGGTAGAGAACATCTGGCGTTACGAGAAACAAAACAAGAATGCGGAAAAAATTGCCGACGAGGCGGGCAAACTGCACGACCAGTTTGCGCTGGTGCTCGAGTCCCTCGACAACCTGGGCGGACGTATCCGCCAGGCCGACGAGGCGTTCCAGGAAACTTACAAGCGGCTGGCCACGGGCCGCGGCAACGCGGTGAAGCGTATCGATAGCCTGCGCAAGCTGGGGGCCAAGACCCGCAAGCAGATTGCCGCTGACCTGCGAGAGAAAGCGGAGGACAGCCACAAGCTGCCAGCCCCGCAGCCAGAACCAGCGGAAGATTCCGCCGTTGTGGAAACGGAAGCGGAATAACCCTTGGATACCATCGCCACAACCTTCTCCTTTGCGCTTTCCGTCACCGCGCCGATTTTTCTGACATTGCTGGTGGGTTACGGGCTGGCGCGGGTGAAGCTGCTGAGTGAATCCTTTGTCGATGACGCCTCCAGGCTGGTGTTTCTGGTAACGCTGCCGGCGCTATTGTTTTTTAATATTTTCGGCTCGGATGCCCGCCTCGGCGATGAGTGGCCCCTGTTGCTGGCAGGGTTGATCGGCACCGTATTAACGGTGCCGTTGGCGTGGCTTGCGGCGCGCTCGCTGGCGCACGGCGACCGCAGCGCGTTTATCCAGGGCGCCTTTCGTGGCAACCTCGGGATTATCGGCCTGGCTTGGGCGGCAAATGCCTACGGTGCTTCTGGTCTGGCGCAGGCAGCGTTGTTGATGGCCGTGATCACCATCTTCTACAACATCGCCGCGGTGGCCTTGTTTGCGGTGTACAGCCAGAAAGCGAAGTTCAGCTGGATAAAACTGGGCAAGGATATTCTGCGCAACCCGCTCATTGTGGCCATTGTGCTGGCCCTGCTGGCAAAGTCTGTGGGGCTCAGGTTGCCCGAGATGATTGTGCAGACCGGTGATTATCTTGCGTCTGTCACCTTGCCGCTGGCGCTGTTGTGCATTGGCGCGAGCCTGGATTTGAGCATGTTGCGGCGCAGTTCGTTCGGCGCGTTTGCGGCCAGTGGATTCAAGTTGCTGGTGGTCCCGGTGATACTGGTGGGTGTCGGCTTATTGTTTGGCCTGCACGGACAGGGTCTGGCGATCCTGTTTCTGCTCGCGGCCGCGCCTACTGCTTCGGCGTCTTTTATTATGGCCCGCGCGCTCGGCGGCAATAGCCAGCTGGCGGCGAATATTATTGCGATCAGTACATTATTTTCTGTGGTTACCGCGAGCCTCGGGCTTGCGCTTTTGAAGGTATATCTCCCATGACTGAAGTACCTGTATGGATACTGGTAATTGCCGGCTTGATCATTTTCGGTTTGTCGGCGGTGGCTACCTATTACTGTCTGGAATTGCGCAAGGCGCGTAAACGCCAGACCCAACAGCTGCAGGAGATTGAAGCCGCCGCAGAGGCGCAGCGCGACCGGGTCAATACCAGCATCCAGATTATCGCCAAAACGCTGCTCGACGAGGGGGTGGGTCTGACGGAGGCATCGCTGCGTATCCGGGTTTTACTGGATTCCTTGCAAGTGGAGCCAGCGGTGAAAGAGGAGTTTGTGGCGTTTTATCAGGTGTCTGACCAGACCAGCCACATCCCGATTCTGGAAGACTGGAAGAAGCTTTCCCGCAAGGAAAAATTTGCTTTTGAGAAAGAGATGGCGCGGGTGGAATCCGAGTACCGCGATTTCGCACTGGACGCGGCCAAGCGTATTCTTGGCCGCAATTTCTAATACCCGACTCTATTTCTTGACCAGAAGTACACCGGACTCGGTGTGATCGGTATAGGGGAACTGGTCGAAAATCGCAAAGCGCGCAACCTTGTGGGTTTTGCTCAGTGCCTTGAGGTTTTCCAGCTGGGTTTCCGGGTTGCATGAGATGTACAGGATGCGCGGATAGCGGGCGACCATCGCACAGGTATCCGCATCCAGCCCGGCGCGAGGTGGGTCCACCAGCACCGTTGAGAAGTCGTAGCTGTCCAGATCAAAGTCCTTCAGGCGACGGAAGGGGCGCACCTTGTCGATGGCCTGGGTGAATTCCTCGCTGGACAGGCGCACGATATCCAGATTCTCTACTCCGTTCGCGGCAATGTTTTCCTGAGCAGCGTTTACGGACACTTTGGAAATTTCAGTCGCCAGTACCTTGCGGAACTTTTCTGCCAGGGGAATGGTGAAGTTGCCATTGCCACAGTAGAGCTCCAGAAGATCGCCGCTGTTGTCGTCACAGCAGCTTCTCGCCCAATGGATCATGGCGCGGCAGATGTCACCATTGGGTTGCGTGAAGCTGCCCTCGACTTGCTTGTACTGATATGTGCGCCCATCGATCTCCAACTGTTCGATTACGTAGTCCCGCTCCAATACCAGCTTTTGCTTGCGTGATCGCCCCAGGATGGGAACACCGAGGGAGGCCTGCAACGCGCGCGCCTCTTGCTCCCACACTTCATCCAGCGGCTTGTGATAGATCAGGGTGATCAGGGCATCGCCGCTCAGGGTGGTGAGGAATTCAGTGCAGAACAACCGTTTGCGCAGAATCTCGCTCTGGTTAATGGCCTCGAGCAGTGGCGGCATCAATGCGTTGATCCGGCGGGAGCCGACGGTAAACTCGTCGATCACAAACGGCTTTTTGTATTCACCTTGCTTGTACATGGCGTAGTCGACACGGCCGCCTTCCTGCCACATTTTGAACTCCGCGCGCAGACGGTAGTGGCTGGGCGGCGACGGAAATACCTCGGGTTCCAGATCGGTGAACGGGGCGAAATCCGCCCGCAGGCGGTCCACCTTCTGGTCCAGTTGCTGCTGGTAGTTGTCAGTATTTACGCGGTGAAGAGCCATGAAAAAGAGCCGTATCTGGTGAAATCAATCGGGCGCGGATTATACGCGAAAGTGATACAGGAGTAGGACAATGGCCGTGGGGCAGTTGGAAATTGTAGTGCGCGGGCAGGGGCTGCACGAGTTTACCGCCGATGTGGCCCATTGGCTGGCGGGTCAAAGCTATGGTGGTGATGGGCTGTGCACGCTGTTCATCCAGCACACGTCCGCCAGCCTGTTGATTCAGGAAAACGCCGATCCCAGCGCCCGAGTGGACCTGGAGCGCTGGCTGAACCGGTTGGTGCCGGAAAATGATCCGCTGTATACGCACACGCTGGAGGGGCCGGACGATATGCCCGCGCATATCAAGTCGGCGCTCACCGCCAGCAGCCTGAGTATCCCGGTGATCGGCGGGCGCCTCGCGCTGGGCACCTGGCAGGGGATTTACCTGTGTTTAATTGGGGGCTTTTTCGTATAAAAGGATTGACCGCCCAGGTTTCCGCAGTAATGTGGTGGTATGAAGAAGATCATTTCCACCAAAGAATTTCTGATCAACGGGACCCCATATCCTGGATTCCCCTTGTTCTACGATAATGAACATAGGCTTGTTAAAGACGTTCACAGGTACTTGGTTAAGCGGTGCATCATTAATGGTAGAGTTAAAGAGACTTCATGGGGGCAATACGGCCATAGCCTTTATGATTACTTCGATTGGCTAGAGGCAAACTTCGTAGAAGTCGAGGGTGGTATATCAATAGGTGATGCCTGGAAGCTAGGTTGTGGTTCTGACGACAGTCCGGAACGCTCTGTTTTGGCGCAGTACCGAGATTGGTTGCTTAGACCACTGAATCATCCAACTCATCCTGGCTGTGGTCTTGCTATTTCTACTGTTAATGATCGCTTGGGCGAAGTTATCCGGTTCTATAGATACGCTTTGCGTGAGCGTTTAATCGGCCGACCGCCGTTTGATCTTGACGAAATCAAAGTCAGAAGGCCGACTGGGTTTCTAGGCCATACTGATGCATCACAAGGGGTTGTCCATTCGCCTAACGTTCTTCTTCGCAATCGTCGAGCACTAATCAAGGTTCTCTCGAAACACCAAATTAGAGAGTTTTTAGAATGCATTACGAATAATAAACACAAGATCTTTGCGCGCCTTGCACTGGGCTCAGGAATGCGTAGAGAAGAGCTTAATACGTTTCCTCTAAAGTACGTTGTCAATACTGCGTATCTACCAAAAGAAAAACATTGGGTACGTGTGTATCTTGATCCTAGGGACATGCGTATCAAAGGAGAGCAGCCACGAAGTATCCTGATTAGTCGTGCGCTTATGGCCGATCTTTGGCTGTACGTAATTCACGAACGACCAGTGGAGGAAGTGCGCTCAGGTAAGAAACAATTAGTGTTGTTTCTGAATCAGCAAGGTAAGCCATATGATGTCGACCATTCAAGTATTGCTGAAGGATGGAAGAAATTTGGTCTAACTTACCCGGTAAACCTTCACACACACAGACACACCTACGCGACACACACGCTGTATAGTCTGAACAGACTCAAGGCTATGGGGAAGTACAAAGGTGATCCCATACTTTTTGTCAAGAATCGATTGGGGCATGCTTCAATTCATACAACGATGAAATATCTACATGTGCTGGATGATTTGGATGTGGAGGACTTGCAGTTTAACCATGATCTGGATCTAGAAGAGCTTACCATGGACGATGAGATAGTGGGGGAAGATGGCTAAACGAAAGAGTCGAAAAGATTCCTCGGTTATCGATGTAGCTACTTTCCAAGAGAGAGATAACTCGACAACTAACACTCAAGAAACATTGCCTATCGCTACGGCAATTGAGCTTCCCAAAAGCACAAGCGTATCTTTGAGACAGCTCAAATTCGATGATTTATATGGAATTGGCTGTGACGATATTATCGCTCGCGCTCAATGCAAGCTTAAGAAGCTAGTGGATGAACATGTTGATACACGAGGAAAGTCACTATCACTCAAGACTATCCGCAGCTATCACAGCGCTCTTAGGGTATTTGGGAGATTTTGCCAGATAGAAGCTAAATCTAGAGATGCAGAGTTATTATTCAGTGATATTAACGAAATTCTCATACAGCATTTTTTAAATTATCTTTATGAGCTCGGAGTAGGAAGGACTCACTTTAGCAACGTCAAACAACTGCTCGTTCGATGCGGGATTGGCAAGTCTTTTTTTCCAAAGAATCCGTATCCGAATAGTAATCGGAAAATGAAGGGTCAAAAAAAGCTGTCCAAAGACGAACGTGCCCTGGTTGCGCGCGCCGTAAAAAAAGATTGGAGCGCTATTCGGCAGAGCAGTGGCGAATTGACTACCCAACAATTGGTCTCCTGCATTGTAGGAATTGCCCTGCGTACCGGCATGAATCCGACGCCTCTAGTTGAGTTGCGGACAGATTGCCTTCTGCCACACCCTCTGAAGGATGATCGTATGGTGATCGTGTCTTACAAACGTCGGGGTAATCAGATCAATGTGACTCCGGCCAAGAAGCACCTAAATGGCGCTACGTTTAAAACGGCGCTACCTGACGTAATAGAAATTGTTAAGCTAATTGAGGAGCGCAATGCGAAGGTTCGATCAAATTCTGAGTATCCAGACCGTCTGTTTGTTGGTTCCGCCAGAAAAAGTAACCACCAGCATCAGTTAGGCGATCCGATAGTTGTGACGGCAGATATGCTAAATCAACGGAATGGCTTAGCCGGATTTGTGAGGCGGAATGAGCTTTATGACGGATTTGATAATCTGCTACAACTGAACACCATGCGGCTCAGGAAGAGTTTTGAGAATCGTATCTGGGAGCTTTCAGGAGGAGACCCGTTTATGACGGCAGCAGCAGGGAATCACTCGGTGAGAGTGTCTGATACTCACTACTTAGAAGTACCTGAAGATGCCGATGAGAGATTGCAATTTATCGGTGAAACTTTCGTGAATAAATTGTTGGCCTCTGACGCAGAGTCCACGCCGGTTGCGCACTGTAAAGATTCTCTAGATGGCCACCGAGCGCCAAAAAACGGAAATTACTGTGATGCGTTCCTAGCGTGCTTTCGATGTAAAAGTTTTGTTGTTACCGAGGATGATTTACATAAGCTATTTAGCCTTTATTGGATGCTGGTGCGGGAGCGAGATGTCATGAGTACGCGTGCTTGGTCAAGGCACTTTCGTCATATTCTACGTACTATCGACGATAATATTGCCCCTCAGTTTGATATTTCGAAAGTGCAGTCGATGCGCGAACATGCGAAACATAATCCTCATCCTTATTGGCAAACTCTCGACCAACTTGGAGGCCTCGAAAGTGTCTACTAAGCCGAGGCATGTCATCCAGTTGAACGAGGCAGTGCAAGCGATTAGAGAGCGTCAAGAGGTCGATCGTACGCTGTTTATCACGACACACAGTAGGTACGGTGACGAAGTTATTAAATTGCCGCTTAGCTGGTTCCCGGTAGATACAAGAAAAAACAATCAACAACTTAATTTCTTGACCGTGCCCGAGTGCTGGCGCGAGCCAATCCGCCAAGCGGTTACTCGTTTGCTGTCGCGTGTTGGCCCAAAAGGCACCAATAAACGAGGGGGTACTATTGTAAGCCTTTTTCGGCATATGCGCTCATTCGCAAAGTGGTGTTCAGGTGTGGGGTATGGTCCTGAGTCGTTGAGTGAAGATGCATACTCATCTTATTACCATCGTTGCAAGGTACTCCCTGGGCAAAAGCCTGGCACTAGGCTGGGCGCTGGAGCGATAAAGCATCGACTTTCCGCAGTGGAATCCCTTTTTAGCCTTCTCAAGGGAACGAGTTTTGAAGTTCCTGAGCCTTGGCCTGAGACCAGCGCGTATGCATTATCTGGCGTAGCGAAGGAAAGAGGCGCAATCCTGGCCGGAAAAACGATATTAATGACAGAGGACGTCGTAACGAAGATTTTCCAAGCGGCGGTGTCAGTGATGGACGGTGCGGATAACTTGTTTACGGTTGAGGCAAAGCTAACTAATGTTGTGCGCACAGCTCCAGAGGGGGTTACTCGAAAAGCTTTAGAGAAGAGGCTGGCGCAAGTTTCGCGTAATGCCGGCTTTAAACGTAAGCGAGAAGTTAATGAAGCGCGTTCTCGCTTGCGCGATGCTTGCGCTATCGTGATCTTGATCACTGTGGGTATGCGTATCAGTGAATTGGTGAGCATTAAGGCCGGAGGCTACCGACATGAAAGCCGCGAAGACATCACACTTTACTTTATTGAAGCCCATGTAGCCAAAACAGGAGATGGTCTATCTGAATTTGTCGCCCCAGAGATCGCTATACGTGCCTTTAGAGTCCTGGAACAATTGTCTGTCGATCTGAGAGCTAGGCATATGGAATTACTCGACGCGACACGAATCTCTGGTGATTCGCATAAATACGCAGAATTAATAGCTCACGAACAAGGGTTATTCCTCGCCAAGAGCAATAAGAATGGCACGATTTCGACTCACACCGGTATGAATGTTAGGCTGAAAGCTTTCGTTGCTGGGTTAGGGATTGATTGGGATTTTAATAGCCACCAGGCTCGCCGAACTTTTGCAGTCAACGTAGCAAGGTCCAGTCGTGGAGATCTGATGCTACTGAAAGAGCATTTTAAGCATTGGTCATTAGATATGACGGTATTGTATGCCGCGCATGAATCAGCTGATGAGGAATTATGGGACTGCGTATATGACGCAGTAAGTAATTTGCGAGTGGAAACAATTGGGCGCTGGTTAGGTGGAAATGCTTTACTCGCTGGCGGGCTAGCTCACAGAATGATGACCTTAAGAGCTAATGATGAAGATGTGAAGGTTTATGGTTCACGCGAGAAGCTGATCGAAGTCGTGTCCGAGACCGTCAATATCCGTAGTACAGGTGTGGCCTGGTGCACTGCAGCTGACATCAATTGCGGTGGCGGCTATGGAATGGAAAGAACGCGATGCGCTGATTGCTCTAGCTCAGTGATTGAGGCTAGTCCACACCAGGCGAAGTGGGAAGCAATGCTGATTCAACAGTTGGAGCTGAAGGAATTGAGCGATATTGGTGTTGCGGCGAAAGAAAGAGCAGAGAGAGACTACCAGCACTGCAGGCAGGTTTTGACTGACTTGGGTTGCGATGTCGATGCATTAGAGGCTGAGCCTATTTAGTGAAAGCACTTGAATAAAGTTTGCACACTGTGGGTAATTTGTGCGTGACTGATTCTCGAAGAAACCGCCAGTAGTGTTTAGTAGACAAGGATAGAAGTCGGACTATTTTCCTCTTTTGCTTCGTTGCAGAGCATTAATCAGCACGTCTAATCCTTCATGGGGGTCTGCCTGCAGGGTTTCGCAGTACTCTACAAACTCTGCAATGTCAATACGCTTTCGCTCCTGCTCGATCTTACCAATAATCGAGTGATGCCGACCAAACAGTTCGGCTGCTGCACGAATAGACAAGCCGCGCTCCTCCCGCTTCTGTTTAAGCCATTGGCGGAGCTTTTCGTGTTCGTATGAGTATGGGGTTCGCTTCATTGTCTCGATGTTAGAGACGAAGTACAATGGCGCGAAATTCGAGACAAGCAGATGTACTATGAAGCCGTTAAAGGTGAAGCCTGAGTTGGCCTCCTTATTGAAGAGTGGCCAATTTGAGACCTTTTCTGTACCCCGTATTAGAGATGCATATCAGAGCCTGACAGGTACTGGTGATAAGCCCAAAAAGGTAGTCAGTCAGTTAGTTAAGAGACACCTGCGTAAGCTTGAAGAGTGTGGTGTCTTGAGGAGGAGAAATACTGATAGGCTTCATCCAATTGAGTATCAGTTGGTTGACGTATCTCGATTACATCGATCAGGAACGGTTGATCTTGAACTTTCTGCAGTAGCTGAAGTGGGATCAGAGCCATTTCCCGCTGAGGTCATTCAAGGCCTTAAGGCGAAATTGAATAAATATCGAACAGAAATGCTCTCTGCTATGGGGGCCCTCGAAGAGTACGAGGCAATAGTCCAAGCCAGCCCCTATCTCAAAAATACTATTCAATCAAAGTATGACCAAACACGAGAGGACTACGCCAAAACCCTAGGAAAGGTAAAGGCTCTAGAGTCTCTTATTGTTCTCACTCCAAACGCATAACCTATATGAACTTACGCCTTTGGCAGGCCGAATGCATCTCATTGGCCTACGAGCAGTATTGCTCAAATATTCGCCATTTTATGTGTCTTGCGACCCCAGGTGCTGGAAAGACAGTAATGGCTTCAGTACTTGCAAAACGCCTGTTCGATATGGGCATGATCGATATGGTGATGTGTTTCTCGCCCTCAATCTTGGTGGCAGACGACTTCCGTAAAGAGCTTGAAGCTCAGACTGGGAGGCGATTGACCGGCCAATTAGGTGCTCATGGTTTCTCAATTACATATCAATCTATGAGTTCAATGAGCCCAGATTTCTGGGAAATCTTAGAAAATTTTCGTGTATTTGTAATATTTGATGAAATTCACCATTGCGCTGCCACCGAAGTGGGTAAAAGCAACAGTTGGGGGGAAACCATTCATCGCTACATCCGTGGCAAGACAGCCTACACGCTTGCCTTGACGGGCACGCCATGGAGATCGGACAGTATTCCCATAGTGCTTGCTGACTACTGTAAAAATTCGGGGAGTGTGCAATGTGATTTCCGCTATGGCCTCGCTGCAGCAATTGCTGATGAAGTCTGCAGAACACCAAGAATTACCGCGGTCGACAATTCCCAAATTTGCGTCACGGCAGGTCAAGAGTCTTATCGTTACTCTTCTTTTCGAGAATTGCTCTCGCAGTCGGATTGTAGTTATCAGGATCTATTAGATGATGAGGTTCTAATCATTGAGATCTTGCGTCTAGCTGCCGCTAAGTTGGACAGCTTGAGAAGAAAAACCCCAAATGCTGGCGGACTCATTGTTGCAACTTCTGTTAGTCATGCACGCAAAATCGCCCGCCTCTTGTACGGTGAACTAAACGAAACAGCGGAAATAGCCACTTATGTGGACGAAAAGCCAATGGCGACCATTCGTAAGTTCCGTAATAGCTCCAGAAAATGGATTATTTCCGTTGGTATGATCAGTGAGGGCACTAACCTCCCGCGGCTGAAGGTTTGCTGTTATCTGACTCGTGTCAAGACAGAACTCTATTTTCGACAAGTTTTGGGTAGAATCCTTCGCTCTACGGGCCAGTTAGGTGAGAGCGGTTACTTATTTATGCCCGCGGAACCGACATTAGTCGAGTATGGACAGCGAGTCTCAGAAGATATTCCAGAATCTAACATTCTAACTTTCGAAAAGGCTGTTTCGAGTGTCCGAGTTGATATTTCTCAGGATTCTTTATGTTGCGGGGATGAGGGGGAAGGGAACACCACAGCGACAGAGCACGAAATGTTCACCTTTGATGAGGCACTAGTAGTATCTTTAGAGCCTTCCGATTCGCTGTTGACGCTAGCAGAATCCTATGAGGCTTGCGTCAAGATTTCCGGAGATTTCGTTCAGAGACTGCTAGAGATAAGTGGAGCTGAGTTTGAAATTTCTGGTAATCCTCCTGCCGGCCAATTGCCTCAATAGTGAAACTACAAATTCAGTTTTTTCCGGTGTATCAAAATCGAGTACCAACATATGATTGCAGATCTTAACTGGCTGCCAGTTTGAAATCACTATCATCCTCTTCCTGAATACAGGAAACACCCCTGACACGATGGTAACGAAGTGAATCTGGCACATAAAATATGGACACGGTTGATGAGTGCTCCTCAGAAAATACATCATTATCTATTAGCGCGCACATTGGTTCCTCAGAAACCTTGCTTGCCTCAGGGAATAGTGCAAAACAGGAGCCGGCTTGATCCTGCTGAACAGAACTATAGAGTATTCCATCCGCAAAATCCCTAAACTTGACCCTTCAATATTCAAAGATAAACTGAGTTGATAGATATGGGTTGCTCTCTGCACGCCGTGCAGGTCTCGACATACTGAAAACCAATTCTTTAAAGAAGGATCTTGCATGGGAATGTCGGAGAACGTCATCGTGGTAAATGTCATCTACAGCAGAGCAGTCTGGTAGCTTATTTAGATCTATTAGATTCAATTTCGACAGCGCACGGAACTCCGCTGAAACCGCAAGGTCGCCCACAATTGGACGAATTTCACTAATGCATGTGCTCCTATTAAAAGCACCATAAAACACTGATATTCCTGACGGGCTCATTCGCTGATCTGATGCCAACTGGGGTGGTGTCGGCCCTAGCTCACTACACGGCTCAGCCTGCATTTTCTTTAGAGCATTTATTGATGAGGCTATTCTTGCTCTATATAGTGGAATTTGATAGTCAATTACTTTGATAACGTTCTTGCTTTCTAAATCAAGATCATCAGTTAGGATATGAAAAAGATCATCCAAGAACTCCTTCGCGTCTCGATTGAAAAACCGATGACCACTTGCAATACTTCGAAGAAAATCTCTCTATCCAACAGTAAACTCGTTATCGGTTAAATTTACATCATTTATCATAAAGCATTGATCAATCAATTGCAGGGCATTTGGATCAACAAACTCCAGTTCCAGGGCCTCACATAATTGACTATTAAATCTCTCTGACTTTGAGGGTGGGTGGAAGTCGAGGCGATCGAAAATTTCTCGGATAGGAAGATCGGCACCACAATCAATGTCCACCTTGGTCATCTGCGGCAAAGCATCAAAAGGAACAAGAGTGCTTTCAAATAGCGCAACAATATGCTCCACTACTATCATTTCATCGACACCTGTCGCCTCATTACCGCAGTGCGCACATTGCTCCAATAAACCGCGCCCGATTACAAAGTGCTTCAAAGCTGGGCTAATCATACATTCTTCGTAAATCATAGAATAAGTCTCAATTTCCCGTCAGCTTCCCATGCCTAATATGGATCATAACTTATGCGCGCTTACTAAATAGCAGTCCCAGCGAGTTTTCACTCTTCACTGGACAAGAATACCGGTGTTGGGTGTTTCGGTCGACAGGAGACAGTAGGCATTCGGACAAAGCTTCTGCGCCAAGCCGAACGGGTGATACTTGGGCGGGGGAGGCGGAACCTTCGATTTTCATGGCAAAGGTTCAACACTGCCAATTGCGAGATGGCCGTGCAATTGTGGGTCGCGTTAGCCACTTGCAGAAGCGTGATATGTTGACAGGAATTGGTCTGGTAAAGTTCGAGGTGCCGACGAGCGTGCACAAAATGAATTGCTGTTACATTGCTAGCTATTGAATTGGGGGTATCCCCCGCTCTCATTAAAAGAGCGGGGGAAGGGTTTAGTATCTACATTTAGTAACAACGCCTGCTTCGACGCACGTGATCTGATTGTTGCCAGAGGGGGTCAGCGGAACAATTTGTGGAGCAGGCTGGTTCATTATGCTCTGCTGCATCTGCCAATTAAACTGACTTAAGCTATTTATAGTTTGTTGTAAAGCGTGCTGGGATTGTTGTTGATGCTGCAACTGCTGTTGACGAGCCAGCTGTTGCTGTAATTGTCGTTGCTGTTCTGCCGTTTCTGCCTGTTGCATCAAATTCTCAAGGTTCTCCTTGTATGCCGCAAGTGCGCGTTGATAGGGTTCATTAAATTGATCGCGCCAATTACAAATCTTAGTTGCAACTTCCTCATCAAGGCCGTCGATATGATGCTTTCCATTGCATGCCATATATAAATACTCACGCTCTATTTTTCTAGCTTTTTCAATATTTGCATTTGCAATAGCTTGAGCGCTTAAGATCGATTTATATTTCTCGTTCAAATGTGACAAGTATTCTTCAGGCAGCACTATCGGCTCTGGTTGGACTCCATCCAGTTTAAGATGTCGCACCTGTCCGTTTCCGTAGCGGGCAACTGCGACTCCTCCTGGCTGGCCCGTCATAGGATCCAAAATTTCAGCGGAAAAGGTTATTGCTGAAGGGTTTATGACTGGACTAGTTGAGTTGTCTATAAATCTGTAGACGATATTTTTTTCATTATTGATGAATGCTCGAGTGGGGTTAAATGGGGAGGTTTGTACATATTGTGATTTCCCATCGACTTCTTCTATGCCCATAATATAGGTAATGTTGAATCCATTAATATCGTTAGCTATTTGCTCGCTATAACGGCTATAGCTAAGATCCCCCTGATTGGCTACGCGGTAATGGATAGCATTATTTACAAAATCATAGAGGATGGCCGGGGATTTTGAGTTATCTCCAGTACCATCGTGAATGGTAATTTCCTCTAGATGGTGAGTGTCGGACATTGCGATATCGCGTCCGATTCCATATGCGTATCCATTTTTACACTGACCATCCCAGTAGGTACGAAAGTTGTTGCGTATCATTTGGTCGCGGGATGTTGGTAGCTGGCAAGGCTCCATTTTATTCACAGGTTGGATATAGAGCTTTTCATGCTCTAGCTGAGTGGGCGTTTCTCTTGACCGTAAGGCTTGTTCAAAAGCGGATGCATCGCTATAGCTGAGAGAATTGAGTTGTTGTGTACTGGAGCAGCCAGCGATAAAAGTGACAAGTGAAATTCCAGTTATTAATGTTTTTTTATCCATTGTATTATTTCTTATTCCTATAGATTATTTGGTTGTTTGTGGCAGAGTGCGCTCTTTACGTTATATGTATTATGTATCTAGCAGGGTTCGGTCTCGAAGTGGACGTTAGATTTACTTTCGATAAAAATATCTGTGGCTTTCACGAGCTCTTTGATAAAGTGAATATGTTTTCGAAGGTCATCTCTTGTGACGGCGTGCTGCGTCGGCTGCCCAGGTAGGGGACGTTGCGACCGATGCGCTATATCTCCTCGCTTTTTTGCGAGTCGATTAAGTTCAGTTTTCGCCTTTTTGGAATCGTAATGGTTCCACACCCATCCTTCAGTTACATCGTAGCCAAGAAATTTCTTGAAAATTGGTTTTACACGGTCGGTGCTGGGCGTGTGGAAGGTTTTCAATTCTGTCTCTAAAGATGCTCTGAAAAACTCGGATAATGTGTCTTTAGCCTCCTTGCGCTTACAGATGGCATTCACCGACTCAGTGAGTCGTTCTTCAAAGTAGGTTTCCAGTGCGGTTAACGCCATAACAAGACTTGCGCGTTTTAGGACCTCTATCTCTGGGGGAGGTGGCGCTGTATTGAGTGCATCAAAGTGCTTCAAAAGATCAACCGCATCCTGAATCGCATGGTCAAATGTCAGCAGTGCTTGTGAGGGCATTTCAATCCTTGATTAAGTCTTACCAGATGATTCGCTATAGCCCGGCGGAATGTCCAAGCGAGTATCGCCTCCAGGAGGCTCAAAAGACTGATAGTAAACCTTTCGTTTGGCAAATCAATTAGTTAGCTCTGCCTGTGCTGTTCAGAGTTTTCACAATTCAATGTTAAATGCCATTACTGTCAATACGCGATTTTGACTCGTCATCAGGGTTCAGTTGGGATGCCAAACAACTAAACCTGTTTGTTTTCCAACCAAGTATCTACCGATGGTGTGTATACGCACTTTCCAGAATTGGCAGGCCGAGAGTAAGAATAGAAGGAAATGGCTCAGAGACTGGCAACGGGAAGCTAAGCCTCATTTCCACCGACGCGGGTCATTCCAGTAGCTCTGATCGAGGGGGCGTTTCCACGTGGTTTCCGTATCTACTCCCTAAAAGGCGTGGCCTTCCCACAGCCAATACCAAGTGCATGCGCTGAGGAACCAGAGTGGACTGGCTGGGCCTCATGGCAAAGCCTTGGTTTACTAGCTCCTATCCTGGGTTTTCCCTCATCGTGTGGTTGTTTTTTGATCAGTGGAGCGCGGGGCCACCTCTGTATCCTACAGATTCCATCGCTTTTTCTTGCTATCCAGCACAGCAAGATGCAATCTAGCGTATCAATGTGCCGCTCCCGGCAGGGAAGTGGCTGGCCATAACATTCCAAGTGTCGATGCCATGATCAGATGCCATCTCTCCCGGTATATGGGTGAGCAAAAAATGAACATCTCTGATGTAGCTAGGTTAAGCGGTCTCAACCGCAGCACCATCTCGCTGCTGTACCACGAGACCGCTACGCGGGTAGAGCTGGAGGCAGTGGAGAAGCTCTGTCGGCTGTTCAGCTGCGATGTTGGCGATATGTTTGAGCTGGGCGATAAGGATGTTACGTAATGGATAACTTCTGGAAGCAGATAACCCCGTCCGATTATGCTTGGGAACGTGAGGCCTTAGCCTATGCGAAGGAGCTGTTGCCCGATCACGACCCCTATCGTGCCTGGGCCAACTTTGAGTTTATCGCGCTCGACGGGTCGATCAATGAAGTCGATTTGATGGTGCTGACTCCGAAGGGTATGTACGTCATTGAGATCAAGTCCCATCCCGGCGTGATTGGTGGCGAT
This sequence comes from Microbulbifer salipaludis, assembly GCF_017303155.1. Lineage (NCBI taxonomy): Bacteria > Pseudomonadati > Pseudomonadota > Gammaproteobacteria > Cellvibrionales > Microbulbiferaceae > Microbulbifer > Microbulbifer salipaludis. Next base: position 1,349,909 of record NZ_JAEKJR010000002.1, read on the forward strand.
GCATCCAACTGGGTTTGGGAAAAGCCTGAAGGTGGCCGGCCCAAAATCTTTGATAACCCGCGCCTTCTGACCCGTCGAAAGGCTCAGAAACTAGCGTCGTTGCTGAAGACTCAGCCTTCATTCCGTCGCAGCAAAGAATCAGTGCCTTTCATCGAGGCTCTGGTATTTCTCTCTGCCGAGAACCTGATCATTCGCCTTGAAGGCAATGCCAGGCAGGGTGTGGTTAACCGCGAAGAGCTGATCCCCGCAATCACTGAAATCGACGAGAACTGGAACCACAAGCAGATATCCGCTTACGCAGCGAAAACCGTTTCTCGCGCGGTGGAAGAGGCTGGAATAAAAGAATCGGTCCGTATGCGAAGGGTCGGTAGCTATGAGCTGACCAAGTTACTGGATGAATCAGACCACTTCCAGGAATGGCAGGCCTCTAACCCTGAATTAGGTGTCGAGCGTAAAGTCCGCATCTATCTGACTCAGGGGAAGCCAGCAGAAGAAGTAAAGCGCCTCGAAAAGGCAGCCAGGCTCGAGTTCCGGATGCTCGAAGGTATTGAGCACCCGGGTATCCTGCGGGCTAAAGAGTACCAGCACCACGATAATGGCCCGGCTCTCGTATACGAGTACGATTCCACAGCCTTCCGGCTCGATCATCTATTGATGAACCTGGGGCAGTCCCGTCGGCTAGATACGGATAGTGCACTACAACTGCTTCGGCTAATTGCGGAAACGGTGCAATATGCCCATGGACAAAAGCTGTATCACCGGGCTCTGAGCCCGCTGAGTGTTTGGGTGAAAGCGCAGGGCGACGAGAAATTCGCCATCAAAATTAGTAACTGGGCTACAGCTGAGCGGATTTACGAAAACGAAACTCGGCATATCAGTGCGCTCAGCCACATGAGTCGCTTGATCCAGGAAGAAGCGGGTCCATACGTCGCGCTAGAAGCCCACAGCGGAGAAGCAGATGGCGTGCACATGGATGTCTTCTCGCTTGGAGCCATTGCGTATCATCTGTTTACCGGAAAAAGGCCGTCGGAAAGTGATATAGAACTCCTCGATAAGCTCCGTCGTGGCAATGGTCTTCAGGTAACCGACGAGATCAATGGTGCCAGCGAAACCATGCAATACCTGGTGCAGTATGCGACGCATCCAGATGTAGGCAATCGACTGGAGTCTGTTTCCGAATTCATCCGTTATTTGGATGAACTGGAAGATGAAATTAGCCAGCCCGAAAATCTCCGGAGTTCCAACCCCACTGAAGCCCGTAAGGGCGATACATTCCCCGGCGGTATAACGGTTGTTCGGCCGCTTGGTAAAGGAGCGTGTTCGGTTGTGTTTCTGGTGGACTATCAGGGCCAGGAGCGCGTGCTCAAGGTGGCATCTAGCCCGGATCACAATAACCGCCTAATTAAAGAGGGTGAGGTACTTAAAGCTCTACGGCACCAGGCCATTGTTGGGTATCACAGCTCGCTGGAAATCGGCGGCCATACTGCGCTTATGATCGACTTTGCTTCTGAGGGCACATTGTCACAGCGGCTGCGTCAAGTAGGTGCGATTCAGCTGGAACTGTTAGAGCGATTCGGTGACGATCTGCTTAGCGCCGTCGTACATCTCGAAGACAAAACGCTCGTCCATCGAGATATCAAACCGGAAAATATCGGTCTGATGATGCAAGGAAGTAGCCTGCATCTGGTGCTGTTCGATTTCTCTCTGTCCAATGTTGCGCCGGAGAATATAACCGCGGGTACATTGGCCTATATGGACCCCTTCATCCGTGACCCAGGTCGGCGTCGCTGGGATGACCATGCGGAGCGTTTTTCCGCAGCCCTCACACTCTATGAAATGGCCGCTGGCGCACTGCCTAACTGGGCATCGGCCGAAGGCCTGCCAGTACAGATTGAGGGCGAGCTAGAGATCGATCGCACGGTGTTCGACCCCAGTGTTCGCGATCGTATGGTGGCTTTTTTCCGTCGGGCGCTCATACGTGATGTGGGGCAACGATTTGCCAGTGCAGGTGAAATGCTGCGCGAATGGCGAAAGGTCTTCCACGAGGCGCGTACAGACACTCAACACTCCACGCTGCACCCAGCGGAACGCACCTGCCCGGTGGCCGAAGCTCAGCTGGATACCCAGATCGGCCTGCTGGAATTGAGCCCCCAGGCTCTGGATACCCTGAGCCGCCGCAATATCAACACTGTCGCCGATCTAATCAAGCTTAACCGTGCACGAGTTCGTGTATGGACCGGTGTGGGGGTAAAAACGCGTAATGAGCTGTCCGAGATTATTGGCCAATTGCAGGCGCGCCTGCTGGAAGGACAGCAGGTGCAGCAACTTCAAACTGGTGACACTAGTGTTGTTAGTGTCGACCGTTTGTTCCAGCAAATCATGCCGAAATCCATAAAGGCGACGGATCCAACCAAGGTGCGCTTCCTGAACGAATACTTAGGTAGGCTGGATGACGATGCACCAAAAGGCACTCACAACGTTCATTGGCCGACTCCAGCTGCAATCAGTGGCCATTTAGGTATTGAAACCCTGTTGGTTCGAGAGCTAATTGATAAGGTCCTTGCGCAGTGGAGTAAAACCAAGGTTGTTACCGATCTAAGAGACGAGATCGTGACCCTGCTTGAGGACAACGGTGGGGTGATGACCGCGGTTGAGCTGGCAGATGCTACATTGCTTCGCCGTGGCTCAGTACAAGACAGTCCAATACGTGAGCGTTGGTCCTACGCGGTGGTGCGCTCAGCAGTCGAAACCGAGCTTAGTAAGCAAGAGCCGCGTTGGCTATTACGTCGCTCTGGCAATGGTTTTTTGATCGCAGATAACCGTCAGTCCCAAGGTGAGGAGCTGGCTGATTACGCCTGTGACCTGGGTGCATTGGCCGACGAATGTGCTCAGGCTAGCCCATTGCTCTCACCTGTTCGTACCCTCGAACGCGTACGAGCTGTACCCGCACCAGACTCGTTTGCGGGCCTCAGCAATCACCGATTGTTGCGCCTTGCGGCCGCAGCATCACAGACCGCGGCGTTGTCGAGTCGAGCAGAGTTTTATCCCCGTGGTATGCCGGCAAAGCAGGCGCTAGAACTCGCACAGGGTGCGCTGTTGGGCAGTAAGGCGCTGACGGTTAAAGATATACAGTCTCGCGTGTCTGGGCGTTATCCGGCAGCACAAGAGTTACCTGGCCGCCCTCAACTGGATGAGTTGATTTCGTCCCTTGATATTGGGTTTCGCTGGGATGGTGTCTTCGAGTTCGCCAATGGCAGCAAAGGCGGATATTGCCTCCCCACTGCCGGGCTGACCAGCTTGGCCAGCACTACAACGAGCATAATGCAGAGCACTCATTTGGGAGAGGATGACACTGCATTACTGCGAGACGTTCAACACCTGCAAAAGAGATTGGATCAGGTGGCGAAAGACTCTCATTTCCTGGCTTTAACAGTAAGACCATCACTGTGGCATAGAGCCCAAGAAAAGCTTTGTAGTCAATTCCCATTCGAGCGTATCAGTTTTGATGACCTGCTTCTGCGGCATGTCAACCAAGTTTGTGAAGCTATGCCCAAGGCGCCTGATTGGCAAGTGATTCTGCGGGCCGATGCCGCAGACAAAAATTCACGAGATTGGCAGAACTTACAACGTTTAGTGCATCGGGCGCTACCTTCGATGGCTCGAGAAATCTTAGCGACTGAGCAATCTGTGCTGCTTACCGACCCAGGGTTGCTAGCCCGTTATGAGCTTGTTTCCAGCTGGTTATCGGATTTGCGCCGACAACTTATGGAAACCAGTAATCGAGATGGTGGGAAACTACATGGTTTAGCCCTATTGATCGCCGCAGATGCACAGCATAGCGCGGCCATGATTGACAAAACACTGGTCCCGACTGGGGCAGGCAGTAAGGAGTTTGCGCGAATTCCAGCATGTTGGCTCGAAATAGATGAGCAGAATATCGGCGCCGCATAAGGTGCTTGAAAATAAATATTATAAAGCCCCAAAAGAAACTGGGGCTGAATAGAGTAGAGTACATTACCTTGATTAATCGCACCGAATTGCTGAAAAACCTTCAGGGCCTTTTGCCACATATCGAAAAGGACATTCTCGCTTACAGCGAGGAAAATCAAGATCTGAATCAGCATCTCAAAGAAGAGTACCAGGCGGCATTGGAGGCCGAGCGCACGGCGGAGCACTTCGTTGCATGGCGTGAAGCCCAGATCACCCAAGCAGCCGTTGCCTGGGTGTTGACCTGTGTGTTTGTACGATTTCTTGAAGACAATGGACTGTTGGCCGAGCCGGTGTTGGCAGGCCCAGTAAAAAATGCCAAAGGAGAGAATGCTCTTCAGCAGGCCAAAGAACGGATGGTCGCATACTTTAACGAGCACCCAACACACGAAGAGCGCCATTATCTTCTCGACTTGTTTGATGAGCTCGAGCGATTCCCTGTAATTGCAGAACTGCTCGACCACCGCCATAACCCGCTGTGGCTGATTCCAGTTTCTGCCGATGGTGCTAAGCGTCTAATTGACTTTTTTCAAAGGCTTAATCCGGGCACAGGAGATATTCAGCACGATTTTACTGATACCGATTGGGATACTCGTTTCCTTGGCGACCTGTACCAGGACCTATCGGAATCCGTGCGTAAACGCTATGCACTACTGCAGACCCCGGAGTTTGTGGAAAGTTTTATTCTCGATTACACATTGGAACCTGCTATCAGTGAGTTTGGCCTACCGGGCTTGCGTTTGATTGATCCGACATGTGGTTCTGGCCACTTTCTGCTGACTACATTTGAGCGAGTTTTTGAACGGTGGCTGAAGCGTGAGCCAGGTATCAATACGCGAGTATTGGCGCAGCGCGCGCTTGATGTGGTGCATGGCACCGATATCAACCCATATGCCATTGCCATCTGTCGTTTCCGCCTGTTGATTGCGGCGATGAAAGCGGCTGGTGCAGATAAGATAAATCAAGCACCAGATTTTCACTTCAATCTTGCCTGTGGCGACTCTTTATTACATGGTCGTCGATTTGAGTGGGAGGGGCAGGGAATTCAAACTGAGCTTTTAGAGGTTGAAAAGCAGCATGCATATGAAGTAGAGGACCAGAAAAGACTAAATGAAATCCTTGGCCAGCGCTATCACGTGGTAGTGGGTAATCCACCTTACATCACGGTAAGTGATAAAGCCTTAAATCAGGCTTATCGGGACAAATATCCGACTTGTTACCGAAAGTATTCACTGGGTGCTCCTTTTACCGAGCGCTTCTTTGATTTAACCCTGTGGCCGGAGGGAAATAAATCGGCGGGATATCTGGGCATGATAACTGCGAATAGTTTTATGAAGCGTGAGTTTGGGAAAAAGCTAATTGAGGACTACCTTCCGCGCAAAGATTTAACTCATGTAATTGATACCTCCGTGGCGTATATCCCGGGGCATGGAACTCCAACGGTAATAATTTTCGCACGTAATCAGGCGCCTAATCCAGGGGCTATCCGTGCCGTAATGGGGATTCGTGGTGAGTCGGCTGTGCCAGATGTCCCGGCTCAGGGAAGGGCGTGGACATCGATCGTTTCTATGACACCCAAGGCAGGCTCTGAGAATGAATATATAAGTGTTTCAGATAAAGAGCGATCGATTTTCTCAAAGCATCCCTGGAGTATCTCCGGTGGTGGTGCTTCAGAACTGAAGGACTTGATCGAGCGAGGGCGTGAGCGACTCCTTTCAAGAATAGATATAAATGGATTTGGAGCAATCCTCGGTGAAGATGAAGCTTTTGCCGTGCCCAGCAATAAGCTGTCGTCATGCAGGTTTCCCAAGAAATATCGTCTCTTGGTTGAAGGCGATCAGGTTCGAGATTGGTCTCTGAACGCATCAAAAGCAGTATTCTTTCCATATGACTCAGAGATCTTATTTTCGATTTCCAGAGAACAGGAGAGGTATGCCTGGCCTTTGCGAACAATATTGTGGGCGAGGAATACTTTTGGCAAAAAAACTTACAAAGCGTCAGGGCGTCATTTTGCGGAATATCACCAAATACCAAGAGAGAGAAACAAAACTTCTTTGTGTATTACGTTTGCGCACGTAGCTACACACAATCATTTTGTTCTTGCTCGTGGTGGCAAAATTTTTAACCGTTCAGCTCCAATCATTACTTTGCCGAAAGGGAGTTCCGAAGCAGACCACTTCCCCTTGCTTGGCCTCCTTAATAGTTCAACAGGATGTTTTTGGATGAAGCAAGTGTTCTATCCAAAAGGTGGGGATCATGTTGGTAGTGAAGGTGCTAGGGTTAGGAAGACGCTTTGGGATGAACGATATGATCATGCTGGGACTGGGCTAATGGAGTTCCCCATTCCGAATGACTCCAGTTTAAAAGCAAGCACATTTGCGAAACGTCTCGATTCTCTTGCTATGAGATTGAAAGAAGTTTCACCAAAAGCAGTTGTCGAGAATGAAAACAAATTAATGACCGAAGGTCTCGAAAGGGCCAAAAAGGAGGAGGCTGATATATGGTCGAAAATGATTTCGCTACAGGAAGAGCTGGATTGGCATGTTTACTTCCTTTACAACCTTACTGATGAGCCCGTTTGCTACGATGGGGAGGTTCCTGAAGTGCAATTGGGTGAGCGTGCTTTTGAAATACTGCTTGCCCGAAAGTTAGCTTCAGGTGAGGTTGAATCTACATGGTTTGATCGTCACGGAAGTATTCCGACGGTTGAGTTGCCATCTCATTGGCCCGACGACTACCGTGCGTTGGTGCAGCGTCGATTAAGAATAATGGAAGAAAATCGAAGCCTGAAGCTTATTGAGCAGCCCGAATACAAGCGCCGCTGGAATCGTGACAGTTGGGAAGATCGATTGAAGAGCGAGGCCAAGGAATGGCTACTCAATAGGCTTGTGAGAAATAGCCAATCTGTTGAGCTGCAGACCTGTGCTCAATTAGCCGATCGCATGCGTAAAGAGGCCATTTTTTTGCGAGTCGCTGAAGTGTATTGCGATAGCGATCTAGTGGATCTCCAAGCGTTAGTCTGTGAGCTCGTGGATGGTGAAAGCGTTCCGCAAATGGCTGCTGCGCGCTTGAAATCAACTTCAATGCCGAAGTTTAGAGCCTGGCAAGAAGTATGGGGTAAGCAGCGAGAAGAGGATGCCATTGATGCTAAATACGGTGTTGATGAAGATTTACCTGCAAAGGATAGGGAAGATTCTGATAAACGTGCATCATATGATTTAGCTCGCGAAGCAGCTGCACGCGAAAAGGAACGTCAAGTGGGTGAGATCCCTGCGCCACCTCAATACAAGCAGGCAGATTTCCTCAAAGTCAGCTACTGGAGGCTTCGTGGTAAGTTGGATGTCCAGAAAGAGCGATTCTTTTCCCTACCAGGCTGTGAAAAAGATGGTGATGGCACCCTAGTAATCGGCTGGGCAGGTCTAGATCATTTGCAGCGAGCAACAGCTATCGCATCCTGGTACCTAGAACGGAAGGAGAGTGAAGGATGGAGCGCTAATCGTCTTATTCCAATTTTGGTGGCTTTGGACGAGTTGATCCCTTGGTTGAAGCAATGGCATAACGAAATTGATCCAGAGTTCGGCGAGCGCATGGGTGACTACTACGAGGCTTTCCTGATGGAGGAGTTACGATTGCTGGATATACCACACTCGTCTCTATTCGAATGGGCGCCGCCTGCTGTCGCATCAAGGCGCAGTGGACGTAAGAAAAAGTCACCCATGTAAAATGGATTCCAACAGGATACAAAGATGACTCTAATCAAAGATCTGATCGAAATTCCAGAGAAAGTTCAGCGTGGGGATTTTGTATTAAATCTATCCTCTGGCCTCGCCGATGAATCCATCAACCAGACACTGTCGCAATACGTGGTGACCCCACAGTTGCAGAAGTCTTTTGATGATGCATTGAGCTTTATAAAAAGTACCGTGGTAGGTACTCAGAACCGCCAAAAGGGCGCCTATTTGCACGGCAGTTTTGGTAGCGGTAAGTCACACTTTATGGCGGTACTCAATCTTTTGCTGCAGGGCAATGCTCAGGCTCGCGCCATTAACGAACTGGCACCCGCGGTGGCCAAGCACGATGAGTGGCTTCAACAAGCCAATATTTTACTGGTTCCATATCACATGATCGGTGCAGCGAGTATTGAGGCGGGTGTGTTAGGCGGGTACGCCCGTCACATAAAACACCTGCATCCGGAAGCACCTATCCCCGGATTCTACCTGAGTGATCGTCTTTTCCGCGATGCTCGCCAAATGCGCAGCAATATGGGTGATGAGCTATTTTTTGATTCGCTCAATAAGAAGGCGGCTGCGGCGGAAGACGATGGTTGGGGAGATCTGTCTGCAGGATGGGACGGAGCCAGTTTCGATGCTGTATTAAATGACCAGGCCAGTGGCGATGATAAGTCACGTCTCGTCGGTGACCTTATAGGAGCTTTCTTCAGCTCCATGCAGGATATGGCCAATACCGAGTCCGGTGGTTACGTCGATTTCGACGAAGGTTTGCGCATCATGACTGAGCACGCCAAAGCGCTTGGTTATGATGCCATTATCCTCTTCCTTGATGAGCTGATCCTGTGGTTGGCCAGCCATTTATCGGATCAGCGATTTATCGGCAATAACATTCAAAAAGTGGTCAAACTGGTGGAGGCTAGTGAGGCCCGCGCATTACCTGTGGCGAGCTTTATTGCCCGCCAGCGGGATTTGCGGGAATTTGTGGGTGATCAATACACAGGAGCCCAGCAGGAGGCCTTGAGTGATTCGCTGAAATACTGGGAAGGACGCTTCCACACCATAACCCTGGAAGACCGAAACCTGCCGGTTATTGCTGAACGTCGGGTATTGAAGCCTATCAATGCGGCGGCAAAAGAGGAGATTGATTCATCTTTCGGGCGTATGGATCAGAGTTTGCGTGCTGAAGTCCAGGATATTTTGCTCACCAACAGCGGTGATCGTGAAATGTTCCGCTCGCTCTATCCATTTAGCCCAGCTCTGGTGCAGGCCTTGGTGGCCCTGTCGTCTGCTCTGCAAAGAGAGCGTACAGCGCTGAAGGTTATGTTGATGCTGCTGGTTGATCAGCGAGAGACCCTGGAGCTTGGCAATTGTATCCCAGTTGGGGATTTATACGATGTGATTGCCTCTGATGCCGAACCCTTTTCGGAGGCAATGCGCTTACATTTCGACAATGCAAAACAACTATTCGCTCGTAAATTGCTACCGCTGCTTGAGGAAGAACACAGCCTTAAGTACGAACAGTTGGAGTCCTTGGATTATAGTGATCCTAAACGCAAAGCATTCAATAATGATCTAAGGCTTATTAAAACACTGCTTCTCTCTGCATTGGTGCCTGAAGTGGACTGTTTCAAGCAGCTCACGGCTAATAAACTAGCGGCTTTAAATCATGGAACGATCAAAGCACCAATTCCAGGGCGTGAAGCGCAGACCGTATTGCAGAAATGCCGCAAGTGGGCCGGTCGCGTAGGTGAAATCAAGATCAGTGATGACACTAATCCACTGATTGCGATTCAGCTTTCTGGAGTCGATACGGAGAGTATTCTCGATCAAGCTAAGATCAACGATACGGATGGCGCCCGTCGCCTATTGATCAAGGATTTACTTTTTGAAGCATTCGGAGTGCAGGACGAAAGTCAGCTGTATATTGAACGAGTATTCCTCTGGCGTGGTACGCGCCGAACAGTAGAGGTCGACTTCCAGAATATTCGCGAGATTACCGACAATACTCGCTTTGAAGCTCGAGGCGAAGATTGGAAAGTTATTGTGGACTTCCCTTTCGACCAGGGAAACCACTCTCCAGCTGACGATAAAGCAAGAATCCAAGAGTTTGAGGCTAACGGAAGTAGTACTCGGACTTTGTGCTGGCTACCGTATTTTTTTAGTCAAAATGCGCAAAAAGACTTGGGCACATTGGTTGTATTGGAGTATGTGCTTAAGACCGAAGATCGGTTCACCTCATTCACACGACATCTACAGCCGCAGGAGCGAGGTCAGGCTCGCACGCTGCTCGGGAACCAGCGGAGCCAGTTGCGTCAACGAATGAGAGAATATTTGATGGGTGCTTATGGAGCTGCCGCGCCCATACCTGGATCTCTGGATGATTCGACGTCCCTAGATACTCAAGTGTACTCGCTGGAGACTGGGTTCACGCCAAATGTTCCCATAGGCACGAACCTGAAAGATGCGTTTGAGCAGTTACTTGATCAAGCTTTAAGGTTTCAATATCCGGATCATCCGGAGTTTGAGGGTGAGGTCAAACTGGCTGATTTAGGTAAGGTGATGGAGCAATTGCGTCGAGCGATTCACGCTACTAACGGTCGAATAGATATTGATAGCCCATTGCGACCATTGATGCGGACGATAGCGCAGCCATTGAAGCTAGGCGAGATGCATGAACGCCACTTCATTTTCAAAGATGATTGGCCCAACCACCTGACGCGTGAACTCGCAAAGGATGAGTTTGTCGGTGATCCTGTGAGTGTAAAACGTCTCCGCAGTGCTATGGATTTGCCCGCGCCAAGAGGGTTGCCCGAAATAGTGCAAAACCTCCTGGTTATGGTGTTTGCCGAGCATGGCCAGTATGCATTTACCTTGCATGGCAATGACTATGATCCAACACTGAAAGATATGCCGGATAATTTGGTATTGGTGAAGCACGATCTTGCTGAACCGGCAACCTGGAAACGCGGGGTCGATCATGCCGCCACGATTTTCGGTTTGACGATCAATTCGCTGAGGACAGCCAATCACCAAAATACTCTGGAGAAGGAGGTTCAAGCAGAGGTCAAACGCTACCTATCTGCCTGTGATGGCCTGGTGGGCACACTCAAGAAAGCGCTGGACAGAATGAACCTCCCAATGCACTGCAACCGGTTGTCGAATGCGGAGTACGCTGCAAAGCTCTTATTAGAGCTTCAAGGAAAGCAGGGTGCTGCGCTGGTCGAGGCACTGGCGAATGCGCATTGGGTGACGAGTGCCAATGCATTGGCCAAGAGTATCAGTAGTGCTGCTAGCGTGGTCCAAGCGATTGAAAGCAATAACTGGGATCTTTTGGATTTGGCGTGGAAGAAACCGGGTGCTGAGGCTGAGGCTATTCGTAACCGGCTGAATAGTGCTCTGCAGGCGGATGAGCTCGTAACATCCCTGCAGGAAGCATTACGTCAAGGGCAACTTGATGCCACAGCACTCCTGAGTGAAAAGCCGTCACAAATTGAACCGCCGCATACTGAGCCTCACAAGAAGCCTACTCCTGGCAGCCGTGTAGTTGTCGAATCGCAGAAAACTGGGTTAACGCGGCAGCAGGCGAAAAGCTTGTTTGCAGATATAGAGAGTAAGTTAGAAGAAGGATGTGTATTGGATGTGACTTATACCATTACTCAACCTGATTTCGAGGGCGACGGGGAGTAAAGGCATGAGAAACTCGCAAAGTGGTGCTGTGTTGCCGATGCCCGTTGTTACTCAAATTCAGGCTGTGTTTCAGCGCGATGGTGCTGCCGACTGCATTGCTTTCGTATGGCCAGATCCACTTCCAGTTTCCGAATTTGAAGCTGAGATTGAAGGCAATACACTGCAAGTGGTGTACTGTGTGTCAGAGCTCGCTATCCGGGAGGCGTTGGTTAAACATGGTGTTCAGCGTGAAACTGGTCGACGCCTAGTTCTTTTATCGGCACTGGATATATTGAGGCTTGGACAAGATGTACTTGCTCGTCTCTGGCGTAACGAGCCGCAGCGCATCAGTCCGTGGAAAACACTCCAACAACTCATTAAGGTGCGAGATATCGATCCTCGGCTGATTCGTAAGCATGGTCGTTGGATGGCGGAAGCTATGCTGAGCGGCTTTGATAGGTTTGATAAAAAGCTCAGTTTTGGTGAAGTCTTGGATCTGGAAGGGGCCTGGCGTGCTATTGCGATCGGGCACTTGCAGTACGCCGACGCTGATATCGACCTAGAGTCATTGCTGGATTGGAGCACTAGGCTGGATGTCAGTAGCGTAATTGAACAAGCACCTAAAGACGTGCGTGATAACCTTTCGGATTGGCTTGCGCCAGGTCTTCCAGATACCCATGAGATAATTTCCACCATCTTGCTAAATGGGCAAGGTAGTGACCTTCTACCTTTGGCGCTCGCATGCTCTGTTTTGTTTTCCGGAGATGTTGAACGCGCGAATGGAATAGACATGTCTCAGTTGTACGTGAGCAGAGGCATATTCACAGAGCGCTATTTAAGTGCGAAAAAGTTTCCGAGCACATCATTTTGGGCGATTGGTGATGCTGCAGTTTCACTAATCAAGCGTTGGGTCGGATCTCAACCCTATCAAAGATATGCAGGTTGCTTAGCCAAGGCCGAGCAGGTTCTCGCAAGCGTGGACATGACCCTGGCTGCGGAATTGTCTGATTTGATGCCTTGTGCGGTACAGGCCAGGCTTACCCATTTTTCTGGTGCGCTGGACGTTGCCCTGAAGAATGCTGATCTTGAGCAAGCTGAGATTGCATTTAAACACCTGTCTAGTCATGCACTTAGTGGATTGCCCCTCTATCGAGAAGCGGTAGAACGAGCTCAGATGGCATTGCGGCTTACCCGCTGGCTGGCTAAAAGTTCTCGAAGTCCCGGCACAGCAGCTGAATTAATGCTGGACTATGCGGCTGAGGGGGGATTTTGTGATTGGGCTCGCACGGAAATCTGGGCGGGAGATGCGCACGACACTCTTAATCAGGTCTACCAGAAGTTATCAGCAAAGGTTAGGCAGGTCAGAGAAAATCAAAATCAGGCCTTTGGTCAGCAGCTGATGAGTGTCGCTAGAGGTGACAAGCTGCCGAGCGATATTGTTCCGGTGGAAAGAGCTATCGACGAACTGGTTGTTCCATTGGCTGAAAATCAGCCAGTATTGCTACTAGTTCTAGACGGCATGAGCGAGGCAGTGTATCGCCAGCTGGGCGAGGATCTCAGCCACCACAATTGGCTGGAGCTTCAGCCAGAAGGCCAGGATAGCAGTAGTTGCCTGATGGCAGCACTGCCAACGGTCACTCAGGTAAGCCGTTGTTCACTATTATCGGGTGGCCTCAGTGAGGGTAGTGCAGCGGACGAGAAACGAGCATTTTCAGCGCATCCTGCGTTGAAGAAAATTGCTTCAACCAAGTTCCCACCTCAAGTATTCCATAAGCAAGATCTGTCTCAGCCAGGCTCGGGAAGCCTTCACAGTCACATTCGCGGGGTTATTGCTGGCAAAGAACACCGAGTACTTGCGGTGGTAATCAATGCCATTGATGACCAGCTTTCAAGCAGTTCTCAAGTTGCTGTGGACTGGTCCTTTGAGTCGATTGCACTGTTACGACAAGTCATGGAGGCCGCCCGAGAGGCAGGCCGAATCATTATCATGACTAGTGATCATGGTCATGTACTCGATCATGATTCAGTTTTTCAGCAGTCAGCAGAGGAAAATGGTGAACGCTATCAACCGGCGGGTAAAGAAAGTGAACCTTCAGACCTTGAAGTAAAGGTGGTGGGTGATCGAGTCATTACGGACAATAACGTAGTCATTTTACCTTGGTCAGAACGGTTGCGTTATGTCCGCAAAAAAAATCATGGCTACCATGGTGGCGGATCCTTACAGGAGGTTGTAATTCCTCTGGGTATCTACTCGAGTGCTAGTAATCATCAACTACCGAATGGATGGCGGGAAGTACCCAGACGGTTCCCCGATTGGTGGTTTTCGGCATCGGAAGCAGACAAGGTGGCCGACAGCGCAGCAGCCTACAGTTCAGAGCCTAGTGTAAAACCGGCAAAGAAAGTAACCCGCGGGAAGCGTGCTGCGGTTGCGGAAGTAGTGGAGGACATGTTTGCCACTCCCGCGCCAAGTTCAATTCCCGAGCAATCGAGCGGCGATTGGATTAGCGACCTGTTTGCCTCAGACGTATACCTTAAGTTGCGTGATCGTGCAGGGCGGACTGCAGTTTCAGATAAGGATCTTTCTGCATTGTTACGCCTTCTTCAAAAGCATCAATGGCAGGTGATGGAAGCAACTCTTTGTCGCGAGCTTCTCATCCCAAAATTGCGCTTGCGAGGCTTTTTGTCTAATGCTCAGCGATTACTAAACGTGGATGGTTACTCCATTCTATCTGCGGATCGTGAATCTCAGACCATCCGCTTAAGTGTTTCTGATCTCAAGAAGCAGTTTGAAATAGAGTAAACAGCTTTATTGTTCGTATTTATTGGCATTGCAAGGTAAGTCTATGACTATTAGCCAACAGCGGCGTCAGGATATTTTAGACGCACTTCGCCGGGGCACGGTACCTCAGTATGGTTTGGATGCCCTTGCAGTGGGCCTTCAGCCATTTGAAGCCGCACTTGATGAGGAGCTGGATAAAGTTCGCCGAAGTGGTGCTGTATTTAAAGCGATTCGCGGTGAGTACGGTAGTGGTAAGACCTTCGCATCTCGGTGGTTGCGAGAAAAGGCCCATCGACTTGGGTTCGCATGCTCTGAAGTTCAGATATCAGAAACCGAAACACCCCTACACCGGCTTGAAACGGTGTATCGCCGGTTGATGGAGCGGCTGACTACACCTAATACCCCCTCAGGGGCGTTTCAGAATGTCGTTGAGTCTTGGTTCTACACGCTTGAAGAAGATGTCCTGGCACAGCAATCCATTGATCCAGACGATGCCGAAGCACTTGTTAATGCGACTGACATATTGATGGAGAAGAGGCTCGGGGAAGTTGTAAGGTCTGCCCCTGCATTCGCATTGACTTTAAGAGCGTATCGTAAGGCTTTGTTGGAGGGAGAGGATGAGATTGCTGACGGTCTACTGGCCTGGATGGCGGGGCAGCCGAATATATCAGCGGCGGTCAAGCGCTATGCCAAGATCAAGGGCGATATCGACCATTTTGGGGCACTGAGCTTTCTCCAGGGCGTACTGACGATTTTAAAAGATTCAGGTCACCCTGGATTATTACTCGTACTCGACGAGGTCGAGACGCTGCAACGGATGCGCGGAGATGTACGTGATAAAAGTCTAAATGCCTTGCGCCAATTGATGGATGAAGTGGATTCCGGTCGCTTTCCAGGTTTGTACTTGGTGATCACTGGAACCCCAGCCTTTTATGATGGGCCAATGGGAGTTCAAAGGCTCCCGCCACTGGCTCAACGGCTGGCAGTCGACTTTACAACCGATGCACGATTCGATAACCCTAGGGCAGTGCAGATTCGGCTCCGGGGATTCGATATGGAATCCTTGAAGGAAGTCGGTTGTAAGGTTCGCGATCTATTTGCACAAAACAGTAAGGCTTCCGCACGTATCACTGCCATGGCAGATGATGCCTACATCGCTGACCTGTCGCAGGCAGTCACGGGTAAACTTGGTGGAAAAGTTGGGATTGCGCCCAGAATCTTTCTGAAAAAACTGGTTGGCGAGGTTTTGGACCGAATCGACCAATTCGATGATTTCGACCCTCGCCAGCACTATGCCTTAACGATCTCAGATATGGAACTTAGCCCAGTGGAACGTGCCAGTACTTCGGCGGGATCTGTGAATGATATTGAATTGGATCTTTAACTGGGACTAAGGGAGTTTTGTTGATGAGTGAGTTCGACAAGCTCCATCCAGCAGTTCAACACCATATCGTGAATAGCCTTGGCTGGTCTGGTTTACGCCCATTGCAAGAGGCTACTATTGGGCCAGTGTTGAATGGTGAGCACGCCATTCTATTAGCGCCTACGGCCGGTGGAAAAACAGAGGCTGCCAGCTTTCCTATTTTTTCACGTATGCTTTCTGAGAATTGGCAAGGGCTGTCAGTCCTTTACATCTGTCCTATCAAAGCGCTTCTTAACAACCTTGAACAGCGACTTAGTCATTACGGTCATCTACTTGGGCGCACCGTCGCGCTGTGGCACGGAGATATCAGAACATCAAGAAAAGAGAAGATCATTTCGTCCCCGCCGGACATATTGCTGACGACACCTGAATCATTAGAAGTCATGCTCGTGTCGAGCAAAGTCGATCACCAACAGCTATTTGCGGATGTCCGTAGCGTTATTATTGATGAAGTGCACGCATTTGCTGGCGATGACCGAGGCTGGCACCTGTTGGCGGTGTTGGAGCGTATATGCGTGTTGGCTGGGCGTGAACTACAACGGCTAGGTCTGTCAGCTACTGTCGGGAATCCCGAACTACTGTGTGATTGGCTTGCAGGTAATTGCGAGGCGCATTGCAGTGTCATCAATCCTCCGGCTGAAAGCAACATCATTCCAGATGTACAAGTGGACTGGGTCGGATCTCTGCGAAATGCTGCCATAGTGATTTCTCGACTTCACAAAGGTGAAAAGAGACTGGTATTTGTAGATAGCCGCTCCAAAGTGGAGGAGTTGGCCGTTGAACTACGGAGCCTTGGAGTTTCGACGTTTATCTCTCATAGCTCGTTGAGCTTAGAGGAACGACGTTCCGCTGAAGAAGCGTTCTCCCAAAGCCGGGACTGTGTAATCGTTGCGACGTCGACACTTGAGCTAGGAATCGATGTGGGTGATTTGGATCGAGTGATACAGATAGACGCACCCTATACGGTGGCGTCATTTCTACAGCGAATCGGTAGAACGGGACGACGACACGGGTCTTCTCGAAATTGTCTGTTCTTGGCAACGAAAGAAGACGCATTTCTTCGGGCGGTTGCACTCTTGAATCTGTGGCGGGATGGATATGTTGAGCCAATAGAGCCGCCGCCACGGCCTTCCCATATATACGCACAGCAGATTATGGCTCTGAGTCTGCAACAGGGCGGAATAGTAGCTCCAGAGATAGATGGCTGGGTCTCTCGGATGCCTGGCTTTTCAACGATTTCGGAGAATGATCGGGCCGAGATTGTTAGATTCATGCTGGATGCCGGAATCCTCCATTCGGACCAAGGTGTGATTGGAATCGGAAGTACAGGTGAACGTAGTTTCGGCCCGAAGAACTTCATGGAACTGTTTTCTGTATTTACAACACCTCCTATGGTGAAAGTATTCTGGGGTAAGCAAGAGCTTGGTGAAGTACATCAGCTGACCTTCGCCGTCCGTGATGAAGGCCCATCACTACTTACTCTGGGTGGGCGCTCCTGGCAGACAAAATATGTGGACTGGGGACGTAAGAAAGCTTACGTAGAACCTTCTGAGGTTCGGGGGCGCTCGCAGTGGGTGAGTGATGTTCAACCAATGCAATACGAACTGTGCAGAGCGTTGGCAGATGTGTTGATGCGAGAAGATATTCCTGAGGGAATATCCTCCAGAGGGCAGTCTCTCCTATCTGAAATGCGCGAGTCTTACGATTGGCTTGAGCTGGGAAAGACTACCCTGATAATGGACGAGGATAAAAATGCAAGCTGGTGGAATTTTTCAGGAAAACTGCTGAATTCTGCTATCCAGCAATCGCTTGCCGATCAGGCTGATAAAGTTATTGCGGGCAATATGTGTGTCGAATTTAAGCATGTTTACTCTATGGACGAGTTAGTCAGAGCGATTACAGAGATCCTTGCTGGTGATGGCAAGTCGCTTTCTGTTGCTATTGATGAGGATTTTGTTCAAGAGTTGAAGTTCAGCGAGTGCTTGTCCCAACTTGAAGTTAATCGAGAGCTTGCTTGTCGCTTTAGTATCGAGAAGGACTTTTCAAGAGTTAGTGAAATGGGGCTAAGTGTTATAAAGATTGTAGAGTAGTGGCCCATGATTTAATTTTTGCAATTGAGTCGGCACCTGGTTGAGGATACGCGCATTTCAATTATTGGTAGAGTAACGTGATAACGAGCGTGAACATTTTATTTCTTTGTACCGCCAACGAAAATCGCTCCCGTACTGCAGAATTCTACTTTCAGCAGCAATATCAGTTGTGCACAATTCGATCAGCGGGTTTGAATGCCAGATTATGCCGACGTATTGGTAGCCGCCTGTGTACTAACGAATTGTTAGATTGGGCTGATCATGTTTTTGTCATGGAGGAACATCATAAGGTAAGGATACAGCGATATAGTGGCGATAATCATCTTGATAAGATCAAAGTGCTTGACATTGAAGATAAGTATAAGTTTATGCAGGAAGATTTGGTGAAAAAATTAATAACCGCCACTCGTGAGTTTTTCAGAATCTGTAATTGTGAATGATCAATTTCACCTAACGTATTCATTTAATCGGGCTGCGCGTAAGCGAAAGTAATGACGATAGATTTATTCGGAGAATTATAATGGCTCTAACATTGCACGTGCTCCCACCTGGCCATCACTGTCCAAGTCAAGGTAATTCTGTTGCGTACCTCGAATACGACAATTGGGATGATTATGGCCATAAAACACTGTTTAGCTTAACGGTCTTTGATGAGCACGGAGAGCAGCATGAGATTGGTAATGTCAAAATTACCTTTTTGGGACAGGAGTACGGTAAGACAATTGAGCGTATCCCTGCTGACGTAAGGAACTCACTACCTGAAGAGTTTTACTCGCTGGGGCAAGACGCCGATTACTATATAAACCTAGTAGAGAAACTATCAAGTGAAGATAGGGTTTTCCTATTGAATGCGCTCGGTGATGTTGTATTCGATGAGTCAAAGTTGCAAACGGCTCGCGATGAGGAGGCCTTTCGAACATCGCTTCTACGAAGCGTAAGCAATTCATCTATCGAGCAGCAGTTTTCTAGGATTTTAAGGGGTGAGGCGCCGCTTACGGAGTATGATTTCTTTTATGAGAGGGCTAAGGGAGACCAATACTCAGGTATCAAAGTGGAATTTTCTGTGGCGCCAAATAGAAAGCCATCATCAAATATCCATATTTTGATCGGTCGTAATGGTGTCGGCAAGACGACATTGCTCAATAATATGGTAGATGCCCTTCTCCCTGGCAGAGGTACCGTTGAAGAAACTGGCCGTTTTGCTACAAATACTGGCTGGGGGGATGCTTTTGATTTGGAAGCCGACTATTTCGCTGGTGTCGTATCAGTTTCATTTAGTTCTTTTGATCCCTTCAAACCACCTCGTGATCAGCTAGATGCTAATGTCGGAATGAAGTTTTCATATGTTGGTCTTAAAAAAAGGCTGATTCATGAAGGGGAAGAGATTTGGGTTCAAAAAGATGATGAGGGCCTGTGTGAAGATTTGGTCCTAAGTCTGAATACTTGTTTTTCATTAGTAGCCAAAAAAGATAGATGGATTTCTGCGGTTAAAACTCTAGAGTCTGACCATAATTTTGCTGAAATGGACCTGTGTTATCTTGTCCGTATTTACGAGCAGGATTTACATGATGGCAAGCAGAACTTTTCTAACGTCGTTTCATCTTTGTTTTCTCGTATGAGTTCTGGGCATGGAATTGTCTTGTTGACAATTACAAAATTAATCGAGACTGTCGAAGAAAAAACGCTTGTGCTATTGGATGAACCTGAAAGTCACCTTCATCCGCCTTTATTGTCGGCTTTTACTAGAGCTCTATCGGATCTACTTGTCAACCGAAATGGTGTGGCAATTATTGCCACTCATTCGCCGGTTGTTTTACAGGAAGTTCCCATGTCCTGTGTTTCAATTATTCGAAGAACAAGACTGGATGCTGTAGTTGATAGGCCTGAAATCGAGACTTTTGCAGAAAATGTTGGCATCTTAACCAGGGAGGTCTTCGGTCTAGAAGTTACAAAGTCGGGATTCCATAAGCTTTTGGCAGCGTCCGTAGCGACAGGTAAAAGCTATGAAGAAATTGAGCGCGATTATGGTCACCGACTTGGCTTTGAGGGTAAGACCATTTTGCGGTCTATGATTACGGTTCGTGATTTAAGTGGGGTGGGTGAATGAGAGCTATGACTGCCCCGGGTTACTGTCCCCGGGAGGTGTATCAGGCATGTACCAATAGTGTTTCTGATCCTGGCTTACGTTTTCGATTGAATGCAGTTGTCGAAAGTATCGTGCAATCGGGGGAAGAGTATCTGGATAAAGGGCCGACTGGTCAACTATATAGCATTGCTTCAAATGAATGCGATAACGATACTGTTGTAACCGGTCATGTTACAAAGAAGGAACTTAAAGATGTTTATAGTTTTCACATGGTTCCCAGAACTAAGCCGGCACGATCGATTTATGATTCACTAGTAGCTAGTGCGCCATTCGGGCGCTGTCCGTTTTGTGGTTTCGGTCATGCAACGACACTGGATCATTATCTCCCTAAGTCAAAGTTTCCCAAATTATCGGTTATGCCTTTAAATTTAGTTCCGAGCTGCAAGGACTGCAACTCTGGAAAACAAGCGCGCACACCAACGACCGAGGAGGAGCAGAGTCTTCATCCATATTTTGACCAATCCCACTTTGTTGAGTGCCAATGGTTGTTCGCTAGGGTTCTCCAAACATCCCCTGTAACGTTGCAGTTTTTTGTTAGTCCACCTAATGACTGGAGTGAAACATCAAAAAGTAGAGTACATGCACATTTTGATGAATTTAGGTTGGCTGCGCGCTATGCAGTCGAGTCGAGTAGTCAGTTGGCATGTCTTAGGGATACGTTGGCAATACATCGGGAAATTAATGGTGCTGAGGCTGTGAAGCAGCATTTGAATATTGAGGCTCGATCAAGCTCTTTGCAGTATAGGAATTCATGGCAAACTGCAATGTTTCAAGCTTTAGCAAATAGCGATTGGTATTGCAATGGTGGATTCTTGTAGGTAAGTAATCTGGTTGATTACGTACTTGCACTCATAACTTGAATAGTTGTTGGGCGCTCGTTGCTGTCAAGTTACTTTTTTTTAATACGTAAAATCCAATGTTTATCTTGTTGATGGTGCCAGTAAAACTTTGTTACTGGAGTCTTCTCACATCCGCCTGTTGTTCTAGGTCGCATGGTTTCTTGGCCTCGACTCTTGCAGATTTACTATCTGTTAGGACTTTGAGAGAGGTTTTCTGAGTAGCAACAGTTTGGCACCAATTCGTTTGAGGCTATGCCGTGAACAAAAATGTATCTAAACGAACTCGACGCACCTACGAGCAAGGGGCAAAGGAGATTAGACAAGCGAGGCTTCGAATCCAAAAGGGTAGGCCCAGGATTGTTGAAAAGGGTCGCAAGCTTTCCATAGCCTCCGTTGCTGAAGAAGCTGGGATGTCTGAAGCCAATATCCGCAATAACTACCCGGAGGAAGCAGACAAAATCAGGGGCGAAAACAAGAAAGACCTAAAGCAGCAGCGAGACAGTAAGCAGCAACTTGTTGCGAAGCTAAGGGCGCAATTAAAAGAGGCGCGTGAAGAGATCAAGGATCTTGAAAGACGACTTCAGATAGCTACATCTCACAACGCTACTCTAGAGGGGCTAGTTGAATCACTAAAGAAAGGGGCTGCGAGGTCTAATGTTCGGTCTTTTCCTGAAAAATAGCCCAGAAAACGTACTAAGTATTGCAAAAAAGTTCGAAACCCGTACTAAGTAATTTCTATATATAAATCAATCATTTACGTTAATATACGCCGTATGAACCCAATTAAATTTCTGGGAACACCGCCATCACTCGGGTAAGCGCCGGGTGATCGCGCATCTCGGTAACTGACGACAGGCTGATGTCCAGGTGGGGCTACAGGCAGTTGGTGGGCTTGGGCAATCCGGCGATCTTACTGCCTATTTTAGCCGGGCTCGGCGGGAACAGTTGCATCAGGAAAATGCTGCGTCCCTTGTCTGGCCCCAGGTGTTGGCCGACATACTTTACTAGCGGGCGCATGGCGGGGGAGAGTTCAAACTCCCGGTAAAATGCCTGAAGCAGGCGTATTACATCCCAGTGATCGTCGGTTAATACGATGTTTTCCTGGCTTGCCAGTGCTTCCGCCACCGCCGGGCTCCAGTCGTCCAGATTGCGCAGGAAGCCTTCCTTATCCAGCGCGATTTCTTTTCCGTCGATGATCAGATCAGGCATCAGCGTGACTCACCTCTACTACTTGAACCAGCTCACGATGGGCGTGTGCTCGGTACACAGCGATACCCAGTGTGCTTCATCGACTGCCTGGATTGTCCCGGCGATAGTGACACCACGCGCGGCGGCGTCTGCACTCAGGCAATAGGTGTTTTTTTCCGGCAGTCCATGCTGGCCGGTTGCCCCGTATACACCATCTTCGATGAGTAATACCGCATCGCCTTCGGCAAATGCATCGAGACAGTCGCGCAAAGCGCTACCGGCGTGGGGCGATTGACTGACAATATGCAGGGTCATGCTAAAAACTCAGCACATGCTGGAAGTTACGGATAAAAGCGCCGGTGTCGGTTACCAGCTTCAGCTCTGCCCCGGGGATGTCAAGTTGCTCGGCAGAGAGGCCACGCTGCGCGAGACTTTCACTGCAGACATGTAATGCCTCGACGCCAAACATCGGCAGTGCCTGCAGGTTGCGGCGCAGGTTCTTTTCGCCGATGACTTCAGGGTTCTGCTCGAGTAGCTGGAACACCCCATCGTTGATAAACAGCACCTCTGGCACCTGGTCCATGGCGGCGCAGGCAAGAATGGCTTCCAGCCCCTCGCGGGCGAGACTGCTGCCGTAGGGCGCATGCCGGCACAGGGCGAGTACCGTGTTGCGTGAGACCATAGTGTCAGCCTCCAAAGGTCACAATGCGGTCGCTGATCGCCGTGGCCTCAGCCAGCTGGCCTAGCCCCGCCAGTTCAAACCCGGTGGCCAGATTGGCGGAGGGCCTTTCCAGGCGCGACGCTTCACTGCTGCTGAGTACACCGCGGCGTTGGGCAGCGGCGATACAGATGCACAGGTCCAGCTTGTGGCAACTTTGCAGTTCCTGCCACTGAGACAGCAGGTCCTGTTCATCCTGTGGCGGCGCCGCCAGCGCACTGCCGTTTTGGACGCCGTCGTTATAAAAAAACACCCGGTAGAGGCTATGGCCAGACTGCAACAGTGCACGGGCGAAGCGCAGGGCGGTGGCGGCCCCTTCAGACGCATGGGGCGCACCGTAAACGACAAGGGTGAATTGCATCTTATACACCGATAAAAAAATGCCCCGCAGAGCGGGGCACCGTTTGATTCTGGCGAGCGCGCTGATCAATCGTCGGAGGCGAAGCCGAAGATGTGCAGCAGGCTGGTGAACAGGTTCAGGATGTTCAGGTACAGCGAGGTGGTGGCCATGATGTAGTTGGTCTCACCACCATTTACGATGCGGCTGGTGTCATACAGGATGAACCCGGAGAACAGCAGGGCAATCGCGCCGCTCAGCGCAACGCTGGCCAGCGGCAGGTGTACGCCGAAGAAGCTGGCAACGATGAGGCCCAGGGCACACACCAGTACCGCGATCAGGCCAACGAACAGGAAGCCACCCATGAAGCTGAAATCCTTGCGGGTCGTCAGCACGTAGGCGGACAGCGCGAAGAAGATCAGGGCGGTGGTGCCCAGCGCCTGCATGACGATCTGGCTACCACCGGACAGGCTCAGGTAGTGGTTCAGCATGGGGCCGATGGAGGCACCCAGCAGGCCGGTAAACGCAAATACAACACCGATACCCTTGGCGGAGTTGGCGGTGCGCGGAAGAACAAACCAGACCAGCACGATCGCCGCGATTGAGCAGAGCAGGCTCATGCCGCGGCCCATGCCAATCGCCATGGATACACCGGCGGTGACTGCACTAAACAATACAGTCATTGCCAGCAGCGCATAGGTGTTGCGCAGCACTTTGGCAGATTCTGAGCGATCCAGCGCTCCGGCGGACTGTGTATAGACTTCTTGGCGCATTAGCGTCTCCTGGAAGTGAATATGAAATCTGTCGGGATCATATAACCAGCGCCTTTGACCTTCAAGTGGGCACTGAGTTCGACGATCTTACGTTGTTTGGTGCAAAATAGCGTAAAAACTGGAGAACAGAAAATGAAATTGCCGAATTTACTGCTCGCACTGTCCTTGCTGACCATCACTGTGGTATCGCCCGTGGCGCTGGCGGAAGAGCCGGCGCAGGTTCCCTTTGGAGACAAGATGGGGGCAGAGGTGGTGAATTACAATCGCCTTCGCCCGCATCTCGCTACCGGTGGCAGTATTGATCTCACCGCGGTGGATTCCCTTAAGGCGAAGGGCTTCCGCACAATCATCGATTTGCGCACCCCGGAAGAGGGTACCGCCGAGGAGCGTGCGGCGGTAGAGGCGACCGGTATGACCTACGTGAACCTGCCGATCGCCAAGGGCGCGCCCAGTGACGCGCAGATTGCACGGTTGACGGAGTTGCTCGAGGACGCGAGCGCCGCGCCAGTGTTACTGCATTGTGGCAGCGGCAATCGCGTGGGTGCCGCCTGGGCGATCTATCGTGCGCGCAAGGGCATCCCGTTGGAGATTGCCATCGAAGAAGGGCGCACCGCCGGCATGCGCCCGTCCAGAGAGGCCCAGGTGCGCGCGCTGTTCGAGTAAGCTTTTTTTGAGTAAGTAGTCAGCGATTGCCGGGGCGCGGAATCTTCAGGTCAGCGATCAGCGGCAGGTGATCCGAGGCCAGCCGGGTAAGCTCACTGCGCGGCACGTGGATGTCGTTCACCTGCACCGCCTGGTCGACAAATATGTAATCGATGCGGGCCTTGGGCAGGCGGCTGAAAAAGGTGCCGCGGGGCTTGTGACCGGGCAGTTTTATCTGGGTGTCATCCAGGATGCCGGTCAGTTGCTTGATTTCGGCGGAGCCCGGTAGCGCATTGAAGTCCCCCACCAGAATGCGTGGACGCGGGCAGTGCGGGCTGCCCATCCATTCTTCGCCCATCAGCGCGTCGATCTGGCGCAGGCGCTCGCCCTTGGACAGGCCAAGGTGGGTGTTGAATATCTGCACGGCAATCCCGTGAAAGTCCACTTCCATCCATAGTGCACCCCGCGGTTCCGCGCTCTGATAGTGGCGGGAGCTTTCCTCTGGGCCAGGCAGGATACCCTTGTGAATCAGGCGCAGTGGGTGTGGCGACAGGATGGCATCGCCGTAGCGCTCGTCCTCGACATGCATGGCCGGCTGGAAGTGGCAGTCCATCGATAATAATTGGGATATTTGATGGGCCTGATCGATGCCGCCCGTGCGCTTGCGACGCACATCGACCTCTTGCAGGGCGACGATGTCCGGTGAATACCGTGCGATCACGCGCGCAATGCGCTCCGGTGAGATTTTGCCATCCATCCCTTTGCAGATATGCACGTTGTAGGTCATGACCCGCATGTTGATGCCGGCCTCATGGCCGGTCTCGGATGCCGGCGGGTGGTCGTGTGCGGGTTGCCTGGGTTCCGCTGGCGGCGGGGCACTTGCCTGGGTAGGAGCGGGGCATTCATCGGACATACCGCCCGCAACGGAGACCGCCGGTGGTGATTTCAGTTGCTGCGCGGGTTGCGCCTCCAGGAACGCGAGGGCGGCGTTGCGTATATCTTTTGGCCGCCAGTGCGGGCGGCCGTCGTCGGGAAAATGAATATCCCCCGGCATCAGGGCGAAGGCGTGGGTCTCGTTGGGACCCGCGCCGCCATGGCTGCCAGATTCAATGGCGAAGGACAGACTCTGGTGGCCGGCGCACCAACCACTGACCACAAAATCGCCCGCATCCGGGTGGCGGCACAAGTTTGCCAGGTCTTCTACTGCCTCATCCACAAAAGGGTGATCGTCCCCCATAACCTTGTGGCCATCTTCTGGCAGCGCGAAAGCGCCATGTCGCCACCAGCCGCGGACTTTGGTTTGCTTTTCGCCGTCTGGCCCCACCTCGAAACTGTGCTTGTCTTCGTAAAGCACCATCGGAGCCTGGGTCTTTTCCACAATCAGCCGTGCGATGACGTCGGCCGCGGTACCCTTGCAATGAATGTTATAGAGCAGCGCCAGTGGCCCCATGGCTGAAAGCGCCATGGGCGTTTCGCCTTCGCGTCGCTTTTCCGGGTTTTCGATGGGGAAAAGTTTCTGCACCCACTGTCCGCCAAACAGACGTACCCGCTGCAGTTGTACGCCACCATTACTGTTGGAGCGGTATCCCTTCGGGTTTTCCGGTAGTTCCGACAGAGCATCGCTGACGGCATCGGCAAAGCTGCGTCCGTGCAGCACCTCATACGGCGTGCTGTCTTCCTGACCGTGGTCTGAATAAATCCACACATCGTAGTGACGGCGTGACGAGCGGTGTGCGGCCCGCCAGATACGGGCGATCGCGTCGTCGATACCCTTGAGTGTCCAGTGCGCAAACTTGGAGCTGGGCCCGCGCCGATGGGCCTGTTCGTCGTAGCCGAGCAAATTGATGTAAATGACCGGGAGACCGCGGGCAATATCGATTTTGACGCCCACGGTGGAGAGTTCCCGCATCAATATCGTGATGGCAATACGGGTCGGGATGAACATCAGCTCGCGCAGAAGATCCTGACCGCTGACCAGGCCGCGAAAAAAATCCACCAGGGACAACACAAATTCAAGTAACAGCAGACCGAGTGTGCGTATCACGCTCCACAGGTTTGCCAGTAACATCACGATCAGCGCCAGCGGCCCGGCTTCTTTCAGGGATGGCCCCCAGCCTTGTGACGCCGGGCAAAAATGCGCTTCGTCATGCTCCGCACCGGCGCGGAACACGCTGACATAGCAGCTGCCGTGTTTCAGCAGCGGTTCGTGGCCGGCATCGGTGAGGCGCTTTTCGATTTTGTTGGCGGCGTTGGACTCGTACATACGCAGCATTTCCTGCGAGTCCGTTGACATAAAGCCAAACGCGGGCACCGCAGCCTTCACGCCGTAAAAAATCTCTGCCTGTACCGCGGGTGTGGTGGCGGGGACGCCGGAGTACATATGGTCGAGGTGATAGTGCTCGTGCTCGATCAGCCTTTTCAGGAATGGCATTTTGCCGTCTGCCAGCGCCTTGTCGAGTTGCGGGCGCGCGAGGCCATCAATTTGGACCAACACCAGTGCAGGCGCATCCGGCTCCCGCTCGTTGATCTGTAGCTTGAGCATCCGCGCCAGCCACTCGCTGCGGCTGATACGGCGGCGCCAGCGGCGCAGCGTGCTCTCGATACGGGTCATCATGGGCCTGGATCCCTTTCGGTTCTAGCGCTCGGCATCATTCACGAGCTGCTCTTTCCGGAGTGGTCCGGGTCGAAGGCGGCGGTGGCAGCACTGGTGACGCCCTCGAGGATTTCCCACTGCGCGCCGATGGTGTTGCGCAAGCGCATCCACTGGGCGTAGAGGGAATCGTCCAGTGGCCAGTGCTGATGCACCAGGGATTCGTAGTGGCTGATGGCGGACGCCGCGCAGTTCTCCATCGAAAAGCGCTCCGCCGTTGCCAGGGCGGCTTCGCTGAGTGCCTTGTATTCTGCAGGCGGAAGCTCGTACAGCCACTGCAGGGCGGCGATCAGGTCCCGTTCGCTGTGCTTGAGGACCAGGCGCCCGTTGATTCTGTCTTCTACGACTTCCCGGCAGCCGCTGGCATCCAGCGCGACAACCGGCACGCCGGCGGCCATCGCTTCCGTTAGCACCATACCCTGGGTTTCGCTGGTTGAGGAGAAGGCAAACACCTGCATTGCGCTGTAGGCATCGCGCTGGGCTTCGCCCTGTAGCGTGCCAGTCAGGTGCAGGCGCTCTCCGAGGTTGTGATCATCGAACAGCTGTTTTATTTGCGCCTGCATGGGCCCGGCGCCAACGACCAGGAAGTGGACATCGGCATTGCGCGCCATGAATTCCAGAACCGCCTGCGACAGAAAGCCCAGGTTTTTTTCTTCTGCCAGGCGCCCCAGGTGGCCAACCACAAAAGCCTGTTCGGGAATGCCGTACAGGGCGCGCGCGGCGTGACCATCCCCGTCCCGATAATTTTCCAGTTTAACGCCAGTAGGCACTATGCGAATCGGTGATTTGACGCCGCGATCCTGCAACAGCGCGGCAACACTTTCGCTGGGGGCAAACACCATGCTGGCGAGGTTGGCGTAGCGGGTGGCCAACTCGATCACAAACCGTTTAAGTGCCTCGGAGTCTGCGGGCACATAGTGGGTGTAGCGTTCGTACAGTGTGTGATGGGTAAATACCAGTGGCAGTTCGCGGCTGCGCGCAATGCGCAGGGCGCTCATTCCCAGTAAAAAGGGGTGGTGGGAATGTACGATATCCGGCTCGAAAAAGTCGAGTTGCTCGGTCAGTTCACCGGAAAGCGGGAGCGCGACCGAAAAATCACTGCCGTTGAAATTCTGAATGGCCGGAATACGCACCACATCTTTTTCATTCTCAATTTTTTCGGAAAATTCCGGTGCGACGATCAACACCTGGTGCCCACGCTTGCGGTATTCCTGGCAGAAGGCATCTACCGAGCGCGCCACCCCTCCCACGTGTGGGAGGTAGGTGTTGGTGAGCATGACGATGTTCACGTGGGTTGTAACTCCAGCATTTCGACTCCGGGCTCCGCCACCACAGGCTGGTAACCGAATGCGCGAATCTCAATCGGTGGTGCGGCATCGTGCCACTTGCCAGACCAGGATACACGGGGCTTTGCCCCGGGGGTAATCTCCAGTGAAATGGTGCCAAAGAGTGTGGGCGCGGGGCCGAATCGAATCGGCTTCTGGGCACTTTCGTTGCTGAGCCATTCCGGCGGCAACCCGGACGCGAGTATCAGGGTGTCGCCTTCCTCCCGTACAAAGCAATTGCGCTGCATGGTTACCCATTCTGCCGCTGCCCACGCGTGTTGGCCATCCCCCATGCAGCCTCCGAACGAGTGCGGGTGAATGGCTTCAGGCCACTGACCCGTGGGGGACGCGAGCTTGGCCACGTTGCGCATCAGGTCAATGCAGCGTGGATCGCCCGCACGCAGTAATACCTGGGCAACATGGATGGTGAGATAGGCGTTGATACCGGAGTGGATCATATCCTGGAAAAAGCCGCCGGATACAAAACAGTTTTCCAGCAGAAACTCCACAAGATCGAGCAGGCGAGGGTCGTCTTCGGGGTAAAGCTTGAGCGGGTAGCCCGCGGCAATCGAGCCGATGGCGCCGGCATCCAGACGCCGCTTGGGCGATGCCGGCATCGCGGGCCGGTTGAGTCGTTCCGCGCATTTGGCGAGCGCGGCGTCCACGGTCAACATGAAGTCGTCGGCCTGGCGCTGGAAGGTGTCGGCATCCTGCGTGTGGCCTTCCCGTCGGCACATGGCGACGGCTGCGCGCTGCCCACCAATGCCCCAGAAGTCATCCCAGAAATAGCAGTCATTTGGCCCCAGGTGCTCAGCACTGAATCCTGCCGGCAGCAGGCCGCCGGTGAGGCTGCCATCTTTGGGGAGTCGCTTGTTATCGATCCATTGGGTGCCGCGCAGAACCGGGTCCAGCCACTCCGGTTTGAGTTTGGTGCCGGTGATCTGGCAGTACTGGTCGATAATCCAAAGCGCCTCGCCGTTGGAGTCCCACTCGCCGTCCTGGGAGTGGAAATAGCCGTTGCTCTTCTGACGCGATGGGAAGCGCTCCAGCGCGCGTGCGGCGCGATCCAGCAGCCCGGCGTGCAGCAGCGACTGGATCATGAACGCGGCATCGCGAAACCAGAAGCGCTTGTAGGTGTACGGGCCTGGATACACATCGTGGGGAGAATGCAGAATCAGGGTGCGAATTGCGGAGTCGTACAGAAACTGCATTTCTTCGTCGGGTACCGACATGGTGCAGTGGCGGTCAAGGTTCTCTTGCCAGGTGGATGTGGCGTTGCGTTTGTTCAGTTTGCACGCTTGTGGAATCGTCAGTAGCGTGTCGACCGTTTCGCCCGGATCGAGACGGAAGAGGGCGGCCGCGGTCGCCATGCCCACATCGCACTCCGCGTGGCTTTCATTGCCTTCATCGCGCAGGTACAGCGCGATATCCCCGCGGTGATAATCGGAGGCGTGGTGGCGGTCCACCGGCCGGTCAAACAGGATTTTGTGTTTGCCATCGACCAGCCAGCGATCGCGGTTGGTGTGCAGGGTGACCTTGTTAATGAAGGCAACCCCTTCCGGGTTACAGGGGCGCAAGGCAACCACCAGCCAGCCGCCGGTGTTGTGTCGCGCCCGCACCCGCATGTGGCAGTTGTTGTGGGCATCGTCGAGTTCTGCCCAGACCCGGTTGTGCAGTTCCGCCTGGTCATCGCGGGACTCGGTCTCAATGGCAATGCCGCCCTTCAGATCCAGCTTTTGTATGACATCGTCGTGCTGGGAGGGGTAGAGGTCCTGGCCGTCGTCGCCGATGATCCAGCTATCGATCGACCAGCCGTCGTAATGCGGTGTGAGCAGCCCACGGGGGTCGACAATGGGCATTTCCTCGCTGCCCGGCACCCCAACGGCCGTCCAGTTGCGGTGACTCAGGTTGCAGTGGGTAATGGAGAATGCACGCGGAATGAACGAGACGTCCGCTGGGTCGAACTGCCGCTCGATCCAGTAGGGCCAGACCCAGTCGAGGTTGTGCTGGATGACCTTGCTGTTCATCAGCGCCCGCGCGTGGAATATGACCCCCGCACGCAGCAGCTCGATGGGCTCGCTCACTTCGGAAGGTTCGGCGAAACGTTGCAGTCGCGCCATCACCGCCAGAGGGTCGAGAAATCCGTGGGCGGTGGCGAACTTGCGTACGAAGAACCGCCAGGGAAGCCATTTCATCCAGGGCATCAGAGTTCTCCTTGATCGATTTTCTGATTGAGTGCCCGCCGCGCCATGCGGGTCAGACCAATGATTGCGATGATGGCCAGGCAAAAGCCCAGGCCGTACAGGGTCCACTCGGTGGGCGTGCGGGTGCTGCGTTCGGTGCCGATACTGGCAAGGTCCGCGGCAATGGAGCCCACGTACACATTGTTGACGGTGATGGGGATAACGCCGAAGAAGTTCCCGATGCAGAAATCGCGAAACCGGAGCGGCGTCAGACCAAAAAAGTAATTCGACAGCTTGAACGGGAACAGCGGCACCATGCGCGTGAACATAACCATGCGCCAGCCTTCATCGCGCAGGATTTCACCCAGATTGGCCGGCTTGACCTTCGACATCAGCCAGTTGGACGGGCGCTCCCCAAGCAGGTAACGGGAGATCAGGAAGGCAATCGCCGCACCCAGCACCGTGCCCAGCACCACATAGATGGTGCCTTTTACCACCCCAAACACAAAGCCTGCGCCCATGGTGAACACCACGCCGGGAAACAGCAGGACGATGGCCAGCGCAATCACCAGTGTGAACCAGACGCCCGCCTGCCAGCCCAGCGTGTCCATCCACTGCATCAGCTCGATGAGGCGGTCATCCAGGTCAAAATAATGCAGGATGGAGAGCATCGCCCCCACCGTGAGGGTGCAGATGATAATCAGCCAGATAGGTGAAAACTTCACGCCATAGTGTTCCGCTGGATCCGCGCGCTTGTTGGCCGGCTTGCATCAAGCCGATGGGGATCGATTGGTTTTTACTCTTTATAGACTAGCCAACCCCGCGGCGGAGGTGTCTACCCGATACACCGGTTATCTCCGAGCGTGATGAGCGACAGCAGGCGCTATCAGAAATCCTGCTAAGGCCACCACCAGAGCACCGCCAGTCCGGTGAAAAAAGGCATTGCAAACAGCGGCAGCACTCTGCGCAGCAGGGCCTGGCCACCGAGAAAACCAGCGACACAGCCCTTGAAAGCCAGGTTTGCCAGGCTGGCGATCACCATTGCGCGCCAGGCCGTACTGACCGCCATGGATCCCGAGCCCGCGAGACTGGCGCTGGACAGGGTGATGGCATCCACATCGGTAAACCCCGAAATCAGCGCGACCACATAAATGCCGCGGCTTCCGAAATAGTCGCTGGCAGCAGCGATGGCCAATAGAATCAGCGCATACAGCGCGCCAAAAACAAGTGCCGGCTTCAACTCCGCCGGGTTCCCGGGTTCCGGCATGGTGTTTTCGCGGTGCTGAATACGTAAATAGGCAAGAGCGCAGACGACCAGGCTGACGGCAAACGGAATCAGCAATGGCGGTAGAAACGCAGCGAGTTTTCGCGGCGCGACCACCGCGATCTCCACAAACATGCGGATATACATGCTGGTAGACGCGATCAGGATTACCAGAGCCGCGAGCCCGGCTGCTTTCTGCTGCGTACGCGCCATACGCGCATAGGTCACGGTTGTGGCGGTGGATGAGATGAGGCCGCCGATGAGCCCGCTCAGCAGTGTCCCGGCCCTGGCGCCAACGATCTTGTACGCGGCGTAACCTCCGAGACCAATCCCCACAATCAATACGACCAGTAGCCAGATCGCGAAGGGGTTCAGCACATCGTAGGGGCCGAAGGTACGGTTGGGCAGAACCGGCAGAATAATCAGCGACAGCACCGCAAACTGCATGATCGACCGGAGATCTTTGTCGGACAGTTTTTCCGCGAAGGCATGCATGCCGGGCTTGAAGTGCAACAGCACCGCGATGGTGCCGCCGACGGCAACGGCGACGGCTTTATCACCCAGGACCAAATAGGCCCCGAGCAGAAAAACAAGCAGCGCACTTACCTCGGTTGTCACGCCAATGTGATCGCTCTTGCCGCGCAATCGGTAGAGGTTGCCGAGCAGAATCAGCACGGTCATCGCCAGCAGCCCGGTCAGCATCAGCCATTCCATTCGAGGATTGCGGCTCAGTTGCGCAGTGAGGGCACCAAACAGGGCGATCAGGGGGAAGGTGCGGATACCACCGAGGCGATCGGTGGTGCGCTCACGTTGCAGGCCGATCAGCAAGCCGAGGCCGAGGGCGATGGCGAACGCGATGATGCTTTCTGCGTCGAGCAGGGGAGCGGTTGTGGCGGTGGCTTCCTCAGGCGCTGGCATAGGGGATGTGATTTCGGGCGATCACATCAGTCTAGCTGAGGGATTGGTTTTGTTGTGCGGGCAGGCTTGGGTGGATGGCAGCGGTGGGGAAGGGATGAGCTTCGCTGCGCTCGTTGGTCTCCGCGGGCTCTGTCCGCGTTGGATCGAACGGGGTTCTCATTCAAATGACCCCCAACGCCAAACAAAAAAGCCCGGCATAAGCCGGGCTCTTTTATATGGCGGTGGGGCAGGGATTTGAACCCTGGGACCTGTTACAGTCAACGGTTTTCAAGACCGCCGCTTTCGACCACTCAGCCACCCCACCAAATTGTGCTGCGCATTATACCGAGCTGTTTTGCGGGTACAAGTGCGCAGGAACTTTTTTTAGGAACTTCAATGGGTTAGCTGCATTTTTGAGCAGCTAACCCGTTGGTTTCCTGGTTGCAGCTCAGCTCACTTCCGCGGAATCTGAGTTGCTTTCTGCGCTTGCGCCGCCTTTTACCCGCGGGTCGTTGGCGGGGCGTGGCAGGGCGCGAGGGCTGTGCTCGATATTGGCCGGCTGGGCGGTATCGAGCGGACGCAGTTCGCCAACTTCCGGGCGCGCCGTGACGACTTTGAAATCAACCACCGGCTTCGGGTTGATACGTGGGTCGTTGCTGGCTCGACCAGGGGTGCGAGGCTTGGCTGCTTGCGCCGAAGCTACCGCTTCTGCCGCTTCCTCAGACTCTTCCGTCGCAGCCGACGTGTCTTCCACAGTCGCGGTTTCTTGCTCGGCAGTGACGCTGGCGTCTGCCTTCGTGGCGGATTCTTCCGCTGGGGCTGAAGCCGCCGCTATATTGGCCGGCGTTTCTTCCGCAGACGCTGCGAGGAGGTCGCCTTCCGCGTGAGTCGTCGGCACCGCTGGGTCCTGTTCCGCTTTCTCCGGTTCAGGCGCTTCGACGGCAGCGGTCTCTGCAGCTGCTGCGGGCTCCTTGCGCTCCTCTGGCAACTCAGGGGCCTGCTTGGCGGCCTGCGTTTCGCTGGCGTCTGCAGGTGTCGATCCCGCTACGGTTTCCGACTGGCTTGCGGCAGGCGCAGGCTTGCCGGCAGCGGGCGTCGCAGTTTGCTGCTCGGCTTCGGCGGGTGCGTCGGAAACCTTGGCCTCTGTGCGGACCTGAGCATCGGCCCAGGGCTGCTTCACTTCAGGCTCGGCTTGCGGTGTGTCAGCGTGCTGTTCCGCTTGTCTTTCTGCGCGCTCTTCGGTTTTCGCCGGCTTGTCTTCACGCTTGGCGCGGGGTTTGCGCTGTTGCGGTTCGGCAGCTTGCTCGGCTTTTGCGGTTACTTCGTTTGTGTCGCTGTCCTGGGCCTTGCGGGCTTCCTGCTGCTCGGTCGCGCTGGTGTTTTCCTCAGCGTTGTCGCCACCGCGGCGTCCGCGACGTCGGGGCTGCGGGCGTCCACGTACATTGCTGGGGCGACGCGCGGGGCGCTGTTGGTCGTCATCGTTGCCGGAGGCTTCCACGGTCGTGTCGAGGTTGGTGCTTTCAACGTCTGCCGGAGTGCTTTGCGGCTCGTTGCGGCGGTCGCCTCCACGGCGTCTGCGACTGCGGCGCTGGCCTTCACGCTGACCTTCGCGTTGTCCTTCACGATTGCTGTCGCGAGCGCTATCACGGTTGTTGTCGCGCGCACTTTCACGGGTGGCGTCGCGGCCACTGCTGCGATTGTCGCTGCGGCGGTCGGCGCTGTCGCTGTCGTCGCGGCGCTTGTCGCCACGCTTGGAGCGGGTGTCTTCCTTGCGGTCATCGCCGCGCTGGTCGTCACGACGGCCACCGCGATTACCGCGGGCGCGTCCGCGACCGCCGCGCTGGTTGCGATTGCGCTGCTGGTAGTTTTTGCCGCGGCCACCGGATTTCTTGTGTTTCTTGTCGCTTTCTTCTTCCTCACCGCTGAACAGGGCGGAAATCGCACCGATCAGGCGGCTGAAGAGTCCGGGCTTAGGTTCTTCCTTTGTCTTGGATTTAGCCTTGGCTTTGGGCTTGGCCACCGGTGTCGGCGCGGGCGCGGTGTGGGCGATCTGCTGCACAGCGGGCTGGGCCGGCGCGCGCATGGGCTCATCTTCCTTGCTTTTCTCGACGGTCTCTTCAATGGTGCCGGAGATCTTGTAGGAGGTCTCCAGGGTGGTCTCGTCGTCGCGCAGGCGCAGTACTTCGAAGTGCGGAGTTTCCAGGTCGGCATTAGGCACCACGACCACACGGGTGTTGTTGCGGGCCTCGATGTTGGAAATCGCCTTGCGCTTTTCATTGAGCAGATAGGTGGCGACATTCACCGGGGTGATTGCGCGAATCTCTGCACTGCGCTCTTTCTTCGCTTCTTCTTCCACCAGACGCAGGATGGAGAGGGAGAGGGACTTGGTGCCGCGAATGGTGCCCTGGCCACTACAGCGGGGGCAGACGCGGAAGGTCGTTTCCCCCAACGACGGACGCAGGCGCTGGCGGGACATTTCCAGCAGGCCAAAGCGGGAGATGCGTCCCACCTGTACCCGGGCGCGGTCCATGCCAAGTGCCTTTTCCATGCGCTTTTCAACTTCGCGCTGGCTGGACTTGTTCTGCATGTCGATGAAGTCGATGACTACCAGGCCACCCATATCGCGCAGGCGCAGCTGACGAGCGATCTCGTCCGCGGCTTCCAGGTTAATGGTGCGCGCGGTTTCTTCGATGTCGCCGCCCTTGGTGGCGCGAGAGGAGTTGATGTCGATGGACACCAGTGCTTCGGTAACATCGATCACGATGGAGCCGCCGGATGGCAGTTTCACTTCGCGTTCGAAGGCGGTCTCGATCTGGCTTTCAATCTGGTAGCGATTGAACAGGGGAATGTTGTCGTCGTAGAACTTCACCTTGTTGGCGTAGTTCGGCATCACCTGGCGGGCAAACTCGGCCGCTAGCTGGTATGCACCATTCTCGTCAACAATGACTTCGCCGATATCGTCGCGCATGTAGTCGCGAATCGCGCGGATGATGACGTTACTTTCCTGGAACAGGAAGTGGGGGGCTCTGGAGTCGTCCGCCTCTTTTTTGATGGCGTCCCATAGTTGCATCAGGTAGTTCAGGTCCCACTGCAGCTCTTCGCCGCTGCGGCCGACGCCCGCGGTGCGCACGATGATGCCCATACCGGAGGGGACTTCGACGCTGGAGAGTGCGTCGCGCAGTTCGCTGCGCTCATCGCCTTCAATGCGACGGGAGATGCCGCCCGCACGGGGATTGTTCGGCATGAGTACCAGATAGCGGCCCGCCAAGCTGATGAAGGTGGTGAGGGCGGCGCCTTTGTTGCCGCGCTCTTCCTTATCGACCTGCACGATAACTTCCATGCCTTCTTTCACCACATCCTTGATCTTGATGCGGCCTTCGAGTTCTTTCGGCTGTTTCAGAAAGTATTCGCGGGAAATTTCTTTCAGGGGCAGGAAGCCGTGGCGATCAGCGCCGTAATCGACAAAAGCGGCTTCAAGAGAGGGTTCTACGCGGGTGATTTTGCCTTTGTAGATGTTGGCTTTTTTCTGTTCGCGGGTGCGATTTTCGATGTCCAGGTCGTACAGCCATTGGCCGTCGACCAGTGCAACACGCAGCTCTTCGGGCTGGGTCGCATTGATCAGCATTCTCTTCATGCGTCTGTTTTTTCCTTGCGTTGCGCAAAAGTAAAAACACCGCTGAAGCTCGCAGGCTTTGGGTGGAAACGGGGCAGAAGAGGGCGTGGCCTGATATCTGTCGCCGTTTTGTAGGCACTCTCCACAGGGGCGCCAGTCGCACCTGTGTCGTACCTACATTATTAACTCTGGATACCACTTCTCAGTTCAGGTATCCGATTCCTGTCAGGCCGGCTCCGCAAAGATCCCGGGCGGGTCCTGACTGCCACCCGTTTTGGGGTGGCATGGGTTACATCTCATTCGGCTCCGGGGCCGGCTCGTGGCTGGGCCCTCGTGTCGTGTCTAGTTGTTACCGGCGGTGCGAGCGTGCCATTTTGCATCACTCTCAGGGGCCGGGGGCCAGTTCGGTCGCTGGCGAAAAATCACGGAGCGAGATGTAACGAGTAGAGTCTGTTCCAAGCGCTGCGAGCATCAGCCCGTCTTACCTTCGCAAAAATCCCGTTGGTACGGGGTCAGGTCGGCGAGAGCTTCGGGACTGACCTTTGGTCTGTATCCCTGGGCACCATCTTGCGACGCGCTCTTGAAGAGTCTCACCGACAAAGTTTTGTTGATAACGCGGCCATTGCGCGCACCGTCCTGACTGGCGGTATTTTCTCAAGAGTGGCACCTGGGTTTTTGTATAGCAGAAAAACCGTGCACCACCGAAAACCAGCCCCAATTCAGGCGGGCCGAATATACCACGGTGCATGTGGAGCATCAATCAATCGCTTCAAATGGCCCGCCCTTGGGGCTATTATGCGCTCCATGCGAAGTAGCCCCCCAAACAATCCCCCCAAGTCTGCCGATTCCCGCCGCGATGGTGCCTCTGGTGCCTCCGAGCGACTGGGAAGTGGCGTGCAATTTCTTACTGTGCCCGAGGAGTTGGCCGGTCAGCGGATCGACAACTTTCTGCAGGCGCGCCTCAAGGGTGTGCCGCGCTCCAGAATTTACCGGATTCTGCGCAAAGGCGAGGTGCGGGTGAACAAGGGGCGGGTGAAGGCCGAGTATCGCCTGAAAGGCGGTGACCAGGTGCGCGTGCCGCCTATTCGGGTGTCCGAGGAGTCTACGCCGCCGGTGGCGGGAGAGTCTCTGCGGCGGACGCTTGAGGCGGCCATACTCTATGACGAGGGCGGCCTGCTGGTGGTGAATAAGCCCGCGGGGCTCGCGGTGCACGGCGGCAGCGGCGTTCGCCTCGGCCTGATTGAGGCGCTCCGCCAGATGTACCCGAACAGCCCCTTTATGGAATTGGTGCACCGGCTGGATCGCGATACCAGCGGCGCCATCCTGGTGGCGCGCAAGCGCGCCGTGCTGCTGCATGTTCAGTCGGAGCTGCGTGCCGGCAAGCTTGGGAAGTCTTATCTGGCGCTGGCGGCGGGGAAGTGGCCTCGCGGTCAAAAAGTGGTGGAGGCGCCGCTGCGCAAGAACACCCTGAAGAGTGGTGAGCGGATTGTGACGGTAGAGGGTGATGGCAAGCCCTCCACGACGCGTTTTCGCGTTGAGGAGCGCTTCAAGGGGGCAACCCTGCTGGCGGCAGAGCCGGTTACTGGTCGAACTCATCAGATTCGTGTGCACGCCCAGTTTGTCGGGTGTCCACTGGCGGGTGACCCCAAGTACGCCACTGATGAAATCAATGGCGCCTTTCGCGGGTATGGCCTCAAGCGCCTGTTTCTGCATTCCGCCGGTGTGCGCTGCACCTTGCCAGACGGTGTGCGCGTGGACGTGAAGGCGCCGCTTCCCGCAGAGCTGGAATCGGTATTGAGTGCCCTGAGGGGCGAGTGATTCAACGCCCTGCGTGCTGGACCGGGTAAAGAGGGAGAAGGTTGGTCATGCTGGTGATCCTCGATTGGGACGGGACCCTGTGCAATTCCCAGGCGCGCATCATTTCCTGCATGCAGCGGGCGGCGGATCGAGTTGGTCTGCCTGTGCTGGAGCCTGCTGCCATCGGTAATTATATCGGGCTGGGTTTGCCTGAGGTCATTGGTGCGCTGTTTCCTGAGGCCCATAGTGAGCAGCGCGCCCGGCTGGGGACTTATTATTCCGAGGAGTGGCTGGCCGCGCGCAATGAGCCGCTGCCCCTGTTCGATGGTGTGCTGGAGACGCTGGATCAGCTATTGGGAGCGGGGCACCAGCTGGCGGTGGCGACCGGTAAGAGTCGTCGAGGGCTGGATCGCGAATTTGAAGATCACGGCTTGGGGCATCTTTTCCCGGTAAGCCGCTGCGCGGACGAAACCGCCTCCAAGCCGAACCCCGTCATGTTGCGTGAAATCCTGGCTGAAACCGGGGTTGATGTGACGGACGCGGTGATGGTGGGAGATACCGAGTACGACCTCAAGATGGCGTCCGCAATCAGCATGCCGTCGGTTGGCGTGAGTTACGGCGTGCACAGCCGCGAGCGTCTGGATCGGTGCGGGCCGCACCGGATTATCGACCACTTCACTGAGTTGCTGCAGTGGCCGCCGCTGGTTCCCTGATGCAGTAATCGCGTGCGGGGTGGATTATTTCCGGCGAAGGGGGTCGAGGCCGAGAGGCTTTAGAAGTTCGATTAGCCGGATTAATGGGAGTCCAATGAGCGTATTGTGGTCATTCCCTTCCATTTTTTCGAACAAGGCGATCCCCAAGCCTTCGGCTTTGAAGGATCCTGCACAGTCGAGCGGCTGATCCAGTTCTACGTAGCGGCTGGCTGCCGCCGCATCCAGTGGCCGAAAGTGCACACGGAATGGCTCGCAGATTGTTGTGTGCGTGCCCGCGCCACTATCCATGACACACAGTCCTGTGTGGAATGTGACTGTTTGCCCGGCACAAAACAGGAGCTGCTCAATCGCGTTTTCCTGTGATCCCGGCTTGCCTAATTGCTTCCCCCTGCATTCGGCTACCTGATCTGAGCCGATAATGATGGCGTCCGGGTACTGCGCACACAGGGCCCGCGCTTTTTCCGTGGCGAGCCGGCTGGCCAGGTCGGGCGCTGATTCACCGGGCAATGC
Source organism: Microbulbifer salipaludis (assembly GCF_017303155.1). NCBI lineage: Bacteria > Pseudomonadati > Pseudomonadota > Gammaproteobacteria > Cellvibrionales > Microbulbiferaceae > Microbulbifer > Microbulbifer salipaludis. The sequence goes on from NZ_JAEKJR010000002.1 coordinate 1,389,180, forward strand.
TTCTTCATTTATATGGGGGCTTGCGGATTCGAACGGCAGTTGCAGTTTCTCGAGAATGCTGCGGCGGTAGGGTGAGCTGGAGGCTAGAATCAGTTGACGCATGGGTCCTGGCTTCCTGGTTTGAAGGGTTGCCCCGGTGGGGCTGGGGTCGCTGATCATGCGGCGGTTGAATTGTTTTGACAAGGCTCAGGTGAGTCCATAGAATTGCGCGCTTATGTCGATACCCCCCCAGAAATCCGCGCTTCCGCGACGCATTGATGCACGAAAATTGGTGCAGCGCGAGCAGCAACTGGACGGTACCGTGCCGCAAAGCGAGCTTTTGCGGCTGGTAGCGTCTACCGAGTCGGTACATGGTGATGTGGCAGTGACTCTGGCCTTTGCCAGAGATCTGCAGCGACACCAGGTGGCGACCGGGCATTTCCAGTTGGAGGTGGAGCTGTTGTGTCAGCGCTGCCTGCAGCCGGTCAGCGAGCAGATTGAAGCTGACATTGCTTGGGGCTTTGTGTGGTCGGAAGAGCAGGGCAAGTCATTGCCGAAATCTCTCGACCCGGTGATACAGGACGGCGATGAGCTGGATCTGTATCAGGTATTGGAAGATGAGATTTTGCTCAATCTGCCAATGGTGGCTTTCCACGATGAGGAGTGTGTCTCCAGAGAGACATTCCAGAGTGGGGGAAAGGAGCCGGAAGCGGTAGAGCAACAGGAAAACCCCTTTAAAGTACTGGAACAGTTGAAGGGTTCGTCAAACAAGTCTTGAGAATTGTTTGAAGGGTTTGGGCTCGCCGGTAGGCGCCCCGGTTCCGGTGTTAACTGTTAGTTATGTTTAGGAGCACCAAATGGCTGTTCAGCAGAACAAAAAAACCCGTTCCCGTCGCGGTATGCGTCGTTCTCACGACGCTCTGAGCGGACCGACTCTGTCCGTTGACCCGACTACCGGTGAGAAGCACCACCGTCACCACGTGACCAAAGACGGTTTCTACCGCGGTCGCAAAGTGATTGACGTTGGTACCTCTTCCGAAGAAGAGTAAGTTTTGTCCAGCCAATTACGATTGGCCGTGGATGCGATGGGCGGGGACTTAGGTCCCCGCTCTGTCGTTCCGGCCTGTGCAAGATTTCTTTTCCGCTATCCCCAGGCAGAACTCAAACTGTTCGGCCCTCGCTCTCAACTGCAATCCCTTCTGATCAAACAGCCTCCCTCGGTGCGTGAGCGTATCGAACTGGTGGACTGTGCCCAGGTGATTACCCAGGGCTGTAATCCCGTGCAGGCGTTGCGACGCAAGCGGGAGTCCTCCATGGCGCTTGCTCTGAAAGCGGTCAAGGATGGCGAGTGTGACGCAATGGTTACCTCCGGTAATACCGGCGCTTTGCTGGCGCTCAGTCGCAGCATCCTGGGAACCGTTGAGGGGGTTCGGCGCCCGGCGCTCGGCAAATCCTTGCCCACGGCGGACGGTTCCTGTTTTCTGTTGGATCTGGGGGCGAACATCGACTGCAGCGCCGAAGACCTGGTCCTGTTTGCCCGTCTGGGGCAGGAGGCGCAGCGTGTGTTTTCGGGTAAATCCGATCTTGCCGTCGCGCTGCTCAATATCGGCGCTGAAGAGCACAAGGGGACCGAGGAAATTCGCCGTGCTGGCAAGATGCTGCAGGCGGATCCGCTGGTGCACTATGTGGGATTTGTAGAAGGGCACGACATTTTCACCGGCATCGTGGATGTGGTGGTGTGCAATGGCCTGATGGGCAATGTGGCCATGAAATCTGCAGAAGGTGTGATTCGACTCATAGGTCAAAAGACGTTTACGATTGATAAGAAGGCGCCGATAAAGCGCTTTTTTGGCCAATTAGCCATAAATCTGTTGCGAAAATGGCGCGCACAGCTAGAACCCGGTCGCTATAATGGCGCCAGCTTTTTGGGGCTGAAAGGCAACGTCATCAAGAGCCATGGCGGTGCCAGTAGCGAAGCGTTTTACCGCGCGATGCTGACCGCAAAAGAATGTGCCGAAGCCGACCTGTCCCTTCAATTGGGCAGGGCTATGGCTTTGCAGGCGCAACCGCCGACAGGGTGCGATTAGCCGGCCCCTGATCCGGCAGCGGTCTACGACGTTCAGCCAGGCCCTTATTTCCTAAGGCTTCACCCACTTGGTTAAAGGATGTTCCATGACCAACCCAGTTTTGGCGTTTGTGTTTCCCGGCCAGGGCTCCCAGCAGATTGGTATGCTGGCTGAAGCCGCTCAGGCATTCCCGGAAATCAGCGCAACGTTTTCGCAGGCCTCTGCCGTGCTTGGCTACGACCTTTGGGAGCTTTGCCAAAATGGCGCTCAAGAGGATATCAACCTTACCGAGAGAACCCAGCCGCTGTTGCTGACCGCCAGCGTTGCCCTTTACCGCGCCTGGCAGGCGCAGGGCGGGGTTGCTCCTGCGCGCATGGCCGGTCACAGCCTTGGTGAATGGTCGGCACTGGTATGTGCGGGTGTGCTGCGGTTCGAAGATGCGGTGCGCCTGGTGCGTGAGCGCGGTCGACTCATGCAGGAAGCGGTTCCCGCGGGCGAGGGTGCGATGGCCGCTGTCATCGGACTCGACGATGACGCTGTAGAAGCCGCCTGTGCTGCTGCGGCGGAAGGCGCTGTGGTGAATGCGGTCAATTACAATTCGCCGGGTCAGGTGGTGATTGCCGGCAGTGCACCAGCGGTGGCGCGGGCGATCGAGGCCTGTAAAGCAGCGGGTGCAAAACGCGCGCTGCCATTGCCGGTGAGTGCACCCTTCCATACCGAGCTGATGCGCCCTGCGGCGGAAAAGCTGGCGCCACAAATTGAGGCGACGGAGTTTTCTGCGCCCCAGGTGCCGGTTATCCATAATGTGCATGCCCAGGCGGAGACCGACCCGGCTGCCATCAAGGCGCTCATGGTTGAGCAGATCTACAGTCCGGTGCGCTGGACGGAGTGTGTTCAGGCGATGGCCGCAGCGGGTACCCAGCAGCTGGTCGAGTGTGGCCCGGGGAAAGTGCTCGCGGGGCTTGCCAAGCGCATTGATCGTGGCCTGACAGCGCACAATATTGAAACGCCGGCACAATTGTCGGACGCCGTTAAATCCACCGCACAATAAATACGAAGCCTCGACCCTGGTGTTGTGCGCAGGCGAGGTATCGGGAGAAATTATGACTGTTTCAACTTCACTGGAAGGGAAGGTGGCGCTGGTTACCGGCGCGAGCCGCGGCATTGGCGCGGCTATTGCAGATTTACTGGGCGCCCAGGGCGCCATTGTTATTGGCACCGCGACTAGCGCTGCAGGCGCAGAAAAAATTTCAGCGCGTTTTGCTGAAAAAGGCATCCAGGGGGCGGGTAAAGAGCTGAATGTTACCAGCCTGGAGAGCATCGCTGCGGTGCTTGAGGCGGTCAAGGCGGAGTTTGGCGCGCCCACCATTTTGGTGAACAACGCCGGCATCACCAAAGACAATCTTCTGATGCGTATGAAAGATGACGAATGGGAAGATGTGCTGAATACCAACCTGACGGCGGTCTACCGTGTGAGCAAAAGCTGTCTGCGCGATATGACCAAAGCCCGTTGGGGTCGCATTATCAATATCAGCTCCGTTGTGGGTAGCATGGGTAACGCGGGTCAGAGCAACTATGCGGCCACCAAGGCTGGTGTTGGCGGCTTTGCGCGTGCACTGGCTGCCGAGGTCGGTTCCCGTGGTATCACCGTGAATACCGTCGCTCCCGGCTTTATCGATACCGACATGACCAAGGTGTTGCCAGAGGCGCAGCGCGAGGCGTTGATGAGTAAAATTCCCCTGGGTCGCCTGGGTGCGCCCGAAGAGATTGCGTCCGTCGTCGCATTTTTGGCCAGTGATGCTGGCGGTTATGTGACCGGAGAGACCATTCATGTGAACGGCGGCATGTATATGGGCTGATTTTCTTTCGAGAGAATCACCGTAAGTGATTGATTGGTAAGTTAATTTTTATCATTCATCGGTTGCTGAGAGGCGGTGCATTACATCCCGAAAAAATCAGGGTACAATGCCGCCTCGCATTAACCACAAGCTGTGTTAGCCGGTTACTGAAACACCACATATCGTGGGCAAAATTTAAACAGTGACCAAAACAGATTTTTATCCACTAGGAGTTAAATTGAATCATGAGCAGCATTGAAGAGCGCGTAAAAAAGATCGTTGCTGAACAACTGGGCGTGAAGGAAGAAGATGTAAAACCTGAAGCATCCTTTGTTGAAGATCTGGGCGCTGACTCCCTCGACACAGTTGAGCTGGTAATGGCTTTGGAAGAGGAATTCGAAACTGAGATTCCTGACGAAGAAGCAGAAAAAATTACCACTGTTCAGCTGGCCATCGATTACATCAACCAGAACCTCGGTTGATTCCTGCTGGATAGTTTAAGTAAAGGGTAAGTGTTGCCCCTTACTGTTGTACTGCGAGAGCCGTTCTATGTTGCATAGCGCGGCTCTCCGTCTATTTGAACCTTGTGAAAAGCGACCGGTTGACGTTATCTGGTTACCGGCGTGTGAGATTGATTTCGGGGGAGGCGCAAGTGACGCGTAGAAGAGTCGTTATTACCGGAATGGGCACAGTGAGCCCGCTGGGAAATACCCTGGAAGATACCTGGCCTGCACTGTTGGCGGGGAAAAGTGGTGTCGTTCCAATCGAGTCATTCGATGTCTCGGCTTTTAGCACCCGCTTCGCCGCGACCGTGAAAAATTTTGACCCCGAGCCCCACATTGCGCAAAAAGAAGCGCGCAAGATGGATGTCTTCCTGCAGTATGGCCTGAGCGCTGGTATCCAGGCAGTGGAAGACAGTGGCCTCGAGGTCACCGAAGAAAACGCACCGCGTGTTGGCGCCTGCATCGGCTCTGGTATGGGTGGCATCGCTGCCATCGAAAACAATGCCATGCTGATCGCAGAAAAGGGCCCGCGCCGGGTTTCACCTTTCTTTGTTCCCGGTGCCATCATCAATATGGTCTCCGGCAACCTGTCGATTAAGTACGGCATGAAAGGCCCGAACCTTTCCACGACCACGGCGTGTACCACCGGCACCCATGCCATTGGCCTCGGTATGCGCACTATTCAATATGGCGATGCCGACGTAATGGTGTGCGGTGGTGCGGAAATGGTGACCACGCCGGTTGGTCTTGGTGGTTTCTGTGCGGCACGTGCGCTGTCGACACGCAATGATGATCCGCAGGCAGCCAGTCGCCCGTGGGACAAAGACCGTGACGGTTTTGTGCTGGGTGAAGGTGCCGGTGTGCTGGTGCTGGAAGAGTACGAACACGCCAAGGCTCGCGGTGCAAAAATATACGCCGAACTCAGCGGTTTTGGCATGAGCGGTGACGCGCACCATATGACTTCTCCGCCCGAAGACGGCGCCGGCGCGGCGCTGTCCATGCAAAATGCGCTGAAGGATGCGGGTCTTGAAGCGTCTGCGGTTCAGTACATTAACGCGCACGGCACCTCCACACCTCTGGGTGATAAAGCAGAAATTGCCGCGGTACGTACGATCTTTGGCGGCAGCCTGGATCAGATTGCCGTCAGCTCTACCAAGTCCATGACCGGGCACCTGCTGGGTGCTGCCGGCGCCATTGAAGCCATTTTCTCCGTTATGGCGATCCGCGACCAGGTGGCTCCGCCCACGGTCAACCTCGACAATGTGGATGAAAACTGTACCGGTGTTAACCTGGTGCCACACAAGGCGCAGGAAATGAACATCGACGCGGTATTGTCCAATTCGTTTGGCTTTGGCGGCACCAACGGCTCGCTGATATTTCAGCGGGTTTAATGCCGTGGAAAGCACTGGTCGTGAAGTATGTGCATTCTTCGCGACCGGTGCTGATCGCTCCCTGTGAATTCTCCTGACCCCTTTTTTTATTCCTCTTCCGGCCTCTGTGCCTCCTTGCCCGCGGACGAGGCCTTTTCCTATGGCGTACTGGAGACTATGCGTGCGGTTGGTGGCAGGATTCCGCTGCTGGCACAGCACCTTGCTCGTCTCGCTCGTGCCGCCCACCCCGCCTCAGCAATAATCGCGTGTATCGAAACTGCAGCCGTGGCGATTGCCCGGGAAACTGCGCACTGGCCATCTGGCGCCAGAGTTCGGCTCCGCTATGGCGCCCTGTATGGCGAGCGGACGTGGGACTTTTCTGCGGTGCCGCTGGATGCAAATTCTCCGTGGGAGAATGGGGTGGCACTGGTTCGCTGCAGGACCAGGATCACACCGGAGGCCTCGCACTCGCCATTTTCTCCCGAGAGGGTGCGCTATTCGTCAGACGCCAACGATGTTTTGCAAGATGATCACCCGCAGGGCTGTAAGCTGTTGCGTCGGGATACCTACCGACGCGGAGAAGCCGAGCTGGGACAATATACGGCGTGGCTGCGCCCGGATCTGTTTTGCGAAGGCCTGATGCTGGATGCGTGCGGACACGTGGTGGAAGGATTGCACAGTAACCTGTTGGTCTGCCAGAACGGCCACTGGCGTACCCCCAGCCTGCGTACTTGTGGCGTGCGGGGGGTGATGCTGGGGTGGCTGGCGAGTCACGCCGAAATCAGGGAAGATGAGCTCTCGCTTGCGGATCTCGAGGACGCTGATGAGATAGCGGTTTGCAATGCAGTGCGCGGCGTTGTGCCGGTAGCACAGATGCTTCTCGGCGGAGCAGGAAGTGATGGGCCAGAAACCGCAGTAGACGTGCGCAATTTAACGCGCGGGGAATCCACAGCAGCGCTTCAGGCGTTGGTTGCCAGCGCGCTCAGGTGACGGTATTTCGCGGGGGTAAATCTCGGCGTTCATGTTTAAAGTATACTGCCGCGGCAGTATTTACGGGTTGTAGTTAACGTGGCAAAAAATAACGGCAAAGCCGGCAATAAAAAAACACTGAAGCGCACACCGGCAAGTCGCGGCAGCCGCTTCGGCATGTGGTTGCGTGGATTGCTGCTGCTGTTCGTGGTGGCTGTGGTCTCCGGTGGGGTAGCTTTCTGGTCTGCGCAGAATGCGTTGGTAAAGCCGCTCACACTGCCAGTGGACGGATTGCGCATGGATGTCGAAAGTGGCAGCAATCTCTCACGGATACTCTTGCGCCTTGAATCCGAGGGGGTACTGCGCTCGCCCCGCTGGGTGCGCTTGTACGCACGGATCAAAAGCCAGAGCAGTATTCATCCCGGTGAATATTTGATCCCTGCCGGCAGCAACGCGATGGACCTGGTGGGCAGGCTCAATCGTGGGGATGTTACACGCTACCGGGTGACCCTGGTCGAAGGCTGGACCTTTCAGCAGGCGCTGTCACAAATACGCCATTCCAATAAAATTCGGCAGACGGCAGCGGGAGAATCGATTGCCGCTGCGGCGCAGGCACTGGGTATCGAGGGTAACCCTGAGGGCCGAATTTTTCCCGATACCTATGTCTATCGCTCCGGTGCCTCCGATCTGGATCTTTTGCGGCAGGCGTTTGAGCGCATGGACACTGTACTGGCCGAGGAGTGGCAGCAGCGAGGGGAAAACCTGCCCTATAAAGACGCCTATGAGGCGCTGATCATGGCGTCGATTGTCGAGAAGGAAACCGGGGTACCCTGGGAGCGCGATGAGATTGCCGGTGTGTTTGTACGGAGACTGCAGCGCGGTATGCGTTTGCAGACGGATCCCACGGTAATTTACGGGCTTGGCGATCAATACGATGGCAATCTGCGCCGAGCAGACCTGCGCAATGCGACCCCGTACAATACCTATGTGATTGGTGGCATGCCGCCCACGCCGATTGCGTTGCCGGGCCGTGAAGCCATCCATGCCGCGCTGCACCCGAAAGATGGAAACAGCCTTTACTTTGTAGCGAAGGGCGATGGTTCCCATCACTTTTCCTCGACGCTGAATGAACACAACCGCGCAGTGCGGGAGTACCAATTGAAGCGTCGTTCCGATTACCGCTCCAGTCCGGCAAACAATACAAAAAACGATTAACGCCTTTGGCAATATTGGCAATCAAGGTACTGGGCGCAGCTCCGAGTCAGCAGAGAATTCATGTCACAACAATCTTCAGGCAAGTTTATTACCCTTGAGGGGGGAGAGGGGGTCGGCAAGTCGACCAACCTCCAATTTATCACCGGTTGGCTGGAACATCGCGGCATCGATTACGTGCAGACGCGGGAGCCCGGGGGGACACCCCTCGCGGAGCAGTTGCGAACGCTATTGCTGGAAAAGCGAGAGGAGGCCGTCGATCCCACCGCAGAACTCTTGATGGTGTTTGCTGCGCGTGCGCAACATTTAAACACCGTCATCAAGCCTGCACTCGCCGCCGGCAAGTGGGTGGTGTGTGACCGTTTTACCGATGCCACTTACGCATATCAGGGGGGAGGCCGCGGGCTCGATCGTGCGCTGATTGCACAGCTGGAGCAAACCGTGCAGGGCGCACTGCGTCCGGACCGGGTTCTCCTGCTCGATCTCGACCCTGAGATCGGCCTGCAGCGCGCGGCCTCCACGGGCGCCGCGGACCGTTTTGAAAGTGAGCAGGCGGCATTTTTTCGCAAGGTGCGCGCGGCTTACCGGGCGCGCGCGGATGTCGCTCCCGAGCGCTACGCGGTGATAGATGCTGCACAGCCTCTGGCAGGTGTGCAGGCTCAGCTGGCGCGTGAGCTGGAAACCATTGCGAGCAACCAATGAGCAAAGCATCCGCTAAACCGGAAGTCCAGCCCGTGACGCCAGTTGCGATACCGTCGCCGCTGCCGTGGCAGGCGGCGCAATGGCAGCGCCTTGGCGCCCAGTGGACGGCAGGACGTTGCCCGCATGCATTGCTAGTGAGCGGCCAGCCTGGACTGGGCAAACGGCGGTTTGCCGATGCCTTTGCCGCCTTGCTGTTGTGCGATCAACCACGGCACGGGCTGGCCTGTGGCGAGTGCCGTGGCTGCCAGCTGCGTATCGCCGGTTCTCATCCTGACTTCATTCGAGTGGTGCCGGAGAAAGCGCAGGGGCCGCTCAAGGTTGAGCAGATCCGCGAGCTGGGGGAGTTCGTCGGCCGCACGAGTGCACGGGAAGGGGCGCGCGTGGTGTGGCTGGCGCCCGCCGAGTCGATGAATATCAATGCGGCGAACGCGCTGCTAAAAAACCTGGAAGAGCCCTCCGCTTCAGTGATTTTCCTGCTCGTCACCGATAACCCCTCCGGTCTGCTGCCCACGATTCGCAGCCGCTGCCAGACCATCGCGTTCCCGGTGCCCCCGCAACAGTCTGCGTTGCGCTGGTTGAGTGATAGCGGAGTAGAGGGGGAGCTTGCCAGTAGCGCGCTGACACTTGCCGGAGGGGCGCCTTTGTTGGCCGCGAGGCTGATGGAGCCGGAGGCCAAGGAAGTGCGTGATCAGTTTCTCGCCGATATAACAGCGCTCACACGCGGCGATGAAAACCCGGTCACCCTCGCTGCACGCTGGGAGTCACCGGGGGAGGGGGCCGACCTCAATCTGCTCCTGCAATTCTGGCAGAGCTGGATCGGTCAGATGTTGAGAGTACGTAGCACCGATCAGGCGGCGGATGCGCCGGTGATGGCCTTGCTGCAGCGATTGCCGGGCGCCGGGCCGGAGAGTCAGCGTCCCCTGTTTGCCTTCTACGACCATCTTCTGAAGGCCCGAGGATTGCTCTCGGGTAGTGGAAACCCGAACAAGCGCCTGCTGATGGAAGAGTTGTTGATCCGTTGGGCTGGGCTTTTTCGCTAGTATCGCTTACAGGGTGCTGTGCTAGCATCTCGCTAGACAGGCTGTGCATTGGCGGGTAAGTTAGCCGACGGGGTGAGCGGTGAGGTTGCGCTCTTTTCGGGATGCTGGCTTTGCATGAAAACGACAGTGCTGAACCAGAATAAAGAACGGATGTTTTCTAAACGGGGTTAGTTATGAAAGGTATGGGGGGCGGTGCCCGCAACGGTATCCTGTCACTGAAGATTCAGGACAAATCCGTGTTGTATGCGGCCTATATGCCATTCGTCAAAAATGGTGGCCTGTTCATTAATACCGACAAAAGTTATAGCCTCGGCGATGAGGTTTTCCTGCTGTTGAGCCTGATGGATGAACCAGAAAAACTACCGGTGGCCGGAAAAGTAGTATGGATTACCCCGGGTGGCGCCCAGGGCAACCGAACACCGGGTATCGGCATCCAATTCAGTGACAAGGAAAACACCGCGCAAAGCAAAATAGAAACACTGCTTGCCGGCTCCCTGGAATCCAGTCGACCGACGCACACCCTGTAATCCGCGCCCTTTGGGGCGGTGGCGCCCCATAAAGCCTGGTGTCGAACCGCGCACGCCGGGCGGTGTGTCTGTATAATTCCCCTCGTTCATTTTCTGGCCGTTTTATTCGCGCCCTCGTGGCCCGGACCAACAGGCCGAATACCAACTGAACCGAACACCAACTGAAAAAGTATCATGCTGGTAGATTCTCACTGTCACCTCGACAGGCTCAAACTGGATAAATTTGACGGCGACCTGGACGACGTGCTGGCGCTCGCGCGCAGTCGTGGCGTGGGCAAGTTCCTCTGTGTCGGTATCAGCCTCGACAATGTGGACGATGTGGTCGATATCGCGGCGCGGTATGACGATGTGGTCTGCTCTGTGGGCGTGCACCCACTGGATGTGGACTCCGGGCTGGCGGATGTCGAAAAGTTGAAGTCGCTTGCCTCTCGCCCGCATGTGGTGGCACTGGGGGAGACCGGGCTGGATTACTATTACAGTACCGAGACCAAAGAGGTGCAGCAGCAGAGCTTCATCGCGCACCTGCAGGCCGCTGCGGAGGTGTCGTTGCCGGTGATTGTGCATACCCGGGATGCGCGCCAAGATACCATTGACCTGATTCGCGAACACGGTAGCCGGGAGCATGCGGGTGTACTGCACTGTTTTACCGAAAGCTGGGATATGGCGAAGGCCGCCCTGGATCTGAATTACTACATTTCCCTGTCGGGCATCGTTACCTTCAAGAATGCAGAAGAGCTGCGCGAGGTAGCCAGGCAGGTGCCTCTGGATCGGTTACTCGTGGAAACCGACTCGCCCTACCTGGCGCCGGTGCCGTATCGGGGCAAGCCAAACATTCCCGCCTACGTGCGCGAGGTGGCCGAGTTTATTGCCGAGCAGCGTGGCATTTCCTATGAGGAGCTTGCTGCGGCCACTACCGAGAACTTTTTCCGACTCTTTCCCCGCGCCGCCTGAAAAGGCGCGGCTTAATCAGGAAGTATTTATGTTGCAACAGCAATTGCAGACCATGCTGGCGCTGCAGGACGAGATCAATACGCTGGTGAATGATCGCTGGCGGGAGCAGAATTTTGCGTGGTATCGGGCGATCTGGGTCGAAAGTGCAGAGCTACTGGATCACTACGGCTGGAAGTGGTGGAAAAAGCAACAGCCTGAGATGGAGCAGGTCAAACTGGAGCTGGTGGACATCTGGCACTTTGGGCTGAGTCTCGAGCTTCAACAGGGCAGCCCGGAGGCCGTTGCCGAGAAGATGCAGCAGCAACTCTCTGCCGAGCAACCGGTTGCCGGTGACTTCCGCGAGAATCTGGAAGCCTTCACGCTGAATACCCTCTCCAGTAAGCAATTTGATCTGGTGGGCTTTGCACAACTGCTGGCCGATTGCGCAATGCCGTTTGAGGATTTGTATCGCCGCTATGTGGGCAAGAATGTACTTAACCGGTTCCGCCAGGATCACGGTTACAAAGAGGGAACTTACGAGAAGCTGTGGGCGGGCAGGGAAGACAATGAGCACCTGGCGGAGATTGCCGAATCTTTAGACAGTGCAGAAGAAAATTTCAGCAGTCAGCTCTATTCAGCGCTGAAACAGCGTTATCCGGGTCCGCAGAAAGATTTGGCCTGACAACTTGCGACCAAAGGATAATGAAATTAATTTGTCAGGCCCTATAATGCGGGCGCCTGAAAACAACGGAGATACATCGTGAAAGCACCTGTTCGTGTTGCAGTTACCGGCGCTGCCGGTCAGATCAGCTACTCGCTGCTGTTCCGCATCGCTTCCGGCGAAATGCTGGGCAAGGATCAACCAGTTATTCTTCAGCTGCTGGAAATCACTCCCGCACTGGAAGCGCTGAAGGGCGTTGCCATGGAGCTCGAAGACTGTGCCTTCCCGCTGCTGGCAGGAATCGTGCAGAGCGACGACGCGACCGTTGCCTTCAAAGACGCCGAATACGCCCTGCTGGTTGGCGCGCGTCCGCGTGGCCCGGGCATGGAGCGTAAAGACCTGCTGGAAGCCAATGCGGCTATTTTCTCCGCTCAGGGTAAAGCCCTGAACGATGTTGCTGCGCGCAACGTCAAGGTGCTGGTTGTCGGCAACCCCGCCAACACCAACGCGCTGATCGCCCAGCGCAATGCGCCGGACCTGGATCCGCGTAACTTCACCGCCATGACCCGCCTGGACCACAATCGCGCGCTGACCCAGCTGGCGAACAAGACTGGTTCTACCGTAAATGACATCACCCACATGACCATCTGGGGCAACCACTCGGCGACCCAGTACCCGGACCTGCACCAGGCCAAGGTCAATGGTGAAGATGCCATGGGCAAAGTCGAGCAGGAGTGGTACGAGAGCGACTTCATCCCGACCGTTCAGCAGCGCGGCGCGGCCATCATCAAGGCTCGTGGTGCTTCTTCTGCGGCGTCTGCTGCCAATGCGGCCATCGATCACATGCGTGACTGGGCGCTGGGTTCCGCCGAAGGCGACTGGACCAGCATGGGCGTCTACAGCGACGGCTCTTACGGCATCCAGAAAGGTCTGATCTACTCCTTCCCGGTTGTGTGCAAGAACGGCGACTGGCAAATCGTTCAGGGCGTCGACATCAATGATTTCTCTCGCGAGAAGATGACGGCGACCGAGACTGAGCTGGCCGAAGAGCGCGACGCGGTTGCGCACCTGCTGCCATAAGCTTTTTACTTTTTAATAAGTTAAAAGCCAAAAAAACCCGCATCTGGTTTCAGGTGCGGGTTTTTTGCATTTTGGGTCGGTTGTATCTGGTGGATGCGCCTTCGGCTTATCTACCCTACGGGTATGTGGTTGCCCGTTGCGCGTAGGGTGGATAAGCGCAGCGCATCCACCAACAACCGAACCTCAGAACCTCACATTGCGCGGTGTGCGCGGGAAGGGGATCACATCGCGGATGTTGCCCATGCCGGTGACGTAAGACACGATGCGGTCGAACCCGAGACCGAATCCACCGTGAGGCACGGTGCCGTAGCGACGCAGGTCGCGGTACCAGTCAAGGTGCTCTTTGGGGATATCCATTTCGTCCATGCGCGCATCCAGCTTGTCGAGGCGCTCTTCACGCTGGGATCCACCAATGATTTCGCCAATGCCCGGTGCCAGTACATCCATTGCTGCCACGGTCTTGCCGTCGTCGTTCATGCGCATGTAGAACGCCTTGATGTCCTTCGGGTAGTTGAGCACGATCACGGGCTTCTTGAAGTGCTTCTCCGCCAGGTAGCGCTCGTGCTCCGAGGCCAGGTCGATGCCCCAGGATACCGGGAATTCGAATTTCTCTTTGCAGTTCTCCAGAATCTCGATGGCTTCGCAGTAATTGATGCGCGCGAAGTCGTTGTCGATGATGTTTTCCAGGCGGCTGATGGCTTCTTTGTCGATGCGCTGAGCGAAGAACGCCATGTCATCCGGGCGCTCCTCAAGCACCGCGCGGAATACATACTTCAGCATTTCTTCCGCCAGGTTGGCGCAATCCGCCAGGTCGGCGAAGGCGATCTCCGGCTCCACCATCCAGAACTCTGCCAGGTGGCGCGTGGTATTGGAGTTTTCTGCACGGAAGGTGGGACCAAAGGTGTACACCTTGGACAGTGCCAGGCAATAGCTTTCCACGTTGAGCTGGCCGGACACGGTCAGGAAGGTCTCTTCGCCGAAGAAGTCTTCGCTGTAGTCCACTTCACCCTTGTCCGTCAGGGGCAGGTTGGCCTGATCCAGGGTGCTGACGCGGAACATTTCACCGGCGCCCTCACAGTCGGAAGCAGTGATGATTGGGGTATGCACGTAGTTGAAGCCGCGCTCGTGGAAGAAGCGGTGGACGGCCTGGGCGATGCAGTTGCGCACACGTGCCACGGCACCACTGACATTGGTGCGCGGGCGCAGATGGGCATGCTCGCGCAGATGCTCCATGGTGTGGCGCTTGGGGGACATGGGGTAAGTGTCGGGGTCCTCGACCCATCCCACTACAGTGACACTGCTGGCGAGCAGTTCAATGGCCTGCCCCTTGCCCTCGGAAGGCTTGATGGTGCCCTCGATATCCACCGCGCAGCCGGTAGTCAGGCGCAATATTTCCGACTGGTAGTTATTGATGGACGACTCCACCACCACCTGAATCGGGTCAAAGCAGCTGCCGTCGTGAACGGCGAGGAACGACAGGCCCGCCTTGGAATCGCGACGGGTACGAATCCAGCCCTGGACGCGGGCGGTCTCGCCCTCGCGCTGGCTGGACTTGAGGAGGGTATCAATGGATTCAACGTGCATGATGGTGCTCTTGTTGTTCGCGTTTGCTGGTGTGGCCTTCCCCAGGGCGCCCGTTGGGTGGCCTGGGTACTTACACGCGGCTATTTATGCAGGTCGTAAACGCGGCTTGTGGTCGCGTACGTCAATGAACGCCGGCATCTTGCCCCCTGTGCGCGGGAAAATCCAGTCCCAGGAGCGGTGCAACGGCGGGGCTGTTGTGACCGGTGAGTACGCAATTCGCCTCTGATTGTAGCTGAACACCGCCGGAGGCGGGACAGGGTCTGGGGGCCACAAACCGCATAAAACCGTGACGCTTGGTTCCGTGAAGTGCTGTCCTACACTAAAAACATCACAGTGATGGATGAAGTACTCATGGTCAAAGAAGTTGGCGGCGCGCGCGGGCGCCGGGCCTGTATCCTCCTCGCACCCAATCAATCCCTGTCGATGGCCGGGAATCTGTGGGTGTTCATTTCCCTTGTCGCGGTATCGCTCGGCATCAGCGTGGCGTTTGCACTGGCCGGTGCGTGGATGGTCATCCCCTTTGCCGGGCTTGAGGTGCTGCTGCTCGGCGTGTTGTTCGGGTACGTGTACATGGAAGGCACTCGCCGCGAAGTGATCCAGATCAGCGACGAGCGCGTAGTGCTGGACACGAGCCGAGGCAGCCTCAAACGACCGGTTTACCATACAGAATTTGACCGAGATAGCCTTTCGGTATTGGTGCGTATGGGCCCGACCCCGACAGAGCCGTCGAGCGTGACGTTCGCGGGGCCTGAAGGTTGCCTGGAAGTCGGTGAATTTCTCACCGATGCGGAAAAGGCGGCGCTGGTGGAAAAGCTTGGCCATTGTGGTCTGCGCGCGCGCAAGGAGCAGAGTTTTACACTTCAGGATTTTTGACCGGGATTTCTGATCCGCCGGTTGAAAATATCCGTCGCAATGCGCTGCTGCGGTTGCACATCAATTGGATATAATGTGCGGGGCTCGCTTCGGCTTTGGTTGAAGCGAGCCTTTTCATTAACACGCTTTAATCAGAACGCTGAATTCTTAGCAGGGGAGAGACCATGGCGCATCCTAAAATCGGCAACCTGGCACCGGTATTTACGCTCAATAACCAGAACGGTGAGAAGGTGGCCCTGAAGGATTTCCGGGGCGAGAAAAATGTTGTGCTGTACTTTTATCCCAAAGCGCTGACGCCCGGTTGTACTACACAGGCGTGTGGCATTCGAGATATTGCCGATGAACTCGCCAAGCGCGATACCGTCGTATTTGGTTTGAGCCCGGACCCGGAAGCCAAACTGCAAAAGTTCATGGAGAAGCATGCGCTCAACTTTGACCTTTTGGCCGATGAGGATCACAAGGTAGCCGATAAATACGGTTGTTGGGGCCTTAAAAAATTCATGGGCAAAGAATACATGGGGCTGATCCGTACCACCTTTATTGTCGATAAAGAGGGGCGCCTGCAGCATGTTATGGACAAATTCAAAACCAAGACCCACCACGAAGACCTGCTGAACTGGTTGGATGAACACCTGGTGTAAAGCCGTTCGTTTTTCTGGACTGTGTCGGTTCGGCCCGGGTTCGCCCGCAGTGCCATGACCAGTGGCGTGTTTTTGACCACACGGAGGTGGAAGGTCTTAAGAGAAAAGTCGCGCCCCGTGACAGTATTGGCAGGATGGGCATAAATGCCGAGCTGGCGGCGATCTCTTTTTGTACGAGGCTTAAAAAAATTTTGTTGTCGTCCCTTGCATTATCCCGATATGGTCTATACTGGCTTGTGTAAAGGAGCGCCGCTCAACCGTTTGGCCCAGAGCGATTGGGTGTGGTGCGAGGAAGTAGTACATAAAACACTCAATCTGGGTAGGCTTCGATGCCTGTTTTCAGGTGCGCCCCCGCACTCAGGTAGTAGTCAGTAGTAACGTGCACGCATGGTATTGCTGGCAGTGGTAAATAGGGACTCGCAGGAAGCGGGCGTAGAACAATAACCGCGGCTCAAGGAACCCATCAAGGAGCAGCTCAATGAACCATATTCAGCCAGACCCGGCTTCGCTCTCAGAAGACAAACCCCTGCAGCAGGCAAGACTGTCCGGAGATCCGAACATTCTCGACCAGCTGCTGGCGCCACCGGAAGCAACCAGCTTCGGTATCGCCGCTCGCGTCATTGATGTGCTGGAACAACGGATTGGAAAGGCATCTCTGGCAATTCGCCCGGTGGCATCTGATCTCAGTATGTCGACTCGTACCCTGCAGCGCCGGTTGCAGGAACATAACCTGAGCTTTGCCTCATTACGCGATCACGTGCGTTTCCGTCACGCGGTACACTTTTTGAAAGATACTGCGTTGAGCGTAGATGGCATTTCCCGCATTCTCGACTTCTCTGACAGAACCAGCTTCACCAGTGCGTTCAAGCGCTGGACCGGCATGTCCCCAACGGGCTACCGGCGGCAGGTTCGCCAGCGTTACTAAGAAGTCTTCACAACACCCCTCGCATCACGTAATCCAGAGTTCCGGTTAACACCGGTGCTCTGGATTGCCTCATCCTGACAAAGCCGTTAGAGTTGGCCACAGAATTTTTTGTTGACTCTATCGAGGTTTAGATCATGGATTTCTTTATTCCTGCTGCAATGGCGCAAGAGGCTGCCCCGGCTCCTCAGGGCAACCCGCTGATTACCCTGTTGATGTTTGGTGGCCTGTTTGTATTCATGTGGCTGTTTATTATTCGTCCGCAGCGCAAGCGTCAGAAAGAGCACCAGGAACTGGTGGGCGGCCTGAAAAAGGGTGATGAAGTGGTAATGACCAGCGGTATGCTGGGCCGTGTAGAAAAAGTAGACGACGACTACCTGATCCTGGAAGTGGCTGACAACATGAAGCTTAAGTTCCAGAAGGTTGCTGTACACGCTGTCTTGCCCAAAGGCACCATCAAGAACATTTGATTCTGCATCAGTGCGAACCCGCGGTGCGTGGTTTACTGGTTGTGCAGCTGGCGGCTTGCCTGAACAGGCAGGTGCGACCAGACGCGAAACCCGGCAATTGCCGGGTTTTTTGTTGAGAGAATAGCTGACCCCATGGCGGGGCAATCGGGAGGCAGAGTGAAGATTCAATATCCAGCGCGTGTGCGGTTAGCGCAACTTCCCACACCGCTACAGCCATTGGATAACATCACTGCGCACTATTCTGTGCCTTACGGTGGCCCCAAGATCTGGATCAAGCGGGATGATCTCACCGAGAGTGCCATGTCTGGCAACAAGCTGCGGAAGCTTGAGTTTATCCTCGCAGAGGCCCGTGCCCGCGGCTGCAACACATTGATTACCTGTGGCGGCGAGCAGTCGAACCATTGCCGTGCGACGGCACTGGCGGCGGCCAAGGCCGGACTACAGGCGCACTTGATCTTGCGCAAGGAAACCGCTGGCAAGCCCGAGGCGGATGCGGTGCCCGATGGGAATCTCCTGGTGGACTATCTGGCCGGAGCCAGGGTGTCGCGCTACCCACTGCGGGAGTATCTGAATAATCTTTCACAGTTGTTTGAATATTGGTCAGAGCATTACCAGCAGCAGGGCGATCGCGCACTGTGCATCCCTACCGGTGGCAGTGATGGACTGGGAATCTGGGGTTATCTGCTGGCCACGGAGGAGTTGCTCGAGGATTGCGATGCTGCGGGGTTTCGGCCAGAGCGTATCGTGTGTGCCAGTGGCAGTGGTGGTACCCAGGGCGGGCTTACCTTGGGATGTCAATTACTAGAGAGCGCGGCGGAAGTTGTTGGTTATGCGGTGTGTGATGATGCCGCCTATTTTGTGAGCAAAGTGGCGGAAGATGTTCGAGACTGGCAGAGCCGCTATCCGCACTCCTTTACCTTTGACGAAAGTCGCATACACGTGGTTGATGATTATATTGGCCCCGGCTATGCGATTGCGACGGAAGAAATCTACGAGACCATTGCACTTGCTGCACAACTGGAAGGAATATTGCTGGATCCGGTGTATACCGGAAAAGCCTTTTACGGAATGTTGCAGGATATCAAGCGCGGACAATTCGCCCACTGCGAAAACCTGGTGTTTGTACACACGGGTGGGCAGTTTGGTGTGTTTCCCCAGCGCAGTGGTTTTCGCAACAGCTGGTCCTAGTGCCCGCGCGTAAACCGGCCCCGCAGGCAGCCTCGTTTTATGGAGAGCGGGGCGGGGAGGAAATGCGCGATAGGTTTTGCGACAGAATTGCCTTTTTTGGCAAAATTAATAGTGAATTGTTCAAAGCGTGGCAGAAATAAGGACTATGCTGCTGATAATTGGCGGATTACTGTTCTCACAGGGATGAAGCTGCTAATCTGCGCGGCACTGAGTGGCGCCCGCTATCTCAATGGATGCCTGCACGCGAGTGAAAAACTGGCTGGCACGGCGGCGCGGGTGTAACTGCGACTACGCCATTCTGGTGGTAATTTAATCAAAAATAATAGGCAGTGGGGGTTGGTTTGGAATCATTCAATCAGTTGTTGTTGTCCCTGGACGGGATGCTGGGCTCGGCGGCCTGGTTTCCATGGGTGCTGTTGGGGGTAGGTTTCTTCTTTACCCTGTACCTTGGGTTTCCGCAGGTACGCTATTTCGGTCACGCGATCAAAATTGTGCGAGGCAAGTATGACAAGCCGAGCGATCCCGGTGACACGTCACACTTCCAGGCGCTGGCCACTGCGCTTTCCGGCACCGTAGGTACCGGTAATATCGGTGGGGTAGGCCTCGCCATTTTCCTGGGGGGGCCGGCGGCACTCTTCTGGATGTGGGTCACTGCTTTTCTTGGTATGACCACCAAGTTTGTCGAGGTAACCCTCTCGCACAAATACCGGATTAAAGCAGCCGATGGCTTCTATGCGGGTGGCCCCATGTTCTACATGGAGCGGCGCCTGAACATGAAGTGGCTTGCGGTAACGTTTGCCATCGCCACGGTTATCTGCTCTTTTGGTACCGGCAGCCTTCCACAGGTGAACAATATTGCGCAAGCCATGCACGACACATTCGGCCTGAGTAAAATGCTTACCGGTGGTGTTCTGGCTGTCTTGCTCGGCCTTGTCATCATTGGCGGCATCACTCGCATCGCGAAAGTCACATCGACCATCGTTCCGGTAATGGCGGTGCTGTACATTATAGGTGCGCTGGCGGTTATCCTTTATAACTACGAAAACATCATTCCTTCCTTTTCTGCCGTATTCGCCGGTGCCTTCAACGGAAGTGCTGCCGTTGGCGGATTCCTGGGGGCAAGCTTTGCTTACGCGTTTAACCGGGGTGTAAACCGCGGGCTGTTTTCGAACGAGGCGGGGCAGGGTTCTGCACCGATTGCGCACGCCGCGGCGCGTGCGGACGAGCCGGTGTCCGAGGGTATGGTTTCCCTGCTGGAGCCTTTCATCGACACCCTGATCATCTGTACCCTTACCGGTCTTGTGATCCTGTCGTCTGGTGTGTGGACAGAAAAGCACATGAACCGTTTTGAGCGCGCGGACATGCGTGTGCTGGCCGGGACCTATACGGATAAAGACGAGGCACACGTGAAGCAGCTGTTCGGCTTCCTCAGTGGGCTCGACAGTGACGTGAAAACCTATACCGGGACGATCGTGGTGGCCGACGGTCAGCCGCTGAACAATAACGAGTTCACGCTGATCAACTCCCGCTCGGTGGCAGAAGGGGTGGAGTTCCGCGTTGGGGAAGACAACTACTCCGGTGTACTGAACGTGAACGATGGCCGGCTGGTAAATCCCAATGTCGAGGTGTGGGGTAACTCACTGTTGCACTCGGTGGCGTTGACCAACCGTGCCTTCCAGAAAGGCTTCTTCGGCGAGTACGGTAGTTATATCGTGACGCTGGGTATTTTGTTGTTTGCATTCTCCACGGCCATTGCCTGGTCGTATTACGGAGACCGCTCGATGATTTACCTGTTCGGTCCCAAGGCGGTCATGCCCTACCGTCTGGTGTATGTGGTGGCGTTCTTCTGGGCGGCCATTGAAGACACAACGATCATCTGGAATCTGTCAGCGGTGGCGATTGTCCTGATGACACTACCCAACCTGTTCGGTATCTCGATTCTGGCGCGGGAAATGAAAGACACCGTGAAGGACTACTGGAAAGACCCCGAGCATCGTAAATAGCGCTTATCCGTCCAAATAAAAAACCCGGCAGTAGCCGGGTTTTTTTATTGCCTGTCGGACCAGTGCATTACACGTTAAGCAGCAAGTACTCTCTTTCCCAAGAACTGATCACCCGGTTGAACTCCTCATACTCGTCGCGCTTGATTGCGGCCCAGGCGCGCACGAAGGTATCGCCAAACATCTCAACCGCCTCCGGACACTCGGCCAGCAGGCTCAGGGCGTGCTCCTGTGTACGCGGCAGCGTGATGGGTTCGGAAGAGCAGTCACCGGTATAGGGCTCACTGGGCATGACTTTGTTCATCATGCCGAGATAGCCGCAGGCCAGTGAAGTGGCGATGGCCAGGTACGGGTTGCAGTCGGCGCCCGGGAAACGGTTCTCCAGTCGCTTCGCCTGGGGTGAACTGTCGGGAACCCGCAGCCCGGTTGTGCGGTTGTCGTAACCCCAGTGCAGGCTGGTGGGTGCGGCCATTTCCGGGGTAAAGCGCCGATAGGAATTCACATTGGGCGCGAAAAAGGTAATGAAGCCCGGTGTGTATTTCTGCATGCCGCCGATAAAGTGCAGGAAGCGCTCGTTTTCTTTGCCGTCGTCATCAACGAAGACATTTTTTCCGGTCTTGGTGTCGATAATGCTCTGGTGCAAGTGCAGGGCGCTGCCCGGTTCATCTTCCATGGGCTTTGCCATGAACGTGGCATATATACCGTGGCGCAGGGCGGTCTCCCGTACCGTACGCTTGAAGGTAAATACCTGGTCCGCAAGCTTCAGCGGGTCCCCGTGCAGGAAGTTGATTTCCATCTGGGCAGTGCCGGACTCGTGGATCAATGTGTCTACATCCAGGCCCTGTGCTTCACAGAAGTCGTACATGTCTTCGATGATTGATTCGTATTCGTTGGCCGCATCGATACTGTATGACTGACGTGTTTTCTCGGTGCGACCGGAGCGACCGACGGGTGCCGATAGCTTTTCGTCCGGGTCCAGATTCCGTTTGATCAGGTAGAACTCGACTTCCGGAGCAACCACAGGCTGCCAGCCCTGCTCGGCGTATTTATCCAATACGAACTTCAGGATGTTCCTGGTGCTGATGGGGTGGGGCTTGCCATCGCGGGTATAACAGTCGTGAATGATCTGGGCCGTGGGCTCATTGGCCCAGGGGTTCAGGCGAATGGAGTCCGGGTCGGGCACCAGCAGCATGTCGGTATCTGCGGGGTCGACCAGCTCATTGTGTTCGTCGACGTAGTCGCCGGTAACCGTCTGCACCAGAATACTCTCGGGCAGGCGACTGTCTTCCGTTAGAAATTTATCGGTAGGGGTAAATTTGCCCCGTGCGTTTCCGGACATGTCCGGTACCAGGCACTCGACCTCAGAAATGGAATGTTCTGCGAGCCACTGGGTAATCTTATCCATGGTACACCTTGTTTATAGAAGGCCTTTGCCCCGGATGGGGTTATTAGTATATATCCCGCCTAAACAACCTAGAGACCGGTTGATGGTGGGCGCAGGGCGAGAAACTGAAGGTTTTCGTCCCGCGGGCTTTGATTATGGCAAAAAACCGAATTATCATTCAAGAAAAATTGAATTATGCTTCGGTTTTTACTTTGAAGGCAGAATCATGGCACCGGGGATCGGCCTGAAAACAAACGGCCGCCCTGGTTTTTTACCGGTTTGTTTTGGAGAACGTCCATGTCTGAGAGCGGAACAGTCACCAAGCTGCTCGGCCACACTGATTCTTATTACGCGGCAAGCGCAACGGAATCGCCCCTATATGAGGCGCTGACGGGGGAGGTTGAGGCCGATGTGTGCATTATTGGTGCGGGCTACACCGGCTTGTCCTCGGCACTGCACCTCGCCGAGCGCGGTTACAAGGTGGTGGTGCTGGAGGCCGAGCGTATTGGCTGGGGAGCTTCCGGGCGCAATGGCGGCCACGTGGGGGTCGGGCAGCGCAAGGGACAGGAAGACCTGGAAAAGATGCTGGGTCTGGACGTGGCCAAGTCCCTGTGGGAAATGAGTGTCGAGGCGGTGCAGCTGGTGGAGGACCTTATCGGAAAGCACGACATCCAGTGCGACCTGAAGCGGGGCATCATGCATCTAGCGGCAAAGCCCAGCCACGACCGAGGGTTACAGGAGGAGGTTGAGCTGCTCAATACCCGCTATGGCTATGACCAGATACGCTATGCCGACAAGGACGAGGTGCGATCACTGGTCGGGTCCGAGCGCTTCTCCGGTGGGCAGATCGATGACGGCTCGCTGCACCTTCACCCGCTCAATTATGCGCTGGGCCTGGCCCGGGCAGCAGCCAGTGCCGGAGTGCAGTTCTATGAACACAGCCGGGTCACCAACTATAGCGGTGGTAGTCCCTGCATAGTCAACACGGCAAAGGGCAAAGTGCGTGCGCGCAACGTCGTGCTCGCCTGCAACGGTTACCTGGGTAACCTGGAGCCGCGGATGGCCGGTCGCATTATGCCGATCAACAACTTCGTGTTGGCCACCGAACCCTTGCCGGAGGAGCTGGCACGGGAATTGATAGCGAACGATTACGCGCTTCAAGACACGCTGTTTGTGATCAACTATTGGAAACTGTCCGGTGACAACCGGCTGGTTTTCGGCGGGGGAGAGAACTACACCTCCCGTTTCCCTCAGGATATTCGCGCTTTCGTGCGCAAATACATGCTGGAAGTCTATCCGCAGTTGGCCGACACCCGCATCGATTATGGATGGGGCGGGACGCTGGCGATCACCCTGAACCGAATGCCGAGCATTGGTCGCCTGGAGCCCAATGTGTATTACAGCCAGGGCTACTCCGGACACGGGGTGCCCACGGCAACCTTTGCCGGCAAAATTATTTCGGAAGTGGTTGCAGGCACCGAAGAAAGGTTTGATATATTGTCGCGCATTCCAACGCGCAGTTTCCCCGGGGGAACACTGCTGCGTTGGCCTGGGCTGGTAGCGGGAATGCTCTATTACAGCTTGAAGGACAAGCTGGGCCACTAGTGAGTGTCATAAAAATCAACGGCTTGCACAGTTTGCGATTTTTATTGATGTTGGAAATTGAATAATTGTTCGGTTTGTGGGATAACAGATCGGTCGCTTTAATCCCGGGTCCGTCCTGAGTGGTAATGAATGGGCAGCAACCCGATAAAAATAACCCACGGGGAGTAACGATGACGCTATCAGACCAGCCATTTGTGGCTAAAAAGAACCTGCTCGCTACAACTATTGGCGCGGCCGTAATGGCTGTCAGTAGCGTAGCGCTGGCGGCAGACCAGATTGAAGAGGTGACGGTTACCGCGCAGATGCGTGCCGAGTCACTGAAAGACGTACCTGCGGCGGTCACCGCGTTCACCGGCGATACGGTCAAGAACAGCAACTTGAGTGACTTCAAGGACCTGTTTGCGCTGACCCCGGGTGTGTCTGGTGAGACCAACGACTCCTACTTCGACTCCGTGTCAGTGCGCGGTGTGAACAACAACAGCTTCGGCAGCGGCAGTGACCCGGCCCTGGGTATTTTCCTGGACGGCGTCTACCAGAGCCGCACCGGTGCCACCCCGAGCATGTACGATCTGGAGCGCGTGGAAGTGATCAAGGGCCCGCAGGGCACCCTGTTCGGCCGCAACACCGCCTCCGGTGCCATCTCCATGGTCTCCAAGAAGCCAGGTGAAGTATTTGCCGGTGACATCTCCGTCGGCGCCGGCCAGTACGGCCGCACCGAACTTGAAGGCGGTGTGGATGTTCCGGTCAGTGAAGATTTCTCCGTGCGTATTGCCGGTAAGCACTTCTCTGAGGACGGTCACGTCAAGAACCTCACCACCGGACGCGACCTGGGCGCCAGCGAGCTGAACGCCGCGCGTATTACCGCGGTGTACGACGTGTCTGAAGCCACCACCGTTACCCTGTTGGCACAGTACGAAGATCGCGAGAGCGACGGCACTATTTACCGCGCCTTCGACAACGATGCCGGTTACAACTACGACATTCCGGAAGGCGCCTACGACGAGGTGTACAACGACGAGGAAGGCCTCGATCAGTCCGAAATCGCTGACGTTGTTCTGACCGTGGAGCACGAGTTCGCCGGTGGCAACACCCTGACCTCCATTACCGGCTACAAGTCCCACAAGTATTCCTACCGCGAAGACTTCGATGGCACTCCGCAGCCGATCGACACCTACACCCGCGAGCAGACCGGTGATTTCTTCAGCCAGGAATTCCGCATCGCTTCCAACAGCAGCGGCCCGTTCAACTATGTCCTGGGTGCGTCTTACTACCAGGAAGAGCTGAACGCGGATTTTGCCGGTATCGATAACGAAGACTTCATCTGTGACGGTATCTACGCGGATGAGTGGGAAGAGGGCCTCGACAGCTTTGTAACCTGTGATGCTCTGCCGCAGGACGTGCTCGACGAAGCCTTCGGCTTCGAAGGTGAGCCGTGGGAATACGCCACTGACAAGCTGTCCATCGAAGCCGCTGACACCCTCGGCGACTACAAGGGCTGGGGTGTGTTCGCCAACACCACCTTTGACATCACCGAAGCCACTACTCTGGGCCTGGGTGTGCGCTACACCGAAGACCAGAAGACCTACCACGTAGTTTCTCCGTGGCCGGAAACCTGGACGGGTGGCTGGAACTACCAGGCCATGTATACCGATGAAGACGGTATCACCGGCGACAACACCTGGAGCAATGTGTCTGGGCGCGCAACCCTGACCCACGTGCTCAGTGACGAACTGACCACCTACGCCAGCGTTGCGACCGGCTACAAGTCCGGTGGTTTCGACTACCTGTCCTACAACATTACCGATCCGGCTTACGGCGACACCTACGAGAGCCAGGCTGACTGGCTGTGGGAGCAGGGTTACGAGGTCAACGCCAGCAACGCTGAGCCCAGCAAGTTCGACGAAGAAACCGTGCTGTCCTACGAGCTGGGTGTGAAAGCCCGACTGCTGGACAACCGTCTGGCCCTGAACGCCGCCGCGTTCCAGTACACCTACGAAGACATGCAGCAGGCATTCTGGGTAGGTGCAGCGGCGATCACCCGCAACGTGGGCGAATCCGAAGGCCGCGGCCTGGAAGTGGACGCGCGCTGGCTGATTACCGACAACCTGGACCTGTACTTCGGTGCGGCGCTGCTGGATACAGAGTTCAATGGCGCTCCAGAAGAGCTGTGTGACAGCTGTAACGGTAACGAGATGGCCTTCTCTCCGAAGTTCTCCTCTGCCACCGTACTGACGTACACCCAGAACACCAGCTTTGGTGAACTGTCTTACTCTGGTGAATACACCTATACCGGTGAGCAGTGGTCCGAACTGGAAAACACCGAGGCGGTTAAACTGGACGCCCGCAATGTGGTGAACCTGCGCGTTGCCCTGACTTCTCCGGAAGACAGCTGGACCGCAGGTATCTACGCCGAGAACGTGACCGGCGAAGAGTACTACCACTGGGGTTACGCAGATGCGCTGTACAACCTTCCGGCCACCAAAACCGATCCATCGCGCGGTCGTGTAGTAGGGGTCAATCTGGATTACCGCTTCTGATCCTTTCCTTTCATCTCACAGGATGAGCAAAAAGGCCGGCTTTTATAGCCGGCCTTTTTGTTAATGAGCGGGCGGTCCATTTATGTTAAAAATGACGCTCGGACTAAAAGGATGACCACGTGTCGAGTGCAGAACAGAACCGCCGAAAAAGTCAGCTTGCTCCGCGACGGGAGCCTGTGCAGGCGCGCGCCCGGGAACGGGCCCGCCAGATACTGGATACCACTGGCCGCCTGCTGGAGCAGGTGGGCCTCAACGACCTGACCACAATCCTCATTGCCAAGGAACTCGGTGTTTCCGTCGGCTCGGTATATCACTACTTTCCCAACAAGCACGCGATCCTTTATGCGATGGGTGAGCAGTGGCTTGCGAGCCTCACCGAGCGCCTGGATGACCTAGCCGCGAGTGACCTTGAGCAGTTGAGCCTGAAAGATTTTCTCGACGAGCTGCTGGAACGCTGGGTGTCGGTTTATCGCGAGCAGCGGGGCTTGCTGCCACTGGTTCAGGCCATGTGGGGGATTCCTGAATTACACGAACTGGATGAGCGTCACGACGAGCTGGTCATTAATCACCTGGTGGACATGTTCCGTCGCCTGGGCTTCACCACGCCGCCCAATGAGACCAACCGCCTGGCGCGGGCAACCCTGGAAACCTGCCACGCGATGCTCCTCGTGGTGGTCAATCAGCAGGGCGTGCGTTCAGGGCGCACACGTGCCGACCTGCTCAATATGTTGCTGGTGCTCCTCGAGCCGCACCGCAACGATGTGCAACCCTCCGGCCTGGAGGACGTAGAGGCGCCTTAAGCGCGGAAATGACTATGAGTGACAACCGCCTGCCACCTGCCAGTAACCGACTGATCATCGCGATTTCCTCGCGTGCGCTGTTTGACCTGCGGGAAAGCCATCAGGTGTACGAGGAGCAGGGGGTAGAGGCATTTTCCGCGTACCAGGTCGAGCGCGAGAACGACGTGTTGCCCAAAGGCGAGGCCTTCTCGCTGGTGGAAAAATTCCTACAAATTAACGAGCGCCTGGGCGGTGCACCGCGGGTCGAGGTGATCCTTCTTTCCCGCAACAGTGCCGATACTGGCCTGCGGGTCTTCAATTCCATCGAGTACTACGGGCTGAATATCAGCCGTGCGGCGTTTTGCAATGGCGGTAGTCCGTACCGCTATATTGCGCCTTTTGGTTGCCATCTGTTTCTCTCGACCGATGGCAGTGATGTTCGACGGGCACTGGAGCAGGGGATTGCCGCGGCGACGCTGATTCCGGGCGGTGCCCGCCAGCGTGGTGACGAAGTCCTGCGCTTTGCCTTCGATGGCGATGCGGTACTCTTTTCGGACGAAGCTGAGCAAATTTTCAAGCGGGAAGGGCTGGCCGCGTTTACCACCGCGGAGCGCGCCTCCGCCAAGCAGCCCCTGCAGGGTGGCCCCTTCAAGGGATTCCTTGAGGCCCTGCAACAGCTGCAGGCGGAGTTCAACGCAGACGATTGCCCCATCAGAACCGCGCTGGTTACCGCACGCTCTGCGCCGGCCCACGAGCGGGTCATCCGCACCCTGCGGGCGTGGAATATCCGTATCGATGAATCCATCTTTCTCGGCGGGCTGCCGAAGGGCGAGTTCCTGCGCGCGTTTGGCGCCGACGTGTTTTTCGATGACCAGCCAAATCACTGTGCTTCTGCTGCAGAGCATGTGGCAACGGGGCACGTACCCCACGGAATAGCGAACGTAGAAGAATAGTCATTCGCCGGATGGCGCTGGTTGGCGCAGCAAGCTTTCTCGTTGGCCACTTTTAGTAACATTTTTTTCGTTTTTACCTCTCCTTTATAGCCAGATGTTGGCCCGCTGGTCATTTCGCTGCTATGCTTTTCCCGCATAAACTCGTCTAGGTTTATAACTAATTGCTGGCGTATAAGTAGGCGTTTCGCTGTTTGTTCAACCATTGCCAGCCGTCGACAGGGAGAGATTATGAAGCTGCAGCAGTTGCGTTATATCTGGGAGGTAGCCCACCATGACCTCAACGTCTCGGCGACGGCGCAGAGCCTGTTCACCTCGCAGCCGGGGATCAGCAAGCAGATTCGTTTGCTCGAGGATGAGCTGGGTGTGGAGATCTTTGCCCGCAGTGGTAAACATCTCACCCGGGTGACGCCGGCAGGGGAGGCAATCCTTAAAACCGCCGGCGAAATCATGCGCAAGGTGGAGAACATCAAGCAGGTTGCGCAGGAGTTCAGTAACGACAAGCGCGGCAGCCTCGCCATCGCCACTACGCACACCCAGGCGCGTTATGCGCTTCCCACCGTCATCAAGGGGTTCATCGCCCGCTACCCGGAAGTCTCCCTGCATATGCATCAGGGAACGCCCATGCAGATCTCGGAAATGGCGGCAGACGGCACCGCGGACTTCGCGATTGCCACCGAGGCGCTGGAGTTGTTCAGCGACCTGGTGATGATGCCCGTATACCGCTGGAACCGCTGCATCCTTGTACCCAAGGGCCATGAGCTGGCCCAGCTTTCCAAGCTGACACTGGAAGACGTTGCCAAGTATCCCATCGTTACCTATGTGTTCGGTTTTACCGGCCGCTCCAAGCTCGACGAGGCATTCCTGGAAAAAGGCTTGTCACCCAAAGTCGTTTTCACCGCAGCCGATGCGGATGTCATCAAAACCTATGTGCGCCTGGGGCTCGGAATTGGCATTGTGGCGGATATGGCAGCGGTCGAGGATGAAGATAACGACCTGGTGGCGTTGGATGCGAGCGAGCTATTTGAAAGCAGTGTGACCAAGATTGGTTTCCGCAAGGGCATTTTCCTGCGCGGATTCATGTACGAATTTATCCAGCAGTTTGCGCCACACCTGACCCGCGAGCTGGTGGACCAGGCTGCGCAGGCGTCATCCCGGGCAGAAGTGGACGAGCTGTTCTCCCATATCGATCTTCCCGTTTATTGACGTTCTGTTGCATGTAGTCAGAAGCAAAAAGCCCGGCGTTTGCCGGGCTTTTTGCTTTGTTGTGCGGTCCATTCAGTGCTTGGCAGCATCAGGCTAGTGCAGCGTATTCAGCACTTCTTTTACAAATTTGAAGTACACGGTGTACACCTCAGGTTCCTGACCTTCCTTCTCCACCACAAAAAATGGTGCTCGCTGCACATTCAGGCGCTGTGCCAGCTGCATGCCGGCGCTCTGTGGGTCCCGTTCGTCGGCGACCAGTGTTTCGGTGAGGAATTTTTCCTGATCGTTTTCCCGGAGCTTTTCCAGGACATCGTTGCACTTGGCGCACAGTGAGCCGTCTGCCAGCACCTTTTTGACCAGAGTGATTCGCATGAGACAACGCCTTGTGTTGCTCGCCCGCAGGTAATGCAGGCGGTACTGGAATTATGGTTGGCGCGCAATCTAGCAGAGTGGTG
This sequence comes from Microbulbifer salipaludis, assembly GCF_017303155.1. Taxonomy (NCBI): domain Bacteria; kingdom Pseudomonadati; phylum Pseudomonadota; class Gammaproteobacteria; order Cellvibrionales; family Microbulbiferaceae; genus Microbulbifer; species Microbulbifer salipaludis. Next base: position 1,418,651 of record NZ_JAEKJR010000002.1, read on the forward strand.
GCTGCGGTGGAAATACCGTTGGGAAATAGCACTATAACCCCGCGTCTCCTCCTGCACACGGCCGGGCCTTTGGCGACTCAGGAAAATTGCTGTTCCAGTGTATCCAGCAGCACGCGTACTTTATCGAGGCATTCGCGGTGCTCAGCCGCAGGATCAGAATCCGCCACAATGCCGCCGCCCGCGGCACAGGTAATGCGGCCCTTGCTCGCGGTCAGCGAGCGTATGGCGATGTTGGTGTCGGCGCGCCCACAGCTGCTGATATAGCCGATACTACCGCAATAGATGCCGCGGGGGCTGCGCTCCAGCTCGCGGATAATTTGCATGGCGCGTCGCTTGGGTGCGCCGGTAATGGAACCTCCGGGGAAGGTGGCCTCCAAGACCTGCGCAAATTGCAGGTCTTCGGGAATTTGGCCGGTGATGGTGCTTACCAGGTGATGTACGTTGGCAAAGCTCTGAAGCTCAAACAGATTGGGAACCCGCACGCTGCCGCGCTGGCAGATTTTCCCGAAATCATTGCGCAACAGGTCGACAATCATCAGGTTCTCGGCGCGGTCCTTGCGGCTGGCCGCCAGCGCGCTTGCCTGAGCCTGATCCTGTGATGGCTCCGGGCTTCTCGGTGCAGTGCCCTTGATGGGTTCTGTTTGCAGAAAGGTGCCATCCGCAAGGATAAACCGCTCCGGCGACAGGCTCAGAACCTCCCCCTGTGGGAGTGACAGGAATGCAGAGAAGGGCCCTGCCGCCGCCTCGCGAAGCGCCAGATAGGCTGTCAGAGGCGACCCGGTGTACTCAGCAAAGAAGCGCTGGGTAAAGTTGGCCTGGTAAATGTCGCCGGCACGGATGTAATCGAGAATGCGCTGAATGCGCGCGTGATACTCGTCCGGTGTGAATTCGTGGCGGAAGCCCGCTGTGAGCTCGAAACGTTCGGTGCGGGGTGCGGTATTCCAGTCCAGCGCGCGGAAGCGGGCCTGCAGGTCACGCTTCTGCATTTCCGTGCTGGCGGGGTGGAAAATCAGGTGTGTGGCCTGCAGCTGGTGGTCGACGATCAGCGCCCAGGTATACAGCCCAAAGAAGCCGGCAGGCAATGGCGTCTCCCGATTATCCAGCGGAAGAAAATTTCCATGGCTCCCGAGTTCGTAACCGGCATAGCCGATTGCGCCCCCGCAAAAGGGCAATTGCTGGTCGACTTCCTGCGGGGCCAGTTCGCACAGCAGGTCGTCGAGTGCATCGAAGGGCGCTTGATCCGCCGCATCAAGGGAGAGGCTATTGATGGGGTCTGCGCTGAGGATGTCAAAGCGCCCGCCACGGGCGCGTGGTTGTCCGGAGTCCAGCCAGACCGGGCAGGGCAAATCCGCGAGCGCTGCATACGCGACGGCAGAATTGGGGGAATAAGGCAGAGAAATTATTTGCAAAACGTCAACCAAACCTCTGTGCGGGTTGTCCGCACTGCAACCACGACCGGCAGCGGGCGGCTGCCAGGTGAAAGGGACCTTCAGGCCCGGTTGAGGCCCTTGGCGCGGCCCAGATGGTATGGGCCAGTGAGCCCACGCACTCGGGCGGCGCTACTTTACTGCAAAACGCACACGTATAGAAAATTTAGCTGATTCTGCGCTCAATCCCCGCCTGTGACATCAGGCGCGTGGCGAGTTCTTCCACCGACAGCTCGGTGGCATCCAGGTAGGGAATTTGAGCGCGCCGCAGCATTTGCTCTACCTGCCGTACTTCGAACTCGCATTGCTCCGGGGATGCGTAGCGGCTATTGGCGCGGCGCTCCTGACGGATGCTCATGAGTCGGCGGGGGTCGATGGTCAGGCCGAACAGCTTGTGCTGGAAGGGGCGCAAGATCTTGGGGAGCGCCGTGGAGTCCATGTCCTCTTCGGTAATGGGGTAGTTGGCGGCCCGCAAGCCGAACTGTAGTGCCAGATACAGGCAGGTGGGGGTTTTGCCGGAGCGTGACACACCGACCAGTATGATGTCAGCGCTCTCAAACTCACGGGTGCGGCGCCCGTCGTCGTTATCCATGGCGAAATGTACGGCATCGATGCGGGCGCTGTAACGTGGGTTGTCTGCGATGCCATGGGATACGCCCACGGTGCGCGCGGGGTCGGTGCCGAACAGGTTGGCCAGTGGCGCCAGGTAGCTCTCAAAAACATCCAGCATGAGTGCGGAGCTCTCGTGCAGTCTTTTGCGAATCTGGTCGGAGACAATACTCGTGATGATGATCGGTTGTAGGCCGGATTCCTGAGCCGCATGCTCAATCCGCTGCAGTACTTGATTGACGCGTGCATCAGAATCCACGTAGGGCAGGGTGACCTGTTCTACCTGTTGATCGCGAAATTGCGCCAGCAGGCTGTGGCCAATGCCCTCCACGGTCAGCCCGGTGCCATCGGAAATAAAAAATGCGGTGCGTTTTTTGCTGGGCGGGTGGGCCGGCATCGTGGCGTCTTGCTGCTTTTCCATGGTTTGCTCTCTCGGTTGCTTGGGCATGGTATCCCAAACCAGGGCCTTCCCGGAATGCTCTTCGATCCTCGTTGCGCGCGCCCCGTGGCGGCATGGTGGTCATTCCAGGTTTTGTAGAAAAATTACAACAGAAATAGGCCAATTTTGCGTAATTTTGCGGGGTATTATTTACAAAACCCTTCCTTATAATCGTCCGCCACTAATGCAGTTGCAGAGGGCAATCCATTGACCACTTACACTCTCGAATTTTCGAAGCTGGGCATGGCGGACGTCGACAAGGTCGGCGGGAAAAATGCTTCACTGGGGGAAATGATTTCCTCCCTGTCTGGCGTTGGTGTCAGTGTCCCCGGTGGCTTTGCCACGACTGCCGACGCATTCCGTGAATTTCTCGCCAGTGCGGATCTTGATACCCGTATCGCCGATCGCTTGAAAGACCTGGATGTGGACGACGTTACCGCGCTGGCGGCGGCCGGCGAAGAGATCCGTCAGTGGTTGCTGGATGCGCCTTTCCCGAGCCAGCTCGAAGCCGAGATTCGAGCCGGCTACGAGGCGCTCGGTGGCGGTGAGACCGCGGTTGCGGTGCGCTCCTCCGCTACCGCCGAAGACCTCCCCGACGCCTCGTTTGCGGGCCAGCAAGAGACGTTTCTGAATATCCGCGGCATCGACACCGTACTGCAGGCGGTCAAAGAGGTGTTTGCGTCGCTCTACAACGACCGGGCCATTGCCTACCGGGTGCACACCGGCTACGCGGATGTTGGCGTCGCCCTTTCGGCGGGTATCCAGCACATGGTGCGCAGTGAAACCGGCGCGTCCGGGGTAATGTTCACCCTGGACACTGAAAGCGGCTTCCGCGATGTGATTTTTGTGACCGCTGCCTATGGTCTCGGCGAAACCGTGGTGCAGGGTGCGGTCAACCCGGACGAGTTTTATCTGTACAAGCCCGCGCTGGAAGCGGGACGCCCGGCGATTTTGCGCCGCAACCGCGGTAGCAAAGCGATCAAAATGATCTACGACCAGGGCGGCGAATGTGGCCGCTCGGTCAAGACAGTGCCGGTGGCAGAAGAAGACCGCCAGCGCTTTGCGCTGAGTGACGAGGAACTCACCGAGCTCGCCAATCAGGCGCGCAAGATCGAGGCCCATTATCAGCGTCCGATGGACATTGAGTGGGCGAAAGACGGTGATACCGGCGAACTGTTCATCGTCCAGGCGCGTCCGGAAACGGTGCGCTCCCGCGACACTGGTACCAGTATCGAGCGCTACAAGCTGCACGAGCGCAGCGACGTTCTGTGCGAGGGCCGCGCCATCGGTCAGCGTATCGGCGCCGGCAAGGTGCGGGTGCTCGACAGCGTGGAAGACATGGCGAAGATGCAGGACGGTGAGGTCCTGGTCACCGATATGACCGACCCGGACTGGGAGCCGGTGCTGAAAAAAGCCAGTGCGATTGTGACCAATCGCGGCGGACGTACCTGTCACGCGGCGATCATCGCCCGCGAGCTGGGCATTCCGGCAGTGGTTGGCTGTGGTGATGCGACCGAAAAACTTACCACTGGCACCCCGGTTACCGTCACCTGTGCGGAAGGGGATGCCGGATTCGTAATGGCCGGCGAGCTGGATTTCGAGCGTTCTCTCACCGAAGTTCAGGACATGCCGGAGTTGCCGTTCAAGATCATGCTCAACGTCGGCAACCCGGATCGCGCTTTTGCGTTCAGTCATTTGCCGAACCAGGGCGTTGGCCTGGCACGCCTGGAGTTCATTCTGAACCGGATGATCGGTATCCACCCAAAGGCGCTGCTGGAGCTGGATAGCCTGCCGCTGGATCTGCAGCGCACCATCCGCGGCCGCATCGGTGGTTACGCTTCGCCCGAAGATTTTATCGTAGAGAAACTGGTGGAAGGGATTGCGACCCTGGCTGCGGCCTTTGCGCCCAACCGGACCATCGTACGTCTGTCGGACTTCAAGTCGAATGAATACGCACACCTGCTGGGTGGGCAGATGTACGAGCCGAGCGAGGAAAACCCGATGCTCGGGTTCCGCGGCGCGGCGCGTTACCGCTCCAAGGACTTCCGGCAGTGTTTTGCGCTGGAGTGTAAGGCCCTGAAAAAAGTGCGCGATGAAATGGGGCTCACCAATGTAGAAATCATGGTGCCGTTTGTACGCACACCCGACGAAGCCCGCCAGGTGGTTGAGCTGCTGGAGCAGAATGGTCTCAAGCGTGGAGAAAACGGGCTCAAGGTCATTATGATGTGCGAGCTGCCTTCCAACGCGCTGCTGGCCGAGGATTTCCTGCAGTACTTCGACGGATTTTCAATCGGGTCCAATGACCTTACCCAGCTCACACTCGGCCTGGATCGAGACTCGGGTCTGGTGGCGGAGCTGTTTGATGAACGCGATCCAGCGGTGAAAATGCTGCTTTCCCGCGCTATCCAGGCGTGTAAAAAAGCCGGTAAATATGTCGGCATCTGTGGCCAGGGACCATCCGATCACAAAGACTTCGCCCAGTGGCTGATGGATGAGGGTATCGACAGCGTATCCCTGAACCCGGATACTGCGGTGGATACCTGGTTGTACCTGGCGAATCAGGAGGTGTAGCTGCGCCGTTCACGGGCAACTCACAGAAAATTTACACCGGCTACGGCTTGACTCAGAAAAAAGCGACCATTTTGGTCGCTTTTTTTCGTTTGCTAGCAGAAATAACGTTCTATTTTCGAGGGGAATACTGCGAACCCGGTACTGGCGGCCCGGCGTCCACCCCCTTGTGAGCGCGAATGACACACCTTAAGGCGATTGCCAATTTCCATAAAAGGGCGAATACCTCAACTAAATCAATCTAAGCATGCGCCCCCCGGTCAATAGAATCGAACAGACTTCCCGTGTTTGGATCGGTTTCGGGAAGTTTCTGGATTAATCCGGAAAGATAAGCCGTGTTCTCACAAGCTTCCCTATAGGTTTCTGACAATGCGGTTTTGAAAAAAACGGATCTTCGATTGAAGTACTGATTGAGGTACCGCCATGCAACGTCCATTGTCATCCTCTCGAGAAATTCCCACTCACCATTTTCCTGCCACTGCCGATCACCGAAGTTTGGGCCATACGGATATTGGCGCGGGGAGCGCGACTGCAATGCCAACGCATTCCGGGCTCCGGTACTTTATGGCTTCGGTGATGTTATTTGTCGGTGCCCTGGTGGGAAGCCTGTGGCCATCACTTGCTGACGCGCACAATAGTGCCAACTGGTTCGATGACCAGGCTGCCATGAGCTCGTCCGGCGCGCCATCAATTCGAATTAACCTGTCCGAGCAAAAAGCGTATTTCTACAAGGGTGGGCGCCTTGTCGGCGTTTCACTGATCTCTTCGGGCAAGCAGGGTTTTCGTACCAGCCCGGGGAAATTCCGGGTACTGGCTAAACGCCCTAACCACCGCTCGAGCATCTACGGTAGCTATGTAGACCGCAACACGGGTCGTGTGGTGAAAGCGGATGTGGACACCCGCAAGCATCGTCGCCCGGCCGGCACTTACTATCGCGGAGCAAAAATGAATCACTATATTCGTTTTAATGGCGGTATCGGTCTGCACGCCTCTGGGCATGTACCGCGTTATCCCGCATCGCACGGTTGCGTGCGTATGCCGCCGCACATGGCGCGCAAATTTTACCAGTATGCTCGGGTAGGGATGCCGGTACACGTGAGCTATTGAGGTCGCGCGCTCGAATCAGCCTTGAGTTAGGCAAGCCCGCTTGTCCGCAGTTTGCATAGGGGCAAGCCATTTACCGGGTATTATCCATTGGGGTGATACCCGGTATTTTTATGTCTGGGCTGATGTTGGGAACCGCGCTGGTTACCATGTGGATTGGTATACGTTTGCCAATCTTTTTGTTGATCGATTAAAACAAGGCGCAGGAACATTATGACCGATCTCATCATTTCCACCCCCGATCTCTGTGATGAACACCCTGAACTTGTCAGCGTGGTTGAGCCAATGTTTGTGAACTACGGCGGGCGTGAGCAGTTTGGCGGTGAGATAGTCACCATCAAGTGCTTTGAGGATAACTCGCTGGTTCGGGATCTTGTGGCAGAACCCGGGCGCGGCAAAGTGCTGGTGGTCGATGCTGGAGGCTCGATGCGCAGGGCGTGCCTGGGGGATATGCTGGCGGAAAAGGCCACCGCAAACGGCTGGGAAGGCATCCTGATGTACGGGTGCATTCGCGATGTGGATGCGATTTCTGAACTAGAGTTAGGGGTACAGGCGCTGGGAAGCCACCCCATGAAAACCGACAAAAAGGGACTTGGGGAACGCAATGTTGCGGTGACTTTTGGCGGCGTCACCTTTAAACCTGGAGAGTATTTGTACGCTGATAATAACGGCGTGATAGTTTCTCCCCAACCGCTTATGTAAATTGGTAATATCGGAATCTGTTCTTTTCGCGCTGGTCCTGCTGTCTGCGCTTGCTCATGCCGTTTGGAATGCGGTGGTCAAACACAGTAAAGAAGGTTTCCTGCAGCTGGCAATGATCCGCAGCGTAGGCCTGCTGGTGGGGGCGGCGCTCGCCACCCAGCTACCATTGCCCGGCAAGGGCGCCCTGGCGTTTCTGGCCGGAGGTGCCTTCTTCCAATATCTCTATTTTTTCCTGCTGTCGCGCTCCTACCGGGCTCTGGACTATGGCACCGCATACCCCATCGCCCGCGGCGTAACCCCGTTGATGGTGGCAATGGCCGCGCTGCTGTTCCTGGATGAATCCCTTGCGCCACTGCAAATTACCGGCATCCTCCTGGTGACCTGCGGAATCTTTTCTTTGATCATGAAAGAGCTGCGCGTCAGTGGTCCCGGCATCCTCTATTCACTCGGCACCGGCATTGCCATTACCGGCTACACGATTGTTGGCGCCGCCGGCGTGCGCAATGTGGCCAACCCCCTCAGTTATGTGGCCTGGCTTGAAATTCTGTCCGGGGGCGGGGTGATTTTGGCGGTACTGTTGACCCGGCCACTGAAGGGCCTGGCGTTCGCACGTGCCAATTTCATCCGTAGTTCACTGTCCGGCGTACTGGCCACTGGGGGCTTTGGTATCGCCCTTTGGGCAACCTCAATGATGCCAGTGGCCGCGGTTGCGGCCACCCGCGAGGTGAGCATTCTTTTTGCCTCGGTTATTTCTGTCGTTTTACTGAATGAACGATTTTCTTCGCGCAGGATCATTGCCGCATTGATAATTTTCTGTGGCGTTGGCACTCTGGCATTCGCATAAACACAATTTCGACTATCAATTGCCTATAGTTGCTGGCACATCTGTCAATTTTTCAGTCTGGGCTCGTTCTGCCGCGAGCACAGGCATGTTCTTCAGCCAAATTTTCAATGCAAAAGGATAAGTAATGAGTAGCCTGCGCCAGAAGTGGATTACTGCGCCGCTGTTGAAATGGATCAAGAAAGTTTTGCCGCCAATTTCCGATACCGAGCGGGAAGCGATGGAGGCGGGCGAAGTGTGGTGGGATGCCCAGTTACTGTCGGGGAAGCCGGACTGGGACCAGTTGCTCAGCATGGGCGCGCCGGAGCTGACGGAGGCCGAGCAGGCGTTTATTGACGGCCCGGTAGAAGAGCTCTGCCAGATGGTGGACGATTGGAAAGTCTCCTATGAGGATCACGATATTTCCCCGGAGATCTGGGACTTCCTCAAGAAAAAAGGCTTTTTTGGCATCATCATTCCCGAGGAGTTTGGCGGCCTGGGATTCTCACCGTCGGCGCACGCACAGATCGTCACCAAGATTTCCACTCGCAGCACCAGTGTCGGTGTCACGGTTATGGTGCCCAACTCCCTCGGGCCGGGCGAGCTGTTAATGGCGCACGGGACTGACGCGCAAAAGAAACACTACCTGCCCAGACTCGCTGATGGCCGTGACATTCCGTGTTTCGGCCTCACCAGCCCGGAGGCGGGATCGGACGCCGCGGCGATGGTGGACAGCGGCGTAGTCTGCTACCAAGAGTACAAAGGCGAAAAGACCCTGGGCATGCGGGTAAACTGGCACAAACGCTATATCACCCTGGGGCCGGTGGCGACCGTGCTGGGACTGGCGTTCAAGCTCTACGATCCTGAGCATATCCTCGGCGAAGAGGAAGAGCTGGGGATCACCGTGGCGCTGGTGCCTACGGATACCCCCGGGGTCACTATCGGGCAGCGTCACATACCCGCCATGCAGGCGTTTATGAATGGTCCCAACTGGGGTAAAGACGTCTTTATCCCGATGGATTGGATTATCGGTGGTCAGGAAAATATCGGTCATGGCTGGCACATGCTGATGAGCGCGCTTGCCGCCGGTCGTGGTATCTCGTTGCCGTCGCTGTCGACCGGCGGTGCCAAACTGGCCGCACAGACCACCGGTGCCTACGCCCACATTCGCGAACAGTTCGGGATTCCCATCGGCAAGTTCGAAGGTGTGCAGCGTCGCCTGGCCGAAATCGCCGCGATTGCCTATGTGCTCGATTCTGCGCACAAGACCACCACCAGAGCCCTAGATCAGGGGCGCAAGCCAGCGGTCATCTCGGCCATCATGAAGGCACACGCGACCTTTGGGCTCCGTCAGGCCATCAACGATGCCATGGACATTCATGCGGGCAAGGCCATTATTGACGGACCGCTGAACTATCTGGGTAACGTGTATCGTGCAGTACCGGTGGCAATTACCGTGGAAGGCGCCAATATCCTGACCCGCAGCCTGATGATCTTTGGTCAGGGGGCAATCCGCTGCCACCCGTATCTCCTGCAGGTGATGGAAGCGGCCACCAATCCGGATGAAAAGGCCGGGCTCAAGGAGCTCGATGCGATCCTGCCCAAACACTTCTTTTTCCAGGTGAAAACCTTCTGCCGCGCGGTACTGCATGGTTGGACCGGCGGCTTGTTTGCCAGCAGCCCGCGGGGTGTGGGTGATGCCGCGAAATACTATCGACAGATGAACCGCTATTCCGCGGTACTGACTCTGGTAACGGAAATCTCGCTCATGTCGCTCGGTGGCGAACTCAAGCGCAAGGAGATGATATCCGCACGGCTTGGGGATGTGTTGAGCGAGTTGTTCCTGATGAGTGCCACCCTGAAGCGCTTCTATGACGACGGTAGCCCGGCAGAAGATCGCCCACTACTGGAATTTGCGATGCGCGCCGGCTTCCACAATATCGAAGTCAGCCTGATCGAGGTGTTCCATAACTTCCCCATTCGGTTTGTCGGGCAGATCATGCACTTCCTGACCATGCCCTGGGGGCACAGCATCCGCGCGGCCTCAGACCGCCAGGCGCGTGCCTGCGCCAATCTGATCATGGCGCCATCGGAGACTCGGGACCGGCTTACCAAGGGTGTATTCATGGGCAACAGCGGTGACGGTATCGACATTGTTGAGCAGGCTTTCCTGAGTACACACAAAACCGAGGCCATCCGTGAAAAAATGAAGTCGGGTGGTTTGCGCGCACTCAACGATGACACCATCGATGAAGCCCTGGCGAAAAACCTGATTTCAGAAGAGGAAGCAAAGCAGATTCGAGTGACCTACGACCTGGTCAACAAGGCGATCCAGGTGGATCACTTTGAGTCGTTGCCCAATACATCGCTCGAACATGGATCCAGTGAAACGCTCCAATAACCTTCCTGTAGCCCCAGTGACCCGCAGCCTGATAATGCGGTATGTGAAAAGGGAAAACAGGTTCCCGGCGTTTTTTTGAAGCAGGTGGAGTAGGTGCGATGACACAACCGGAAGTGTTCGCCGCTGCGGAGCAGTGCGTGGATGCGGTTCTCGACAGAGTGGGTAAGCGTATTGTGCTTGGCCTGCCGCTGGGCATTGGCAAAGCCAACCAATTCGCCAATGCCCTGTACACGCGCGCCGAACAGGATGAGGAGATTTCCCTCACCATTTACACTGCGCTGACGCTGGAGCGCCCCTCGGGTGGTAGTGAGCTACAGCGGCGATTTGTGCAACCGCTGCTGGATCGCCTGTACAGCGACTACCAGGACCTTGCCTACAACCAGGCGCGGCGCAAGGGCTTACTGCCGAAGAATGTCGAGGTGTGTGAATTCTTCATGCAGCCCGGGAGCTTCCTGTCGAACCCGACCGCCCAGCAAAGTTACGTCAGTGCCAATTACACCCATGTTCCCAGAGACCTGCTGGATCGCGGGGTCAACGTGATTGCGCAAATGGTGTCCCCGGCCGGGGACGACAGCGGGGACCTGAGTTTAAGTTCCAATCCGGATCTCACCCTGCCACTGCTGGCGCAGGCCAGAGAGCGGGATTATTCCCACATCGTCATGGTGGGGGAGGTTAATCCGCGGCTGCCTTTTGTAGGTGGCGATGCGCGCGTGCGAGACAGCCTGTTCGATTTTCTGCTGCGCGGCGAGTCCTGCGAGCGGGAAATTTTCCCGGCGCCCAACCCACCGGTGCGATTGACGGATTACGCCCTGGCTTTTCATATCGCTGGTGTGATCAAGGATGGCGGCACCTTGCAGATTGGCATTGGCGCCCTCGGTGATGCGATCTGCCATGTGCTCAATTTGCGACAGGTGGAAAATGCAGATTACCGGGATATCTTGCAGTCACTGCACGAAGATCGGGACCACCAATTAAGTCAGCTCCCGCTCGAACTGGATCGATTCGAAAAAGGTCTCTACGGCGCAAGCGAGATGGTGCCGGAAGGTTTTCTGCATCTTCGCCGCTCAGGAGTTATGACCCGCGAGGTGTTCGCGGATGCCACTTTGCAGAAACTCCTGAATGAAAATGCGTGTGCACCGGTGGTGACCGAGGAATTGCTGTTGGCACTGCGTGACGCTGGGCGGATCCAGTGCCCCCTGACAGAAGCGGATACCGGTTTCCTGCAGCGCGCCGGTATTGTCGACCCCAGTTACAGCTGGCGCGGCCACCGCTTTCTCGACAAGCACGGGGAATTGGAAGAGTGCGATCTCCATAGCCGTGCCGGCCGCCAGAAACTGCTCGGCAGTCAGGAGGGTAAAAAACTGCCCGGCGGCACCTGGCTGCACGGTGGTTTTTATCTGGGTTCCAGCGCGATGTATGAAGCCCTGCGACAGATGCCTGAGTCGGAAATGGCCGGCATCAACATGACGGCGATTGACTATATCAATGAGCTGCAGAAAGGCCGCGCACTCAAAATCGCTCAGCGGCAGTACGCCAGATTTGTTAACTCGGCCATGATGGTGACCCTCAATGGTGCCGTCGTTTCCGATGGCCTTGAAGACGCACAGGTGGTCAGTGGTGTAGGAGGGCAGTATAACTTTGTTGCCCAGGCACACGAGCTGCCGGGCGCTCGCTCCGTTATTGCGGTGGCGAGCACACGGCACACCGGTGGACGGGTGCGCAGCAACATCGTGTGGCAATACCCCCATTGCACCATCCCCCGTCACCTGCGGGACATGGTGGTTACCGAGTATGGCATTGCCGATCTGCGCGGCAAGACGGATCGGGATGTGATCGTGGCCATGCTATGTATTGCAGACTCACGCTTCCAGGCGGAGTTACTGGACAAAGCCAAGTCGGCTGGCAAGGTGGAGTCCGATTACACAATCCCCGAGGCGTTTTGCAACAACACTCCCGAACGCATTCACGCGGTATTCGCCCAGGGGCACCGCCGGCGGCTGTTACCCTATTATCCGTTAGGTACCGATCTCACCCGGGAGGAGGCACAGCTGGCGGTGGCATTGAAGGCGGTGAAGGAAGAGGGGCGCAAAATCTGGGAGCTGTGGCCGATTTTGCGCAAGGGCCTGATGGCCTGTAAAAGCAGCGCACCGGAATACCGTGACGTGCACGCCTGTCTGGAGCGTATGGCCTTCGGTACCAGTGATACGTTTGAGCACCGACTGGAAGCGTATGTGGTCGCCGGTGCCCTTGTGCGGTTTGTGGACACGAATCGTCCACTGGGCGAAGTTGCTGATGCCCGAGGTATTCGTGCAAACCTGCCCGAGGCGTGACCACGAGCAACGACTATTGCAACTGACTCGCCTGGATCGCGGTTAACGCAATGGTGTAGACGATGTCGTCCACCAGCGCCCCCCGTGACAGGTCGTTCACCGGTTTGCGCATCCCCTGCAGCATCGGCCCGATGCTGATCAAATCTGCACTGCGTTGTACGGCCTTGTAGGTGGTATTGCCGGTGTTCAGGTCGGGAAAAATAAACACCGTGGCACGCCCGGCAACCGGGCTACCCGGAGCTTTTTTCTCGGCGACATTCTCCATGATGGCCGCGTCGTATTGCAGTGGCCCATCGATGATTAGGTCGGGGCGTTTTTGCTGGGCAATTCGGGTGGCCTCTCGCACCTTCTCGACATCCGAGCCGGTTCCAGATCGGCCTGTGGAATAGCTGATCATCGCGACCCGCGGTTCGATTCCGAAGGCCGCCGCTGAATCCGCCGACTGAATGGCGATGTCGGCCAGCTCTTCAGCGTTGGGGTCCGGGTTGATGGCGCAGTCACCGTACACCAGAACCTGGTCCGGCAGCAGCATGAAAAATACCGATGACACCAGGCTGGCACCCGGTGCCGTCTTGATCAGCTGCAGGGCAGGGCGAATGGTATTGGCGGTGGTGTGTACCGCCCCGGAAACCAGTCCATCCACTTCGTCTTCGGCCAGCATCATGGTGCCGAGCACCACATTGTCCTGTAACTGCTCTTTGGCGACGATTTCGGTGAGCCCCTTGTTTTTTCGCAGCTGAACCATCGGCTCCACGTATTTGTTACGCGCGGTTTTGGGGTCAATGATTTCCACCTTGTCTCCGAGCGACAGGCCCTGTTGCTCGGCCACCCGATGAATTTCCTTTGGGTCTCCGAGTAGCACTGGCCGCGCAATACCGCGCTCTGCACAGACGAGGGCGGCCTTCACGGTGCGGGGTTCGTCACCTTCCGGTAGCACGATACGCTTGTTGGCGCGGCGCGCGAGCTCGGTGAGGTGAAAGCGAAAGGCGGGGGGCGACAGTCGTTTGGGGCGATTCGATTCACTGCCAAGGGATTCGACCCAGTGGTTGTCCAGATGGCCGGCAATGAAGTCCTGTACTTTTTCAATGCGGTCCAGATCGTCGCTTGGCGTTTCCGTATTGAAGGTCTGCAGCTGCAGTGCGGTTTGCCAGGTATTGGTGTTGACCAGCACCACCGGCAAACCTGTTTCCATTGCCGGTGCGCAGAGTTTGCGCACCAAGGGTTCGATGTTGAAGCCTCCGGTCAACAGCAGGCAGCCGATCTTTACCCCATTCATGGCGGCGAGACAGGCGGCGACAATCACATCAGGGCGGTCGCCGGAGGTGACCAGCATGGCCCCGGGCTCGAACCGGTAAATCATATTGCCGAGGGAGCGTGAACAGAAGGTGACACTGTGCAGTCGTCGTGAATCCAGCTCGCCATAATTGATGATCTCCGCCTGAAAATGATCCGCCAGATCCTTCGCCCGGGGCGCGACGAGTTCGGCATTCCAGGGAATACAGCCGATAATCGGCAGCGGGCTCTTTCCAAACAGAGCAAGAATTTCAAGGTTGCCGCGGCGCACGCCGGGGCCTTCGAAGACTCCGGTAATATCAGCCCCGGGCGCATCGGGTACCTGTGAAGGTGCCCCGACTTTGTTGACGATACAGCCCACCACGCGCCCGGATCGCGCACCGCCAAAGGTGGCCATGGCGACTTCCAGGCGGTCTTTCAGTTGCTGGGTGGAATCCAGGTCGGGACACACCACCAGCACAATCTCCGCATCCAGCGTCTTGGCGATCTGCAGGTTGAGCTGACTGGCGAACTGGTTCTCGGCATTCGGCACCAGTCCTTCCACGATGGCGACATCCGCCTTGCTCGCGGCCTCCTGAAAGCGTGCGAGGATTTCTTCCAGCAGGTCCGGCAGGTCGCCGCGCCCGATCAGGGATTCGGCGTGCAGCATGGTGAAGGATTCCGGTACTTTGAGGCTGGCCGCGCGGCGCAGGATTTCATTGCTGCGATCGCGGTTTTTTTCGTGCTTTACCGTCTCCGAGATGGGCTTGTAAAAACTGACGCTCACCCCGTCGCGCTCCAGTGCCCGCAGGGTGCCGAGGCTGACCGAGGTAATGCCGACACCGGCGCTGATGGGTACAAGCATGATGGTCCGCGACATCGCTTACTCCCTCGTGCTCGGATCGTGGTTCGGCGTAGTGGGTGGCACCAGTGCCGCCGCGTCCCGTGCGATGACCCATTCTTCATTGGTCGGGATCACCAGGGTCACGGCGGATTGGGCGCTGGAGATCGGGCCTTCGGTGCCGAAGCGGGTTGCCGTGTTCTTTGCAGGGTCTACCCCATAGCCGAGCCCCTGTAGCTGCCGCAGAACACTTTCCCGCACCAGCGCGGAGTTTTCGCCAATGCCGCCGGTGAATACCAGCGCATCGACTTGTGGCAATACCGCGTGATAGCTGCCGATGTACTTGGCCAGCCGATAGCAGAAAATATGCAGTGCCAGCCGCGCGCCCTCGTGGCCATCCGCGGCCGCCTGCTCCAGTGCGCGGCAGTCGTTGCTGAGCCCCGAAATTCCCAGCAGGCCACTTTTCTTGTTGAGCAGGTCGTTGATCTGCTTCAGCCCGTAGTCCATGCGGCTTCCCAGATGCATCAACAGGCCCGGATCAACGTCACCGCTGCGTGTACCCATCACCAGCCCTTCGAGCGGCGTCAAGCCCATACTGGTGTCCACGCTGCGCCCATTGTGCACGGCGGTAATCGAGGCGCCGTTCCCCAGGTGGGCGGAAATAATGTTGACCTCGTTCACCGCCAGGTTGAGCAGGCTTGCGGCGCGTTCGGTTACGAAGCGGTGGCTGGTCCCGTGCATCCCGTAGCGGCGAATACCATGATCCTGATACAGGGCATAGGGGAGCGCGTAGATGTAGGCATGCCGCGGCATGGACTGGTGGAACGCGGTATCAAACACGGCCACCTGCGGAAGTGTCGGAAAAGCAGCCCTGGCCGCTTCGATGCCGGCAAGATGGGCCGGGTTATGTAGCGGCGCGAGGGCAATACAGTCGTGGATAGACTGGATCACTGCATCGTCTACCAACACCGAATGAGAAAACTTTTCTCCGCCATGTACCACCCGGTGCCCGATGGCAATCAGCTGGTCGCGCAATACAGATTGCCCACTGAGGATTTCCTCAACCAGAACACGAATGGCCTCGGTGTGGCGGGCCGCTTTTGGCAGTGGTTTGGTGTGTCGCTCGCCATTTTGTTTCCAGCTGACCCGGGGTTCATCTTCGCCCAGGGCTTCACCCAGACCACTCAGGGCCACGGTGCCATCATGGGGATCCAACACCGCAAACTTCAGCGATGAGCTACCGCAGTTCAGCACAAGGACTTGGCAGGTGGATGACATAAGCAGGCCGATTTGTTGCAGGCTTGCCATAAGCCTAGTTCAGATTGGCGCCACAGCGAACAGGTCGCGGAATGAGATGGGGAAGACTGAAATGCCCGGTCGGCGGGATGGCTCGGGGCCGGAAATAAAAAAGGGCCGCATAATGCGGCCCAAGATGAGTGAAGCGATTTCTCAGGGACACTCGTTGAAAGGGATCAGCCAAACTGGTTCATGGTGTTGTCTTTACCGGCGGCTTTCAGAGCGGCTTCGCCAGCGAAGTACTCTTTATGGTCGTCGCCCATGTCGGAGCCCGCCATGTTCTGGTGCTTCACGCAGGCGATACCCTGACGGATTTCTTTGCGCTGTACACCTTCCACGTAACCCAGCATGCCTTTCTCACCGAAGTACTCTTTGGCCAGGTTGTCGGTAGACAGGGCCGCAGTGTGGTACGTGGGCAGAGTGATGAGGTGGTGGAAGATACCGGCCTCGCGGGCAGCGTCTGCCTGGAAGGTACGGATCTTGTCGTCCGCGGCCTTGGACAGCTCGGTGTCGTCGTACTCGGCGCTCATCAGGTTGTCGCGGTCGTAGGCGGATACGTCTTTGCCTTCCTCCTTCCAGGCATCGAATACCTGCTGACGGAAGTTCAGGGTCCAGTTGAAAGACGGGCTGTTGTTGTACACCAGCTTGGCGTCCGGTACCTGCTTGCGGATCTCGTCCATCATGGCGCCGATCTGGCGAACATGAGGCTTTTCGGTTTCGATCCAGATCAGGTCTGCACCGTTTTGCAGGGAGGTCACGCTGTCCAGAATGCAGCGGGCTTCGCCGGTGCCTTTCTTGAACTGGAACAGGTTGGATGCCAGGCGTTTCGGGCGCAGCAGCTTGCCGTTGCGGTTGATGATGACGTCACCGTTGGCCAGGTCGCCCGGCGCCACTTCTTCACAGTCGAGGAACGAGTTGTACTGGTCGCCCAGATCACCGGGTTCTTTGGTCACGGCGATCTGCTTGGTCAGGCCAGCGCCAAGGGAGTCGGTACGGGCCACGATCACACCGTTGTCCACACCCAGCTCGAGGAAGGCGTAGCGCACAGCGCGGATCTTCGCCAGGAAGTCTTCGTGCGGCACTGTTACCTTACCGTCCTGGTGGCCGCACTGCTTCTCGTCGGAAACCTGGTTTTCGATCTGGATACAGCAGGCACCCGCTTCGATCATTTTCTTCGCCAGCAGGTAGGTGGCTTCTGCGTTACCGAAACCGGCATCGATATCGGCGATGATCGGCACCACGTGGGTCACATGGTTGTCGATTTTGTTTTGCACGGCCTTGGCCGCCACTTCGTCACCGGCTTCGCGCGCTGCGTCCAGTTCGCGGAACAGGCCGCCCAGTTCGCGGGCATCGGCCTGACGCAGGAAGGTGTACAGCTCCTCGATCAGTGCGGCAACGGAGGTCTTTTCATGCATGGACTGGTCGGGCAGGGGGCCGAACTCACTGCGCAGGGCGGCAACCATCCAGCCAGAAAGGTAGAGGTAGCGACGGTCGGTTTTGCCTTCGAAATGCTTCTTGATGGAAATCATCTTCTGCTGGCCGATAAAGCCGTGCCAGCAACCCAGGGACTGGGTGTATTTTGAGGTGTCCTGGTCGTAGGCCGCCATGTCCTTGCGCATGATATCGGCGGTGTACTTGGCGATGTCCAGGCCGTTCTTGAATTTGTTTTGCAGGCGCATGCGTGCCACAGATTCCGGGTTGATGGCATCCCAGGCGCTGCCGTTCTTGTCACAGAGCTTCGCTGCCGCTTCGATTTCTTTAGAGTAATTGGACATGGCTATGTTTCCTCAATTTTCCTCGAATTTCTTCGGAAAGGTGACTGCGGTTAGGTTGTGCGTATCGTAGGAGTGCTGGCATAATTTGGCTAATTTATTGTCATGATTTCCGCTATACAAATTGTGAATGTGGCTGCGAGGCCCGGAAATCGTGACCTGCCATCAACCTGAAACCGGCGCTACTGTGCCGGTTGAGAGCCTGACGCATGAATCTCGAAAGAGCCGATCTGAACCTGCTGGTGTATCTGGATGTACTCCTCCGCGAGCGTAATGTGACCCGCGCCGCCAACCAGCTGGGGCTGTCCCAGCCGGCCATGAGTAATGGCCTGAAACGCCTGCGCGAGCTGTTTGGCGACCCGTTACTGGTGCGCACCCGGGAGGGCATGATGCCCACCGAGCGTGCACTGGAGCTGCAGCCCATGGTGCGGGAAGCCCTCGCTGCGATTGACCAGGTGATCCAGCCCAACCGGGACTTCGCGCCGGCGGATGCCCGCCGCACCTTCCGTATCATGGCCAGTGACTACGCAGAATCCACACTCATTCCGCCGCTGCTGAAGCAATTACGCGTCAGTGCTCCTGGTATCAGTCTAGACATCATGACGCCCAGTGACGTGAGCTTTGTGGATGTGGAGCAGGGCAAGGTGGACATGGTGATCAACCGGTTTGACTCCATGCCGCAGAGCTTTCACCAGGCGACCATTTGGAGTGACACCTTCTCCTGCGTCATGCGTGCGGATAACCCCATCCTGCAGGACTACAATCTGGACAGTTATCTGGCCGCACAGCATATCTGGGTGAGTAAAACCGGGATGGGCGTCGGTGTCGGGGTCAACCCGGAGGACGTACAGCGCCTGGGCTGGGTGGATGAGGCCATCGGGCGTCTGGGTCAGAAGCGGGATATTTCCGTGTTTACCCGCCATTACCAGGTGGCCATGCTGCTCGCAGAACAAAGTGACCTGATCGTTACCGTGCCCACACGCCTCGCGCAGCTCGCCACCAGCAACCCGCGTGTGGCACTGCGGGAGCCACCGCTGCGCATTCCACCGCTGGAGCTGAAGATGGCCTGGAGCCCCCTGTTACAGCAGAGTGCTCCCCACCGGTGGATGCGCCGTCTGATCCTGGATGTCGGCCGCCAGCTCTGATTTCTTACGGTCAATAATTCATTTAAGGAATAGTGAAGATATTGGCTATAAATTGGCGATATGGGTTTGCCGGTGTTTAGAATGCCGCAATTCTCTCTCGAGACAATTACCCGCTCCAATAACAACAGCAGTACCCATCACAAGTACAAGAGGTCAGATATGACGGAAAGAGTCCGTATTGGCGGTCTGCAGATCGCCACAGAACTCCAGGCATTGATTGCACAGGAAGTCATCCCGGGTACCGGGGTGGACGTCGATGTGTTCTGGGCGGAATTTGAGAAAATCGTCAACGATCTGGCCCCGGTAAATCGCGCACTGCTGAAAAAGCGCGATGAGATCCAGGCGCGCATGGATCAGTGGTACAGCGAAAATCCCCAGGGCTACAAAAACCTCGACAGCTATAAAGCCTTTCTCCACGACATCGGTTATCTCGTGGAGGAACCCGCGGACTTCCAGGTAAAAACCGAGGGCGTCGATGCAGAAATCGCCACCATGGCCGGGCCACAGCTGGTCGTGCCGGTGATGAACGCCCGCTATGCGCTGAATGCCGCCAATGCCCGCTGGGGTAGTCTGTACGACGCGCTCTACGGTACTGATGTGATCAGTGAAGAAGGGGGCGCGGAAAAAACCGGCGCATACAACCCGGTGCGCGGTGACAAGGTCATCGCGTACGGGCGTGAATTTCTCGACCAGGCCGCGCCACTCAATGGTGCCAGCCATACCGACGTGCGGGAATATCGCATCAATGGCTCCCTGTTCGAAGTCGTGCTGAAAAGTGGCAAGGTTGCAGCGCTCAAGAATAGTCGCCAGTTTGTTGGCTACCGCGGGCCGCAGGAGGCGCCGGAGGCTCTGCTGCTGGCACACAACGGCCTGCATTTTGAAATCCAGATTGACCGCGAGAGCCCCATCGGCAAAACCGACAAGGCCGGCGTCAAGGATATTCTGGTGGAATCGGCCCTGACCACCATCATGGATTGCGAAGATTCGGTCGCCGCGGTCGATGCGGAAGACAAGGTGGTGGTGTATCGCAACTGGCTGGGCCTGATGAAGGGCGATCTGCAGGAAGCGGTCAAAAAGGGCGACAAGGAAATTTTGCGTACCCTGAACCCGGATCGGGAATACACCGGTGCCGAGGGCGGCGTAGTGACATTGCCGGGGCGCAGCCTGATGTTCGTGCGCAACGTGGGCCACCTGATGACCAACGACGCGGTGCTGGACAAAGACGGTAACGAAGTACCGGAAGGTATGCTCGACGGCATGATCACCAGCCTGATCGCCATGCACGATCTTCGCGGTAACGGTAACCTGCACAATTCGCGCAGTGGCAGCGTGTATATCGTCAAACCAAAAATGCACGGACCGGAGGAAGTCGCCTTTGCCAATACGCTGTTTGATCGTATTGAAGATGCGCTCGGTCTTGCGCGCAATACCCTGAAGATGGGGATTATGGACGAAGAGCGCCGCACCACGGTTAACCTCAAGGCCTGTATCGCGGCCGCGCAGGATCGGGTGGTATTCATCAATACCGGCTTCCTCGATCGCACCGGGGACGAAATTCACACCTCCATGCTGGCCGGCCCGATGATCCGCAAGGGCGACATGAAACAGTCCAAGTGGATTGCGGCCTATGAAGACTGGAACGTGGACACAGGCCTTGCCACAGGCCTGCAAGGCCGCGCACAGATCGGCAAGGGCATGTGGCCGATACCGGATCAGATGGCGGCCATGATGCAGGCCAAAATTGCGCATCCCCTGGCCGGCGCCAATACCGCCTGGGTGCCTTCACCCACTGCGGCAACGCTGCACGCGCTGCATTACCACGAGGTGGATGTTGCCGCCGTGCAGGAGGAGCTTGCCGCACGCAAACCCGCGAGTCTCGACGATATCCTCACCGTACCCGTAGCGGAAAACCCCCAGTGGAGCGCCGAGGAAATCCAGCGGGAGCTGGACAACAATGCCCAGGGTATTCTCGGCTATGTGGTGCGCTGGGTGGATCAGGGCGTCGGCTGCTCCAAGGTTCCGGATATCAATGATGTGGGACTGATGGAAGACCGTGCCACCTTGCGGATTTCCTCGCAGCATATTGCCAATTGGCTGAAGCAGGGCATCTGCACCCGTGCCCAGGTGGAGGAAACCATGCAGCGTATGGCAGCGGTGGTTGACCGCCAGAATGCGGGCGACCCGGCCTACTGCGACATGGCGCCGAATTTTGACCAGAGTATCGCTTTCCAGGCGGCGTGCGAGTTGGTATTCGAGGGCTGCGAACAGCCCAATGGTTATACCGAGCCCGTGTTGCATCGCCGACGCCGCGAGTTCAAGGCCCGCCAACGCTGAGCCTGAGTTGGTTGTAAAAAAATGAACAAGCCCCGCCGCGCGCGGGGCTTTTTATTTGTGTAAGCTGGACAGTGTTTGTTTGATTGCGTTTTGTATCCCAACAAAAGGAAGTGATGATGCTTAAAACAACAACCCCGACCGTGGAAGGTCGGCCGATTCAGGAATATCTTGGTGTTGTGGTCGGTGAGGCGATCCTTGGCGCAAATATTTTCAAGGATATTTTCGGCTCCATCACTGACATCATCGGCGGCCGCTCCGGTTCCTACGAGCGGGAAATGGGCAAGGCGCGCAAGATTGCCATTGCCGAAATTGAAGCCCAGACCCGCGCCCTGGGTGGCAATGCGATTGTCGGCATTGACCTCGACTACGAAGTGGTCGGTGAGAAGGGCGGCATGATGATGGTCAGCGTCAGTGGCACCGCGGTCCGACTTGGCTGAAGCCATGGGTTGCCGGCTTTTTCGAGCGCGCCTGCAATGAGCGTGCGGCATCCACGGCCACCCGCTGAGGTCGCCTACCTGACGCTCTCTGGTAGCGAGGAGGCGCCCCTGTTGTCCGCGGCCCGTGACGCTTCCCAGTACCAACTTTGCCACCAGTTGCTCGCACAGGAAGTGGCGGTGGCGTTCTGCTACAACGGAATCAGTCACGCGGTAATGATGGCAAGCCCCGACGGCCTGGAAGACTTCGCCTACGGCTTCAGTTTTTGCGCCGGCGTCATCGAACACTGCGATCAGATTCTGGATCTGGAATTGACGCGGGATGCGTATCCGGGTCCAGACCTTACCCACTATCCAGAGGGTCGCGAAGACGCCGTTCAACTCAACATAACCCTCAGCCAGCGCGCGGCCAGTGCGTTGCGCGCGTTGCGCCGGTCATTGGCCGGCGGCAGCGGTTGCGGCGTGTGTGGTAGCGAAGCGCTGGCGCAGGTGCTCGCCCCGCCCGCAGGCCAGACTGACGGCCGTTTCGCCCCGTTACCACCGACCGCTTTTCTCTGCAATGTGCGACAACGCTTCCGCCAGGTTCAGCAATCTCGCCGTGCCAGTGGGGCCATGCACAGCGCCATCTATGTGGATGCCGACGGCACAACCCGCCTGTGCCGCGAGGACATTGGTCGTCACAACGCACTGGACAAGTTGATCGGTGCCTGCCTGCGCGAGGGACTGGATGTGAGCGCGGGCTTTGTGGCGCTGACCAGCCGCTGCAGCCACGAACTGATTCAGAAAGCGCTGCGCGCCCGTATCGGTACGCTGGTGAGCCTCGCTTCGCCATCGGATATGGCGGTGCGCTGGGCACGCCGCCATGGGCTCAACCTGGTGCACCTGCCGGTGCAGGGGCCTGCACGCCTGTACAGTGGGGCCGGCCTGGAGTACCCGCGGGGTGCGCCTGTAGAACAGGGGGCAAAAACATGAAAACACCTGTGGATCGCTTTCGTTTTCGCCCGTACCAGCGGCCTGCGGCGGGGTGGGGTGCATTGCGCAGTGTTGCCCATGCCTGGCTCGACAGCCGCCAGCCGTTCAAAAACCTGCGTGCGATGTTGCAGACCAATCAGCACGGCGGGTTTGACTGTCCCGGGTGTGCCTGGGGCGAGGCGCCGCAAGAAGGCCGTATACGATTCTGTGAAAACGGCGCCAAAGCCGTGAACTGGGAGGCTTCGGGAAGAGGCGTGGATCGCGCGTTTTTTGCCCGTCATTCCGTCGATGACCTGGCTGCCCATGACGACTACTGGCTCGAGTATCAGGGGCGACTGGTCGAACCCATGTTTCTCGACGGTACCAGTGACCATTACCGGCCTATCTCCTGGGATGAGGCCTTTGCCCTGATCGCCCGGCACCTGAAATCGCTGGATTCCCCGGATCAGGCCGCGTTTTATACCTCCGGGCGGGCCAGTAATGAGGCGGCCTTCCTGTACCAGCTTTTTGCGCGCGCGTTCGGCACCAATAACCTGCCGGACTGCTCGAATATGTGCCACGAGGCCAGCGGCGTCGCACTCAAGCAAAGTATCGGTACCGGCAAAGGCACTGTCACCTACGACGACTTCGCGAAAGCGGAAGCCATTTTTGTTATTGGCCAGAACCCAGGCACCAATCACCCGAGAATGCTCGAGCCGTTGCGTGAGGCGGTTGCCCGAGGGGCACAGGTGGTGGTACTGAATCCTCTACGAGAGAGGGGCCTCGAGCGTTTCCAGGCACCGCAGGATCCGGTGCAGATGTTGACCGGCGGTGAATCGCCCATGAACACGGCCTATCTGCGCCCGGCTCTGGGTGGTGACATGGCCGCCATACGCGGGATCGCCAAGTTTCTGCTGCGCTGGCAGGCGGAGGCTGAAGACCGCGGAAGAGAAGAGGAAGGCCCCCTTGATCGGGCATTCATCGCCGAGCATTGCGCGGGCTTTGACGATTATCGCGCAACGGTAGATGCCACCACCTGGGCGGAAATCAGTGCGTTCAGCGGTCTGGAAAAAGATGCGCTTGAGCGGGCCGCGCATATTTTCTGCCGCAGTAACGCGACCATAATTTGCTGGGCCATGGGGATCACCCAGCATCGTCACTCGGTGGCAACCATACAGGAGATCACCAACCTGCAACTCATGCGCGGCCAGATCGGTCGACCGGGCGCGGGCCTGTGTCCGGTGCGCGGGCACAGTAATGTGCAGGGTGACCGCACTATGGGAATCAATGACCGCCCGCCGCCGCAGCTGCTTGATGCCCTGGAGTCCCGCTTCGGTTTTACGGTACCCCGCAAGCCTGGCTACAACGTGGTACAAGCCATTGAAGCGATGGTGGCTGGCAACATCAAGGTGTTTATCGGCCTGGGTGGTAACTTCGCGCAGGCGACCCCGGATAGCGGGCGTACCCATCGCGGGTTACGCAACTGTGAGCTGAGCGTGCAGATCAGCACCAAACTGAACCGCAGTCACCTGGTGACCGGCAAGAAAGCCCTGATATTGCCATGCCTTGGGCGCTCCGACGTAGATGTGCAATCGGCAGGGCCACAGGCCGTCACCGTGGAAGACTCTTTCAGCATGGTGCATGCCTCCTATGGACAGCTGAAGCCACTGTCACGGGAGATGCGCTCGGAACCTGCCATTGTTGCAGGCATTGCCCAGGCGACACTGGGCGATACTCCTGTGCCCTGGTGCACCCTCACTGAGGATTACCGGCGCATCCGGGCGCTCATCGGGGATGTCATCCCCGGCTTCGAACACTTCGAGGAAAAGTTGCAACAACCCGGCGGGTTTTATCTGCAGAATCCCGCAGGGCAGCGCCGCTGGCATACCGACAGCGGCAAGGCTAATTTCGTCAGCCACAGCCTGCCAGCGCCGCTGCCGCCGGAAGTGCTGGAAAAAATTGGCAGGAAGGGTGCGCGTAAAGCGGACCTGGTGCTGCAGACGTTGCGCTCTCACGATCAGTACAACACAACGGTGTACGGGCTGGACGATCGCTACCGCGGTGTGAAAGGTGAGCG
Organism: Microbulbifer salipaludis; assembly: GCF_017303155.1. Classification (NCBI taxonomy): domain Bacteria; kingdom Pseudomonadati; phylum Pseudomonadota; class Gammaproteobacteria; order Cellvibrionales; family Microbulbiferaceae; genus Microbulbifer; species Microbulbifer salipaludis. The sequence continues at coordinate 1,443,173 of NZ_JAEKJR010000002.1, forward strand.
CCACGTACTGTTCGCGCATCTGGAGGATATTCGCCGACTGGGATTTGCCGACCGCGACCGGGTAGATATTGTTTCCCTGTGGAGCGACGAGGTTGAACGTCGTGTGGTGGGCTTTACCCTGATCGCATTTGATATTCCCAGGGGCCAGGCCGCGGCTTACTACCCCGAAGCCAATCCGCTGGTACCGCTGGAGAGTTACGGGGTCGGTAGTTTTACACCGACCTCAAAATATATCGCCATCCGCCTGGAGCCAAGCTCGGCACCGCAACGAATCGTGTAACAGAGGGTTGCTGGTAGGCAAACGCCGGGAACCCGCTAAAGCACAAATTGCCGTAATTCGGGGTCCGGGCGCGCGTGTAGCCAGGCTTGTGCAAATACTTCCTGAAGCTGCCGTACCCGCACCGGATTGTCGGAATGGTAGTGGCCCTGCCATTTGTCGTGATCGGCACGTTGCAGTACCTGTGTGGTGTCGCCCAGTGCGAATTCCCAGTCGGAGGGCTCGGTGGAAGGCTGAATTTTCTTGAGTGCAATCCGGCTACCGAGGCGCTGCAGCAACGGCAGCAGCGGGTGGGGGCGACGCAATAATGGTTCGCTGTCGGCAATCAGTATTTGCACACGCGCATAACGGCTGCTGCGTGCGAAATCCGAGAGTTTCTGCACGATTGCGGGCTCACCGTAGAGGGCGTGCGGGAGATTTTGAGAGTAGATGTGCAGGTGGCGGCGGGTACTGCCGACCAACTGCGTCAGCGCGTCGCGAAAGCGGTCGATATCCGCGAGTGGGGCGCCCGTGGCGCCCGGCGAAGGTCGCTTACCGCTCGCAGTCGTCGGCATTTTCACTGGGTTCTTTATCGCTCAGGGTCAGGTCCATGCGCACATGGGGAATACCCGCTTCCATAAACTCGTCGCCAGATTTGGCGAACCCCGCTTTTTCATAAAAGGGAACGGCTTGCACCTGGGCGTTAAGGTAGACGTTTTTCTGGCCGGAAACACGCGCAAACTTACAGATTCGTTGCAGCAGCTCCAGGCCGGCCCCCAGTCCTCGCGCCTCTTTCAGAATGGCCATGCGCCCGATTTTTCCGCCGCCGGTGAGGCGACCGGTACCGATGGGCTTATTGTCATGGTAGATGAGGAAGTGCTGGGCACTTTCTTCAAATTCATCCCACTCCAGCTCGGGTGGAACCTGTTGCTCTTCAACGAATACCTTCTGACGGACGCTGCGAATGGCATCCCGGTCGCTCTGCCAGTCGGCAAGACGTACAAACAGACTCATGAACCGCGCTCCTACCTATTATTCGTCCTGATCGTCTTCCTGATCGTAATCAGTCAGGGCCTCAGGGTAAATGAGGCTGCCCTGGGATACCAGCAGGTCGAGTAATCCACCGGACGCGGCGAGCTCCGGGTAGGCGTCGATGTCGTGTTGATCCAGGGTTCGGTTTTGACAAAAACCCTCGGCGAACAGCAGTGGTGCGGGGAAGGATTCGCCATCCACGAACAGGCTGGCCGGTTCCCTCGCGAAAGCGCAGCGGGAGCCCGGGTTCAAAATCAGGCTGCCGCCGGCGGCAAGTTGCTCACGCCAGTCGTCGGCGCTGCCCGCATCCAGTGCCACCGTATCGGGATATTTAGCCTCGGTCATGATGGCCCCGAACCACTGGGCGATGTTCTGCGGTTGCTGCAGCCAGTCAGCCAGATGGCGCTGCACCCGGGCAACAGTCGCGGCATCGATCTCGGACGGGTTGGCCGGTAACGCAAGGTCAGGATCGGTGTAGCGGTAGTGATCTGGCAGGCCCGCGGCCAGTTCCGCTGCCAGGTCTTCCAGCATGGTACTGGCCGAAGGCGCACGGAACCCGATCGAAATCGTGGTACAGCCGCCTTCGGCTATACCCCAGTGGCTGTATTGCGGGGGCAGGTACAGCATATCGCCTGGCTCAAGCAGCCAGCTGGCCTGGGCTTCAAATTCCTTCAGGATATTGAGTGGGGTGCCCTCAACACGCGGACTGCTGGCATCCGCCTTGGCGCCCAGGTGCCAACGGCGCTTGCCCTCCGCCTGTAGCAGAAACACATCGTAAAAATCGTAATGGGGGCCGACGCTGCCCTGATCAGCGGCGTAGCTGATCATGATGTCGTCGAGCCGCCAGTCGGGGAGAAAGCGGAAGTGCTCCTTGAGCGCTGCCACTTCGGGGATCCATTGGTCGACCGCCTGCACCAGCAGGGTCCAGTGGCTGTTTGGCAGCGAGAAGAAATCTTGTTCGGTAAACGGGCCCGTGCGCAATTGCCACGGGCCCTCAATACCGTTTTCTTCGATCAGGCGGGACTCAATCTGCTCTTCCAGCGCCATGCCGGCGAGCTCTTCGCCGGTAATGGGTGTTTCAAAACCTGGAAACGCGTTGCGAATCAGCAGCGGCTTTTTCTGCCAGTAGTCCCGCAAGAAGGTTTCCACCGGGATATCGCCGAGGTGGGTCAAAGGTTCAACCGTGTGGTGTTGGCCCGGCTCGGTCATGGCGAAATCTCCCGGTGTATGGCGTGGTGGGGCGCGCTCAGATTTTATTGGCTTGCGCGACGGCGTTGCCAATGTAGCTGGCGGGCGTCATCTCACGCAGGGCTTGCTTGGCTTCCTCCGGCATATCGAGGCCATCGATAAATACCGCCAGGGTTTCCTTGGTGATTCCCTGGCCGCGGGTCAAGGCCTTGAGCTTCTCGTAGGGCTCTTCGATGTTGTAGCGACGCATCACGGTCTGGATTGGTTCCGCGAGTACTTCCCAGGCGTTGTTCAGGTCTTCTTCCAGGCGCGCCCGGTTGATTTCCAGTTTACCGAGGCCTTTCTGGGTGGCGGCATACGCAATCACGGAGTAACCGGCGCCCACGCCCATATTGCGCAACACGGTGGAGTCGGTGAGGTCACGCTGCCAGCGTGAAACGGGCAGTTTGGCTGCCAGGTGCTGGAATACTGCGTTGGCGATGCCGAGGTTACCTTCGGAATTTTCGAAATCGATCGGATTCACCTTGTGCGGCATGGTGGAGGAGCCCACTTCGCCGGCCACCACTTTCTGCTTGAAGTAGCCGAGGGAGATATAACCCCAGATATCGCGGTCGAAATCGATCAGGATGGTGTTGAAGCGCGCGATGGCGTCGAACAGTTCGGCGATGTAATCGTGCGGCTCGATCTGCGTGGTATAGGGATTCCAGGCCAGGCCCAGGGATGTAACGAATTCTTCAGCGTTCTTTTCCCAGTCTACGTCCGGGTAGGCGGACAGGTGCGCATTGTAATTGCCCACCGCGCCGTTGATTTTGCCGAGCAGTTCCACTTCGTGAATCTGCTTCACCTGCCGGCGCAAGCGCGCCACCACATTGGCCAGTTCCTTGCCGACCGTCGTTGGGCTGGCGGTCTGGCCGTGGGTGCGGGACAGCATCGGTACGTCGGCGAACTCTTTTGCGAGGGTGGCGATTTCATTGACGATCTGGTTCATCGCCGGCAGCAGCACCTGATCGCGCCCCGCGCGCAGCATCAGCGCATGGGAAAGATTGTTGATGTCTTCGGAGGTGCAGGCAAAGTGAATGAATTCACTGACCGCGGCCAGCTGCTCGTTGCCTTGCACTTTTTCCTTGAGGAAGTACTCCACCGCTTTTACGTCGTGGTTGGTGGTGCGCTCGATTTCCTTGATGCGCTCGGCATCTTGCACTGAAAACTGGGCAACAATATCGTCGAGGACCTGGTTGCTGTCTCCGGTGAATGGCTTTACTTCGGCGATTTTTTCATGGCGCGCCAGCTGCTGCAGCCAGCGTACTTCCACTTCCACGCGGGCGCGAATCAGGCCGTATTCACTGAAAATATCCCGCAGGCCTGCGGTTTTGCTTTCGTAGCGTCCATCAATGGGGGAAACCGCAGTCAGTGCGGATAGCTCGACGGTCATTGTATCTCTCCGAGGGTTAAATTCGGCCGCGATACCCGACGGGCGTGCGGCAGAAAATTAGAAATCAGTCAGTGTTCCAGTGATTCGTACTTGGATATCAAAGCATCCATGGCCGCAATCAGTTTCTTGCGGTGAAACAGCAGGTGCAGTCGGCGTCCGCCCAATTGCCGCCAAAGCATGGCGGAGCGAACGCCCGCGAACAGCATGCTGCGAATCTGGTTAGCGATGCGCTGCTGCTGCAGATAATTGAAGTCGCCAAGCACCTGTATACGGAACCGGAAGGTGCTCAGGGTATCGCTATAGATGCTCGCCAGATTGGCGTACACATTTTCGTGGCCGACACCGAAGTGATCGGTTTGCAGTTGCGCTTTTTCCAGGCGGTTACCGATGATCGACAGCAGATCCGGCTTCTTCGCCAGTTGGCGCTGAAGGTAAAGAATGGAGAGCACATAGCGCAGACAGTCGGTGTATTCCGGGTGGTTGCGGGTGGCAATCAGCTGGCGCGCGGCACGCAGGCCGGGCAGCAGTTTCTCCACGCCGCCGAACACGTCTTCAGTGGTCTCCGGGTTTTGCTGAAACAGGCTGTAGACCGCAGTCTCCAGCTGTTCCGCTGGGGCGGTGCCGGTCTTGGCCAGTCGCTCTACCAGAATCGCTGCCTGAAAAACCCCGGCCAGCGCCAGGGCCTGATCTCGCCAATTGCTCAAGAGTGACTCCCTTTGGCGCTGTGCTTGTTGGCGCTGTGCTTGAGATAGTTATCCGGGTCGACTTCGCCTACACCGGTGGCCGCGTCGATGACTGCACCGCCCAGGCACACATCGCCCTGATAGATCACCACCGACTGCCCGGGGGTGACCGCGCGCTGTGGCTCGTCGAAGGTGATGGTGAGCTGTCCGCCGTCGCCAACGGTGATTTCGCAGGCCTGGTCCGCCTGGCGATAGCGCGTCTTGGCTGCCGCGCGGAAGTGCGTCGCCGGCGGGGCACCATTGATCCAGTGCGCCTGGGTGGCCGTTAATCCGGTGGAGTAGAGCAGGGGGTGGTGCTTGCCCTGGGCCACAAGTAATACGTTGCGTGCCAGGTCCTTGCCCACGACATACCACGGCTGGTCGCCGGCACCTTTTACGCCGCCGATACCCAGCCCCTGACGCTGGCCGATGGTGTGGTACATGAGGCCGCTGTGCTGGCCCATCACTTCCCCTTCGGGTGTTTGCATCTCGCCCGGCTGCGCGGGCAAATACTGCTCAAGAAAATCCTTGAAGCGTCGCTCGCCAATAAAGCAGATGCCGGTGCTGTCTTTCTTGCCGGAAGTGATAAAGCCATTTTCTTCCGCGATGTGGCGCACCTCGGGCTTTTCCAGTTCGCCCAGTGGGAACAGTGAGCGGGCAAATTCCGCTTCGCCGACGGCGTGCAGGAAGTAGCTCTGGTCCTTGTTGCCGTCGAGGCCTTTCAGCAGGAAGGTGCGGCCGTCTTTGTCGCAGCGCCGTGCATAGTGGCCGGTGGCAATAGCATCGGCACCGAGCATTTCTGCATACTCGAGAAACACTTTGAACTTGATTTCGCGGTTACACAGAATATCGGGATTCGGGGTGCGGCCAGCCTTGTACTCGGCAAGGAAGTATTCGAACACATTGTCCCAGTACTCCGCGGCAAAATTGGCGGTGTGGAGCTTGATACCCAGACGCTGGCATACGGACTCTGCGTCGGCGAGATCCTGTTTTGCGGTGCAATATTCTGTGCCGTCGTCTTCGTCCCAGTTCTTCATGAACAGGCCTTCGACCTGATACCCCTGCTGAATCAACAGGTGGGCTGCGACCGAGGAGTCGACGCCGCCAGACATGCCGACAATGACACGGGTGGGTGCGGCCGCTGAGCGACTGGCATCGTTGGGTGTTGGGGGCACAGGCAAATCCGAAGCTGACATGAAATACCGGTTGTAGAGTGAGGGGCGTCCGCGGGTTTTCAACCCCTGGCCGCGCCACAGTTCCGCCCGGGGGCGGGAAAATGGGGGCGCATTTTACCCGCGATTGGTGTTGGTGACCAATTTCCGGGCTTTTACCCGGAATTTCGATCACATTCTGTCGCCGGCGAATTCCGCCGCCAGCCTGTCTTTCAGACTAGCTGTGTTGGGTCAAGCTTTCCTGCCCGGGGCGGAAGTCTGGGCCGGCAGGTCAGCGCCCCGGTCGCCGGGGGCCGGTCTTGCGTCTACGCCCGGCGCCTGCCGCGGGCTTTTTGTCCGGGTGTCGGCTGCGAGTATTGCGCGGCTTTTGTTTGGGGCTCGCCCCTCGCGGCAGGAACACTTCCTCAGAGCGATGCTCGCCGGGTGCAAGACCGTCGAGGGTCCAGTTACCGATGGCTTGACGCACAAGGCGCAGGGTAGGGTGCCCCACGGCGGCGGTCATACGCCGTACCTGGCGATTGCGGCCCTCGGTGATGGTGAGCTCGATCCAGCTGGTGGGGATCGACTTTCGCTCCCGGATTGGGGGCACGCGCGGCCACAGGTCGGGCTCATCGAGGATGCGGGCACGGGCCGGCGCAGTGCGGCCATCTTTCAGTTGTACGCCCTGCCGCAGACAAGACAGGGCTTCTTCTGACACCTCCCCCTCGACTTGCGTCCAGTACACCTTGGGGAGCTTGTTGGTGGGATGGGCAATCTGGTGTTGCAGCTGCCCGTCATCGGTCAGCAGAAGCAGCCCCTCCGAGTCAAAATCCAGGCGACCGGCCGCGTAGATCCCCGGCTTCCTGATGTAGTCGGCAAGGGTGGGGCGCCCCTCTTGGTCCGTAAACTGGCAGAGGACGCCGTAGGGTTTGTTGAACAAGATCAATTGGCTCATGGAAACGGCTGCCGCAAAGTCCTCGTGCTTTAGTTGTAATCAAACTACAAAATTGGGCGGATGCTGATATAATCCCGCCGATTTTTAGCCGCCGCCGTGGTTACGACGGCGTAAACAACGGGCGGCAACCATGACCGGCAGTGGAGTTTTCGGCGCATTATGCCGGTTTTCCACCCATAAAGCCGGACGTTTAGTCAAAGAGTTACGGGAGTCAACTTACATGGGTCATATCCAAGTGCCGGCCAACGGCGAAAAAGTCACAGTCAACGCAGATGGTTCTCTGAACGTACCGAACACCCCGATCATTCCGTTCATCGAAGGTGACGGCATCGGCGTGGATATCACCCCGGTAATGCGCAAAGTGATCGACGCTGCTGTCAGCAATGCGTACGGCGGCGAGAAGGCGATTGCCTGGATGGAAATCTTCTGTGGCGAGAAAGCGGCTGAGACCTACAGCGGCGACTGGTTCCCGGCAGAGACCCTGGAAGCGATCAAAGAATACGTTGTGAGCATCAAAGGCCCGCTGACCACCCCGGTTGGCGGTGGCTTCCGCTCCCTGAACGTTGCCCTGCGTCAGGAGCTGGACCTGTACGTATGTCAGCGCCCGGTGCGCTGGTTCAGCGGTGTGCCTTCTCCGGTGAAAGAACCGAACAAGGTCGACATGGTGATCTTCCGCGAGAACTCTGAAGACATCTACGCCGGTATCGAGTGGAAAGCCGGTACTGACGAAGCCAATAAAGTAGTTAAGTTCCTGCAGGACGAAATGGGTGTTAAGAAAATCCGCTTCCCGCAGAACGTAGGTATCGGTGTCAAGCCGGTTTCCGAAGAAGGCACCAAGCGCCTGGTGCGCAAAGCCCTGCAGTACACCATTGATCAGGATCGCGACTCCCTGACCCTGGTGCACAAAGGCAACATCATGAAGTTCACTGAAGGCGCCTTCGCCGACTGGGGCTACGAGCTGGCCCGCGAAGAATTCGGTGCACAGCCGATCGACGGCGGCCCCTGGTGCAGCTTCAAGAACCCGAATACCGGCAAGGAAATCGTGGTCAAGGACGTGATCGCCGACGCCATGCTGCAGCAGATCCTGCTGCGTCCGGCGGAGTACGATGTAATCGCCACCCTGAACCTGAATGGTGACTACCTGTCCGACGCACTGGCGGCACAGGTAGGTGGTATTGGTATCGCACCGGGCGCCAACCTGTCAGACGACGTTGCCCTGTTCGAAGCCACCCACGGCACCGCCCCGAAATACGCGGGTCAGGACAAGGTCAACCCGGGCTCCCTGATTCTGTCGGCGGAAATGATGCTGCGTCACCTGGGCTGGAACGAAGCGGCCGAGCTGGTTGTTAAGGGTGTGGAAGGCGCGATCGAAGCCAAAACCGTCACCTACGACTTCGAGCGTCTGATGGACGGTGCTGAACTGAAGTCCTGTTCCGAGTTTGGCGAGGAAGTCATCAAGCACATGGCTTGATTGCTTTAACCCAAGCGAAGAGCGTAAAAAGCCCCGCATCCGAGAGGATGCGGGGCTTTTTTATTCCTGGGCGCATGATCGACGTTGGGGAGTATTCGTCAGGTGGCACGATCGTCCCAGCTGGGATGCGGCCGGCTATCGAGTAGGTGGTCAGGTCGCTATACCGGGGCAAAGCGACAGCGTGCTCCGAATGGGGCCCGATGGGCTTGCGGGTGGCTCTAGCACCCGCCAGATCCGATCACCCCGGCTGGGGTGCGCGCGTCAATCGAGCGCTTCTTCGGTCTCTTTTTCCCGCACGGGTGCGGCGGGCTCCTGGGCGGCGGGTGCTGCTGCCTTTGCGTTGTCCGCGGCATTGTCTGCGGAGGCGACGCTGATATTGGCGGCGTGGTAGCCCTTATCACCCTGAATAATGTCGAAATTGACCTGCTGTCCGGCTTTCAGGGTTCGGTAACCCTCCATCTGAATCGCCGAGTAATGTGCAAACAGGTCTTCTCCACCCTCATCTGCAAGAATGAATCCATATCCCTTGGCATTATTGAACCACTTAACGGTACCGGTAGGCATGGCGAAATCCCTCTAAATTGCCGGGGCGACTGCTGGCCGCCTAGAACTGTCGTAGTTATTGTTATCGCGCTTCATGCGCTTGGACTTTCGTACAACATCATATGCACGATTTTTTAGCTAGTGCCTTTTCACCGCTTGGCGCGGTTAATACCTCTTGTAGCCAAGACGCTCGCCCTTGTCAAGAGAGTAGGCTCCGACCGACTGTGCCGGATGCCGTTTACGGTTACAATGCGCGTTCACTTAATTCACTGCAGTGACTGGTATCGGTGATTCGTACCTGCATTACACCAGGGAATAACCGTGGGTACGTCAGCACTGTGAACTGATTACTGAATTCTGATTGATTAGCGCTATGGGAAAATCACAAATCATTAAACTACACTCCAACGAAGGTGAAGATGGTGATGGGTACCATTTTCATGGCGCCGCAGGGGATACCGCGCTGGCGGAAGCAAAACCCCGTCTCAAGCGTCCGCCGATGTACAAAGTGGTCATGCTGAACGATGACTACACCCCGATGGAGTTTGTCGTAGAGGCTCTTGAGTTGTTTTTCTACGTCAACCGGGAGCGCGCCACTCAGTTGATGCTGCAGGTGCACACTAAGGGAAAAGCGATCTGTGGTGTCTATACTCGAGATATAGCGGAAACAAAGGCCGCGCAGGTGAACCAGTTTGCGCGGGACAACGAACACCCACTGCTTTGTGAAATCGAGGCAGACGAAGAAGATGAAAATGGCGAGGAGGGTTGAGGTTAGCGGTTCTGGCACCTATATGGACGTAGGTGTGGCTTTGGCGGCCGGATTTCCGGCAAAAAATCAGGAATACCGGGTGCTGTTCACGACAACCCGGATGACATTGGCCAGTAAGGTTTGAGGTTTAAATGCTCAGCAAGGATTTAGAAGTAACGCTGAATCTAGCGTTCAAAGGTGCACGGGCGAAACGCCATGAGTTTATGACCGTGGAGCACCTGTTGCTGGCGCTGCTGGACAATGAATCGGCGGCCGATGTTCTACATGCCTGTGGTGCTGACCTCAGTGCCCTGCGTCGCGAGTTGCTCGAATTCGTTGACTCGACCACTCCCCTGATACCGGAAAATGACAGTGAGCGTGAAACCCAGCCTACCCTGGGCTTCCAGCGCGTGTTGCAGCGTGCGGTGTTCCATGTGCAGTCATCCGGAAAAAAAGAAGTCACTGGAGCCAATGTGCTGGTGGCCATTTTCTGTGAACAGGAAAGCCAGGCGGTTTACTACCTGAAGCAGCAAAGTGTCGCCCGCATCGATGTGGTGAATTACATCACCCACGGTATCTCGCGGGTGAGTTCCGGTGGCAACAACGCCCACAACAGTACAGATCCATCGCCGGAACAGGTCGATGAGGATCTTGGCAGTGCCGCCGAACCCGGCGGTTCCGATCCCCTGGAGAGTTACGCGACCAACCTGAATCAGGAGGCCATTCTTGGCCGTATAGACCCGCTGGTGGGCCGCGCACCGGAGGTGGAGCGCGTCACCCAGGTCCTGGCGCGTCGCCGTAAAAACAATCCGTTGCTGGTTGGTGAGTCCGGTGTCGGTAAAACCGCAATCGCCGAGGGGCTTGCACGCCGCATTGTGGATGGCGAAGTCCCCGAGCCGCTCAGGGAAAGCACCATCTATTCGCTGGATCTCGGCTCTTTGCTGGCGGGCACCAAATACCGCGGCGACTTTGAAAAGCGCTTCAAGGCGCTGCTCGCCGAGCTTAGAAAGCGTGAGCACGCGGTACTGTTTATCGATGAAATCCACACGATCATCGGTGCCGGGGCGGCATCCGGTGGTGTAATGGATGCCTCCAACCTGCTCAAGCCGCTGCTTTCCAGTGGGCAGTTGCGCTGTATTGGCTCCACAACATTCAATGAATATCGCGGCATCTTCGAGAAAGATCGCGCTCTTTCTCGCCGTTTCCAGAAAATCGATGTGCACGAGCCCTCGGTGGAGGAGACGGTGCAGATTCTTCAGGGGCTGAAGACCTGCTTTGAAGATCACCACAAGGTACGTTTTACCGACTCGGCCCTGGAAGCTGCAGCACACCTGGCCAACCGGCATATCACCGAGCGTTTTCTGCCGGACAAGGCTATTGATGTGATCGATGAGGCGGGTGCGTATCAGGCACTGCTGCCCGCAGACCAGCGTACCGATACCATCTCCGTCACAGAGATCGAAAACATTGTGGCGAAAATGGCTCGAATCCCCGCGAAAAGCGTGTCGGCCTCCGACAAGGCTGCGCTGGCGAAGCTCGATGAAAACCTCAAAATGGTCGTGTTCGGTCAGGACAACGCGATTGAAGCCCTCAGCACCTCGATCAAGCTGGCGCGCGCTGGCCTCGGCGCAGAGGAAAAGCCCATCGGTTCCTTCCTGTTTGCTGGTCCTACCGGCGTGGGCAAGACCGAGCTGTGCCGTCAGTTGGCGCAGGTAATGGGGATTGAGCTGATTCGCTTCGATATGTCGGAATACATGGAGCGTCACACGGTTTCCCGTCTGATCGGTGCGCCGCCGGGGTATGTCGGTTTTGACCAGGGTGGCCTGCTGACCGACGCGGTCACCAAGCACCCGCACAGCGTTGTACTGCTCGACGAGATCGAGAAGGCCCACCCGGAAGTATTCAACCTGCTGCTGCAGGTGATGGATCACGGCACGCTGACGGACAACAATGGCCGCAAGGCGGACTTCCGCAACGTGATTCTTATTATGACGACCAATGCCGGTGCCGAATTGATGAGCCGCCGCTCCATCGGCTTTTCCAGCCAGGATCACAGCAGTGACGGGATGGAAGAGATCAAGAAAATGTTCACACCCGAATTCCGCAACCGTCTCGACAGCATCATTCAGTTTGGTGCGCTGGATATCGCGGTGGTTAAAACCGTGGTGGACAAGTTTGTGGTGGAGTTGCAAGCCCAGCTGGATGAGTCCCGCGTGACCCTGGAGGTCGATGACGAAGCACGCGAGTGGCTAGCGGTGAATGGCTACGACGAGAAGATGGGAGCCCGACCCATGGCGCGGCTGATTCGTGAAAAGCTGCGCAAGCCGCTGGCGGAAGCGGTTCTGTTCGGCGATCTTTCGGAAGAGGGTGGCCGGGTCGAGGTGACCGTAGAAAACGATCAGCTCAAGATCAATACAGCGGTCCCCGTGCACTGAGACGTGCACGTTCGGTAGAGCTGCGGGCGACCGCAGCCGCAACGAAAAAAGCCACCTTCAGGGTGGCTTTTTTCATGCGTCCGGTAATGTCGGGCGCCGATGCCGGCAATTCGCCGGCTGAAGCACTTAGCGGGCGCGGTACGTGATGCGGCCCTTGCTCAGGTCGTAAGGGGTGAGTTCCACCTTGACCTTATCGCCGGTGAGGATACGAATGTAGTTTTTGCGCATCTTGCCGGAAATATGTGCGATTACCACATGTCCATTTTCCAATTTCACGCGGAATGTAGTGTTGGGCAGGGTGTCGATCACCTCACCTTCCATTTCAATGTAATCGTCTTTTGCCATGCGGCAGCAACCTTTGATTAATGTGTACTAGCTTGTCCGCCACGTTTGTATGGCCCCTTCATTGTCATTTTAGGGGACCCGGCGGTACGACGGGCGTGCATTTTGCACGAAAAGTGGGGCAAGGCCAAGTGGAAGCACGGCCTGAGCGGACTTTTCCGCTGGCCGCGTGGCAAGTGACGGGGGGACGTCAGTCCGAGCGGAGAACCCAGCGATTGCCCTGAAGGGTTTCCAGCGGCTGGAACTGGCTTTTGTAGGCCATTTTCTGGGACTGGGCAATCCAGTAGCCCAGGTACAAACTGGGCAGCCCAAGGCGACGGGCCCACTCTACCTGATACAGGATCGAGTATGTGCCCAGGCTGCGCTTGACTTCATCCGGATCGAAAAATGTATAGATCGCAGAAACACCGGCAGAGAGTACATCGGTGACCGCGATGCCCAGCAGGCGGCCCCGTGCGCGGAACTCCAGGTAGCGTGTGCTGCCCCAGGCCCGGTTCAGGAAGCTGCGAAATTGCTCGCGGTTGGGCGGGTACATCTCTCCGTCCTGATGTCGCTCCTCGATGTAGCGCGCGTAGAGCGCGTAGTGCTCGTCAGTATCGATAGTGCGCTGGTGGAATACATCGAGGTCGCGATTGCGGCGCCAGCAGCGGCGCTGGTTACGGTTGGGCTTAAACAGCTCAACCGGAATTCGCGCAGGGATGCAGGCCTGGCAGTGGGTACACTGTGGGCGGTACAGGTAGCTGCCGCTGCGGCGGAAACCGAGCTCCGAAAGGCGGCTGTACAGGCGTTGATCTACCTGAGTTTGGGGGTCGACAAAGACGGTGGTGGCCTCCTGCTCTGCCAGGTAGCCGCAGGGGTGGGGCAGGGTGGCGAGCAGGCGGACTGTATCCAGAGGAGAATGCTGGCTCATCTTGCCTGCGCCTGCCATCGCCAATACGTGGTTTCCCCGGCAGCCCGCCCAGCGAACTCTGTAGTTAATGTTTTCATGGCAAATGCCTGTTGCACCGTGGCCCGGGAGTGAAGGAATTCTATTCCGAGGGTAATTTGTGCTTCCGCAAAACACAATCTTCACTAATCGAGTGAGCGCGGGTCGGGAGAAAAGCGCGCACAGCGTCGGTTCGGTATTGGTGGGGAATCACGGCTGGGCAAGCAGTTCCGGCGCCGGTGCTGCAGGCCAGGGCGAGGGGAAGGCGGGTGCGGCTATCCCGGCGTTTAAAAGGCGCTCGAAGACTTCGCGGCTGACCTCGATTGCCCCCAGGCTGGAAAGGTGCGGGTTGCTGACCTGGCAGTCAATCAGCTCACAGCCCCAGCTGGCGAGCTGCCGCACCAGACCCGCAAATGCGACTTTTGAGGCATCTGTGGCGCGGTGAAACATGGATTCGCCGAAAAACACGCGGCCCATCGCCAGCCCGTAGAGCCCGCCCACCAGCTTGCCATCCAGCCAGGCCTCCACGGAATGCGCGTGCCCCAGGTGGTGCATGGCCAGGTAAGCGTCATGCATTTCGTCGGTGATCCAGGTGCCGGACTCCTGGGCGCGCGGCCCGGCACATCCCTCGAGCACCTGCTCAAACGCCTGGTCGAATGTCAGCTGGTAGCGCCCCTGGCGGATGACCTTTCTAAGGCTGCGACTGAACCGGACGGTATCCGGGCGCACGATACAGCGGGGGGAGGGAGACCACCAGAGGATTGGCTGGTCGTCTGAAAACCACGGAAATATACCCCGCCGATAGGCGGCGATAAGCCATTCCGGCGTGAGATCGCCGCCAATCGCCAGCAAGCCGTTGGGGTCGCGCAGCGCGGCGGATGTGTCCGGAAAGGCGATGGTGTCCGGGTCCAGCAGTGACAGGGTCTCATCCGTATCGTTGCTCAATCTTGCGCCTCATTCCTGGCTCGAGTTATCCAGATTCTGAACGAAAAAAGGCGGCTCTGCAGCCGCCTTTTTCGGGGATTCGACGGGCCTTACTGCGCGTCGAGGAAGCGCTCTGCGTCCAGTGCCGCCATACAGCCGGTGCCCGCCGAGGTTACCGCCTGACGGTAGATGTGGTCAGACACGTCACCGGCGGCAAAGACGCCGGGGATGGACGTCTGGGTGGCGTTACCGTGCAGGCCGCTTTCCACGATGATGTAACCACCGTTCATTTCCAGCTGGCCGGCAAAGATGTCGGTGTTGGGCTTGTGACCGATCGCGATAAACACGCCGGATACGTCCAGTTCCTTGGTGGTGTCGTCCTGCACATTCTTCAGGCGCACCCCGGTAACACCGTTGTCGTCACCCAGCACTTCGTCCAGGGTGTGGTGCCAGCACAGGTTGATGTTGCCGTTCTCGGCCTTGTCCAGCAGTCGGTCCTGAAGGATTTTTTCCGCGCGCAGTTCGTCGCGACGGTGTACCAGGGTGACTTCACTGGCGATGTTGGAAAGGTACAGGGCCTCCTCCACAGCGGTGTTGCCGCCGCCCACCACAACCACTTTCTGGTCGCGGTAGAAGAATCCGTCACAGGTGGCACAGGCGCTCACGCCGCGTCCCTGGAAGGCTTCTTCCGATGGCAGTCCCAGGTACTGAGCCGATGCGCCGGTGGCGATAATCAGTGCATCGCAGGTGTAGGTTTCGTTGCCTGTCAGGGTGAAGGGGCGCTGCTTCAGGTCCACTTCATGGATGTGGTCGAAAATGATGTTGGTGTCAAAGCGCTCAGCGTGCTGCTGCATCTGCACCATCAGATCCGGCCCTTGCAGGTCGTGTACACCGCCCGGCCAGTTCTCTACTTCGGTCGTTGTCGTCAGCTGACCACCTTGCTGCATGCCGGTAATAACGACAGGGTTCAGGTTGGCGCGCGCCGCGTAAATGGCGGCGGTATAACCGGCAGGGCCGGAGCCGAGGATAATCAGGCGGTGGTGGTTACTCATGGCTGGACTCACAATACTTCGATGTTGAAATTGGGTGTTTCTTTAGCGGCTTGCAGCACCTGTGGCTGCAAGCGGTGAATGTTGCCTGCGCGGATCATGGCCTCCTCACCGTGAATGTTCAAGTTGCGCCTGCCGACGACGGGGTGTTTCGCCGCTCTTAGCCGCTCTGCGCAGGGTTTGCACCGTCAAGGAGCGACTGTCGCGCGTCGGAGTGTGACCCGGTGGTGCAAAAATTGACGCAATGATAGGAGATGCGAGTCAGGCGACCAAATAGTTTGACCTTATTTATTCCATTGTCCGCGTTTATAGGTTTACCAAATGAAGGGGCGCGTGGGGAGTGTTCGCGCGCGGACTGTGAGGATGCATCTACACGGTTGATGAAGACCTCAAGATTATGTGAGAAACATCCTGCAACCTATTGATAATTAACATAAAGTTAACTCCTAAAGTAAATTCTACTATGCGCCTGCGGTAGCATTTGCCCGACGGCTGTAGTACACAGAAGCCTGAAAACGTCGTCACATCTATATAAGAGGCGACTCTACAGAACTTGTTGCCGAGGTAAGCCATTGAAGGCTGATAGCGAAACCGAATCATCACCGGCCATTCCCGACTCCCTGATCGCGAGAATCGTCCGAGAGGGCGCTTTGATCACGCTGCTGGCTGGCGCCTTGCTCGCTGGGATCAGCTTGCTGAGCTATAGCCCGAGTGATCCTGGCTGGTCACATACCGGCAGTGGTGGCGGTGTGGACAATGCCATCGGGCCAACTGGTGCCTGGCTGGCGGACGTCGGCCTGTCTCTGCTTGGCTGGATGGCCTACCTGTTCCCGGTTTTGATTGGCTGGCGGGCATACCGGATTCTGCGGGACAAAAATGCCCGATTTCATGGCCCACTGTTTGCGCTGCGGGTCGGGGGGCTGCTGCTATTGCTGGTGGCCGGCGCTGCGATCGCAACCCTGTGCTTCAGTGAAGCGTCACCGCCGTTGCCATTCTCCAATGGTGGGATTGTCGGTGCGGCGATCTCCAGCTTTATGGAGAAAGGGCTGGGCTACGTAGGTGCGACCATCCTGCTGCTGGCGATGTTTGCGATTGGCGTGACTGTATTTACCGGCATGTCCTGGCTCAAACTGTTTGAAGACATCGGCCGTAGTGTGCTGTTCGTATTCAGCTGGATTGGTACGCGCATGGCGCGGGCACGCAAGCAGCGGGAAGAGCAGCGGGTCGCCCGTGAAGCAGTGGTGGTACGCAAGGCAGCCATTGAAGAGGAAAAGCAGCGTACCGCCAAGCGCCAGCCGCCCCAGATTGCGCAAGCCGCGCCGCCGCCCAAACAGAGCCCGCGTGCAGTGAAAGAAAAACAGGGCGAACTGTTCAAGGGGCCGGTCACCGGTACCTTGCCAGCGCTCTCCCTGCTGGATGCGGCAGACACTAACAAGAAAGCGGGTTTCAGCCGCGAGGCGCTGGAGGCGCTGTCGCGCCTGCTGGAGCTGAAACTCAAGGATTTCGGTGTGGTAGCCGAAGTTGTGTCGGTGCTGCCAGGTCCTGTGGTCACCCGCTTTGAGATTCAGCCCGCGCCCGGGGTGAAAGTCAGCCGTATCACAAACCTGGCCAAGGACCTGGCGCGCTCGCTCGCGGTGATCAGCGTGCGCGTGGTGGAAGTCATTCCCGGCAAGTCGGTGGTGGGTATCGAGATACCCAATGAAAACCGCCAGATCGTGCGACTTTCCGAAGTGATCGGCGCCGAAGTGTACGACAGGGCCAACTCTGCGCTGACCCTGGCGCTGGGCCACGATATCTCCGGTCAGCCGGTGGTGGCGGATCTCGCCAAGATGCCGCACCTGTTGGTGGCCGGTACCACTGGCTCCGGTAAGTCGGTGGGTATCAACGTGATGTTGTTGAGCCTGCTGTACAAGTCCACGCCGGACGAAGTGCGCCTGATCCTGGTGGACCCCAAAATGCTCGAGCTCTCGGTGTATGAGGGCATTCCGCACCTGCTGACGCCGGTCATTACCGATATGAACGATGCGGCCAATGGCTTGCGCTGGTGTGTGGGAGAGATGGAGCGCCGCTACAAACTGATGGCCGCGATGGGTGTGCGGAACCTCGCCGGCTTCAACCGCAAGGTAAAAGAGGCCATTGCCGCGGGTGAGCCGCTGATCGATCCCACCTGGCAGCCAGACCCCATGTCCAGTGTGCCGGAGGCGGAGCAGACCGCGCCGCACCTGAAGCACTTGCCGGCCATCGTGGTGGTCATTGATGAATTTGCCGACATGATGATGATCGTCGGTAAAAAAGTGGAGCAGTTGATCGCGCGGATTGCTCAGAAGGCCCGCGCCGCCGGGATTCACTTGCTGCTGGCCACCCAGCGCCCATCTGTGGACGTGATTACCGGCCTGATCAAGGCCAACGTGCCCACGCGTATGGCGTTCCAGGTCTCGTCGAAAGTGGATTCCCGCACGATTCTCGATCAGGGCGGTGCCGAGCAGCTGCTTGGGCACGGCGATATGCTGTACCTGCCGCCGGGGACCGCGGTGCCTATCCGGGTACACGGGGCCTTTGTGGACGACCATGAGGTGCATCAGGTTGTGGCGGACTGGTGTCGTCGCGGTGAGCCCGAATACATCGACGGTATTGTCGACGACGCCAATAACAGTATCCCGGTACCGGGCATGGCCACCGAGGGCGGCGAGGATGACCCGGAAACGGATGCGCTGTACGACGAGGCCGTTGCCTTTGTGACCAAGTCCCGTAAGGCGTCCATTTCATCTGTGCAACGACAGCTCCGCATCGGCTACAATCGCGCCGCGCGCATGATCGAGGCCATGGAGGCGGCGGGCGTTGTTTCGGCGCAGCAGGCCAATGGCAACCGGGAAGTGCTGGCGCCACCGCCGGCGTGATCCATAGCAACAGTCGGCCAATTTGGGCCCGGTTCAGGCCGGGTTCACCTGTCGCCGACTAGGCTTTAAGTACATTCCCCGGAATCGCAAACTGGAAGGCACATATGAAGCGCACACTGAGTATTTTTCTTCTCGCATTCGGGCTCGGCGCGGGCTCAGCTGGTGTCCAGGCGGATGCCAGTGACGAGCTGAGCCGACTGCTGCAGCCGCTGGGCGCCATCTCGGGCAACTTTCGCCAGACCCTGAAAGACCAGAAGGGAAAAACCCTGCAGAAAAGCAGCGGTAATTTTTCCGTACAGCGCCCGGGCAAACTGCGCTGGCAGACCGGGGAGCCGTTTCCCCAGTTACTGGTGACCAACAACAAGAAGCTGTGGTTGTACGATCCGGATCTGGAGCAGGTCACCATTCGCCCGGTAGACAACCGCATGAAGGAAACCCCGGCGCTGCTGCTTGGTGGCAAGGTCGAGGATATTCGCGGTTCCTTCAGCGTTGAGAGCAAGAAGGGCGCTTATTACCTGACACCAAAACGCGCGTCTGCACCGTTCAAGTCCATGGTCATCCGTTTCGACAAGCGCGGGCTACCGGCGGCCATGACCGTGCGCGATGGCATGGGGCAGACCACCGATATCCGCTTCAATGGGCTGCAGGCGAACCCGAAGTTGTCTTCGCGTATTTTCGACTTCAAGCCACCCAAAGGTACCGACGTTATTCGCGATGAGTGATCTGTTCCAGTCGCCCCCAAGGCATCAGCCACTGGCCGCGCGTATGCGGCCCCAGACTCTGGCCCACTATGTGGGCCAGACGCATTTATTGGGGCCGGGCAAGCCCCTGCGTGAAGCGGTGGAGCGCGGACAACTGCACTCGATGGTGCTGTGGGGGCCGCCGGGAGTCGGCAAAACCACCTTTGCGCGATTGCTGGCGGAAGAGTGCGACGTGCGCTTTGCGACCTTGTCGGCGGTGCTGGCCGGGGTCAAGGAAATTCGCCAGGCCGTGGCCGAAGCCGAGCAGCATGCGGCCCAGTTCGGCCGTGGCACCATCCTGTTCGTCGATGAGGTACACCGCTTCAACAAAGCCCAGCAGGATGCTTTTCTGCCGTACGTGGAGGAGGGTACTGTCACCTTTGTAGGTGCCACCACGGAAAATCCGTCGTTTGAGCTCAACAACGCGCTGCTTTCCCGCTGTCGCGTGTATCTGCTACGCAGTCTTTCCCAGGCTGAGCTGCACGGCCTGTTGCGTCGCGCCTTGTCCGAGGACGAGGAGCTCAAGGCGCGCCGCATCCAATTGACCGACGCGGTGCTCGATAAAATTACCTTGAGTGCAGACGGTGACGCCCGCAGCGCGCTCAACCTGCTGGAAATTGCCTGCGACCTGTCCCGGGAAGAAGATGGAAAGCAGGTGATCGACGAGGCGGTGCTGGCCGAGGTGCTCACCGCCGACGTGCGCCGTTTCGACAAGGGCGGCGACTATTTTTACGACCAGATTTCGGCACTGCACAAAGCCGTACGGGGATCGGACCCGGATGCCGCCCTCTACTGGTTCGCGCGTATGATCGACGGTGGCTGTGACCCGTTATATGTGGCCCGGCGTGTGGTGCGCATGGCCAGTGAAGACATCGGCAACGCGGACCCTCGGGCTTTGCAAATCGCACTGAATGCCTGGGATGTACAGGAGCGGCTTGGCAGCCCGGAAGGAGAGCTGGCGATTGCGCAGGCGGTGGCGTATCTCGCCGTTGCGGCCAAGAGCAACGCGGTGTACAGCGCGTACAAGCGTGTGCTGGCGGATATCCGCCGCGAGCCCAGTTATGAGGTGCCGACGCATCTGCGCAATGCGCCCACCAAATTAGCGAAAGAAATGGCGCATGGTGCCGACTATCGCTATGCCCACGATGAGCCTGACGGCTTTGCGGCGGGTGAGAATTACTTTCCCGAGGCCATTGCCAACCGCCGCTATTACTATCCGGTAACCCGCGGTCTTGAGCTGAAGATCCACGAGAAGCTGGAGCGCTTGCGTGCGCTCAATCAGGCCAGTGACGTTCAGCGCTACACGACCAGCCAACACGCCGCCCCCGAAAAACGCTAGAATCCCCCGCAGTTCATAGTCAGACTTTTCTGGGAGCTCCCATGCAATGGATAGCGATAGCAATTGGCGGTGCCATTGGCGCCATCCTGCGGCATCTGGTCGGGGTCTGGGCCTATCCGGTGTTTGAGAACCGAATCCCCCTGGGTACCTTTATCGTCAATGTGGTGGGCTCCCTGCTCATCGGTTTCGCCTATGTGCTGATTGTCGAGCGGGGCTTGCTGGGGCACGAATGGCGACTGATGATCATGACCGGGTTGTTTGGCGCTCTCACCACCTTCTCTACTTTTTCGCTGGAAACCGTGCTGTTGTGGCACAATGGCCAGCCTTTGACGGCGCTGGCCTATGTGGTTGCCAGCCTCCTGGTCTGTCTGGCTGCTACCGCAGCCGCCATCAGCCTGGGAATGAAATATCTGTAACGCGGTAATTGAAGACACATGCTCGATCCAAAACTGATTCGTAACCACCTCGACGACGTAGCGGCGGCGCTCACCAAGCGCGGCGTGCAACTGGACAAGGCCAAGCTGGAGCAGCTCGAAGAGCAGCGCAAGCAACTGCAGACACGCACTGAATCCCTGCAGAATGAGCGCAACAGCAAATCCAAGAACATCGGCCGCGCTAAGGCCAGCGGCGAGGATATTGCCCCGCTGCTCAAGGAAGTGGAGTCACTCGGTGGCCAGCTGTCCGAAGCCAAGCAGGCGCTCGGTGAGCTGCAGGCGCAGCTGGACGATCTGCTGCTGGCGATCCCCAATCTGCCGGACGAATCGGTACCGGAAGGCAAGGACGAAGACGATAACGTCGAGGTGCGCCAGTGGGGCACCCCGCGCAGTTTCGACTTCACCGTGCGCGACCACGTGGACCTTGGGGGCAGCCTGAATGGCCTTGACTTCGAAGTGGCCAGCAAGATCACCGGCTCCCGCTTTGCGGTCATGACCGGCAAGGTCGCCAAGCTGCACCGTGCTTTGGCACAATTCATGCTGGATCAACACGTAGATGAGCACGGCTATCAGGAAGCCAATGTACCGGTCATCGTGAACAGCGATTCCCTATACGGTACTTCGCAGCTGCCCAAGTTTGCCGAGGATCTGTTCAAGCTGGAGGATGAGCGCGGTTTTTACCTCATTCCCACGGCGGAGGTACCGCTGACCAATCTGTATCGCGATGAGATCGTCGAAGACGCCGCGTCGCTGCCACACAAATTTGTCAGCCACACCAACTGCTTCCGATCAGAGGCCGGCTCCCACGGGCGCGATACTCGCGGGATGATTCGACAGCACCAGTTCGAGAAGGTGGAACTGGTATGGTTCGCACGCCCGGATCAGTCCATGGAAGCGCTTGAAACGCTCACCAGCCATGCAGAAAACATTCTGCAAAAGCTGAACCTGCCATTCCGCACCGTCGTGCTGTGTGGTGGCGATATGGGTTTCGGTGCAACCAAAACCTATGACCTGGAAGTGTGGATCCCGTCGCAGGAGAAATACCGGGAAATTTCATCCTGCTCGCTGATGGGCGATTTCCAGGCGCGGCGTATGAAGGCCCGCTGGCGCAACCCGGAAACCGGAAAGCCAGAGCTGCTGCACACCCTGAATGGATCCGGGTTGGCGGTAGGGCGCACCCTTATCGCGGTGCTCGAGAACTACCAACAGGCCGATGGTAGTATTGAAGTGCCGGAAGTATTGCGCCCCTATATGGGAGGCGCGTCAAAGATCGGCTAAGCAGTATGGAACAAGAACTTGCGTTACCTGCCTCTCGCGTTTGATTTAAGAAATCGCCCCTGCCTGATTGTCGGGGGCGGTACCATCGCCACGCGCAAAGCGCGGCTACTGAGCAAAGCGGAGGCACGGCTGCTTGTTGTGGCTCCGGACATCACCGATGAGCTGCGCCAGCTTGTGATGGGGAGCGGCGGTGAATATATCGTCGGCACTTATCGCAAGGAGCTTCTCGATCGAGCAGAAATCGTCGTTGCCGCAACGGCCGACGAGAACGTCAATGCGCAGGTATCCAAGGATGCCCGCGCGCGCCGTTTGCCGGTCAATGTCGTGGACTCGCCTGCGCTCTGTACCTTCACCTTTCCCTCCATCGTCGAGCGCGGTCCGCTCTCGGTCGGTATTTCCAGTGGCGGCTCCGCCCCGGTGCTTACCCGTATGCTGCGCGCGCAAATCGAGACATTGTTGTCGCCGGGTCTGGGCCTTATTGCCGAGCTTGCCGGCCGCATGCGCGACAAAGTGAAAGCAGCATTGCCGGAAGCCCAGCGCAAGGATTTCTGGCACTGGGTTTTTAACGGCCCGATCGTCGGCGAGATTGAGCGCGGACACAAAAACGAAGCGGAACGGCTGTTGTTGGATGAGCTGCAGCGTTGGGAGCACAGGCCTGCACCGAGCGGTGAAGTGTATCTGGTGGGCGGTGGCCCGGGAGACCCGGACCTGCTCACATTTCGCGCCCTGCGCCTGATGCAGCAAGCGGACGTGGTGTTGTATGACAGGCTGGTTTCCACGGATGTTCTAGAGCTGGTGCGCCGGGACGCCGAGCGCATTTACGTGGGCAAGATGAAGCAGTTCCACTCTGTGCCCCAGGACGACATCAACCAGCTACTGGTGGACCTGGCGAAGGAAGGAAAAAAAGTCCTGCGCCTGAAGGGCGGTGACCCGTTTATGTTTGGGCGCGGTGGTGAGGAGATCGACAAGCTGGCAGAGGCGGGCATCCCGTTCCAGGTTGTGCCCGGTATCACGGCGGCCATTGGCTGTTCGGCGTATTCCGGTATACCGCTTACCCATCGCGACCACGCCCAGTCGGTGCGTTTTATCACTGGCCATCTGAAGCAGGGTGAGCTGGTGCTGCCCTGGCAAGAGTTGATCGTCAAAAGCCAGACCCTGGTGTTTTATATGGGCCTGACGGGCCTGCCCACCATTTCCGAAAAACTGATTGCCCATGGTATGGACGCCGACACGCCCGCCGCATTGGTGGAGAAGGGCACCACACGGGATCAGCGGGTGATTGTTGGCACCCTCGGCACCTTGCCGGCGCTGGCGGAGACCCACAAAGTAGAAGCTCCCGCCCTTACCATCATTGGTGGTGTTGTGAAGCTGCGCGAAAGCCTGGGCTGGTACCAGTAGCTCGAGTACATACTGCAGAAATAACCTTCGGCATCCCGGACCCCTCGACTGGCAAACCCCTATCTATACTGAACAAGGTGTTTGCCAGTGGTGGTTCTATGTTGTGGATGTTGCTTCGTTTTTATTGCACTCTTCTGGTGCGCAGTTTTCTGCCCCGGGAAAGCGAAATCCTGTTGCCGGATGAAAACGACAGTCATCTGCGCCGTTATACACGTAGTTATCGCGTCAAGCGCAACTGGGTCAAAAACCTCTGGATTGGCGCGTCGCTGCTGATGATCTGTTTTCCGCTGCTGCCTTTTGTGCTTGGGCTGGGGCTGCTCACTTCTTTCCTTTCTTTCGCCATCCTCGACGAAACCGCCTGAGCGACCATGGTGCATTCGCTGCAAAGCGAGTACCGCGGGGGGTATCCATTCGTGTGCCAGCGCGGTGCACAAATCCGGGGCACAAAAAAGGGTGACCGCGGTCACCCAAAGCTTACAGGTTTAAACGTCGTAACCGCTGGCATCATGCGAGCTGGGCAAGTTGTTCCCGCGCTGTATTCAGTGCTGCATCCCTGGACTGGTCGCCCATCGCCAAACCTTCCGCGTGGATAAACTCCACCTCTTCAATACCGATAAACCCAAGGAACTGGCGGATGAAGCGGGTTTGCGCATGGTCCTCACCGTACAAGCCACCGCGGGTGATGATGACAGTCGCTCGCTTGCCGGTGAGCAAACCCTGCGGGCCATTTTCTGTGTATCGGAATGTCACTCCAGCCCGGGCAATATGATCAAAATAGGTGTGGAGGCTGGAAGGTACGCTGAAGTTGTACATCGGAATACCGAGTACCAGTGTGTCAGCGGCCTTGATCTCCTCGATCAGGTTGTCTGAAAAATCGACCACGGCTTGCTGCTCGGGGGTGCGTTCTGCGGGGTCGCTGGTAAACGCCTGGAAACGTGCGAGATCCAGGTGGGGAACCGGGTTCGCCGCGAGGTCACGGGTGACAACCTCACCGCCCGGATTGGCGGTGAGCCAACGATCGGCAAACTGATTGATCAGCTGGGTGGATTGACCATCGTTCTGAAACAGGCTGGTCTGAATTTTGAGAAGTTTTCTGGTGGTATTGGTCATCTGTGAGTCTCCAATGAGCGGCTGTTAACCTGATGTGCCCATTGAAGCATTGATGAATTAGACAGAAAATTATAAAAAAACGCTCAAACCTATCTATAAAACCGAAATTTTGTATGCCGAGGCGGTAGATTCATGATTCGAGCGTCCATTGCTACTGCCCTGGGCACCGCGCCATCTGCAACCGCACAAGCAAACAGGAAGTCGGTATAAAAAAACGCGCTCTATGAGCGCGTTTTTCAGTTCCTGCTTGATTGGCAAGTTCCGGCTTAACGCAAGGTCAGCGTGTAACTGGTTGCCTGCTTTTTAAGCGGCGAGGGATTTCCCTCCACCCAGTCTCTGTGGCCATTGCCGAAAAAAGGCGACAACGGGTGGGCGCTCTGTCCCGTCGCCATATGAAAAATCCCGAACTCTTCCCGACCGGGCGCCACCACCATACGCTGGGAAGCCCCATTGGTGGACGACTGGAAGCGGGGCATATGGGAATCCCCGGGCAGGGGGTCCGCCGGCATGGCGGTAAACCAGTTCACGGCGGCGACCGCGCGGCCAAGCGGGTGCTGGATTTTTGCAGCATTTTGTACGCCCCATGTCTGTTGCGAACGGGGCAGGCCGTCTTCCGCCATGTCCTTCAGCACCTTATCCAAGGCGGCAAGCTTGAGGGCATTCCAGGATTCGAATTCTGGATTGAGGAGGTGTGCTGGCTCGTTGGCCAGCATTTCCCAGGCCGGGTACTCGATCTGGCGATTTACCCGGCCGAACTTGAAGTCCGGGTGCTGGCGCTGCATGTAGGTCAGTACCGGCGCAACTGTGAGGTCGATAAAGCGCAGGCGGAAATTGCGCACGATGCGGTAGCCAACGGAATCGGCGCTGGCATGCCCACCCCAGTTGACCACCTGATCGCGGACGTCGTCATAGCCCTGGGTATTGGCGAGTAATTCTTGCAGCTGTGCCTGCCAGCGCTCGAGGAATATGGCGCGGTCGTCGAGCTGCAGGTCCAGCAGATCCTGCTCATTAAAGCGCTGGCGTGCAAACAGCGCATCGCGGATTTGTTGCTGGCGGGCACCGAGTGCGTAGCCGCCATCGCCCATTACACGCAGGAACTCTCCGTCCATGGTGCGCGAGTTGGCGGTCCAGATACGGTGGGAAGGAGGGTTGTAGATGCTGGGGTGTTGCTCGAGAGGCAGGTAGCCGTCCCAGTAGGCGGTGCCATCCGCCCAGCTGACCGAGCGGCTGCCATCGAGCCCCACGCGGCGGGGGATGGGGCCCGCTACCGTCCAGCCAATATTGCCCTCACTGTCACCCAGTACAAAATTCTGGTGGGGAATACCGAATTTCGGGGCCAGATCCATCGCCGCGCGCGTATTGGCCGTAGTTTCCAGCTTGATGATATTGAGGTTGGCGCCGCGCACATCGTGGGCGACCCAGCGGTAGGCGAGGGGGGTGCCTGCGTGGTTTTCACCGATCACGGGCCCCCAAATCGTCTTGCGCACCTCGAGTATTTCCGCAGGCTGTCCGCTGATCGCAATCTCTTCGCGCTCCACCTCAAATGCCATCCAGCCATCGGGCGTACGATATTGTTCGCCGCTGTCGGACACCTCCAGAGGAATCAGGTCTCCCCAGTCTGCGGTGGTGTTGGTAAAGCCCCAGGCCAGCTTGCCATTGCTGCCGGCGACAATGATCGGCCCACCGGGTAATGTGGCGCCGCGCATCTCAAAGTCTGTGCCGGGGACGTTCCAGCCGGCTCGAAACCAGATGTTGGGCACGGTGATTGCCAGGTGCATATCGTCCGCCACGATCGCCGCGCCGTGTTCGGTCAGGGCGCCCCCGACCACCCAGTTGTTGCTGCCGAAGATCATGTCTTCGCTTTCCATCTTGCCGTAAGCCAGTGGCTCCTGAGAATCCACCAGCGCCGCAATATCGGTTTGTGGCAGCGACAACGGCCCACGGGCATCACCCATCAGCGGCGCATCCCACATGCCTCCTTTTGGCACAAAGAACTGATACAGGTCCCCGGGCAGCAATTCCGCCAGTGCGTTGTCTCTGGCTTCAAATTCGCCGGTGTCACTCTGCAGCGTGAGGTACATGCTGAAGATGGTGAGCAGGCTGTCTGCTGGCTCCCAGGGGCGCGGGGTCTGGCGGAGGAGGGTGTACTCCCAGGGGGCGCTGCCCAGTTGTGACAGGCCAAAGTTCACCCCATCCGTATAGCGCTCCACCACCTGTCGGTGCGGCTCTGGCATCGCCGCAATATTGCGTTCGGCACGTGCGCGGAACTGGTGGCGGCGCACGCGGCGGTCGTGGGGCAGGGCCGCAGCCCCAACCAGTGCGGCAAGCTCGCCGGCCGAGTTGCGGCGCAACAGGTCCATCTGGAAGAAGCGCTCCTGAGCATGCAGGAAGCCGAGGGCAAACGCGGAGTCGGTACGGGATTCGGCGTGAATAAAGGCAATCCCCTGGGCATCGCGCTCGATCGTCACCGGTCGTTCGAGTTGACCGGTGGTGAGCTCACCGCTCAACACGGGCAGGCTCTGGCGCAACCAGACCCAGGTGGCCAGTGCCACTAGTGATAAGAGGACAATCACGGCACTGAAGCCGTACAAGGTGCGTTTTGCCCAGGGCGTGCTGTTCATCATCGAGCCACTCTCAACTGCAAAGGGAGGTTGTTATTAAGGGACGCGTCGCCCGCATTGGCCGACCGCTGCAAGCGGCCAGTGTACCAGTCTGACGGGGCTTCAAATGGTTACCGAAGGACTTTATCTGGTCACAAAGCACTACCTAAGGATGATCATCGTGCCATTTTGGCGCACCACTTCACATTAGCGGCCCCCGAAACTGACCGGTCACAATAAAAAGGTCACAACAAGCTTTTCTTGGGCCAAGCGTCCCCGTAAGATGGCCGAACTTGACTATGAATAACGATTCTTTTCCATCACGCTTTTCATATAACTAAAAACGCGAGGACGCGATGATGTACAACGCAGATCTGTCCGGTAAAAACCGGGCCTTCACCCTGTCCACCCTGTCCGCTGCTATAGCGGTAACCACTGCACTCAGCGGCGCCGCCTCTGCGGCAGAGATCGAAGAGGTTGTGGTAACCGCGCAGAAGCGCGCGGAAAACCTGCAGGACGTGCCGATTGCCATTTCTGCCTTTACCGGCGACAGCATGAAGGCCATGGGTGTCAAAAACCTGACCGACCTGGGTAAATTTACCCCGGGCGTTGAAATGAACAATGATACCCCGCTGCAGCCGACCTACAGTGTGCGTGGCATTGAAACCGGCGACTTCACCGTGGGTTCTGACCCCGCGGTAGCGGTTTATGTGGACGGTGTGTACACCGGCCGTGGCGCTGGTGCTGAGATTCCGCTGGCGGACATTGAGCGTGTGGAAGTATTGAAGGGCCCGCAGGGGACCCTGTTTGGCCGCAACGCTACAGGCGGCGCCATCCATATTATTTCCAAGAAGCCGCAGGCCGACGACACTACCGAGCTGAACCTGACCGCGGGTAACTATGGTCGCCAGTCCACCGATCTGCTGCTGAATCGCCAACTGGCCGACAACGTTTACGGTCGCTTCACGGCATCGACCAACCGCCGCGATTCCTTCGCTGATAACCTGGCCAACGACTTCGAAGTCGGCAATATCGACACCCAGACTTATCGCGCGTCGCTGCTGTGGGAACCAACCGCGAATACCGAAGTTCTGGTCCGTGCAGAGTACGGCATCATGGACCAGGGCAGCGCCCTGCGTAGCTCGATTGTGCCTACCCTGCAGGCCGCTGATGGCGGCAGTGACGTGTTTGGTGACTACGCCCTGGACACTCCGACCATCGAGGATCGCGACTCCTGGGGAACCTCCGTCTCCATCGTGCACGACTTCGAAAATGTTACCTTCACCTCCATCACCGCATACCGTGGCTTTGAAGCGCACCTGCAACAGGATGAAGACGGTACCGCCAACCCGGATTACATGTTCGGTTCTGCCAACCTGGATGACCAGACGCAGTTCAGTCAGGAATTCCGCCTGAACGGCGCCACCGATACCCTCAAGTGGACCCTGGGTGCATCCTACTCGCGCGAGCAGCTGGAGCACACCACCGAAGCCTACTTCACCGGTGGCTCTCTCGAGTCTTTTGCGGTGTACAAAGGGCTGCAGTCTGATTCCATGGGTCTTCTGGGCATCCCGCAAGACGTGTTTGACGCCATGCCCACTACCCAGCAGGAAGAGCTGGCCGTGGCTGCCCGTAAGGCTCTGAAGGACTCCGGTCAGGAAGGTGCGGCGGTCACCCAGTTCATGTACGACCTGTTCGTGGCACCGGGCGGCGTTGAAGATCAGCTGTTCACCAGTGTTGGCCTGCCCACTGCATACCAGCTGCAGCGACAGCAGCTGTTGGGCTCCATTTACATGGGCGTAGCGCCGTTTGTTGCCGCTGACACGCCATGGACTGAAACGGTATTCAACGAAGGCGACTACCGCTCTACCGCAATTTACGGCGATGCCACCTGGAGCCTGACGGACAAGTTGGACCTGACGGTGGGCGCGCGCTACACCGCGGATGAAAAAGACTTCTCCATCGTCAGCAGCTATCAGAACACCTTGCCGGTTGCGGATATGGACATTAACGTCATGGACGATAGTGGCAACCCGGTAATCGTACCGGATGGTATGGGCGGTTTCGTTCCATTGACCATCAACCTCTCCCAGATCCCTCTGCGTTTTGGCCTGGCGTTTAACAACAGCGGTAACCCGGACCTGAATGAGCAGCTGAATGACACCTGGAATGATCTGTCCGGACGTGTGGTTCTGGATTACCGTTGGAACGATGACGTAATGACGTTCATCTCCCTGTCTGACGGCTTCAAGGCGGGTGGTTTCAACAGCTTTACCGTTGCCGAAGGTATCGACCCGTCGTTTGACCAGGAGGGTGTGACCAACCTGGAAATCGGCATGAAGAGCAGCCTGTTCGACAACGCCGTACGTTTCAATGCGTCTGTATTCGCATACGACTACAAGAACCTGCAGCAGCTGGACCTGGTGGGCGACCCGATCCCGAATTACTACCTGCGTAACGCCGATGCAAAAGGTAACGGCGCCGAGATGGAGCTGCAGTGGGCGGCTACCGATAGCCTGTTTATTGCCGGCAACTACTCTTACCTGAAGACAGAGTACACTCGCTACCAGATCATCGAATCCATTGGTGAGACCGTCGAGAGAAACTCCCGCGTCGGCCAGCCCCGTGTCGGCACACCGGAGAACAAGTTCAACCTGATGGCCGAGTACACCTTTGATCTGGCCGATGGCGGTGACGTGGTGTTGCGTGGCGATTACAACTGGACCGACGAGCGCGTTGGCTCCATCAGTGATCCCGCACGTGTTATCCCGGATTACCAGCTGATGAACCTGCGTGCTGGCTGGAACAGCGGCTCTGACCGTTACTCTGCCGCCCTGTGGGTGCAGAATGTTACCGATGAGGAGATCGCTGGTGGTTACGGCGGTACCGGTGCAGCAATCGGCGCCAGCCCCGCCTGGCGCTACATGCCGCGCATGTACGGAGCGGACTTCACCGTTCGCTTCTGATCGCGTTAACCATGTGATCACCGGAAAGGGTCGGCAGTTGCCGGCCCTTTTTTTATGTGCGCAAAACCCGAGCACGGGGAAATTGTTGGCGTCAAGTTCAACCGCAAGCCGTCCAGATACATAGGAACGCACCACAATGCATGTATGATCATTAACAGCCAATGCAGTCGACGGACCAGAGAATGATTCTGACTTCAGACACGGATTCGCCGATCTCGCCACATCGACGAGAGGCGCAAGGGGTATCCGACGGGGCAGCCGCAGGTAACGTCGCGGCGGGGATTTCTGAGCACAGTTACTGGCATGAGCCGGAGCGCGAATTATCGATCGATGAGCGCGCCGGACTACTTGGGCGCTATCAAGCCGTGCGCAGCCAGACACTGGTGCTCGCTGACCCACTCAGTGCCGAGGATATGCAGCTCCAGTCGATGCCGGATGCGAGCCCCAGCAAGTGGCACCTGGCCCACACCAGCTGGTTTTTTGAAACCTTCATCCTGCAATCCTCGCTCTCCGATTACCAGCCGTTCCACCCCGCCTATCACACCCTGTTCAATTCCTATTACAACTCCCTGGGAAAACCCTTCTCGCGGCCGCACCGTGGGCTGCTGTCCCGGCCGTCTATTGAAGAGATCTTCAGCTACCGCAGCCGTGTTGATCGGGCCATTGAACAGTGGCTGTGTGAGGAAGAGGTTTCCACTGAGCAGGCAAAATTGCTGATACTGGGGTTGAACCACGAACAGCAGCATCAGGAGCTGCTGCTGACCGATATCAAGCATGCATTTTCCATCAACCCGCTGCTGCCCGCCTACCAGGAGGATGCTGAGGGCGACCGTGCGTCTGAAGACATACCGCCACAGGCGTGGCTCACGGTGCCCGAGGACAACTACACCGTGGGCAGTGATGGGGAAATTTTCTGCTTTGACAACGAGGGGCCGGCCCATCAGCGATTCCAGTCGGCATTCCGTCTGTCATCGCGTCTGGTTACCAACGGCGAATATCTCGAGTTTCTTCAGGAGGGTGGCTATCAAGAGCCACGCCTGTGGCTGTCGGATGGCTGGAGCCGGGTACAGCAAGAGAACGCCCGGGCACCGATCTACTGGACGCAACGGGATGGGGAATGGTTCCAGTTTACCCTCGCCGGTTTACAGCCACTGGATTTGTCTGCACCCGTGTGCCACGTGAACTATTACGAGGCCGATGCCTTTGCCAGTTGGGCCGGGCAACGCCTGCCGACCGAGTTTGAATGGGAGATCGCCGCCTGGCTACATTGTCACAAGGATTCGGCAGGCAATGCCAATATGCTGGAGTCGCAGCAATTCCAGCCTGTTGCCGAATGGGAGGCGGGGGCTGGTGAGGCACAGTTGCTCGGTAACCTCTGGCAGTGGACCTCCAGTGCGTATCTTCCGTATCCGGGCTTTCGTGCGAGCAAAGACGCGGTAGGCGAATACAACGGAAAGTTCATGTGCAATCAGATGGTGTTGCGTGGTGGTTCCTGTGTGACGCCCCGCGATCATATCCGCATCAGCTATCGCAATTTCTTTTATCCGCACCAGGCATGGCAATTCACCGGTGTTCGACTGGCAGGAGATCTATAGTGAACATGGCAGTTCAGGCATCAATCAAGGGAAGGGGCGGGGATCATAGCGCTTTTCAAAATGATCACCGGGAGGCATTCCAGGCTGATGTTCTGGCGGGGCTGTCGGGCAAACAGAAAACCCTGCCGTGCAAATACCTGTACGACGAAGCCGGCTCAAAACTGTTCGAGGCGATTTGCGAGCTGGAGGATTACTACCTGACACGCACCGAGGCGGATATTTTCCACTCCAACCTCGATAGCATGGCGGCATTGTTGGGGCCGTCTGCTGTGCTGGTGGAGCCGGGTGCGGGGAACTGCGAAAAGGCAGAGCCACTGTTGACGGCCATGGATACCCCCCACGCCTTTTACCCACTGGATATCTCTCCGGAAATTCTGCTGAATGCACAGCAACGCATTCAGGCCCGGCTGCCGGATCTCACGGTCACGCCGGTGGTGGGCGACTTTACCTGCGCGCAACCCTGGGGGGAAATCCCTCCGTCGTCGCATAGAAAAGTGATCTTTTTCCCGGGATCGACTATCGGGAATTTTTCGCCCGATAAGGCCAGCACTCTGCTTGCGCAGTTTCGCAGTTACCTGTCTACCGGAGATGGGCTGTTGATTGGCGTTGACCTGGTGAAGGACTCCGTGGTGCTGGAGCGCGCTTATGCCGACAGTGATCATGTCACGGAACGGTTCAACAAGAATCTGTTGTCGCGCATCAATAGTGAGCTGGATGGAAATTTCGACACCGAGGCGTTTGCACATCGCGCCTTCTACCATCCGCATCGGCAGCGGGTGGAGATGCATCTCGTCAGTCTGTGTGACCAGAAAGTACAGGTAGCCGGGCAGACGTTTGACTTCGAGGAAGGCGAGACCATCCATACGGAGAACAGCCACAAATATACCCGGGCAGGGCTGGAGGCTCTGCTGCGGGAGAGCGGTTTCAATCCAACGCAATTCTGGACCGATAATAAACAACACTATGCGATCTATTATGCTGAAACTCTTTGAGCGAAACGGCTCCTATACATTCTGGCGTATTGCAGCCTCGCTCTGCGTCGTCGCTGCGCTGGCGGCCTGCAGTACAACCGATACCCGCCAGGAGCAGGGCGCGGACAGCGAAATCGTGGTTTACAAGTCCCCGTTTTGCCTGTGTTGCAATGACTGGATTACCCATCTGGAGCAGAATGCCTTCACTGTGAGCAGCGAAAATGGCCTGGATACCGCTGCCGTCAAACAGCAGTGGGGCATTCATCCAAGCATGCAGGGCTGCCATACCGGGGTGTGGAATCGGCAGTACGTATTTGAAGGGCATGTGCCGGCGCGCCTGATACGTAAATTCCTTGCCAATCCTCCCGCAAACAGTATTGGCCTCGCTGTACCCGGGATGCCTCAGGGCAGCCCCGGCATGTACCGTGGCAAAAACTTTGCGCCTTATGTGGTGTATGCCATACAGGCCAATGGTGAATACCGTTTCTACGAAAAAGTGACCGCGCCAGAGGCTTCCTGAGCGGCGTTTTTTGTAACTGGTAAAGCGCATAGAGCGCGGTTAGTCTTAACGCCTTTGTGAATCATGCGAAGGGCGTTCCTCCATTGATTATTCCAGCGTTCGAGCCCGCCATCGGGCTCGGCAACTGCCACCTGCAGACCCTGTTTCCCCGATACCACCGACCCAAGCCCTGGATCAAAACGCAGCGCCAGTGGCTGGCTACCCCGGATGGCGACCGCCTGGCTTTGCACACACCGGCACCGTTGCAAAACGATCCACACCGCCCAATCGTCCTGATACTGCACGGCCTTGAAGGGTCGGTGGAGTCTCCGTATGTGCAGGGGCTGATGCAGGCACTTGTGGCAAAGCGCTTCCAGGTTGCGGTCATGCATTTTCGTGGGTGCGGTGGCATCCCCAACCTGCTGCCCAGGGCCTACCACAGCGGCGACACGGGCGATGCCCGCTGGCTCGCCGGCCACCTGCGAGCGCATTTTCCGGCGTCGCTGCTGATGGCGGTGGGGTATTCGCTCGGTGGCAATGTCCTATTGAAGTGGTTGGGGGAAGACGGTACAGGCAGTCCTCTCAGCGCCGCCGTTTCTGTTTCCGCGCCACTTGATCTGCACCTGTCCAGCCGGCGGATGGATACCGGCTTTTCCAAGGTGTACCAGAAGCACCTGTTGACCAGTCTGCGCGAAAGCCTCGGGCGCAAAGCGAAGGACCCGGCGTTGGCCGCCGCAATGCCGCCACTGGGCAATGCCCGTTATTTCGAGAATTTTCGCACCTTCGACCACCACTTTACCGCGCCTCTGCACGGGTTTCGTGGCGTTGACGACTACTACACCCGGGCTTCCAGTCGGCCGTATCTCGCCAGCGTAACCCAACCCACATTATTGATTCATGCAATGGACGATCCTTTTGTGTGCCCGAACGCGGTGCCCACGCCATCGGATGTGAGCGGCGCGGTGACACTCAAGTTAAGCAAGCGGGGCGGGCATGTGGGCTTTGTTGCCGGCAGCCTGTGGCGGCCGGAGTACTGGCTGGAGCAGGCGATCCCGGCGTTCCTGATGGCCCATCGCAACAGCGCTGTTGACTTTCCAGTATCGTTCCCCTAAGTTCGCTGCGCGATCCGAGGTGCCCTCTGCGCGATTCCACTGCTTCGCGGAATCACGCTGAGAGGGTTAAACGGGAAGTCCGGAAATCCGGCGCTGCCCCCGCAACGGTGATCTGCTCCCCCTGGCAACAGGTGGCGCAGTAAGCCCGATACCGGCCTGTGATCGAATCATGATGGAGCGGAGGGCTACCATCCTGCAATACGACCTCTCGCGCCCCGGGCGCGCCGCATTGCTATTCCTCCCTCGATCCCATCCGAATTTTCCGAGGGGTTGAAACTTGAATAAAATTCTATTGAGCTGCGCTGTTGCATCGGCGGTCAGCGTTCCGGCGTTTGCCAACACCATTACCACCAGCACCAGTAGCGAATCCGAACCTGGGATTCCCGATCTGGAAACGATCATTGTCGTGAGCGCCCGACAGGGCGAGCCCCTGCGCCGTGTGGCTACCTCGGTGACGGTCCTGGACGAAGCCGACATCAAGGCCCGCGGCCTTGCCTCGCTGGCCGATGTGTTGCGCAGCGCACCTTCCGTCTCCGTCTCCAACTCCGGAGGAATGGGCAGGGCAACGACTCTGCGCGTACGCGGTGAAGACGGCTTCCGCACCCTGGTGCGTATCGACGGGGTCGAAATCTCCGATCCCACCGGCACCCAGGGCGGTGCCCCAATCCAGCATATTCTGAGCAACGGCCTGGCGCGTGTCGAACTGCTGCGCGGTCCTCAGGGCATGCTCTATGGCGCCGACGCGGGTGGCGTACTGGATATTTCCACGCGCCGTGATGACACCGGGCACAGGATCGATATCGGGGCTGAGGGCGGTAGTTTCGACACCAGACGCTACAATGCGAGCGCCGGCGGTGCTGCCGGAGCGCTGGATTACTTTGTTACCGCCAGCAAAGCCCATACCCGCGGCTTTAACACCAGCACCTTCGATACCGAGCTTCAGGACGACGACGGCTATAACAATACGACCCTGCACGGTCGTGCTGGCTGGAATCTGTCGGAAGAATGGCGCGCTGAAGCCATTGTGCGGGACACCAAAGCCAGCGGCGAATTTGATCGCTGCGGTTGGCCGGTTACCCAGGATGTCTGTACCGAAGACTTCCGCCAGCAAAACACACGGGTCAGCCTCGCTCGGGATAGCGAAGGTGGCCAGCAAACCTTGTCCTATTCCCGTGCCGATTTGAGCCGCACCAACTATGCAGCCGGTGCCGTCTCGTACGATACCGAGGGCGACATACAGACGCTGAACCTGAACGGCTCCGCAGGCCTGGCTGAATCGCAGGCGTTCATTTATGGTCTGGAGCGCCGCGAAGATACTGTGCGCGACCTCAATCGTGATCGCTGGGCGGCATACTCGGAGTATCAGGGCGCTTACGCGGAACAGGTGTTTTTCACCCTGGGCCTGCGCCACGACGATAATTCAGACTTTGGCGGCCACAACAGTTTTCGGGCCAGTACGGCGTACCTGCTCGATTCTTTTGCCCATGGCTCCCTGAAACTGAAGGCGAGCTATGGCACCGGCTTCCGTGCGCCGAGCCTTTTCGAGATCAACTACAACCGCTCGCAAAATAATCCCGATCTGCCACTGCTGGCCCCGGAAGAAAGCCGCGGTGTGGAGTGGGGGATCGAATATTTTGGCGATAACGCGCTGCATCTTGAGTTCGTGCAGTTCGATCAGATCATCGAAAATGAAATCGGTTTTGATCTCGTCGACTATACCGGCTATCTGCAAAGCGGCGGCCGCAGCCATTCCCGCGGTGTGGAACTGATTGCGAACGCCCAGCTGAGTGACACGCTGCGGGTTTCTGCCAATTACACCTACACCGACAGCCAGACCACCAGCGATACGCCGCGGGTGCGACGCCCGAAACAGCTGGCAAACTTTGGGGTTAGCTACCAGCCATCCAGTGCGCTGAGTGTGGCGCTGAACATCCGCTCCAGTGCCGATGCGGTGGATATCGATGGGTCGGCGATGGACGATTACCAGGTGCTGGATGCGAGCCTGCGCTACCGTGTGAGCGCGGCAACGACCGTGTTCTTTCGCGGGGAAAACCTTGCCGACAAGGCGTATTACGAGGTGCCCGGCTATAACACCGCGGGTGCGGCAGGATACGCCGGTGTAGAATTCACGTTTTAACCAGCCCGAAGCACGCTATCCACTGATGAGGTGATCATGTCGGACGACCAGCAGAAAAAAAATACGCGGCACAAAGAAGTCATGCAAAAGCAGAAAGCCAAGGTGGATGCCAATATCGCCGCGGCGGATACCGAGCGTGGTGTCGCAGTTCTGCTCACCGGTAACGGCAAGGGGAAGTCCAGTTCGGCGTTCGGCATGGTCATCCGTGCACTGGGATACGGTCACAAGGTGGGAGTCGTGCAGTTTATCAAAGGGGCGCAGCTCTCCGGTGAGGAACTCTATATCAGGAACCAGTGCCCACAGGTTACGCTTTACCAGATGGGCACCGGCTTTACCTGGGACACCCAGGACCGCACTGGCGACATCGCGGCAGCGGAAAAAACCTGGGCTGAAGCGCGCAAAATGCTCACCGATCCCGGCTACGACCTGGTGGTGCTGGACGAGCTCACTTACATGCTCGCGTACAAATACCTCGATGAACAAATGGTGCTTGATGCAATCGCGCAGCGACCAATGGAGCAGAGTGTGGTCGTCACCGGACGTGGTGGCGGCAGTGCGTTGCAGGCAGTGATGGATACGGTGTCTGAAGTGAAAGACATCAAGCATGCGTTCAAGGCCGGCATCAAAGCCCGAAAAGGCGTGGACTACTAAAAGGTTGAACCCACCATGTCGGTATTGATGGTTCAGGGCACCACATCGGATGCGGGTAAAAGTACGCTGGTGGCGGGGCTCGGGCGCTATTTCGCCCGTCGCGGTGTGCGGGTAGCGCCGTTCAAACCACAAAACATGGCTCTGAACAGCGCGGTCACAGCCGATGGTGGCGAAATCGGCCGCGCCCAGGCACTGCAGGCGTTGGCCTGTGGGTTAGCACCGCACACGGATATGAACCCGGTGCTGCTCAAGCCGGCGTCGGATACGGGCGCGCAAGTAATTATCCAGGGCAGGGCGATTGGCAATATGCAGGCGCTGGATTACCACCATTACAAAGTGACTGCGCAGAATGCGGTGCTCGATTCGTTCACCCGCTTGCAAGGTCAGTATGACCTGGTACTGGTCGAAGGCGCCGGCAGCCCGGCGGAAATCAATCTGCGCGAAAACGATATCGCCAACATGGGGTTCGCCGAGGCGGTGGATTGCCCGGTCATTCTGATAGCCGATATTGATCGCGGCGGGGTCTTCGCACACCTGGTCGGTACCCTTGAATTACTTTCCGCGAGCGAACGTGCCCGTGTGGTGGGTTTTGTGATTAACCGATTTCGCGGCGACCTGAAGCTGCTGCAGTCCGGGCTCGATTGGCTGGAGGACTACACCGGCAAACCCGTACTCGGTGTGCTGCCGTACCTGCACGATCT
This sequence comes from Microbulbifer salipaludis, assembly GCF_017303155.1. Lineage (NCBI taxonomy): Bacteria > Pseudomonadati > Pseudomonadota > Gammaproteobacteria > Cellvibrionales > Microbulbiferaceae > Microbulbifer > Microbulbifer salipaludis. The sequence goes on from NZ_JAEKJR010000002.1 coordinate 1,480,774, forward strand.
GTATCTCGATGCGGAAGACGCCATCAGCAGTCAGCAGCTAGCACCCGTGAATGCTAGCGATCGCGGGCTGAAAATTGTTGTGCCCGTTTTGCCCCGGATCAGCAATCACACGGATTTCGATGCGTTGCGGTTGCTTCCCAACGTCGACCTGCAGTTTGTCAGTGTGCGAGCGCCAGTCCCACCCTGTGACCTGATCATTCTCCCCGGCAGCAAAAATGTCCGTGCGGATCTCGCTTTCCTGAAAGAGCACCACTGGCCTGCGCAACTGGAGCGGCACCTTCGCTATGGTGGCAAACTCATCGGTATCTGCGGCGGGATGCAGATGCTTGGGCGCGTGCTGCATGATCCCGAGGGTATTGAAGATACCGCCGGGAGTGAAGCGGGCCTCGGTTATCTTGATTTCTCCACCACGTTGCAGCCGGTCAAGGCGTTGGAAAATGTTGCCGGTACACTGCGGCTCACCGAGGGCGGGTCGCCGGTTGCAGTCAGCGGCTACGAAATTCACTGTGGCACGAGCGAAGGGCCGGCGCTGGAAAATCCGGCGCTGTGTCTGCGCGACGGCAATGGTGCTGCGAGACCTGATGGCGCCATCAGCGGCGATGGGCAGGTACTCGCTACCTACGTGCACGGCCTGTTCGACGACCCGTCGGCACAGAGCGCGCTACTTCAGTGGTGTGGTGTTGTGGACGCCACGGCGGTGGATCTCGATGCACATCGGCAACAGCAACTCGACCGTCTGGCGGATACCGTGGAAGCGTATCTCGACAAATCCTGGCTGGCACAGTTTGAGGCCACGCCGTGACCACGGCACGTCTTCGCGCGCTGCGCGCTGCCTGGTCGCTGCTGCCACTACTGCTGGTGGCCAGCTTTCTGGTCGCGATCGCCATTGGGGCCGTTTCGCTGTCGCTGTCTGACGTGGTCAGTGCGCTCACTGGATTGGGGGAGGCCGGCCTGGCTACGGATATCGTCCAGGCCATACGCCTGCCGCGTGCCATATTGGCGGCGACCGTAGGCGCAACACTGGCGATCTGTGGTGCCCTGTTGCAAGGACTATTTCGCAATCCGCTCGCGGATCCCTCGTTAATTGGTGTTACCGCCGGCGCGTCTTTCGGTGCGAGTCTCGCCATCCTGCTCGGCGCATCCGTGGCGGCTGCATTCGGTAGTTTACCGGTGGTTTCCATCGCCGCCTTTTGTGGTGGCCTGATTGCCGTAGCGTTGGTCTACCAGGTGGCGCGGGGCATCAATGGGACTTCGGTGGCGACCATGCTGCTGATGGGCATCGCCGTGTCCGCGTTTTCGGCCAGCCTCACCGGGCTGATGGAGTACTTCGCGGATAATGAAATGCTGCGGCGTATCAGTTTGTGGCGGATGGGCGGGCTGGATGCGGCCAGCTACCCGCGCGCGTTGCTGATGCTACTGGTGCTGTGCGGCCTGCTTGCGACCATGTTTCGTTTTGGCCCCGCGCTCAATGTTCTGCTGCTGGGCGAGTCCCAGGCCCGGCATCTTGGGGTTGATGTGGAGCGGGTGAAAACGGGCCTCATTGTGCTGGTCGCCGCAGGTGTCGGCACCTCCGTGGCGGTGGCGGGTAGTATCGCCTTCGTCGGCCTGGTCGTGCCGCACATGGTGCGCCTGTGGGTAGGACCCGATCATCGCCAGCTGTTACCACTGTCGGCGCTGGCCGGCGCCGGGCTGCTGCTGGTGTCTGACACCCTGGCGCGTACCGTCATCGCGCCGGTGGAAATCCCGGTGGGCCTGATTACCGCATTGATTGGTGTCCCGTTCTTTGTGTCGCTACTGCGCAAGAGCAGGGAGTCCCTGTAATGTCCATGTTGCAGGCAAATGGTGTGACCGTCTGCGTCGACCGGCGTGCGCTGATCAGCGCTATCGACTTTGAAATCGCGGCCGGGGAACTGGTGTGTATCATTGGCCCCAACGGTGCCGGTAAATCGACCTTGCTCAGGGCACTGTGTGGCGAGGCATCCCTGGCGGCGGGACAGGTGTCCTTCAAGGGCGAGCCCATCAGCGGTTATTCGCCCCAGCGCCGTGCCCGCCAACTGGCCGTTCTCCCGCAGCACAATCCACTTTCGTTCGCATTCACCGGTTTTGAACTGGTGGCCCTTGCGCGCAATCCGCACGGCACCGGCATTGTCCGCGACCGGGAAATTTGCCAGCAAGCCATGGCTGCGCTGGATGTCACCCATCTGGCCGAACGACTGTACCCGACACTCTCCGGCGGTGAGCAGCAACGCTTGCAGCTCGCGCGGGTAATGGCCCAGATCTGGAGCGGGGAGGAAGAGGGCGACCGACTGCTGTTGCTGGATGAGCCGGCAACCAGCCTCGATATTGCCCACCAGTACGAAATGATGAAAGCGGTGCGCGCCTTTGCGCGCAGTGGTGTGGCGGTGGTGATGACGGTGCACGACCTCGCTCTGGCCAGTGGCTATAGCGATCGGATTCTCGCACTCAAGGACGGGCACAGTATGGCTTACGGCGATGCGCATTCCGTATTGACCGCGGAAAACATGCAAGCGCTCTACGGCTACGGTGTCACCGTGGTGCCACACCCGGTTACCGGTAAACCTCTGGTGTTGGCAGATGAATAAGACCCATGCAGGCTTGCACCTCGTACTTGGTGGCGCGCGCAGCGGCAAAAGCCGGCTGGCCCAGCAGCACGCGGAGCAATGGTTACAGCAGGCGCAGGGATTGGCGCAAACGCAGGTTTTGCCAGCGAAGCCGCCATCAACCCGACTGGTTTATGTGGCAACGGCCACCGCCGGCGACGATGAAATGTCGTCCCGTATCGCGCAGCACCGCGCCGACCGCGATGAGCGCTGGCAGACCATTGAAGTACCCATCGCACTGGCGGAGACGCTCGCCAGTATCGCCGACAGCCGTTGTGTGCTCGTAGACTGCCTGACGCTATGGCTGAGTAATTGTCTGCATCAGGGCGCCTGGGCACGTGAGCGCCAGGCACTGCTGCAGTATCTCGATACGCGATCGCGCAGCGCGCCACTGATCATGGTCAGCAATGAAGTAGGCTCGGGCATCGTGCCTCTCGGGCAGCTCTCCCGCGAATTTGTCGATGCCGCCGGCTGGCTGCATCAGGCACTGGCTGCGCGGGCCGAAAGCGTCACCCTTGCCATTGCCGGGTTGCCGCTAAAAGTAAAATGACGTGAGCTGGAGAAGTACATCGCAATGTCACAAGAATTGAAATGGCTCCATGAACCGGCGCCGGTGCCTGATGAGGCCGCACGCCGTGCAGCGTTGGCACGGCAGGCGCAACTGATCAAGCCACCGGGTGCGCTGGGCCGGCTAGAAACCCTTGCCGTGGATTTTGCCGGATATCAGGGCAGGGCACAGCCGCAGCTGAACCATCTGGCTGTGCGCGTGTTCGGCGCCGACCACGGCATCGCCCAGCGCGGTACGTCGCGGTTCCCACAAGCGGTAACGTCGGTGATGTTGCGCATGTTCTGTGAGGGCGGTGCCGCCATCAATGTATTGAGCCGTGAACATGATGCGGACTTTGCCGCGATCAATCTGGGTTGTGTGGTTCCCGCGCACCACCCGGATCTTATTGATGAGGTCATTGCCCCCTCTACCGCAGATTTTTCCCGCGAATCCGCCATGACCGAGTCGCAATTACAGCGCGCCTTGCTGGCCGGGCAGCGTCAGGCGGTCGAGTGCGACTGCTTCGTGGGTGGTGACATGGGCATCGGCAACACCGCCTCTGCCGCGGCGATGTTCGCGGCGCTGTTCACGCTCGATGTTGCGGACATTACCGGGCGCGGTACGGGTATTGATGATGCGGCGCTGAAGCACAAAATCGAGTTGATCGAATCGGCGCTGGAACTGCACCGCGAAGCACTGCATTCGCCGTTGGAAATCCTGCGCACTCTGGGCGGCTTTGAAATCGCAGCGCTCACGGGTGCTTTTATTGCCAGTGCGCAGCGGGGCACACCGGTACTGGTAGACGGTTTTATGGCAACCGCGGCGGCGGCCATCGCTGTGGCGGTGAACCCCAGCGTGAAGGCCTGGTTGCTGTTCGCGCATCGGTCGGATGAATCCGGGCATCAACTGGCCCTGGAGTGTCTGGGTGTGAAACCGTTGCTCAGCCTGAATATGCGGCTGGGGGAGGGCACCGGTGCGGTACTCGCTGTGAGTGTCATCAAGCAGGCACTCGCGTTGCACAACAGCATGCTTACCTTCAGCGAAGCGGGTATCCCGGTTGAGGATTGATCTGCTGCGCCACGGCGCCTGCGTCGGCGGCCACATATTTCGCGGGCATGTTGATGTGCCATTGAGCGATGCGGGTTGGGAGCAAATGGAAACGGGTCTGCTAATTTTCACCGCACCCTGGACCCGGATCATCAGCTCACCGCTGCAGCGCTGCCACAAATTTGCCGCGCAGGTGGGGCGCGACCGTGGCCTGCCGGTGCATACCGAGGCAGGCATCCGCGAGATCGGTTTTGGCGATTGGGAGAGGCAGCCTGTGGATCGTATCTGGCACGAGCAACGCGCGCTGTGCGAAGCCTGGAGCCGCGACCCGGAGCGCCATTCACCGCCGGGGGGAGAGCCTTTTGCGTCCTTCCGCACACGGGTGCTCGCTAGTATTGATGGACTGGCGAAACGCTATGGCGATGAACCCCTGTTGCTGGTGACTCACGGCGGCGTGATCAAACTGCTGCTCACTACCGCGCACCAGTGGCAACCCGCTCGGATGATTGCCCTGACCGTGGGGTACGGCTTCGGTGCATCGCTGGAGTACAATCCATCGACTCGAAAATTTTCTATCCTTCATCCCCCGCAGAGCGCCTATGTCTACCCCGCGTAATAGTGTTGTACACAGCGTAACTGGTTTCACGCAGCCGTTTCTGTATGCGCTGGTGTTCCTAACGCGCCTGCCCGTGGCCGGTCTGTTGCGGAACGTGGACGCGGAAACGGCGAAGAGATCCGTGTATTACTATCCGCTGGTAGGGCTGGTTGTCGGCGCCCTGTTGTGTGCGGCAACGTATTTTTTTTCGCCATTGCCCGCTCAATTGCAGGCGGCATTACTGCTGGGTTTCTGGGTATTAGTCACCGGTGCACTGCATCTTGATGGTCTCGCCGACTGCGCCGATGCCTACTTTGCCGGGCATAAATGCATGGACCCGGAGGAACGCCGCACGCGGATACTTGCCGTAATGCACGACCCCCATTGCGGTGCCATGGCAGTGATCGCACTGGTGATTTTTTTGTTGGTGAAATTCGCGGTATTGAGCGCACTGCTTGAGTGGCTTGCCGCCACAGAGCAGGGGACTTGGATCTACCTGCCACTGCTACTGGCCCCGGTACTGGCCCGGACCGCGGCACTTTTTTTAATGAGTCTTTCCAGTTACGCACGCGCACAAGGCCTGGTGCCGCCCTCCAACTCCCAACGCAACCGCGAGCTGTTACCCGTCGCATTATTAGTAGCGGTTGCGGGCATTGCCCTGGCACCACTGCCGGTTGCAATCGGCTTGGCCGCTGTACTGCCTGCAGTCATTTTGCTGTGGCGCCAGCTATGGCAAAAACAAATCGGTGGCTACACCGGCGATTGCCTGGGTGGCCTGGTGGAAATCACCGAGTTGTCAGTGCTGCTGCTGTGGGTAGCACTAGCGGCCAACGGAATAGTCTGAGTAACACACCATGTATCACGCCATATCTAACACCATGCACCGCGCACAAAAACAGTCGGATATGCAGACCCTATACGCTCGAATCTTCACTCTCCTGACAACGGTTGTCGCACTGGTCTGGGCCACAGCGGTAACCGCAGACAATCCTGTGCGCGTACAGGATGCGCAGGGGCACTGGGTGGAGCTGGCGGCGCCGGCAGAGCGCGTTGTGGCGCTGGCCCCGCATATCGTGGAAAACTTTTACAGCGCGGGAGCAGGGCACACGTTAATCGCTGCGGTTAGCTACAGCAATTACCCGGAACAGGCCAAAGCGCTGCCACAGATCGGTAACTACAAGTCCGTCAGTTACGAGCGCCTGCTGGCATTAAAGCCGGACCTGATTGTTGCCTGGGGTTCCGGCAACGGCGATCAGATGGTGCAAAAGCTCCGGCGTTTGGGGTTTCAGGTATTTGTTACTGAATCCCGCACTCTTGAAGATATCCCGCGCAATGTGCGCCTGTTCGGTCAGCTGGCCGGTACCAGCGCGATCGCCGACCAGGCAGCGGCCCAGTGGTTTGCCCGGTTGAGCACGCTCAAGCGTGACCATGAGCAACAGGCGCCACTGAGCGTCTTTTACCAGGTATGGAACGATCCACTGCAAACCCTGAATGGCGAGCACCTGATCAGCGATGTGATCCGAGCCTGTGGCGGCCGCAATACCTTTGCCGATGCTCTGGTGCTTGCGCCCAAAATCAGTATTGAGTCGGTGCTCGAGCGCAATCCCGACGTCATCATCGCCAGTGGCATGGGCGAAACCCGCCCGGATTGGCTCAATGACTGGAAAGCGTATCCAGGCCTGAAAGCGGTCAGCAACGGCCATCTGTTCTTTGTGCCACCAGACCTTATCCAACGCCACACATTCCGTGTGCTCGATGGTATGGAGATAATCTGTGACGATTTACGCAGGGTGCGGGCCAAATCGGCGCGTAGCGGTGCGCGGAGATGATGTAGATGGTGCAGACGGAGAGACACCGTAAACGCCTGCAATCTTTGTGGGCCGGCACCGCAGGCTCAAACCAGGAGGCGCTGGCCACACTGGGGAGTAGCCAGCACATACGAAACATCCGGATGTCTCAATATTATTAATTTAACAATGTATGCCGTTTCGAAAAGTGTTGCATTCTAACTTCGCAGCTAAAGCTCAAATATCCTGTGCTTATCCCGCTTAGAAACAGTCTTTATTAACTGCTCGTATGTTGCACTAAGAATTCCAATGTCTGTTGCAAATTTGGCTATTTGACGAAGTTGAGAGAAATGTTGCGTAACAACTCGCTAACTTATTGATTTCTATGAACAAGTTCGGCTCGGATGTTTAAGCATGGCTGTAGGCTTCAGCCAATGCCAATCGCAACGCCCGCTCACAGCGCATCACCGTCGCTAAGACAGAAGGGTAGAACTGGCTATCACGAGTCTACGGCACTTACAACTCCAGATCTCCCACTCGGGTAGGCATGCACCTGGGCTTGAATCCGTTGGCGTGGCCTCTATGCCCCCCTGAGCGCTTGTAGGCGGCGGCACCCAGGTACTCTATCAGCATCAGCTCGCTATGCAGCACTTCGAACGCTGACCCTAGGTCATCAAATCCCTGCTCGGACAGGATTTCAGCCATAGCGGTAATTGCGGTATTCTCATTGTCGCAAGTCACGGTTATTTCCTTTAGGGTTTTACTTTGTTTGTCGACAATCAGTCTAACGGTGGCCTGCTCCTAAATCATTGTGCAGGCGAATTTACAGAATGGATGGTGCACTACCCAATACGTTCTGAGCGCACAGTTATTAAAGCATTGTGTGGTTTTATGGAAGTATTTGCATGCTATTAATTTGTTGGCGCAACTGCCTCCTGAAGAATAGCGAAATAGTGATATTTGAACAGGCTCGATTGGGGTAAATGTTAGCCGGGGGCATGTTATTTTTTCTGGATAGTTCGCTTTGCGGAAGAGAAAATGTTCCTCTGATTTCTTTCGATATGCCCCTCCTGAAAAGATTGCAATTTGATTCGAACTCATATGTTCTTTGGATAAATAGCAGTCATAATTTAATGCCGATTTTGATTCTAATTTACTACACCACGAATCTAAGGATTTTATTGAGTGATGCTTGATAAGGAAAAAATAAAAAACATCCTTCGTAAGTCTCCGGGGCTTACTGGAAGACAAATTTCGAAGATTCTTGGAGTCGAAGATAAGTCTGCATTAAATAAAATTCTCTACGCAAATTCTGACGGGCTAATACAGAAGGGGTGGAAATGGTATGTACCTGATGAATGCCATATTTTTGACTTGACTGGAAAGTCGAATTGGGTTAGTGAGCATGACTTTGAGAATAGCCTGAAGATAGCTGGATGTTTGCTATCCTCGGAAGAGGATAGGTGTGTAATACGATTCCCTAAAAATTGTAAAATACTTTTAATTGCTGGGGCCAGAGTAATTGCTCTGGCAAACCAAGCCGCCTATCTAGGTAAGTCTATCGAACTGGACTTTACAAATTGTCAAAGTACAAAGAACTACCTTGATCGACTGGGATTCTTCGATCACTTGAATTCCGATGTTGCAGTATTGCCAGCGAGACCTGCCGGTTCTAAAGCGAAACAGTATCGAGGTAACAGTGAAAGTTTGGTTGAAATTGCTTCAATCAATTTGGAAAAATTTGACTATTCCTTACCTAAAAATCTCACCAAACGCTTTGCCTTTCACGCAGGTGAAAACTATTACCAATCTGCCTTTACTATCTTTTCGGAGTTGATTGGCAATGTACAGGAGCATAGTGAGACTCCCACGCCTGGCTTTGTCGCACTGCAGCTATATAAGGGTAAGCGACGTCATATCCAAACAGTGATTTCTGATAGCGGACTTAGCATAGCCTTGACGCTAAAGCGCAATTTGCAAATGCACTATCCAAACCTTTTCAAGGAGCTTGAACTGTCAAGCGTTGACGCGGATATTTACTTGGTTTCACGGGCATTGACACAAGGGGGCCTAAGTCAGTTCGGCTCCCATCCTGATGAAGCGGCCAGAGGATTGGGTCTTAAGCGGACGCAAAGCCATGCCGCCAAGTACAATGCGATCGTAGTTGTGCGACAGCCAGAGTTCGAGTTGAAAATTAAATATAGAGATGGGGAGCTAGTCGACATTTCTCAGAAAAAAGGACTATGTCGGATCGATGGAACTCAAGTTTGCTTTGATTTTTACCTAGACTAAGATTAGTATGTTCTCCTTAAATTAATCCTGTTAAGCAGAACCGTATGTTAGTTAAACTGCTCGAACTTACAGATAATAATGACCATCCATTCGGCAATATATTAGGCCGAGAAGTGTTTAAGCGGCTGCAATGTGTTGTAGATATGAATCCTCTAAGCAAGTCGTTTGAAATATCTCTGGAGGGTATTGTGGCAACGGACTCTTCCTTTCCGCGAGAGAGCGTTATCGCATTATCAAAGCAGCTTCGTGGCGAAAAGTGGTTTTACATTACTCACGTCAGCTCCTTGGATCTCATTGATAACTGGGACTATGCGGCTATTGCCAAGCAACAGTCTTTGGTACTGATATCGGATAAAGAAACTCGGGTCATAGGGCCAGATGCAAAAACATCCACTAGAGAGCTGTTGAACTTTGTATTGAGCCAAGAAGGAGCAAGTACCGCGAATGTTGCTAAAGCTCTAGGAATCTCAGTGCAGAATGCAAGTACCAGGCTAAAAAACCTTACAAATCAAGGGCTTATCATGAGGCGTGAGGTCTCTTCACCAACCGGTGGGATTGAGTTTCTTTATGCTGGACCTCAATTTTCTGGTTAAACAGGTTGATTTAAGGGGATGTTGGGTATAGAGTCTATCGCATGGGTACGGGATACCCATTTTTAATGCTCTCAGGTTAAACTGCTTTATTTAAGGAGATTCAAAATGGCTACAAATCCCCCCAAAGGTGATGGTCGTCGCAATGGTGCCGTACGCGATCGCTCTCAAACTCGGACTACTAGTGGTCACTGGGTAAAACGGGACGCTAGTACCGGGCGTTTTATGGATGTTAAGACCTCTGACAAGGCACCGTTTAAGGGTGTCCGGAAAGAGAAGTAACAATGGCGATGTGTGCTGGAGTGAGACGAGATGGGGCACGCTGTTCAATCCTATGTTCCGGTGGCCACAAATACTGCAAGCATCATCTGTCACAAGGAACATGGGAGAAAGCAGCCAGCTTCGGCACCGGCGCTCTATTGGGCCAACTAATTGCTCCAGGATTGGGGGCGGCGCTCGTTGGTGGTGCATCCTACTTGTTGGGAAAAAATATCATCGGAGAAACAGTAATGTTTACGAAAAGAAGAGTATTTGTGAGTTTCGACTTTGATGAAGACCGAGCCTTGAAAGATTTCATCATCCAGCAAGCGAGAAACCCTGATTCACCATTTAATGTAATTGATCATAGTTTGAAAGAAGCTGCTCCTGAGCGGTCCTGGAAAGATAAGGCACGGTCAGCAATCAAACGATCCGATATCGTACTTGTTATGGTCGGCCCAAAAACTTATAGAGCCCCAGGTGTCTTGGCTGAGGTATCGATGGCCAGGGAGGAGCGTATCCCTATAGTTCAGGTTATTGGCTATAAAAATGGGGCGTACACGCCAGTTCCCAATGCCGGAAGGTTGTATCGTTGGAATTGGGAAAATCTAAAAAATTTATTGGGGTGATGTCATTGGTTTCTATTGAGAACTTCATTAAGAAATTTTCTCGTGAGATTGACGAAAATAATGCAGCTATTTTTGCGGGAGCAGGGCTGTCAGTTGGTGCTGGGTTCGTAAACTGGTCTGATTTACTGCGAGAAATAGCTGAAGAATTGAATTTGGATGTCGATAAAGAGACTGATTTAGTATCGCTAGCCCAATACCATCTAAATGATAGAGGCGCGAATCGAGATGGGTTGAATCGGGCGATAATCGATCATTTTTTGAATGAAAATTCTGTAACAGAGAACCACCGTATTTTAGCTAGATTACCAATAGCGACATACTGGACAACAAATTATGACTGTCTAATCGAAAGGGCTTTGAGCGAGGCCGGAAAGATCCCAGATGTTAAGCACGCGAAGGCTGATCTTCCACGAACAATTCGTAATCGTGATGCGGTCGTATATAAAATGCATGGCGATGCCCAGTACCCTAACGATGCAGTTATAGCTAAAGATGACTATCAAACTTACATGCAAAAGAGGGGGCCGTTTGTCACTGCTTTAGCTGGTGAGTTGGTTTCTAAAACATTCTTATTTCTAGGCTTCAGTTTTAGTGATCCAAATTTAGATCATGTCTTAGGTCGGATACGGTCAGAGGTAGGTATATGTCAGAGAACTCATTACTGCATACTTAGAAAAGAGCAGCAACAAGAGTCAGATAGCCCCGGTGATTTCGAGTATCGACAGATAAAACAGAACCATTTTGTTAATGATCTTAAGCACCGATATAACATCCAGACTGTTTTGATAGACTCATATGATCAAGTTACAGAAATACTCAAGAAAATTGAATGTGTTCATAAGCGAAAAACTATTTTCATTAGTGGTGCAGCAGACGACTATTCACCATGGAGCGACGCTGATGCGATGAATTTATGTGCGGATATTTCAGCATTGGTAGTGCAAAAAGGTTTTCGTATAGTTAACGGTCTCGGCCTGGGCGTCGGTAGCGCGATTGTAGAAGGTGCATTACGAGAAATATACAGAAACCAAAGAGGAAAGTTGACTGATCAACTGCAAATTCGTCCTTTCCCACAGTCAGACGACGCTAAAAAAATATGGCGGCGATACAGAGAAGATATGTTGGATTACTCTGGAGTGGCGATATTTATCTTTGGGAACAAAGCCATTGAAAATGGTTTGGCTAGTTCAGCTGGCATGAGGGAAGAGTTTGACATCTCTTTGGCGAAAGGTGTTTTGCCCCTTCCGCTAGGTTTCACGGGAAGCATTTCCGAGGAGTTGTGGCGTGAAGTTGTGTCTAATTTCGAAAATATTTTTCCGAAAAACCTTAAAAATATTAAACCTTACCTGTTGTCCTTAGGGGACAAGACAAGGTTAGATAAAGATCATTTGAAAACTCTTGAGAGTATATTGAATAATTTATAGGTCCTTTAATGGCATTCTTCACAAAAGACGAAGTACGGCAAGCTGCCCGCGCGAAGGTAAATAATAGTTACAAAATCAATGCCAAAGCTATTTTGGAGTCAGAGATAAGATCTGCGACTTCCTACGATAGCTTTGATGTCTTTCTATCTCACTCCTCAAAAGATGCTGAATTAGTTTTGGGCGTAAAGGAAATTCTCACGCGTAAAGGAATCAAAGTATACGTTGACTGGCAAGACGATCCTCAGGCCAATCGGGAGAGCGTATCTGCTGAGACCGCTGAACTTTTGCGCGCTAGAATGAAGCAGTCGAAGTCTTTGATTTTTCTCGCTACGGACAACGCTTCAGGATCAAAATGGATGCCTTGGGAGCTGGGCTACTTTGATGGGTTTAGTGGCGGCTCAGTTGCAGTATTACCTGTTTTAGACTATGCCTCTTCATCTTTTAGAGGGCAAGAGTACCTAGGGCTATACCCAACTGTTGATAAAGGCCAATATTCCAATGGCCAACCTGAAACCTTTGTTAGAAAGCCGGGTGCATGGTTAACTCTCGATTCGTTTCGAAAAGGAAATACTTCTTGGAACAGCTATAGATAATTTGTTGTATTTCAGACTTTCTCTACCGGGTGGCGGTGTTTCAGAAAGCTTTCTGTCAGTTCAGGTTCAGTTTACAAGCTTTTAAATCTCGGCCTTTAGGTAATCCTTGACGCAATACTTCGGAATTCGACGTGGCATCGGATTCACAAAAATACTATTACACTTAATTCTTCGGTTGACTGGTCGAAATCGACTCATTTTTCACTTTTTCAAGGCTATCTATAGCGTGCTCGAGCTGTCAGCAAGGACTGAATACTGCCCCCTATCGGACAAAAAATTTCGAAGTACACTTGCCCACTGCGCCCAAATCACTATTCGGTCGTTGTGGCTAGTGAGCGGATTGCGCCAGCAGTGAGTTGGTACTTCAATTGATAGTTCTTTAACGATATCGAAAGAAAAATCGCGTAAAGCTCAATACTTCGTTGATTTATATGGACTAGTCTAGGTGCATGGTTGACGCATGACACTTAAATGGGTGATGGACTGATTTCGGGTAAATCGCTCGTCTCTTGATCCCTAATCCATGGATTTTATTAGCTATTCTTCTATGGGGTTTGACCAGAATTGGGCATTTGGATGGTCCACGGGAGCGAGAGTGTGACTAGTCAAATACAAATACTGCGATCTTTACCAGTAATAAGCCTGCTGGAAAAAGTATCGTCCGAGAGCTGGACGACACGCAATCGGCGCTGGCGCAATCCTATGTAGCCTGTACCAATATTTCTGGTCACTTCCCACAGAAACTGCTAGAGATAAGTGGAGCCGACCTAGGTGCTCATGGCGCTCCATCTTTCCGGGTGCAGGTTTCGTTAGAATTGGCGATGGTACGATTTGAGGTTGAGAGCTGGGGGATGGGGTAGTTGAGGGCGTTTGATCCTGGAAAGCGCTTCATAACATGTAACGAGCGCTTGCCGATATCGCTCACCGGCTCCTTAAGTGTCCCGCCGCAAGCCTTTACCTGACCACATTGGCCTTCATGGTATACCAGTGTCAATGGCTACTCATTTTGAACCACCTTCGGCCAATGACATTGACCGCACCCAGTGCGGTAGAACCGGTAGTTTTCTGCTTCAGTCGACAGCTCTCTCCTCCCAGCATGAAGATATGTTAGTGGTGGATGACCGGGTTGCTGATGGGCACCGCCACGTTGTAGTCGTGTAAGAATCCTCCCCAGGCAGTGAAGTCTTTGTTGGTGGTCTCAGGATGATTGAGCGGTACTCGTACAGCTTGTTGATCAACTGGAGCAGGTTGCAGCGGGCCTGGCGTGTCATCGCTGTTCATCAATGATGAGTACGTCTTATTTACCCAGTTGGGTAAGCCGCTTTTTGAGCTCGCCCTTCATCTCCGCCAGTTCCAGGTCTTCGATCAACGCTAGCGCGGTGCGGAACAGGACTTTGTAGTCGGCCTAGACCGCTTTCTGGCCGCTGCCAATGGCCAAGTGGGTCTTGCCCGCGCCGGGCGATCCAATGAACACGAGATTCTCCCGCTGGTCAATAAAGCCGAAGTCCAGCAGTGCATTCGCCTGGCGCTTGGTCATGCTGGTTTGGCGACGGTAGTCGAAGCTTTCCAGTGGTTTCTCGGCCAGACGCTGAGCAAAGACTAGGTAGGACAGCTCCTGGCTTTCCGCTTCGGCGAGCAGATTCTGCAGGGACCGGTACTGCGCGGTGGTGAGATCAAGCTGGCTCATGGGTCACCTCCTGGCCGCTGGGTCGGTTAAATTGGACCTAGGTACTCAGCCACTGGTGTCAGCTGGCTGTCTCGCGGTGAGCTGCGGGTGTTACAACAACACCTACGGCGATCCCGGGCGTCCGGTGCGTGGGCCTTCAGCGGGTCATGGGCGCCTGTCAATTGGTCTTTGTAGATCCGCGGCGAGGCGCTTTGAGCGGCTCGCAGGGGTCCGAGGCCTAGCCTGTTGGTAGCAATCCGCCGATGGCGGCTTTCTGGTCGGCGATGCGCTGGGCTAGGTCGCGGTAGTGATTGTTGTTCTTGATGATGCGGCCCTTTTCCCGGCAGAGGGTATGGTGGGCGATCTATTCCCCGGTTTCCAGGTCGTGGAGTTGATATCATCAAAAATATGAGATGACTATATTGTGTTTATATGGTAGGACTGCGCAATGCCCTCTGTCGACGTCTAGTGGAACCAGAAAGTCTTCAGGTTTGATCGAGAACAGTCAATATTTGCCCATCAATACTCACCTTCGCTTTAACTAAGAAGTATTTAACGATGTGAAAACCGGCGATCAGCTGACCGGGTATTTACAGAAGAAAAGTTGCTTTATCAAACTCACTTCTGCGTCACATAATGTCTAAATTGCCATAAATTGGCGCGCATAACTGCACTGATGCTGGCTTCTTTTATATATAGTACCGCTGAACGTCATAAAACAGGGATGTCAATATGGTTATACTGCGTAGTTTACGTCTAATAGCATATGTTATTCTTTTAAGTTCATTTTCATTTTTCGCTATTTCACAAGAAAGTATTCCTGATTCAGATTCGAAATCAGTTCATTCAATTACGAAAGAAGCTATCGGTAAGTCAAAGAAGAAAATTACTAGAGAAGACCTAACTCAGCTAAGTGAACGAGGAAAGCTAACAGTAACAAAATCTAAAAAGAGACTACGTTCAATCTATCATCTAGATGGAATTAACATACAAATAGTCAGCGAATCGAAAGATGGCGATATTATTGATCTAAGTTTCAAAGTTGGATCTCTGGTTGTTGACTTTAGTTACGGGGTTAGTACGAACGACTTCTCCATAAATGGTTATGGTACATCACTGACATCCGTAGAAAAGGTGGCATTTCAGTCCCTGTCCTATAAGTTAGACTCTGAAGGTTGGGCGAAAAGCCGAAACTTGCAAAAGCAGTTGATATATAAAGCTACAGGATGGCTGTCAGGTACACCCGTAGGGGAACCGATCAGCGAAATATCAGGAAAGATTCAAATTGATGCGAGCGCATCAACGGGTAACGGAGAAGCTAAAGATGATGCTAGTAATGATTATGCTAAAAGTGAAGTAATTGATGAAATAATATATCCGAGTGCGCCTTGTGAAAATCCAGATTCAGCTTTAGCGCCGAGTGCTAGCTGTCCACCGCCTCCCCCTCCATGCTACAACCTCTCAGATAATGACAATGTGACATATTTTACATGTGGATGGGCTTATAGAACTACTTCACATGACGCATGTCCTTCGCATGGCTTGAGAAGTTATACGCACCTAATTGGATGTACGACACAAAATGACTGTGTTGGTCGGTGTGGTCCGGGATGTGGCGGGACTGATGGTACTGGGGTTTACTCCCAAGATTGCGCTGATCACGATATGTGCTGTGATGTGCACGGGCATTGTTTAAGCGCAGTGGGAAATCTTTGCAGCGATGAGTGGCGAGAAGCCGCAGACGATTTTTTGTCGTTTTCCAACTGTCATGACTGTTTGAATCCCGAGCCTCCAGTTTGTGGAGGATCTCTTGCTTCCACTACAACGCTATTGTTGGGGGATGGAACGAATGGTATTCAAATTAGCGAACTCAATTTTGATCTTTATAGATCAAAAATCAATCCTGGCAAACCGACATTTGTTGAAGAGTGGGGCATCTTGGAAAAAACCGGGATGGGTAAGTTAGCTTTAAAGGGAGCATCTACTGAACAGTTTTCAGATAAGCTCGACTCAATATATGGCTCTCTTGAGTTCGAAATGACGGGCGCTGAGAGAGAGGTGCTAATAATAGAGGCTGCTGATGGAGCACACGACCCTTCAATGATGGGGCGGCTTCCGACAATTAGATTTGAGGAGAAATTTCCACCTGGTTTGCTTAAGAAAAGTGAGTCCATTTGGTTTCGCTCTGAAATAGATGAAAACGGAGCTGTTGAGAGCGTGCAAATTTTGAATGAGAAATTTAGCGATTCTAGGAAATTAAAAGAGGCTATTTCTAACGGAGTAGGTAGTTCGATATCATCTGCTATGCCTCATCGCATGGTTGTTTTCGGAAGAGCTGAGGCTGCCGATCGGGGTTACATCAAGTCTGATGAAAGTCTTGTTTTGGTCCCTCAGTGTTGTGGTGGCGGTGGTGGGTGTAGTTCAGATCCCAATATTCAGTGCCCATGACATTAGGTTTTTAGTGTTAAGGGGCTGTATAAGTGAAATCTTATTTATTGAAGACTTTTCTGGTCGCATTTATTGGGTTCAACGTAGTTGGTTGTGGAACAATAGTTAGGACTGGATTTGATAACACCCCGAATCCTTGTAAAAAAGAATTAAGCTATGTTTTCGGAGGTGTAAAACTGGATAGCATGCATATATGTACAGCCGCTGCTTCACACTCAAATTTTCGTAAAATAATTATACCGTTTGCTCTGGTTGATTTACCACTCAGCGCCATAGCAGATACTGTTATACTTCCATATTCTGCATATTTAGACCACAGAACAGATAGTGAGTGCGCAATGAAAGGTAAGTAGATTTTGCAGCCCGATAACCCGTGAGGTTATCGGGTTAGTAGTTAGGGAAATTCTGAATAAAACCGTGAATTGGATTAGTTCAGACCAGATCTGACACATCTCCTTGAGAAGAAGGGGTTTGAACGAATCTTGGACAAAGTGTGGATTGCTTCATTCTGTGGTTCGGCTTGTATACTGGCTTGATCACCAGCTCGGGTATACGGGAAAATCATGAGTCAGGATGGGGTGTGCCGCCGGCTGGATGCCGAACTGCGATCTCAACTCAGCACTCAAATCATCGCTCTTTTCACCCACTGGGAGTTGCCTAAGTCTCAGCAATACACCCTGCTTGGCCTTCTCCTGGATAGGCCTGTGATCCCGGAAGGGCTCCGTCAGGGAGAGCCCTTGGCGGATGACACCGATACGCTAGACCGGGTGCGGATTCTTCTCCGAACACACAAAAGCCTACGGATACTTTTTCCAAGAAATCAGGATCTAGCGTACTGTTGGATGTCCACACCGAACAGGGCCTTCCGTAACCATTCTCCGGTGGAGGTTGTTGAACAGCGCGGCATGCTAGGTCTCCACCAAGTCCGACCCTATCGACACAGGCAGGTAGGGCATTGTAGTGGGCTACCAACAGAAGCACCTGATTGCACATCAGATACTCCTATTTCGCGTAGCTGTTATGTGCCCCAAATTGAAAATACGTCTTAATGGCAAGCCAACTTTCGGGCTCATTGTGGGTATAGCGGGGTGCACCGGTGTCTTACCGGTAATAATTCCGCTCATATTTGTTGTCCACTTGTTGATAGGTGGATACCTAAATTACACGGCGGAATTAGGTTGGGACCGCAGGTGTACCGGATGGCTACCTTGAAAACTCACTAACGCATATCAAAGCCAACTGCTCGCCTCCCTCGCCACGATAGGTGTCCAAAAAGTAGCAGTTGCCCACGGAGACTGGCCTGGGTACGAAATTGTGGCCAAGGTAGAGTGCATCGATGCCGCTGATCTGAAATGGGGCAAGCGCTTCCGGTTGGGCATGGTCAATTGTGTCCAGGTGCTCCAGGAATAATCGTTTGTATTCGGCCAAAGTACGCTTTGCATTGCCCAGGCCGAGCAGATGCCTATACAGCTGGCTCGCTAGGGAACGATCCCACAAGAACTGCTCCGCAGCGCTAGCCATTCGCTCGTCGTTTTCGAGTGATATGTCTGCTGACCAGGCCTCTTCGATAGCGGTTAAGGCGAGCTGAGTCCGTGGCCAGCTACCGCCGATAACATTGGCGTGGACTAGCCCGATACACTGGCGGCCGGTATCCAGCTCAATGGCCCAAGGCCAGCGTCTGACCTGGCTCACTAAGTGCTGCCTCTGAGCCCGCGGCAGCATGTAGAACCATTCACCGCCGTTAGCGCGATGCCTGGCAGCGGTCTCGGGGTTCTCGAACCCGGCGATCATCATCGCTTCATGATTGCCAGCAACACTGAAAAAGGTTTGTTGATCAATCATTGCGAGGAGGGCTTCGCTATCCGGACCTCGGTCGACCAGATCCCCAAGAAAGAACAGGCGGTCAAGAGATGTGTCGAAGGTGACCTCCTGCAATTGCGTAAGCAGTTGCTGCAAGTGGCCGTGCACATCGCCGACGACAAAGTCCCGACCCGTAAGATTCCTGTCAATTTTGAGAAATAGACTCATGAGAAATTCGCGCGGTTGATTGAAGGCTGAGAGTTTCCGCTTTCGATACCTCTCAAACGAGCGACACTGAGACGAATAATGACAGTTTACCGCATTGATATGTCGTAGTTGAGGTTATCAATAGCTTTTGGCCAACTGTGGCGATAACCGTTTGCGAATGAAATTTCCAGATATGTTTATTGATCTCAAGTAGTTTCTTGATAAGTCTGAATCTTGGTATGTGGCGTCAATCGGCAGTTCCAAATCTTGCCTTTTGTCGTTAACTCTTACCGTCGAGTAGACAACCTCCGGCTCTTGAGGGGAAAAGCTGATAGTTCCCGATTTCTGACTATTTACATTTGATCTGGGCAGAATCTCGACTGAACTTACTTGGTCATGATTTTTTGAAAGAAATGATTTTATAGTGGCGGTATTTGGGATGTCACTTTCAATTCTTTCTGCGTAATCCATTAGCGTTGGTTCTGCGGGAAAATACATATACCCAATTTCATTAGGGCCGCCACCGGAACGCAGAATTCTGCCAAGGATTTGGCGGAAGTACAGTTCGGTTTTTACTCGGGTTAAATGACAGCATACCTGAAGGCGGGGGATATTCGTTCCTTCACTGATCATGCCAACCGATATGATCCATTTCCTATCTGATTTCTTGAAGTTGTGGATCGTAGATATGGAATTTTCATTTTTGTGCGTTACGATATCGGCATGTTCACCTAATTCACCAGCAAGAATTGCATGTATCTTCTCGGCATGGGCAATTGATGTGGCGACTATTAATCCACCAGAATTAAGCTTTTTCGTCCGTAATGAATCCAATTTCTGATTGGCTTGATTCAAGCAGTAGAGAATTAGGTCTCGGCTTTCCAATAGCTCCTGATAGGTGCAGTCAGATTCGGTAAGCAAACTTCTGAAAGATCGATACAGTTTACTATCATCGTCGCGCTGAAACTGAACTTGATTGTTGTCAATAGCAATCATAACTGGCGTTCGGCACACACTATCTAATATCGCTTCATTGAGGCCGTATTGGTAATCACAGTGAACCATATGATTTTCATCGCAATAGTTTGCCAGGACTACGGGTAGTAGGTCTGATCGCCAGGGCGTTCCGGTGAGTGCCAATGTATAAGATGCGCGTCCTTGTATATGGGTGATAATTTTTTCACCCCAGGCGTTTGAGTACTCAATACTGTTGCCCGCGCAATGATGGATCTCATCAAAGATTACGAAGACTCTGTATTGCTCAAAAAGGGCCCAAAATCGCTCTCCGAGATTACGCAATGACTGGTATGTCAGCGAAGATCCGGAAGACCCAAGCAATCCGTCAATGCGATTGCCGGTAATTTGCTCCAACTCATATCTAAAATCCTCAGCCACTACAACAGAAGGAGAAAAGCAAATTACTAAGTCTATTAGATTTGAGTCAAATAATTGATTGGCTAGGGTGGATGCCATTACTGTTTTCCCTGCACCAGGAGTTGCTAGACACATGAAATGTGTTTTTCCCGTACTGTAATACTCAAGCGCTTGTGATATGCACTCGGACTGCCATTTTCGTAATTGCATTGATTAAGATCGCTTTACTTCAGCGAGTACGGCCTCGATAGCCTTGACTCGTCCCTGCGTTCTAGAAAATTGATCACGCGCACGATCGTAGAGCACTTGGATTTGGCTCCTTTTCTCCGGCGCTGTTTTACTTAGCTCTTCATACTCTTCGACTTCCCCGATCGCCTCCAAAAGCTCGATTTTGTATTCATGTAACTTTCCCTCAAGTATCGCGAGAAAGCTTTCATTTGGGGCGTTGGGCTCTTGTGTCGATAAAGGAGCAACGCGCGCCACAGAGAAGATTCGATAGAAATCTTCAGTAAGTTGATACTGCTTAGCTCTGCCGGATGTTGAGGAGGTGCCCACAATTAACTGATCGCCTTCCAGGGCTTTGACCGCCCGGGCAACAATCTGGCTTGCCGCGCGCTTGGTGGGGCTGGTGCAGCGAGGAGACGCAAAGTAGGCCTGAGTAAGCGCAGGACAAGTGAAACTGTCAAACTTTCCCGAAACCAGCAAGTCGAGTAGTTCCGGCTTAATTTTCGATGGAGTCATGGGGGAGCGCAATCGAGTAGAACATAAATATACAGCTTGGAGGTGGCGCTTAGGATTCCTAAGTATACCGGATGCCCATATACTTAGACAATCTAAGTCCCTGAGAACTCGAAGATGCTTATATTTTGCCCAACTCTTCTCCCATCCCGTTGCGTCTGCTCCAAGCGCGCACCGCGAAAGGCATCAGCCAGAAGGAGCTGGGCATCCGCTTGGGTATTGAGCCTGGCTCGGCCAGTAGTCGCATGACGCATTATGAAAAGGGGCGTCATAGCCCTGATTACCAAATGCTCAAAAGAATCGGCAAAGAGCTGGGTGTGCCCGTAGCGTACTTTTTCTGTGAGTCGGATGTCTTGGCGGAGCTGATTTGTAAAATCGATAAGCTTTCTAAAAAGCGGCAACTAGAGCTTCTTAGGCAGTTAAATGCATCACCAAGCCACGTAGAGTGATCTCTTCGGCCCGGCGAGGGAAGGGGATCCAGCTAGCCTTAATTGTTCAAAATGTAGCTATTTGATCGGAACCGGGTTGCTTCATTTATTCTGGCAGATTGTGAATAGGCTTTCTCGTCGAGATGTTTTGTTCGATGCGCTGTTGTGAGAACGGATCCGCAGCATCGACATACCGCATTGCCGATTGAACATCCTTCCACCCCACATATTCCATCAACGTTTTCGTATCCCAGCCATTAGCATTTGCCCAATTTGCAAATCCACGGCGCAACGAGTGGCTGCTGACATTCTTGTGGTGCAATCCCGCTTGCTCAATCATGTGTCGAAGTAGGGGGGATATGCTGTTTGAGGCAAGTTCAGTTTCAGAAAGGTGTCCCCAGCGGTTAATGGCTCGAAATACGGGCCCCTCGGCGATATCTGCATTCTTTATCCATTCTTCGTAAGCCGACACCGGGCATAGGTGGCTCAACGCCGGCACCTTGAGTTCACGACCGAGGCTTTGTCTGTCACCTTTGCTTCTCGGGAGATAGATCGTCATTCCTTCTCCTGGTCTAACTGTCACCAACTCCACCCGTAGCCGACAAATCTCATCGCTGCGGAATCCACGCCAGAACCCCAGCAGAAGCAGGGCGCGGTTGCGAGCGTGCACGATGGAGGCCTTTCTGTCACCTTTTTCCACTGCAATGGATAGCGCCAACTCTAGCTGGCCGGCAATAGTAGTCAGCTCCTCTAACTGTATCGGGCGTGCACGCTTTTCTCTGGTCGGGTGTAGCTCCCTAATACCCTTGAGTACTTTTTTTACTATCGGTGCCTTGGTTGGATCTGGAAAGCCTTGATCTCGATGCCATTGGGCCAGGCCTGAAAGGCGTAACTTCAGCGTATTGATGGCCAGTGTTTCAGCGTGATCTGCCAGATACCGAGCGACACTATCTGCTGTTGCTGGCAGGAATCCGCCCCAGCTGACTTCAAAGTGTTGAACTGCTGCCTGGTAGCTGCGTCGCGTGTTTTCACGGGTAGCCGCGTGAATATATTGGTCGATGTTGCTCATGCGATTCTTGTCCGCGCCCTGGGTTGAGTTGCCAGGTGGATGTTGGAGTGAAAGAGGGTTTCGTACCGGCTGAGGTTAGTTTATGACAAATATGGCAGCTAACAATGGATAATTCATTATTATCTCTTGTCATTATTTGTACACCATTGCCAAACTGATAGAGTGGTTTTAGTATGTATATACATAGTACATACCATGGTACGAAAAAATAGGAGACTCAGATGGCACGCACGGGAATCAACAAAGTCCTCGTTCAGCAGGCTCGTGATGCCGTGCTAGCTCGGGGCGAGAACCCCTCGTTGGATGCGATACGTATAGAGCTCGGCAATACCGGCTCCAAGACCACCATCCACCGCTACCTCAAGGAAATTGAAGAGGCCGAAGGTGCCCGGCTGGACGACGAGCAGCTTCTCAGCAAGACGCTTCAGGAAATGGTGGCTCGCCTAGCCTCTCGATTGCGTGAGGAAGCCAAGGAGTTGGTGTCCGAGGCGGAAACACGAAACCAAGACCGGGAGACACTCTGGAAGCGAGAGCGAGAAAGCTTGCAGGCCGCGCTGAAAACCAGCAATGAAATGACCGAAGCACTTGAGGAGCGACTGAGTGACACTCAGGGATCGCTGGACGAAAAAACGTCTGAACTACAATCTGAGCGTCTTAGGTCGGAACGACTTCAGCAACAGGTCGAGGATATTCAGGCGCGCCTTGCAGACAAGGACGTCCACCTGAAATCTCTGGAAGACAAGCATCAGCACGCGCGAGATGCTCTCGAACACTACCGCCAGGCCAGCAAAGAGCAACGAGACCAAGATATCCGCCGCCACGAACAGCAGGTACAGCAACTTCAGGCAGAGCAGCGTCAACTCAATCAAACAATCATCGTGAATCAAGGAGAACTGACGCAGCTCAACAAGGACAATGCTCGCTTGGCCTCTGAGCTGGCTGCAGCACGCAAGCAGGTGGGCAGCCAGGAAGATTCTCTACGACAGTCAGAGCAGCGGTCTACTTCTATGCAAGAACAGCTGAATCAAGTGAACGCCCAGCTTAAATTAAAAACGCACGAGGGGGATTTGCTTCAGAGACAGTTGGATCACACTCAGGCGGAGCTGAAAGAAAACATACAGAAACAAACGAGCCTGGAGATTGCGCTTGCCCAGACCCGGACCAGTTTGGGCCACTACAAATTGATCTCAAAGGCTGGACTCGACACCCCCGCGAATCCCCTGGCGCAAACCGCAGAAGGCTCCAAGTAAAAAGTGGCGGACGATTTTATTCGCGAAGACAAACAGTTAATGGTGGGAATCGCGAATTGGAGAGAATCTGGAAAGGAAGAGTTCAGAAAAAGCCTTTAGAAACAACAAGTTGATTTATTTTTGGCGAAAATTTCCAGAATCCCTGCCGACCCTCGGCTTTGATGACTCCCCATACTGGCTCTGGCTCAAAAAACCCATTGACGATCGGTTTTTTGCGGAATAGCATGTTGCCAAATTGGACATATTCTCAATTGGCGAGTAGACATGCGGCTGGGTGATCTCGAAAAGCAGGTTTTGCACTATCTCTGGGACGAAGGTTCTGCAGATGCCAAGCAGGTGCATGCCCACCTCAGTAAGGCTCGTGGCGGCTCGCTAAATACCATTCAAAGCACCCTAGACCGACTGTTCAAAAAAGGGCTCCTGGCCCGCGAGAAGCTGGGGCATGCTTTCCAGTACCGCCCCGCTGTAGAACGGTATGCTTTCGTCGGTCAGCTTATTCAAGACGTTACCCGAGAGTTCGTCGATGACGACGATGGTCTTGTCGCCGCATTCACATCCATTTCTTCTGATCTTAGTGAGTCCCAGCTGGAGCAGCTTGAGCAGCTGATTGAGCAGCAAAAGGCCAGGCGCCAAAAAGGTGGTGACGCGTGATTCTTGGGCAAGCAGCCCTGTGGCTGAACCTGCTCACCATTGCGGCACTCTGCCTTTTTGTGGGAGTTCTCGCGGTCTCTGCCGTGTGCTTGGTGGTCAGCCGATTCCCATCATTTTCCATGCGCCTTTCTACCGGTGCACGGCGACCGTTGTTGTGGAGCGCCGTAGTGCTGCCCTGGTTGGCGGCGGGCTCTGCAGCGACACTGCTGGTATTCCCTGACGCTCTTGGTGAGCGGACTGCGAGCCTGGCTCACTGGCACCATATCTACGCGTTCAATATCTATAGCTGGCACGGCTTATCAGCACTCGGATTCCTGGCTTTGACCGGTGTCATGTTGGCTCGGAGCTGTGTCCGCGCGTATAGGCACCTGGCCCAACTCCAGTTGTTGCTTCAGGTTTGTGAACATGAAACGGACGATACATCCATTATTCATTCGCCGCGCGCTCAGGCATTCACTAGCGGGTTGTTACGGCCGCAGGTTTTTTTTACGAGCGGTTTGCGTGATGGCGTAAGCGATGACGAGTTCGCGGTGGTACGTATGCACGAAGAGGCGCATGTTCGGCGTCTCGACCCGCTTCAGAAGCTGCTATTTGCACTGCTCGCTGGATTCTTTCCTGGTAGCCAGCGGAATTATCTCAACCGGCAGATGATGCTGTGCATGGAGCAGTGTGCTGACGAGCAGGTGTGTCGCAGTGGCTGGAGTGAGACTTTTGTGGCTCAAACGCTGGTCAAAGTGACTCGCTTGTCGAATGGTATGCCGGCTGCCAAGGCGTCATCTGCTCTTTGTTGCCATTTCGCGGCGGATCAGTTGAACGCCCGAATCCATTACCTGTTAGCGGATGACAAGGGACGTTCTTTCTCGCCTCTGCTGGTGGGCATCCTGTTTATTTTTCTTTCTGGCTGTTGCCTGTTTTCGGTGGATGCGCTCCACCACGCCATAGAAACCCTGTTCTCTCACTAAGGAAGCAAAGTGCGCGATAACTTGCGGAGATCTATATATAAAAAACCGATTTTGAGTCGGTTTTTTCGGGTGACAGTAGGGGCTGCCTTGTCCCTGTCTCTTTGCCTGGACACCTCCATCAGCTGGGCTCAGGAAAGCCCGGTATACCGCGGCCTTACATTCGAGCAGGCGGTGATGCAGAGCTTGCAGAGCCATCTCGAACTGGCTGGTTACAGCTACCAACTGGAATCCGCGAATGCGCAGGCAGCGCAAGCCGCGGTCGGACCGCGGCCGGAGCTGCGCCTGCAGGTAGAAGACGTGGCCGGTACCGGAGATTTCAACGGGGTCGAGAGCGCGCAGACCACGTTGGGTATCACTTGGCTGTTCCAGAGTAATGTGATCGACAAGCGGGTGGAGGCGGCCCGCATTCAGACTTCGGTAATCGAGACGCAGCGGCAGGTACTGGAGCTGGACGTTGCAGCGAATACCGCGCGCTATTTTCTCCAGGCGATGGCACAGCAGGAGCGAATGGTGCTGGCCATGGATGCCGTAGAGCAGGCACAGGAGGCCCTGGTTGATATCAGGCGCCAGGTCAGCGTTGGTAAAGTGCCGCAGGCCGACGCTTCCAGGGCAGAAGCGGAACTCGAACGCCGGCGATTGGCGGTGGAGGATATTGGGCACGAACTGCAAGTCTCACGTCACCGGTTGGCCGCGCAATGGGGGGAAAGAACGCCCGGGTTTGGCGCGGTAGACGGCTCACTTTCTGCGCCGGTACCAGCCATCGATATTGCCCGGCTGCGCTCCGAAGTTTCCGGTAATCCGAACTTGGCGGTATTCCTTAGCCGAGAGCGGGTGGCAGAGGCGGAAATCGCCTTGGCCCGTGCCGAGGCGGGTATCCAGTGGAAAATTGATGCTGGTATCCGGCGCCTTGAATCTGTCGATGACTACAGCCTCGTCGCCGGCGTTTCCATCCCACTTGGTCGACGCGATCGCAACAAGAACAAAGTAGCCGCACTGATGGCAGAGCAGAACCGTTACCGCGCAGAAAGAGATGCGAAAGCGCTCGAAATGGAAACCCAAGTGTATGTGATGGCGCAAGAGCTACTTCACAGTCGGCACGTTGCAGAAGCGCTCGAGGTGAAGATCATTCCCAGCCTGCAACGTGCGCTCACGGATACCCGTAGTGCATACCGCCAGGGTAAGTACAGCTATTACGAACTGGCAGCGGCTCAGCAAGACCTGATAGAGGCGCGTCTTTCCTATCTGGAAACCCAGTACCGTGCCCACCTGAACCTGATTGAAATTGAGAAGCTCACCGGCCTGTCCCTGGCGGCGATAAGCGAGAACGTGAAATGAAACCTGTGATTTTTTCCAGCCTGATCCTGGCTTTCGTACTTTCCTTTGGGATGGGCTACAGCATAGAGGTACAGGCCGCCGGCGCTGCAGCAGAAGGTGGTGAGCCAGAACCAGAGAAAGGTCCGAACCGTGGCCGTATGTTGCGCGATGACGATTTCGCCCTGGAGCTGAGCATTTTTGAAACCGGTGTACCGCCCGAGTTTCGCGTTTGGGTTACCGATGATGGTAAGGCGGTAGATCCAAATAAAGTGGACCTCAAGGTTGTGTTGACCCGTCTCGGCGGTGTGGAGGATCACATCCGTTTTGCCGCGCAAGGTGACTTTCTGCGTGGCGACACGGTGATTTACGAGCCGCACTCTTTCATGGTCACGATTACCGCGAACTACAACGGCAAAGATCATCGCTGGCAGTACGACAATTTCGAAGGCCGTACCCGGATTGAGCCGAGCATCGCAGAAGCGATGGATATTGGCACCGGTATCGCTGGCTCGGCAGTGCTGAAGGAAACCAGCAAGGCCTACGGACGACTGACAATGAACCCGGAGCGGGTGCGCCTGATCAGTGCTCGATTTGATGGCACTGTGGAGTCGGTGAAGGTGGGGCTTGGTGAGCGCGTTGGCAAAGGCCAACCCCTGATCGCAATTAACAGTAACGAAAACCTGAAGACCTACACCATCAACTCCCCGATTGAAGGTGTGGTGCTGCAGCGCCAGGCAAACCCTGGGGAGCAGACGGAAGGGCGCACCTTGTTGACGATTGCAGACAGTAACGCGCTGCTGGCGGAATTGGATGTATTCCCGGCACTGCGTACGCGCATCAAATACGGCGCACCGGTTGCGCTGAATGTGCGCGGCATTGATGGGCAGCTCGAAGGCGAAGTACGCCAGATCGACACCATCATTCGCCCCAATCAATCCAGTGTCGTACGTGTCGCGCTTAAAAACCCTCCGGCTACACTCGCCCCTGGTGCATTTGTCTCCGGTGATATCCAGGTCGCTGAATACGAGGTGCCACTGGCAGTGAAGCGATCCGGACTGCAGGCGTTCCGCGATTTTACCGTGGTCTACGCCAAAGTGGGTGACGAGTACGAAGTGCGCATGCTGGATCTTGGGCGCGAGGCCGGAGAATGGGTTGAGGTACTCGGAGGGTTGGAGCCCGGCACAGAGTATGTAACTGAGAACAGCTACATCATCAAAGCCGATATTGAAAAATCCGGCGCCTCCCACGATCACTAAGGATTCGACATGCTTGAGTACCTGATTCGGACTTCGATCCACAACCGCGTGCTGGTGCTGGCCGTCGTCGCTTTGCTATGTGGGTTGGGCATTTGGAACTTTACCCGGTTGCCGATCGACGCGGTACCCGATATTACCAATGTGCAAGTGGTCATCAATACCGAAGCACCGGGCTACACACCGCTTGAAGTCGAACAGCGGGTGACCTTCCCGGTGGAAAATGCGATGGCCGGGCTCCCGAGCCTGGCGTATACCCGCTCGGTGTCACGTTACGGTCTTTCCCAGGTCACCGTGATTTTTGAAGACGGAACCGACATCTATTTCGCACGCCAGCTGGTCAACGAGCGCTTGGCCAGTGCGCGTAGTGCACTTCCTTCGGGGCTTGAACCGGAACTAGGGCCTATTGCTACCGGCCTCGGTGAGATTTTCATGTTCACCGTGGATGCGGAACCTGGCGCGACTAATGAAGATGGTTCTGAAGTGACACCCACGGATCTTCGCACGGTGCACGACTGGATTATTCGTCCTCAGTTGTTACGTGTTCCCGGTGTGGTCGAGGTCAATCCGATTGGAGGCTTCAAGCGCGAAATTCTTGTCGCGATCGAGCCTGAAAGCCTGCTGGCGTTCGGCCTGACTCAGGAAGATCTGATCCGCGCGATTGAGGCGAACAACCAGAATCGCGGTGTCGGCTTTATTGAGCACAGTGGTGCTCAGTGGCTGCTGCGTGTTCCCGGCCAGGCCGAGACCGTAGAGACCCTGAAAGACTTTCTGGTGGCGGAAGTTGACGGTGTGCCGGTACGTCTAGGCGACGTTGCCGAGATCGGTGAGGGTCGTGAAATGCGCACCGGTGCCGCTACCCAGAACGGTCGTGAAGTGGTCATGAGTACCATCTTCATGCTGGTGGGGGAAAATAGTCGTACTGTCGCACACGCCGTGGGTAAAAAGCTTGATGAGGTGAAGGCGAGCCTGCCACCGGGTATTACTGCAACTGCTGTTTACGACCGCACTGGCCTGGTCGATAAAACCCTGCGCACTGTGCGGACCAACCTGCTTGAGGGCGCGTTGCTGGTCATCGTCATCCTATTCCTTTTGCTGGGCAATGTGCGCGCGGCTGTTCTTACGGCACTGGTGATCCCCATCGCCATGCTGATGACTGTTACGGGAATGGTACAGACGCGGGTCAGTGCCAATTTGATGAGCCTGGGTGCACTGGACTTCGGGTTGCTGGTGGATGGAGCCATCATCATTGTCGAGAACTGCCTGCGGCGCTTGAGCCAGTCCAGTCGGGAGAATGGTGCGCTGGATGTAAAAGAGCGCCTGGAGCTGGTTTATCAGGCCACCCGAGAGGTGATTCGTCCGGCCATGTTCGGGGTGTTCATCATTACCGCGGTGTATCTGCCGATCTTTGCGCTGTCCGGCGTGGAAGGAAAAATGTTTCACCCGATGGCGACCACGGTAGTTATTGCACTGCTGTCAGCGATGTTGTTGTCCGTGACGTTTGTTCCCGCTTGCATTGCGTTGTTGTTCCGCAAGCCAGTGGAAGAGAAGGAAAACCGGGCACTCAATAAGCTGAGCGACTGGTATCGCCCGGTGCTGGAGTTTGCGATTCGCGCCCGTTTTCTCGTGGTAGCGGTGGCTGCCGCACTGGTGCTGGTGTTTGGCTATGCCGCCACGCGTCTGGGCAGTGAGTTTGTGCCGAACCTGGACGAAGGCGATATCGCTATGCATGCATTGCGGATTCCCGGCACTTCCCTGGATCAGGCGGTTTCCCTGCAGGAATCCCTTGAATCGCGCATTCGGGAACTGCCCGAAGTCGAGCGGGTATTTGCCAAAATCGGTACTGCAGAAGTGGCCACCGATGCGGTACCGCCGAGTGTTGCGGACAACTTCATCATTCTCAAGCCGCGCGATCAGTGGCCCGACCCGGACAAGCCCAAAGAAGAGTTCGTCAATGAGCTGGCGGAGCTTGTAGAACCCGTGCCGGGCAACCGCTACGAATTCCTGCAGCCCATTCAGATGCGTTTTAACGAGTTACTCGCGGGGGTTCGTGCGGAGCTGGCGATCAAGGTCTTTGGCGATGACTTTGCACAGCTCGAAGAGCTGGGCAATGCGATTGAGGCAGCGATCGGGAACGTGGAAGGCATTGCCGATATCCAGCTGGAGCAGACCACCGGCTTGCCGCTGCTCACCATCGTGCCGGATCGTGCGGCATTGGCGCAGTACGGCCTGGATGTGAATGCTGTGCAGGACCAGCTGGCGACGGCGATGGGCGGTACCGTGGCCGGGCGCTTCTACGAGGGCGACCGCAGGACCGATATCGTGGTGCGCTTGCCGGAAGCCCTGCGCGGTGATGTCGACGGTCTGGCCAGGTTACCCATCCATCGTGCGAATAGCGATTATGTCCCGCTCGAAGAAGTAGCGTCGCTGGAGCTGGTTACCGGTATCAATCAGGTGTTCCGTGAGAACGGGAAGCGCCGCGTGGTGGTCACGGCCAATGTTCGGGGCAGGGATCTTGGTAGCTTTGTTGCGGATGTGCAGCGGGCGATTTCCGACAATGTTGAAATGCCTGCTGGTTACTGGATTGAATACGGCGGCACCTACCAGACACTGCAGTCAGCGGCACAGCGCCTGTCCGTTGTGGTACCGGTGACTCTGGCTTTGATTATGGGATTGCTGCTACTGGCTCTGGGCTCATTCAAAGATGCCGGAATCATCTTTACCGGTGTGCCCCTGGCTCTGACCGGCGGTGTGCTGTCGTTGATGTTGCGTGATATCCCGTTCTCTATTTCTGCCGCGGTAGGTTTTATCGCGCTATCGGGTGTCGCCATTCTTAACGGGCTGGTCATGGTTTCGTTTATCCGTGACCTTCGCCACCAAGGCTACAGCGTCGATAAAGCAATTGTCGAAGGTGCCCTGATCCGGTTACGGCCGGTTATCACGACTGCGCTTGTGGCGTCGCTGGGGTTCGTGCCCATGGCGCTCAACACGGGAATCGGCTCAGAGGTGCAGCGTCCGTTGGCGACAGTGGTGATCGGCGGCATCATTTCCTCAACGATATTGACACTGGTCGTGCTACCGGCGCTTTACCGGATACTGCATGGTAACGAGGCGGCACAGGAATCATCGGAGGCCGATAAAGCGGTCAGTCCAGCAGGGAACGCGTGATAGCAAATGCAACGAATAATTAACCGGAGGTATCAATAATGTTCAACAGGTCATTACTCGACCGCGGTAAGTGGGTGCTGGGATTACTGGCAGTCGGAATCAGCATGCTGGTTTCGATGCCACTATTCGCGCATGGCATCGACGACGCTACAAAAGTATTTTTGGAAGGCAATGAAGGTGTATCCATCATTCCGTTCCTCTACATCGGTGCCAAACACATGGTAACGGGGTATGACCACCTACTGTTTCTGGTGGGGGTTATCTTCTTCCTGTATCGCTCCAAAGATGTACTGATTTATGTCAGTTTCTTCACCCTGGGCCACAGCCTGACGCTGCTGTTTGGCGTATTGAATGACACCCATGTCAACGCCTATCTGATCGACGCGATCATAGGTCTGTCCATTGTCTATAAAGGTTTTGACAATCTGGGTGGTTTCAAGCGGATGTTGGGATACCAGCCGAATACCAAAGCCGCCGTGCTGATTTTCGGTCTGTTCCACGGCTTTGGTCTGGCGACCAAGCTGCAGGAGTTCGAGTTTTCTCAAGACGGCTTGGTGGCCAATATTCTCGCATTCAATGCGGGCGTTGAGCTTGGTCAGTTCCTGGCACTTGCCTTCATCCTCCTCGCGATCAATTACTGGCGCCGGTTTGACAGCTTCCTGCGCTTCTCCACGGCAACTAATGCGCTGTTGATGAGCGGCGGCATGATGCTGGTGGGCTTTCAGATGACCGGCTACTTCGTTGGCTGATCAACGAATCAAGAAGAATACAGACGAATATTAGAGAGGTAATACCATGCAACAGACTGATTTGCCGGTGCAATCGGCCAGAACTTTGATCAAGGCTACCCTGGGTGCCGCCATACTGGCCGCCATCACCTTGACTACCATTATCCTGCCAGCGGAATACAACATCGACCCCACTGGTATTGGCGGAGCCCTTGGTCTGACAGAGTTGAATACGGAAGCAGTAGCAACTGCAGTCCCGGAGCAGGTTGAGCGTGAGGGGCAGGAATTTGAATACCGTTCCGACAGCGTCATCATCGAAGTACCTGCAGGCAAAGGCCTGGAGTACAAACTCCACCTTGCCAAGCATGGTCACATGGAATACGAATGGACCGCAGAAAACGGCCAACTCTACCTCGATTTTCACGGTGAGCCTACTGGTGATACCACTGGCTACTTCGAAAGCTTCGCGATCGCCACGGCCACTGAGATGAGCGGCTCCCTGACCACCCCGTTTGACGGGTCTCATGGGTGGTACTGGAAAAATCAGAGCGACCAAGCTGTCACCATTACCCTAAAAACCAAAGGCTTTTACAGCGTAATAGGCCTGAAGCAATAACCCTTTTAACAACCGAGAAAATCTCAAAATTTCCCAGGAGAACGACATGAAAAAACTCTTTTGCATTGTTAGCATTTTGGCTTCCCTACTTTTTTCCATGCAGCTTTTCGCCCATGGCACACATAGTCACGACAAGACGACCGTGTCCATGATGGAAGCGGAAGGGTTGGCCAGTAAGGAAATTGATCGTCTGATCAAAGAAGGGAAGGTTGACAATGTCTTCGCTGGTAAACCCGTCAATGCATCAATGTCGCGGGTTAACAACCAGCGTCAATGGGTCGTGACTACGAAAGCTGACACCGCTGATGGTGAGCAGGAGTTACAGGTGTTCCTTAGCACAGAAGGTTACTTCCTTTCTTTCGGTGTTGTAGAACACTAAAAAAGCTAGTGTTGACTTGGAGGCGCTTCGTACAGCTAGTGCTGAGGCCCTTCAGGCATACAATCTACAATATGAACTTTCATCATGATTGCAGGATGCACAACGGTGTTTATGTTCGCGAAGGTTATCATTGCCGCATGTGTTATCGCTTTCACGTCTTGGCTCTCAGAGAAGCGACCTGAGCTCGCTGGGTTCATTGTCGCACTGCCGCTGGTTTCTATGTTGGCTCTCATTTTTTCATTTGTGGAGCACAGGGACTCTGGAACCTCGATCCAATTTGCAAGAAGTATTATCGTGGGTGTCCCTATTTCCTACCTGTTTTTTCTCCCTTTCTTCCTCGCAGAAAAGTTGAATTACGGATTTGCAATATCATATCTATTTGGTCTTCTTCTTTTGGTTGCTGGATTCTTCATTCATCAATTATTGATGAGAAGTTTTTTCACTTAGTCTGATGGGATCTGTATGTATCAATCAATGTTAGAAAGAGGTCGAAGATGCCAGGCCAAATTTCAATCATTCTATGGCGAAGTGTTACTTTATCGCGGATCTGCAGTAGATTGCTCCCTGTATATCCTCGGCTCGCATACTTTTGACGTATTGGGTGGGAGAATGTCGGGTAAGTAGTGTTTGAGCTTGCCTTTTCATTACCGCAAGCACCTAGAGTGCCATTCACTGATCACGAACTAGGATGGGAAAATGATTGAGAGCAAAAAGGTGTTTACCCTGCACGGCGCCTCATGTGCCAGCTGCGTGAACAAGATTGAAACGGCGTTGAACCAAGTGCCAGGTGTGATACAGGCGAGGGTCAACCTGGCCGAGAAAATTGCCTCAGTAAATGGCCGCGTTGATGCGGATGCCTGCGTGTTGGCGATCGAGCAAGCCGGCTACGGCGCTGAGCTGGCGACTGTCAGTGATCGTGAGCTGCGCGAGCAGCAACGCGAGGCGGACCAAAAACATTACCGAGACTTACTGTGGCGCGCTGGGTTGGCTCTGGCTTTAGGGCTGCCACTGATGGCATGGGGGCTGATCACTGGCGAGATGTCAGTGCATGCGCCGGCGCAACAGATTGCCTGGGGACTTGTGGGGCTTGCCACTCTTGCGGTGCTCATATATTGCGGCGGTCACTTCTTCACCGGTGCCTGGAAGGCTTTTCGCCACCACAATGCAAGCATGGACACGTTGATCGCACTGGGCACCGGCACAGCCTGGCTGTTTTCCATGCTGGTGGTAGTGGCGCCGCAGCTGCTGCCGGAGATGGCACGCCACGTGTATTTCGAAGCCAGTGCCATGATCATCGGACTGATCAACCTGGGTCAGGCACTGGAGGTGCGAGCCCGAGGCCGCACCAGCGCGGCAGTTGAAAAACTACTGCAACTTCAAGACGTCAGTGCGCGAGTGCTACATAACGGTGAAGAGGTGGATGTGCCGGTGGGTGAGGTACAGCTGGGCGACCGGTTGCGGGTGCGCCCTGGGGAGAAGATTCCGGTGGACGGCACAGTGCTTGAGGGCAGCAGCCTGGTGGACGAGTCCATGCTCACTGGTGAACCGGTACCGGTGAAGAAGGCACAGGGCGATTTCCTCTCCGCCGGCACCCTAAACAAGAATGGCAGCCTGCTGTTCACTGCGGAAAAAGTCGGCTCCGAGACCCGACTGGCACAGATCATTGAGATGGTGAAGAACGCGCAGAACTCACGCGTCCCGATAGCCCGGCTGGCGGACAGGATTTCCGCGGTCTTCGTGCCGGTAGTGATGGTGATCGCCGTGCTGGCGGCACTGGTCTGGTTTAACTGGGGGCCGGAGCCCAAGGTCGCGCATATGCTTGTGGTGGCCACCTCAGTGTTGATTATCGCTTGCCCTTGCGCACTGGGGTTGGCCACACCCATGTCGGTAATGGTCGGCGTTGGTAAGGGTGCAGAACACGGCGTGCTGGTACGTAACGGGAAGGCTCTGCAGCAGGCGAGTAAACTGACCACGCTGGTGGTAGACAAGACCGGCACACTGACCGAGGGCGCCCCCAAAGTTACCGACCTCGAAACCGAAGGCGACAAAGACGAGTTGCTGCGCCTCGTGGCTAGTCTGGAGCAGGCCTCGGAACACCCGCTAGCGGAGGCCATAGTGGATGCGGCGCAAGAGCGGGGTATACGCCTGAGCACGGTGCAGCACTTTGAGGCCATTATTGCACACGGCGTGCGCGGAGAGGTGGATGGTCACAAGCTGCTGCTCGGTAACCGCAAACTGATGCTGCGCGAAAATGTTGATGTCGACCATTGGCAGGCGGCCGTCGAAGCACTGGCTGGCAAGGGACGCACCGCCATGTATGCGGCGATCGACGGCAAAGCTGCCGGCCTGATCGCGGTGGCGGATCCGCTGCGCTCAGACGCAAGATCCGCCATTCAGCGCTTGAAAAACCTCGGCCTTGAAATCCAGATGCTCACCGGTGATAACGGAGCCACAGCAGAAGCGGTGGCGACGCAGTTGGGCATAGACTGCGTGCATGCGGAACTGCTGCCAGAGGACAAAGAGAACATTGTCGCCGATCTGCAGGCGAAGGGCGGGCACGTAGGTATGGCCGGTGATGGCATCAACGATGCTCCGGCGCTGGCGCGTGCGGAAGTCGGCTTTGCGATTGGTGCGGGCACCGACGTAGCCATCGAGACCGCCGACGTTACACTGATGCGTTCATCGCTGCACGGCGTGGCTGACGCGATCGAGCTTTCGCGAGCGACGTTACGCAACATTAAACAGAACCTGTTTGGTGCCTTTATCTATAACATCCTAGGTATTCCTATCGCCGCTGGACTTTTGTATCCGATCACTGGAAGCCTGCTGAGCCCGGTAATCGCTGGTGCGGCCATGGCGCTCTCGTCAGTGACCGTGGTCAGCAATGCCAACCGGCTGCGCCTATTCAAACCTTCGGAGATAAACGCATGAATTTGTTGATCAATCTGCTGGGTTTGGCACTGATCGTTGGCATCGTCTGGTGGTTCTGGTTGAGTAAAAGGGCGGCGCCGGCGGCCGTGGCTCCCGCCGCATCCGTGATTATGGTCAAGGATGGGGTCTATGAGCCGGAGCGAATTCAAGTACCCGCCCATGAGGAAACTACGTTGCACTTCCTTCGAGAGGATCCTAGTCCCTGTGCCGAATATGTGGTGTTCGCAGATCTGGATGTAAGCGCGCAGCTAGCGGTGGGCGAGGAGACCGAGGTAAAACTGCCGGCGATGGAAGCGGGGGAATACCCCTTTGCCTGTCAGATGCAGATGTATCGCGGGACTTTGGTGGTGGCATAGAGGGTATTCTGGTGTAGGCGAAGGTCTAGGTCATGGGCTGCTCCTACAGCTTTTGCAGGAGTGGTCCACGACCGCGAAAAAAACCTTCTTCTTATTTTCTGGACCAGTGCACATGCACGATCTTCCCGTCGTCACCCATGCGAGTGAGCCCCATGGTTTCCAGTCAGGAAAACAGTGCCGGATCTAAATCCGCGAGCGGCTCAGCGCTGTGTGCCATGGCGGGCGCACAGCGCTGAGCAGGATGCAGGATCCTGATGTGTGAATGGATTTGAACAGTTCTTGCAGTTCAATTTTTCCTGTCAGTGATGACCTGAATCTTCTTCATCGCGTGCAGTAATGATCTGGTATTGCTGTGGCGTCAAGTCAGGAAGCTTCTGCAAGAATGCCACCATAGCCCAGATGCGCCCGTCGTCGTGCGTGGGGCCCCAGGCGGGCATACCGGAGGCCTTGATGCCGTGCTTGATGATCCAGAATTGTCGGCGCACGCGTTGTTGCGGGTCGCCGCTTCCCGGCTTGGTGAGGTCAGGCGGTGCCGGGTAGAGACCGAGACTGAAATCACTCTCTGTCACACCCGGTTTCAGGTGGCAGCCCGCACACATGTCGTTGTAGTCGGCGCCGCCTGAAAGCAGCAGTTCCGGGTCCTTGAGTTCCGGTAGCTGCACGTTCCGTGATGCGCGTGCGATGGACTTCTCGCGCAGAGTCTCCAGCAGCCAGTGGGTGAATTTGGTGTGCGGTACGTCGGCGCCCATGGGGTAGCTGCCGGAGTAGACGAACGTTAGTAGTCCAGCGGCTACAATTAGAATTGTGAGTAGCAGTGTCTTTAGTGCTGTCAAAATATTCCTCCAATAGGAAAGGGGGCTGTCGCCCCCCAATTCTTATTTCTCTTCAAGCTTTTGCGGTTTCGGCGTGTCTTCGTGGTCATGGCCTTCACCGTGATGAGCATGCTCAGAGTGACTGTCTCGCTCCGCATGTTGCATCTGCTCTGCGCACTTTTTCATCATCGCCTGCATGACTGGATCATCGGCATCCATTGTCGAGTGATCCATCTCCTTCATCGCAGCACAGTTTGCCTTTTCTGTGTTTTCCTTATGCATGCTAGGGTCATGGGCCTGAGCGGTGCTCGCGGCGATGAGGGTGAAAGTGCAGAGCAGCTTGTTGAAGGTGTTCATGATTATCTCCAAGTTTTTTAAAAGATCCGCGGTCCATTCTCCGAGCTTGAGTTCTGCCTGGATTAGAGGAAAGTCCGCGGATCCTTTTAGTGCGATAAATTACAAGTCCCGATTACCTGACTAAAACCAGGCGTGCAGCCCGATTACCCAGGTCATTTCACTGGTGGCCTCGCCGTCGTCACGGGCGAAGTCCGCGGTGTTACCGAATTTCTTCTCATAATTGACACCAATATAAGGCGCGAACTGCGGAGTGAATTCGTAGCGTAAGCGTAGGCCGGCTTCAACGTCGGAAAGTCCGGACCCAGTATGGGTTTCAGGTGTGTTCTGGCCGAAGAAATTCACTTCAATTTCCGGACTTAAAATCCACTGCTGAGTGAATAGGAGCTCGTACTCGGCCTCCACACGTAGGGCGGTCTCCCCGTCCTCGCCGACAAACAGCGATGTGTCGACCTCGAAGAAGTAGGGCGCGAGCCCGTTCAGGGCAAGGACGCCCCAGTTGCGACTGTCGCTTTCCAGTTCGAAGTCGTGGCGCACGCCCATCTGGATATCCCAGTAGGGGGCAATGGCGCGGCTGTACAGTGCCTGCAATTCGGCTTTTTCCGTTTCGCCTTCCGCCCGTTCGACTTCCGTCTTGAACCATGCCTTGTGCTTGTCGCCGCCGAACCACACGCTGCCTTCCAGCGCGCTGCCATCGTCCTCGCGTGCCTCCAGCTGGTCGATGGTGACCTTGGTCAGTAGCACCTCGTGGTCCATCACGTGATCGGGTTCGTTGGGGGCGTGACGGAGGTTTGGTGCAGCGGCTGCGCTGGCCTCTTGCGGTGCCGGATAGCCGTGCCCCATGTGCTGATGGGCCGCGTGTTCATCGTCCTGCATCGAATGGGTGTGCTGTGTGTGCGATTCTTCCGCGGCGTGCGCCAGCGGCGCCGCCAGGGTTAATGCCAGTAGGGTTTTTCTGTTCATTTGCATTGTCCTCATACCACTCTTACTTCGCGGAACATGCCGGGCATGTGGTACAGCAGGTGGCAGTGGTAGGCCCAGCGGCCGTAGGCATCGGCAGTCACCAGATAACTGATCTGGGAGCCCGGCTGCACAATGATTGTATGCTTGCGCGGGATGTACTCGCTGTCGCCGGTTTCCAGTTCACTCCACATGCCGTGCAGGTGAATGGGGTGCGTCATCATGGTGTCGTTCACCAGGGTGATGCGGATACGCTCGCCGTATTTCAGCATCAGGGGTTCGGCATCGTTGAACTTGATCCCATCCATCGACCACATGTAGCGGTGCATATTGCCGGTCAGATGCAGTTGCAGCTCGCGGGTGGGCTCGCGCCTGTCGAGGGTGGGGGTAAGGTTGCGGATATCCGCATAGGTAAGTACCCGGCGACCGTAGCGGGTATCGTGATCGCGCAGGCCGATACCGGGATCATTCAGTCCGTTGCCGGGCATCTCTGAGCGCATATCCACGCCGTAGCGGTATTCGCTAGGCAGGTGCACGATGGGGCTGTTGCTACCGTGTCCGGCGCGGCCCAGGCCATCGGTAAACCAGACGCCCTGCATGCCGCCGAGCTCGGGGCGTCCACCGTGCAGGCTGTACTGCCCGGCGTTACCGGATTGCATGCCGGCGTGCTGGGAGTGATCCATGCCGCTCATGCTGCCCATATCGTGGCCACTGTGGTCCATGCCACCCATGCTACTCATGTCGTGGCCGCTGTGGTCCATGCCGTTCATACTGCCCATGTCGTGGCCGCTGTGGTCCATGCCACTCATGCCGCCCATATTGTGGCCGGAATGATCCATGCCCATATCGCGGTGGGTGAGGACCGGGGCGTAATCCATCGCCGGGACTTCGGCGCGCAGTTCCGGATGCGGTGTCAGGGTGCCGCGGGCAAAACCGCTGCGGTCGATGGTCTGGGCGAAGAGGGTATAGGCGCGGTCGTCCACCGGCTCAACTACGACGTCGTAAGTTTCCGCTACGCCGATGCGGAACTCATCCACGGTAACCGGCTCGATGTTCTGACCGTCGCTCGCCACCACCGTCATCTTCAGCCCCGGAATCCGGATATCGAAAATCGACATGGCGGAGCCGTTGATAAAGCGCAAGCGGACCTTCTCTCCCCGCTTGAATTGCGCCATCCAGTTGCCATCCGGGGTCTGGCCATTCATCAGGTAGGTATAGGTGTAACCGGTGACGTCGGAGATATCGCGGTCGGACATGCGCATCTCGTTCCACATCTTGCGGTCCTGCCATGTCTGGGCGACCCCTTTCTGGCGGATCTCATCCCACAGATCGCCGGCGGTGCGACGTCGGCGATTGTAGTAGTGCCCCTCTTTTTTGAGCTTGGCGTAAATGTCGTGGGGGGATTCGTCACTCCAGTCGGAGAGCATTACCACGTAATCGCGATCATAGGCGACTGGGTCGGGCTCTGCCGGGTCGATAACGATGGAGCCGTAATGTCCCTGTTGCTCCTGGAAGTCCGAGTGGCTGTGGTACCAGTAGGTGCCGCTCTGGTTCAGTTCAAACTGATAGGTAAAGGTTTCACCGGGGCGGATACC
The DNA here is from genome assembly GCF_017303155.1 of Microbulbifer salipaludis. Classification (NCBI taxonomy): domain Bacteria; kingdom Pseudomonadati; phylum Pseudomonadota; class Gammaproteobacteria; order Cellvibrionales; family Microbulbiferaceae; genus Microbulbifer; species Microbulbifer salipaludis. The sequence continues at coordinate 1,520,216 of NZ_JAEKJR010000002.1, forward strand.
GTTGAAGCTGAGCCCGGGCACACCGTCCATACCCGTGGGAAGGATGATGCCGTGCCAGTGGATGGAAGTATCATGTGCTAGATGGTTGGTGACATTGAGGGTCACCGTTTCACCTTCTTTCCAGCGCAAGATCGGGGCGGGCACCGAGCCGTTAGTGGCGACTGCGGTGCGCTCGCGGCCGGTGAAATTCACCGGCAGATAATTCACGTGCAGATCAAACTGGTTGCCGCGCAGCGTTTGCGGTGTTGGGTTAGCACGGGGTGTGGCGCTGCTTGCACCCGCGGGTAGGCCCAATAGTGCCGCGCCCGCGGCGATCCCGGTGACAAAGCGCCGCCGTGACAGGGCCGGTAGTGCAATCTGGGGTTCTCGGATTTTGTTCATCGGTACCTCAGTGTTGTTGTTCAAAACGATCGATGCTCGCATATACAGTGGTGCTGCCATCTTTATTGAGCTGTAGCACCTTGTAGGGGGTGAAGCGGTCGCCCATTTCCATGCCGGGGCTGCCTAGTGGCATGGCGGGTACCGCCAGGCCACGGGCACCCGCGGGCGGGTTTTGCAGGAATTGGCGAATCAGTTTCGCCGGGATATGCCCTTCGAAAACATAGCCGTTCGGCGACACACTGGTGTGGCAGGATTGGAACTCCGCGGCAATCTGGTACTTGTCCTTGACGGCATTCAGGTCAGAAACGTTCTGTGCGTCGACTTCGAAGCTGTTGTCGGCGGCGTGTTCCACCCACAATTTACAGCAGCCGCAAGTGGCACTTTTATAGGTGGTCAGTGTAGAGACGATGGGGGCGACGGCCGCGACATCAGCGCTATCTTCGCTCATATCGTGGTCGTGGTCGTGGTCGTGATCGGCTTTGGCGCAGGCGGTCAATGCGAGCAGTGCGGAAATGGCCAGGCTGCGCAGAAAAATATTCTGTTTCATAAATCAATTCCAACCTTGTAGTGGTCACGTTTGCGTGACGGCACTGTTTTGGTAACGGTGCTGGGCCCGGTTTCGACAGTGGGAGTGCGGGCGACAGCGAAACGCGTGCGATGACAAAGCTCGGAGCGCGGTTATCGCAACAGTTTGGAATGAGGAAAAGTGCGCCAGTCGGCGCGCAGGGATCCCCGGGTCAGGCAGACCGGGGTGGTTTGATCAGGGATTCGGGCTCGGCAGACGAGGCGAGATCCCGGTAGGTTACTTGCAGGGAAGTGCGAGGCATGGGGATGCCGGCCGTTTCCACTGGCGGCAAAATGGTGGCGCAGTGGCTGGGGCAACAAGTACAGCTTGCGCTGCAGGGGTCACCCGTGGTGTTCACACCGGTATCGGATGACTGCGTACAGCGATCAGTACCGCTGGGCGACGGAGCGGCAGGCATATCTCCACAATGTGCGGATGTCTGCGCGCTATCCACCGCCTGGTGGTGACCTGCTTGGATGTCGATATCGGAATCAATATCCATGACCGTGGCTTTGGCCATCGCCGGCGCTGACATTTCCGCGCACGGCTGTGCGGCCGCCTGTCCGAAGACAGACAGCAACATAAGCGTTGCCATGATCCGTGCGATAAATCTTTGCATATCAGCTGGTTTTTGATGGAAGCCCGAAGGTTAGGGGTTTCTAGTCACTATGGCAAGTGGACAACGGCGCGTACCGAAAGGTTTCCGGTGCGCGCCGTTTTTCCTGTTAATTGCCGAAATCATCAAACGCGATCTGTTCTTCGCGCACGCCGAGTCGCTTCAGCATGGCGATGCTTGCGCGCAGCATGGCGGGCGGTCCGCACAGATAAAATTCGCAATTGCCGAGATCCGAATGCTGGCGCAGATAGCTGTCCGCGGCGATATCGCTGATAAAGCCGGTCGCACCCTGCCAGGTGTCTTGCGGACGCGGATCCGACAGGCCCAGTTGCCACTGGAAGTTGTCGTGCTGCTGCGCCAGTTCATCGAACAGTTCGGCGTAAAACACCTCGCGCAGATTGCGCGCGCCATACCAGAAACGCATTGGCCGCTGGGTGCCGTGATTGCGTAACTGGTCGACAATCATCGAGCGCAGCGGCGCCATACCCGCACCACCGCCAATCAGGATGATCTCGCGCTCGCTGTCCTGCACATGGAAGCTGCCGAATGGGCCGCTCAGCTGGACCTGGTCGCCCGGCTGCAGATTGAACATGTAGCTGGAGCCGGCACCTGCGGGCAGGGTTTCCTGTCCTGCGGGGGGGGGCTGTATCCGCACATTGAGCAGGATGGATTCACTCGCGCTGGTGCTTTCCTGTGGCGCATTCGCCATGGAATAGGAGCGACGCAGGGGTGCTGCGTGGTTGCTGCCGGCGGCACCCAGCCAGGGCTGCCAGTCATTGCTGTACTGCGTATCCAGTGGCGTGTCGACGAGGCGCAGCTGGTGCGGCGGAATCTCCACCTGTACAAAGCCGCCGGCGCGGAAGCCGAACGGGCGCTGCCCTTGCGGCGTCAACCGGATTTCCTTGATGAAGGGCGTCAGGAAGCGGGTCTCCTGTACCTCGGCGGTGAAGGCACCGGCCTGCAATACACTGTCATCCAGTGTCAGGCGGGTGGCGGCCACGGCACGCTGTTGGCAGGCGAGGCGCTGGCCGGCCGCCAGTTGCGCCGCGGACAGCAGGGCTTTCTCACTGCTGGTGATCGGCGCATCGGCATCGAGCTGTACCAGGCACAGGCCACAGCTGCCGCCACCGCCACAGTTGGACGGCAGCTGCACGCCACTGGCCGCGAGGCCGTCAAACAGGTTGACGCCGCTCGGCAAGGCCAGTTCCTGTACCGGGGTGGCGGCCTGATCGAGCAGGGTTACTGCCACTTTGCTGCCGCGCAGTTTCGCCAGCAGGTTGAAGTCGTGGCGGGAGAAGCTGGAGAACAACATCACACAGCCGGAAATTGACAGCAGCAGGGCGCCGATACCGAAGATCACAACGAACGGATTGTTGAAATCCTGGCGTTCGGTGTAATCCATGATGTGCAGCATCCAGAAAATATCGAACAGCCGCCAGGTGTCGTTGCGGCGCTCGAGTACGCGGCCGTCCGCCGCCGAGATATACAGGCTGGTATTGCCTTCGTCTGCGATATCGACACGCCATACGGGCCCATCGTGACGGCGGGACTCCATGTTCGGCTGCGACAGACGCTGCGGGGCACCGATCAGGTTGTCGTCACCGGCGTAGTCGTGCGCTGCAATGGTGGCCGCCATCGCCGCGTCAATCACTAGCGGGTTGCCGCTGCGGGCATCGCGCAATTCAATGCCTGCAGTGGTCTGTACCCGGTATACCGGACGGTCAAAGCCCGGCTGCAGGCGAATATCGACTACGGCACTACCGGCGTCGTGATACAGGCCGGCGATTTCTGCGTGGGCGCGCAGAGGCTCTCTCTGGGAAAGGGGCGCTGCCTCGTGGCGCTCGGCCAGATGGCGGCCGCTGACCACACTGGAGTCGAGCAGTGCGAAGGCGAGGCCGCTGGCCAGCCACAGTGCCAGCTGAACGCCAATGACCAGGCTCAGCCATTTGTGTGCGATCTTGATGAAATTCATTGTGCACCTCCCGCTGCGGCCGCGTTGTCGGACCTTTTTTCCCTGCGCGCAAAGCTGTAGAACAGCAGGATCAGGCCGGCCAGTACACCGGTCAGGCTCACGAGGGTGACGATCAGCAGCAGCGGGTTGTGGATATCGGCCCGCTCCTCGTAATCCATGATGTGCAGCATCCAGAAGAAATCAAACGCGCGCCAGTAGTTGTGGCGGCGAGTGACGAGGGCGCCGGTATTCGGGCTGATATAGAGACTGGTGCCGTAGCGGTCGTCAAAATTGACCCGCCACAGGGGTAGTGCGCGGGACTGCAGCTCGGTGGGCGGGTTGTCGGTAATCAGTTCGGCGGATGCCGCCGGTAGGCTGCCGGAATAGTAGTGCTCCGCCAGGGCGCGGGCGCGGTCGCCATCGATGGGCGAGACTTCGCTACCGCTGCGGGCGTCGACCAGGTGTGCGCCGTCTGCGGCCTGGATCACGTAGTAGGGGGATGCCTGCAGCGCTTTCAGCTGGATGGATTTCACCCCGCTATAGCGTTCGAGTAATGCCTGGGTGGGCGCCAGGGTGCCTTGCTCCATCGGCAGCGGCTCGCGCAGGTTTTTGACCAGGTGATCGCCGTGGATAAAGTCCAGGTCCATCACCACCATGTAAACGCCGCTCAGGGTCCACAAAAGGGCCTGGACGCCGACAAACAGAAACAGCCACTTGTGGATCTTTCTGGAAAGGGATGCCGTTTGCATTGGTTTTATTCTCGAGTGTTTTCTCAGGTACAGCTGGTGAGAAAATACACAGCTGGCGGGAGTGTACCCCCCGCCGCTGTGAACGTCTCAGGGGACTCAGTCGAACCGGTAGGTCATACGCAGGTAGCTGCGCATGCCGGCCAGGTCGTAGGTCATGGTGTCGGTGTTGCCATCGGTCCAGCTGGCTACCCGCGGTGCCTCCTGGTCGAACAGGTTGTCGATGCCCACACTCATCCGCAGCGCGTCGTTCATGTCGTAGTTGAACTGCACGTTGTGGTAGAAGATGTTGGGCATGCTGGAGCCGATACCACTGTCCGCATTGAAGTCATCCCCCTCACCGATCATGCGTACCGAGTAGGTGCTGCTCCACTGGTTGCCGCGGGTGGTCAGTGACGCGTTGGCGCGCCAGTGCGGGAAGCCCCCGTTGCCGCTGCCGATGAATCCGTCGAGCACGAAGGGCTCGTCGCCATCGAACGCGGTGGTTTCATATTCCTTTAGATAGGACGCCTTGAAGTCAGCAGTGTGCGACAGGCCAAACATGTCGAAGTCGTACAGGGCGCCGAAGTCGATACCCTGCATCATCTCGTTACCGGTGTTGAATTTCTGTGTGGACAGGTAATTCACGTCACCGTTGACCGGGTTGCGGGTGTGCTGGTTCGGTGCGCAGAAGGCGTGGCTCAGGCCCGCAGACTCGTAACACATGGCCAGTTTGGTGGAACCGGACACCTCCCGAATGGCGTCATCGATCTCGATATCGAAGTAGTCCACGGTGAGCGATAGGCCGTCCAGCGGTTGCAGTACCACACCCAGAGTGAAGGTCTCTGCACTCTCCGGGGTGAGGTCGGGGTTGCCGCCACGGTCAGTGAGGATGGTGGTACCGAGCTGGGAGTAGTTCAGCGGTACACCGGCTGCCCGACAGTTCTGGTGCAGGGTGCTGGACGGATCCAGGGAGGCATAGTCGGAACAGGGATCGGTGGTGGTGAGGTTGCCCTCGGACACGCCGCCGAACAGCTCCGGGATATTCGGCACACGGAAGGCGGTGGTCATGGTGCCGCGCACTTTCAGCATGTCGTTCACCTGCCAGTTCAGGCCGGCCTTGTAGGTGTCCTCACCCTCGAACAGGTCATAGTCGGAGTAGCGCACGGCCAGGTCCATATCCAGCGACTGCACCAGCGGCATGTCCGCCAGCAGCGGTACCAATATCTCGGCGTAGACCTCGCGGGATTCGGTAGAACCGCTGATCGGATCTTCTTGGTTCCCCAGCGCGTAGCCCGCTTGAACCAGGGAGTCCGGCTGGCGCCAGCCGCTGTCTTCACGCCACTCTACACCCGCGGCAAAACCCAGGGTGCCTGCGGGCAATTCCATCAGCGAACCGTTGATGTTGGCACTCACGCTCTTCTGCTCGTTGCCGCCGGTGCCTTCCTGACTGAATACGATGTAGTCCAGCACTTCTTGCGTGACATCACCGTAACCCAGGTAGTCGCCACAGGGGATGCCGTTCATGCCGCACAGGTTGGTATCCAGGGTTTCGCCCACGCGCTGCATGTTGATGTTGTTGGCGATGCCGTCGGTGGCAGTGTTGCGGCCCCAGTTCAGCGCCACGTCGTAGCCCCAGTTGTCGTTGATATCACCTTCGATACCGGTGACCACGCGCCAGGTATCCACTTCCTGGTAGAAATCGCGGGCGCCGTTCTCTAATAGGCGCCGGCGTTCCAGCACGAAATCGCTACCGGTGGGGTTGGTGGGGTGGTCCGCGCTGTAGGCGATGTCGGCCAGGCTGCCGGGAGAGGCCGGCTGGCCGGACTGGCGGTTGGTGTACATCAGCTCGGTGAACAGGGTGGCGGATTCCGAAATCTCGTAGTTGCCGAGGGTGGTAAAGCTGAAGCGCTTGATCGGCTGCACGGCATTGAAGTAGGGGTTGTAGTTGAAACCGTGCTTCAGCCCGTCGTAGCGCTCGTAGAAATCGCCGTCGCCATTCGGATCCTGGTTGAAGTTGATACGGGTGTTTTCGGTCAGCACGGTGCCGTCTGCCAGCACTGCGCCTGCGGGCAGGGTGGCGCGGCCGCCGATGGTGGAGGAGCTGCCGCTGCACTCGCTGTCGTCATTCAGGGGACAGGGGACGCGGGCGTCCAGTGGTGAGGCCTGGTTGTCCTGATAGCTCATGTTTACCATCAGGTTGCCGCGGTCGCCGGACACGCCCCAGGTAAGGTCGAGAACAGTTTCCTCGCCGTCACCCAGTGCGGTCTGGCCGTATTTGCCCTCGATTTCCAGACCGTCGAATTCTTTCTTGGTGATCAGGTTGACCACCCCAGCCACGGCGTCGGCACCGTAGGTGGCCGACGCGCCGTCTTTCAGCACCTCAATACTGGAAACCAGAGACATCGGGATCATCGACAGATCGACGCTGCTGTTGGCGCCGGTACCGCCATTTACCACGCGGCGGCCGTTGACCATCACTAGGGTGCGGTTGGTGCCGAGGCCGCGCAGGTTGATCTGGGCAGTGCCGTAACCGTTGGAGGTCCAGTAGGCGTTGGTCTGGTTGCCGCCGAAGCCCGCTGCGGACGGCAGCGATTGCAGCAGCACTTCCAGGGAGCTGGAGCCGGTGGCTTCAATTGAGGCTTCATCGAGTACGGTGACCGGGCCCACGCCTTCAATGTCGGCGCGCTTGATGCGGGTACCGGTGACATTCACTTCTTCAATTTGTTTTTGCGCGGTTTCACCCGCTTGCTGGGCAGAAGCCGTGGAGGTGAAACCCGCGGCCACCGTGGCGAGGGCGATAAAAAGCGGGGTTCTGGTCAGTCTGAAGCTTGTTGCGTTCATGTTGTTGTCCTTCTCTGGGAGACTTTTCGTTCTCGTCGCGTCCGCTGCTACGATGCGCTATTTGGCTCGAGGCGTCGCGGAGGCTGATGGAAATGGAGTCGACAGTCGGGAGTACGCGGTGGCGCAGAAATTTGGCGCTTGTGCGGATGACCCGGACATTTATGCCGGGCACACTGATCCCGTGTCAGAGAAGAATGGGTGGACGCAGGGTGGTTTCGGGCAGCGGGGCGCTGTGGGAAATTTTGTAAAGCGTGATACTGGTGATGAGGGGACGGGCGGGCTCTGTGTGTTCAGCGGCGGGAATGGCACTAGCGCAGTGGCCGGGGCAGCAGCTGCAGGCCTGCTCGCAGCTGCTTGCCGGCGAGGGCTCAGCGGCCTCTGTGTCACCGCCCTGGTGACAGTGATGCTGGTGAGCGCCCTCGGCGCATTGTTCTATCCGGGCCGATGTGGCGGTCTGGTGATGCTCTCCGCTTCCTGCATCCCGGGATCCGCAGGGCGCCGCAAACGCCTGACCGTTCAAGGTCAGCGTCATTAACAGCAGCAGTATGCGGGTCAGGTCAAAGGGCATGGGCGTCAGAGACTTATGTGTTATTTCATCTGATTGCCTTCGAGATTAAGTGGAATCACTTGTATGTACAAGTTGTCCGCACCGAAGTGAGGGGCCGGGAGGGGGAGTGGTTAAATGAAAATGACGACACATCTAATATGGCTCGCCCAAATTACCCGGCTTTCGAGGACGTTCTTCCTAAGGAATAGTTAATTTTTGGTTGGGCTTGGCTATTTGGAGCCTCTGAACGGGCCACCTGCTCGCAGCACTGATCTCAATCAATGCCGCGGTGGATGTCCGCATTACCCTTTTCGATAAGCGCCACATGCAGTTGCGTGGTATCCGGTAGCGGGTGCATGGCGTAGTAGAGAAGCCCGGGGGCGTCCCCGTCGGCCAGGGTTTCGTCGAAAGAGACACCCATTTACAGGTGGTAGCCCTCCAGGTTGATCCGGCCCTGCCCTTAGGAGATACCAGTGCCGCGGGGCAGGGCAAGGTGCAGAAGCTGTCTGAGCTCGATCTCGGCGAGCTGCCCGCATTCCCACCAATGCCAGCGAGCTGGATCGGCGCTCGATGGGCGTATCTGGCGGTAGTAATAGATCTCTTTGCACGTAAGCCAGTTGGTTGGGCGCTAACGATGGCCTATGAATCACGAGGACAACCTGAAGGTATCGTGTTTCCCTCGGACCAGGGATGCCAGTACACAAGCCTCGCATTCCGACAGCTGCTGTGGCGCAACAGAATGACACATAGTCTGAGCCGCCGCGGAAACTGCTAGGACAACGCACCGACTGAGCGCTTCTTCCTGAGTCTCAATACAGAGTGGGTGCCGGAAACCGGCTACAAGTCCTTCCCTGCGGCTAAACAGAGAATCACAAGTAACATCATTGGCCATTACAGCCAGATACGACCCCACCAGAAAAACGATGGTATGCCGCCGAATATGGTGGAAGAAAAATATTGGAATGCTCAGAGTTCAGTGGCGTAAAAGAGTTGACCACTACAGGCAGGCAGTCCATCGCCGAAGCCCGAACTAGTCTGGTCCATTTCGAAGCAGCTGCAGAAGCACAACGTGACTTCCCTGCGGGGCGTCAATCGGGTGATAAGTCCAGGAAGGTCTATAGGTGGGCGATGTCGCACTCAGTTGAGGAGGCTGGCAGTGGTCCACTATCCTTTGCTTTGCCAACCCAAAACTATGATTGACATGCCGAGCAATGCAACGCTGGCGCCTATCCAGTCGAAGGCGGACAGCTTTACTCCATCTACGACTCGAAGCCAGACCAGCGCAGTAGCCACATAGATGCCACCATAGGCTGCGTAGACGCGACCACTCGCGGCCGGGTGTAATGTGAGCAACCAAACGAAGATTGCCAGACTCATCGCTGCCGGAATCAGCAGCCACACTGACCCGCCTTTCCGCAGCCAAAGGTAGGGCAGAAAGCAGCCGACGATCTCTGCGAGGGCTGTTACTCCGTAAATTCCCGTTGTTTTCAGAATCAAGATCGATAGCTCCACTGTTGATTGACCTCAAAAAAAAGGTTGGCCGCGTCGTCTGCCGGGAGTATCTATTATGATGACATATGTCGTCTTAGGTCTAATTAATGTGCTCCCATCCCAACGGTGGGAAATGGGGTGTCGGAGAACTTTTTGCTAGCACCTTCATGATGATCCTGAACTTCCATCACTCCTCGAGTTTGCTTGCTCCACTTTTTCAGCGGTTTAATGCAGTGTCCCTTGTAAACCCGTGTCTAATGGTTCGTTCAGAGTGCAGCCTGTCAGTCGCGGGGTTGTTTAGGAACTACTCCCCCATTGCTGAAGCGCTAGATGTGATTGATCGCTGGATCCTGAGTATAAAAAAACGCCCGGAAAATGGAGTTGTGAAGAATCGTCCTAGTGACGCTAGTGATATGTGTTTTGACAAAGACGGAGTTGTCATCGCATCAGGTATGGACGTATGGAACCGTGCTTCCGGTAGTCAACCCACTGGCGAGTGTAGAAAGAAATATCCTGTTTATAGCAATTCACGACAAGTCGCAGGCGCACCGCTGTCAGACAGTATTTTTAAATGCACGCTGCAGTCGATCGATACTGCGTTAAATGAAGGGCTATATGGCCAGTTAACTACAGATGTACTTGAACGCCTGAGGGTGATGAAGAGAGTGTTCCCAAGCGGTATTTGTGACTATACGGCACCCGATGTAGGGCGCCCAAAGGAGATTTTGGTCGACAAGCATGTCCCTGTCACTATCGCGGGGAGACTAATAGAGCCTGATTACCGCGATTCCCGTGAAATTGCCGCTGAAAATGAGAGTAACGAAGAACCATAGCGTTATATATTTATACGCTTTTAGGGGATCCAAGCTGGGCTGCTGGCTATCGATTGGCACATCGCTGCTTGCTCAATAGACGCTGTTACGGGAACACTAAAGGCGTAATAGTGTAGAAATCTCATTTACATTTTTTCACAGACTGACTGTTACTGTGCGAAGTCTCTGATTTGGTTTCGTTCAGACCAAATCTGACACACCTCCTTGAAAAGAAGGGGTTTACCGGTTTTGATGAAGGTGCGTAAACCCGAAGTCAAAACCAAGGATAAACCCCATGATCCATACTAACGATCGCATCATTAAACACAAGACCGGGCTGCTTAATCTGGCGGCAGAGCTTGGTAACATCTCCAAAGTCTGTAAGATGCTCGGTGTGTCTCGAGACACTTTCTACCGGTACAAAGAGGCAGTTTCCATTGGTGGAGTTGATGCACTGCTGGAGAATAACTGATGGGTACCAAATCACAAGAATCGTGTTGATTCCGCTATCGAGAAAGCGGTGCTGGCATATGCCGTTGCGGAACCCGCTCATGGCCTGGTGCGGGCGTCCAATGAGCTGCGCAAACGCGGTGTATTTTCTCACCGAGCGGGGTTCGCAGTATCTGGCTAAGACGCGACTTGGCCAACTTCAAACTTCGCTTGAAAGCGCTGGAAGCCAAAGTTGGCGAGGAGGGTCTGATCCTAACGGAGTCCCTGATGCAGGCGCTAGAACGCTAACGTACTGATGACAAATCCTGCGGAGAGATCGAAACCCAGCATCCGGGCTACCTGGGATCGCAAGACACCTTCTACGTCGGGACATTCAAGGGTGTTGGCCGTGTATATCAGCAGACCTACGTGGACACCTACGCAAAGGTGGCGCACTGCAAGCTGTACACGACCAAGACGCCAATCACGGCTACGGACCTGTTGAATGATCGGGTGCTGCCGTTCAATGCAGCTCAAAAGCTGCCTGTACTACGCACCCTGACCGATCGTGGTACCGAGCACTGCGGTAAGCTGGAGCAGCACGATTACTAATTGTACTTGAGCGTGAATGAAATCGAGCATACGAAAACGAAGCCGCCATCCACAGGCCAACGGCACTTGCGAGCGTTTCCACAAAACGATTCTGCAAGAATTCTACTAGCCATCGTTGCGGCACAGGATATACGGGTCAGTCGAGGTACTACAGGAAGATCTGGACGAATGGTTGGCGTATTATAATAATGAGCGCACGCACCAAGGCAAGATGAGCTGCGCCCAAACACCGATGCAAACGCTCGAGGATGGCAAAAAGATCTGGATGGAAAAGTTCGTAAACTGAACTTGACCTGACAGAGCACCTTCTGGAAAACCGATAAGTGTGAGATCAAGTCTGAACTACTACAGATAAACGCATATATCAGTACTGCACCCTTTATCGGTGCATTAACCTCAACCCGTTAAATACTACCAACAGGCTGGTCCCCATGTCGGCAAAAACGGCCATCCACATGGACGCCAGTCCGGCAAATGCGAGCGCCAAGAATACGGCTTTGATCCCCAATGCCATTACGATGTTCTGTCGTAGAATACGCGAAGTACTACGAGACAACCGAATAAAGGTGGCGATCTTGCTTAGGTTGTCATCCATTAGTGCGACGTCGGCTGTTTCTATTGCGGTATCTGTGCCCGCAACACCCATCGCAAAGCCGATGTCGGCACGAGCGAGTGCCGGTGCATCGTTAATTCCATCGCCGACCATGCCGGTATGGTTTTGCTCGGTCAGAACTTCAATTTCTCGGAGCTTGTCCTCTGGCAACAAATTGCCCTCAGCACGGTCAATGCCCACCTGTTTGGCAATGGCCCTCGCCGTATGTGGGTTGTCACCAGTCAACATCAGGGTTTTTACGCCCAAATCATGCAGCTCTGCTATCGCTTCGCGACTGGTGTCTTTAACTGTGTCAGCCACGGCGAATAGTGCCAGGACACCGGCTTTACCCACCAGCATGATGACCGTTTTACCTTGGGACTCCAGGTTGTTTAGGCGTTGCTCCAATTCCCTCGAGCACACCCCTAGCTCTTCTACAAGTCGATGGTTCCCGAGGTGTAAATCCTCGCCATCGATTTCGCCCTTGACGCCGCGACCCGCTAATGCTGAAAACGCTTTTACTTGACGCAGTGCGATGCTGTCGTCTTGTGCCGCTTGGGCTACCGCCATGGATACTGGGTGATCGGAGCGCGCGGCCAGGCTAGCCGCGAGTGAGCGTACTGTATTGACGTCATTGTTGGCCCAAGGTTCGAAGTCGGTTTGTGCGGGCTTGCCGCGAGTGATGGTGCCTGTTTTATCCAGTGCCAACCAGCGCAGGCGTCGACCATCCTCGAGGTAAACGCCACCCTTGATCAGGATGCCGTGCCGGGCCGCAGCCGCGAGTCCGCTGACGATGGTAACCGGCGTGGCAATCACCAGTGCGCATGGGCAGGCGATAACCAGTAATACCAAGGCTCGGTAGACCCACTCTAGCCAGGCGCCACCGAATAGCAGGGGTGGCAGCACTGCTGTTGCCAGAGCGACCACGAAAACTAATGGTGTATACCAGCGCGCAAATGAGTCTACGAAACGCTGGGTCGGCGCTCGGCTACCTTGAGCGGCTTCTACTGCGTGAATTATCCGCGCAAGTGTAGAGTTATCGGCCGCAGCCGTGACCCGATATTCAAGCCCACTGGACTCATTGATACTGCCGGCAAACAACGAATCACCTGGGGCCTTGTCCACTGGTAAGCTTTCGCCGGTGATTGGGGCCTGATTTACAGCGGATAGGCCTTCAATGACTTCGCCGTCGAGGGCGATTCGCTCGCCTGGTCGCACACGCACGCGGCTGCCGATATCAACCTGTTTTGCGCTTATTTCCTCCCAGCGTCCGTCGTCCATTTGCACGGTTGCTGTTTCCGGAGCCAGGGCCAATAGTTCACGGATCGCGTTGCGCGCCCGATCCAGGGATTTGGCTTCGATCAGTTCCGCTAGGGTGAAGAGCACCATCACCATCGCGGCCTCTGGCCAATGGCCAATCAAGAGGGCACCGGTCACTGCAATGGACATCAGTGCATTCATGTTCAGGTTGCGATTCTTGAGCGCTATCCAACCTTTCTTGTAGGTTTTCAGGCCTCCACCTGCAATGGCCGTGAGGGCTAGCAGCATCACGAGCCAGTTGTTGCCTCCTTGCTGCCAATAAACCACTTCTGAGGCCAGAGCGGCAGCAGCAGCAACCCCGAGCACCCACCAGTTGGCGGTTGCAGGTGGTGGCGCGGTATCCCTGTCGACGGCATTCGCTAACCGTGCATCCAGGTCCAATGTCCCCAGCACCGCAAGTAGCTCACCTTGCATTCCCTTGGCATGGTGCACTTGTAGCGTACGCTGAACCAGATTGAAGTCGAGGTGGTAGATTCCCTCCATGCCAGACAGCTTGCTACGGATCAGAGCCTCCTCGGTCGGGCAGTCCATTTTGGTAATCGACAGGTTTGTCGTCTCAACGTCTTTGTCCGGCCTAGAGTAGGACTTCTGAGTCAGCTCTTCGGTTGATTTTGTGCCGCTACAACAATTGTCTGATTCGGGCCTATTCATGTGCGTCTCGATAGCCAATGGGTACTACTGGGATTAGAATCCCTATAGCCACTATAGAGTCAAGAGGGTAGTCATGAGTTATAAGATCGGAGAGGCGGCGAGGCTGGCGGGGTGTAAGGTAGAGACTGTGCGTTACTACGAGCAGATGGGGTTGTTACCCGCGCCAGCACGCTCTGAGGGGAATTTTCGGCTATATAGTGATTCCCAAGTGGAGCAGCTGAGCTTCATCCGTCATTGCCGGTCCCTCGATATGTCGCTGGAAAATATTCGCGAGTTACTTCAGTTTCGCGAGATGCCCAGCAAAAGCTGTGCCGGGATTAACCAGTTGATTGACGAGCACATCGACTGTGTGGAATCTCGAATGGATGCGCTACAGCAACTGCGGCAACAGCTTCGGAACCTGCGGAACCGATGCTCAGGAGAGCGGTCCATAGAGTCCTGTAAAATTCTGCATGGATTGACCGGGTGTCCCTGTCATTCAACGGAGGCGGGATAATCGAAATTGGAATTTATCCTTACATGTTGTTAAATTGTCGCTAACCACAAGATAACCACAGATTTTCTGCAATGAACTACGCTCGTGTCTGCTTTCTACTGATCGCACTGCTGGTCTTCCAGACCGCAGTAGCGTTCTATGATAGCCATGAAGCGTTGCAGGATATTGCTACGCACGTACCGCCTCATCACCTGGACGCTCAAGAGGAAGTGACGTTTACTCCCAAACGACAAAACGTAGACGTTGAGTTGGGATCTGGTTCACATCCAGGTGGACCGGACTTTTGTCACCACTGCTGTCATTGCCATGGTGTTGGTGTGTTAGGTCTTCTTGGTCAAGTATCGCGCTTTGTCGTTGTTCGCAGCATCGCTTTGCGTGAAACAATTAACCCTTCTTTCCCCTCTGGTTATTTTTCCTCACTTTTTCGCCCTCCCAAAGCCTGAGTTACGCCCTGAATCCGCGCACGCCTTGTAGTTTGGCGGGCGCGTACTTTTCATGACATAACTTGGGAATACCCTATGTTGTTTATTTTTACGCATGTCGTTCGTGCGTACTTTCGGCTTGCTGTGATTTTATCATTGCTGCCGTTTTTGTGGACGCCACTTGCGCAGGCCCAGGGGGCTGAGCAATTACCCCAGATCACCTTGGCGGAAGCGATTGACCGCACGCTTTCTCAAAACCCAGAGTTGGCGATTTACCGCCTTCGTGAACAAGCACTTGCCGGTAAGGTAGCAACTGCAGCTCTACGGCCACCTGTAGGCCTTGGGGCTGAACTTGAAAACTTTGCTGGCGAAGGCGGTGCTGATAACGCGGAGCTCACGGTATCACTTTCATCTGTCATCGAATTGGGCGGCAAGCGTTCAGCGCGAGTCGGTGCGGTGTATGCCCAGCAGGATCTGTTACTGGCCGAGGAGCAGGCTACAGCGCTCGATCTGTTGGGGAGCGTAATCCGTCGCTATGTCGAGGTATTGGCAGCACAACAGCGGCTGGCATTGGCTCGGGAGTCGGCAGCACTTGCTGACGACACCCTTGAAACCGTCGATCGTCGTGTAAAAGCTGCAGCATCGCCAAAAGCCGAGAGTCTAAGAGCCCGGGCCGCGGTTTCCCGTGCTCGCCTAGCGATTGATTCGGAAGAACGGCTGGTTAAATACCATAAATTGGCGCTGGCCTCTTTGTGGGGTGGCGATGCTACTTCCTTCCGCCTGGACTCCAATGAGCTCTACCGTTTTCCGGCATCTGATAGCTTTGCGGTGCTCTTCAGCCGCGCCCAACAAAATCCAGCCATCGCCCGTTTCGCTTCCGAGGAGCGGCTGCAAGATGCAGAGCTGCGTTTAGCCGAGGCGCAATCAAGCCTGGATGTTGGTTGGTCTGCTGGCATTCGGCACTCCCGTGAAATCGGTGAGACCACATTGGTCGCCGGGTTTGAGTTACCTCTATTTCCTGCGCGCCGGAACGCCGGCGCTATCACGACGGCTATCGCAGAACGAGAGCGCGTTGCGGTAGAGCGAGAAGCTGCGCTACTGCGGCTGAAGAGCCGGCTGTTTCGTGCGGTCAGCGGGCGTGAACAGGCATTGACGACAGTAGAGACGCTGAGGGGTGAGGTTATCCCAACTTTGCGCGATGCCCTGGCAGAAGTGGAGCGTGCTTACCGTCGTGGCCGTTACTCCTACTTGGAGTGGGCGTCCGCGCGTGAGGAGTTGATAGGAGCCCGTCAGGCTGAAATTGAAGCAGCTAGCGCTGCGCTGCGCTTTGGCGCTGAAATAGAACAAATGACCGCCGCACCGCTATTGTCTGCGGGCGCTGAGCCAACCAAATGAAAAAGATTTGAACACCCATGAAATACAGAAATAAATTGCGAAGCATATTCGCAGCAGTGCCATTGGCTGCGCTACTGGCGTGTACGGCCGCTCTCGTGGTGCCCACTTTGGTCGTCGCCTCCGCTGAAGAAGAACACGGAGAAGAGCACGGCGAGCATGAGGAAGAAAGGGGGCCAAACGGGGGGCGCCTGCTAGAGGAGGGCGACCTCGAAGTGGAGTTACTGATATCTGAGCGCGGCGGGACAGCAGAACTCCGAGCCTGGATTAGTGAACGTGGAAAGGCACTCACGAAAGCAGGCGATGCGCGACTGGCTGTCGAGTTAACGCGGCTGGGTGGCAAGGTAGATCGTTTCAATTTTGCACCAGCAGATGGCTTCTGGCTTGGCAAAGGCGCAGTGGAGGAACCGCACTCGTTCGATGTAAAGGTTTTGCTGGCGCGGAATGCTGAACGTGCTGAGTGGCACTATGAATCGTACGAGGGGCGGGTGGAGATTGCCTCCGAGATGGCCGCCAAAGTAGGCATAAAAACGGCAGCTACCGGTCCAGGGGAAATTAGCCAATCGCTCACCCTGTACGGAAAAACTGCACTGGCGCACGGCAGCTTGAGTCACGTCCGCGCACGGTTTCCGGGGCCAATCAAAACAGTTTTGGCGGAGATCGGCGATCGGGTACGCAAGGGGCAGAAGCTGGCTGAAGTAGAGTCCAATGATAGTCTTCAAGTCTACCCGATAACGTCACCCATCGATGGGTTGGTCATCGACAAGCAGGCTAGCAGTGGTGAATACAGTGGGGAGCGAGAGCTGTTCACAATTGCCAATTATGATCAGTTGTGGGCGGAGCTACGGCTGTTTCCTTCGCAGCGTGGTCAGGTTGCCCGCGGCCAAAAGGTCACCTTGCAAGCCGACGGTCAAGTCGTGGACACGCAGGTAGCGAATCTGGTCCCGGGCACTCCGGGTCAGCCGTTCGTTCTGGTTAGGACGCCTATCGACAACCGAAAAATCAGCTGGCCACCTGATTTGATGCTAGAAGGTCAGGTGCTTGTTGATCATGTAAGGGTGCCGCTGCTTGTGGAGAGTCGCGCTCTGCAGCCTCTGGGGGATGGCATGGTTGTCTTTGTGAAGGTTGGCGATAGCTACGAAGCCCGACCGGTAGAGCTGGGGCGCTCAGATGGGCGTGTAACTGAGGTGTTGAGTGGATTGGAGGTAGGGCAGCGCTACGTCACTGCCAATAGCTACCTGATCAAAGCCGACATCGAAAAATCTGGCGCGGCCCACGCTCACTGAAGGAAATCATTCATGATTGAAGCAATACTGCGTTTCTCAATTGAGCGACGTTATCTAATGCTCTCCCTGGTGCTGCTACTTATTGGCGCCGGAGTCTGGAGTTACCAAACATTACCGATTGATGCAGTGCCAGATATCACCAATGTCCAGGTGCAAATCAATACGGAGGCACCCGGTTACTCGCCACTTGAGGCGGAACAACGTATTACATATCCGGTTGAGACCGCTTTAGCAGGCCTACCTAATTTGTCTTATACGCGCTCACTTTCCCGCTACGGACTGTCGCAGGTGACGGTGGTTTTCGAAGAGGGCACAGACATCTATTTTGCCCGCAATTTGATTGATGCACGACTCGGCTCGATCAAGGGAGCGCTTCCGCCCGGATTGGAACCGGAAATGGGACCCATTGCCACCGGGCTCGGCGAAATTTTTATGTACACGGTAGAGGCATTACCTGGTGCAACACAGGAGGATGGGAGCCCCCTGGATGCAACAGCCTTGAGAGAAATACAAGACTGGATCATTAAGCCACAGCTCGCGCTTGTACCGGGTGTCATTGAGATTAACACGATCGGTGGCTACGACAAGCAGTACCACGTGATGCCAAACCCTCGCAAGATACTCGCCTTTGGTTTGACCATGGATGATGTCATCGAGGCGTTGAGGCGCAACAACGATAACCGTGGTGCAGGATTCGTCGAGACGAATGGCCGTCGCCTGCTGGTGCGCTCTCCGGGCCAGCTTCAGGATATCGCTGATATCGAGAATGTTGTGGTGGCTAACCGAGATGGGGTACCGGTCAAAATTTCCGATATTGCCGAAGTCGCCATTGGGAAGGAACTTCGGACAGGCGCCGCTACACGAGATGGCAAGGAAACCGTACTTGGTACGGCAATGATGCTCGTTGGTGAGAATTCTCGAGCTGTTGCTCAGGACGTGGCAGCAGCCATAGAGAGAATCAAACCCTCACTTCCCGAAGGTGTACGCCTGGAGGCCGTTTACGATCGCACGACCCTGGTGGACAAAGCCATACGCACAGTGCAAAAGAACCTGGTAGAAGGCGCTTTACTGGTCATCGCTGTATTGTTCCTTTTGCTGGGAAACCTACGCGCCGCATTCATTACAGCCGCGGTGATTCCACTCTCTATGCTAGCCACAATTGCTGGTATGGTGAAAACGGGCGTATCCGCGAATTTAATGAGCCTGGGAGCGTTGGACTTTGGCCTGATTGTCGACGGCGCAGTAATTATTGTTGAAAACGCTATTCGCCGACTATCGGAGGCACAGCGTCGCAATGGCGCCATCCTGCCCCTCCAGGAGCGCTTGGAGCTTGTATTCCATGCGACTAACGAGGTCATACGCCCCAGCCTGTTTGGCGTGCTGATCATTACTGTGGTCTATATCCCGCTATTTTCACTTACCGGTGTGGAAGGAAAAATGTTCCACCCGATGGCGGCCACGGTGGTAATGGCATTGCTGGCGGCACTTGTGTTGGCACTGACCGTGGTTCCGGCAGCGGTAGCAGTCTTCCTGAGTGGCAAGATCAGTGAAAAAGAAAATCCACTGATTGTAGCGGCTAAATCTCTATATCGACCACTACTGCTGACCGCAATGCGTGTGCGTTGGCTGGTACTGTCCGCAGCCGCGGGGCTGGTTATCGTCTGTGCCTGGCTGGCCACCACGCTGGGGTCAGAATTTATTCCACAGCTTAACGAAGGTGATATTGCCCTTCATGCAATGCGAATTCCTGGCACCAGCCTTGAGCAGTCATTGGAAATGCAGGAATCCCTGGAGCAGCGCATTAAAGCCTTTCCGCAGGTAGACAAAGTGTTTGCCAAAACCGGTACCCCAGAGGTGGCTACCGATCCTATGCCGCCCAATGTAGCTGACAATTTTGTGATTCTGAAACCGCGTGATGAGTGGCCCAATCCCGACAAGCCCCGCGATGAACTTATCGAGGAAATCGAAGCTGCATTGAGCGAGCTTCCAGGCAATAACTACGAGTTTACGCAACCTATTGAGATGCGCTTCAACGAGCTGATTTCCGGAGTGCGTGCAGATCTGGGTATTAAAGTGTTTGGCGACGACCTGGATCAGCTGGTGGTATCCGCGAATGAAATACTGAACGTATTGCAGGGCATAGAAGGCGCTGCCGACGCTCGGGTAGAACAAGTTGAGGGGCTGCCAGTAATGTCGGTCATGCCCAAGCGAATCCAGCTTGCTCGTTACGGACTCGATCTGCAGACATTGCAGGATCTGGTCGCTACTGCGGTCGGTGGCGAAAACGCGGGTTTAATTTACGAGGGCGACCGACGCTTTCAGTTGGTGGTGCGCTTGCCAGAACATATACGACGCGATCTGGATCGCCTCGGTGAGCTGCCAGTGCCACTTCCAGCGGGCGGCTTTGTGCCGCTCATGGAGGTCGCCGATCTGGCAATGGCGCCAGCTCCCAATCAGATTAGCCGTGAGAACGGCAAGCGCCGGGTGGTGGTGACTGCGAATGTGCGAGATCGCGACTTAGGATCTTTTGTCACAGAGGTAAAGCAACGGGTGAGCAATGAAGTCCAGTTGCCCGCTGGATACTGGCTGAAATACGGTGGAACTTTTGAGCAACTGGAATCCGCCAGCCGCCGCCTATCGATCGTAGTTCCGGTGACCCTGCTAATTATTCTAGGATTGCTGGTGACAGCCTTCGGCTCTTTGCGGGATGCGCTCATTATCTTCACGGGCGTGCCGTTGGCATTGACCGGTGGTGTACTGGCGCTTTGGTTACGAGATATGCCACTTTCGATTTCGGCCGGGGTAGGTTTCATCGCTCTTTCCGGTGTGGCCGTGCTTAATGGCTTAGTGATGCTGTCGTTTATTCGTGAGCTATGGCGGGAGCGGGGTGACCTTGTGTCATCGATCATTGACGGTGCCATGATACGGTTACGACCCGTGCTCATGACTGCATTGGTCGCCAGTTTGGGGTTTGTACCAATGGCGCTGAATACAGGTACTGGTGCGGAAGTTCAACGCCCGTTGGCGACCGTAGTAATTGGTGGAATTATCTCTTCTACGCTTCTAACGTTACTCGTGTTGCCTTTGCTCTATCGAATAGTGCATGGCGAGGACCGACCTCTAACAGCGCGTACCGAAGAAATAAACCCCGATATTGTTTGACATTGTGTAGCGGAGGAAGCTTTTTACTGCGCATGCTTTAAAATATATGAGGGTCTAGCGCAAATAATACTGGGCTGGCCTTCTTTCTTTTTAGTTTTATTTCAATCTCAAACTCCCGTTCATTTACATCGCTCGCTACACTCGGGATCTCATTGACTAACGGGCTGGTTTGGTATCATCCACTGGCATTCCTACTCGCATCGACCAATCTCGTAATTGAGCTCGAAATTGTACCTGCCAATTTCCTGAGTCAGAAGTTTGCGGCTCAAGAACACTTGCGCGGGATTTATCGGATACTGCTTATGTCGTTGATTGTGCGGTTCACTTGCAATGCAATATGGCCTTAAATTCATAGAGCGCGGAAAACAGAGGTGAATGATTGTGCTGAGAGTGAGCCAACAATCTGGAAAGAGCTGGACCATATCGGCAAGCGCTACCATCCACCTCGAAACCCGTCCTGCAAATTCGCGCGGTAGGAAGTCAGCTTTGATACCTAATTGAATCGAAAATGAGTGGCATCGTGCTCGCGACATCGCTCAACTGTGTTACGCCCCCAAGTCTCCTGCAAAGTCCCGTGATAGATGCCGCTAATTCTTCCTTCTTAGGAGCAGCATCGTTTACATACCTGATGGGTGCCGGCGGTGGTCAGGATACAACCAACAACCTTTCTAATAACTCTCTATCGGACAACGACATCCTGAAGTTCCTGCCCGAAATTTGTCTCAGGGCGTACGTGTAACGAGGGAATACCCGCTACCCCTGCAAATTTCATATACGCTTTCGTATTCGACATAGCATGCTAAGGCCAGTAGAATGGGTAACCAACTAAAAACCCGGACTTCGTCTTCAGGCTTTACTCATGGCAACTCCAAAACCCGTCGCTTTGTACTCAGCCTATAGCGACCTCAAGAACTTCGACTTTCGCGACTATCCAGATCTCAACGAATTCCTCGAATCCGGCGAATCCTGGTGGATGTCTCATTGGCGCTGGGGTCAAGAGTTCCTGAGTTATACGGGCCGAAATAAGTCCGAGCACACCTTTACACGCTTTCGCAATGAAACCGAGCGCTTTCTGTTATGGGTATTCCTATTCAAAGGCACACCCATGGAACGATTACGCAAGGCCGATATCCTCGAGTACGCGGATTTTTGCTGGCAGCCACCAGTATCTTGGATCTGCCTGGCAAACCACGAAAAGTTTCTGTTTAACAATGGCCGGTACGTACAGAATCCGTCCTGGGCTCCATTCAAGCTCAAGCTGCCCAAAAACAGCGAGTCCTCAGATTCCAAACCAGATAAGAAGAAATACAAACCCTCGCAGGAGACCTTAGCTTCCATCTTCACTGGGATTATTGCTTTCTATAAGTATTTAATGAACGAGGAACATCTATATGGCAATCCTGCACAAATTGCTAAGCCAGATTGTCGCCATTTCATTAAAGATGCCCAAGTAAAAGAAGCTCGCAGGCTTACCGAAGTCCAGTGGCAATATGTGTTTGATGTAGCACTGGCCATGGCCGACGAAGACCCTATCTATGAACGAAGTCTGTTTATTATTTGTGCGCTGAAGACCTTGTTTCTGCGAATTTCAGAACTTTCTGAACGTCCTCAGTGGACACCTATCATGAGCCACTTTTGGCAAGATTCGGATGGAAACTGGTGGCTAAAAATCTTCGGTAAAGGCCGAAAATTGCGAGACACAACGGTCCCCGACAGCTTTATTCCATTCCTTAAACGCTACCGCGCTTATAGAGGTCTAAGTCCGTTGCCGGCTTCAAGAGAGAATCACCCTCTCGTAGAGAAAATTCGAGGGCAAGGCGGCATGACATCCCGTCAGCTTACTCGGGTCGTTCAACAAGTTTTCGACCGTGCCTATAACGAAATGCGTCAGGCTGAGGGTGACGATAGCGCGCATAAGTTAAAAGAAGCATCTACACACTGGCTGAGACATACAGGAGCGAGTATGGAAATTGAGCGCGGCCGCTCCTTAAAGGACTTATCTGAGGATTTAGGGCACTCCAGTATGGCCACAACCGATACTGTTTATGTCCACACAGAAAGCAAAGTTCGGGCTAAAAGCGGGAAGCAACGCGGCGTGAAGTGATGCTGATCCCTGTACTTGCCACTTCAAGAACTGAAATTTAATTTCTTTATATTTCAATTTGTTTGATAGATCAGCGGAAAAAGATAAGCGTATTCCGCTGGATCTCCAGCATACAAAAACAGCAACAAATTGGCTTATTGTGATTTATTCCAGGGAATCGTGGTTGCCATTCTCCACCCCCGGCAGTGCTTGCATTTCTGCTAGTTGAAGCCTGGTATTTTCCCATGCTGGGAAGAACTTACGCCATGCTGCCAAACCTCCTATTTCACCAACTGCAAGAAGCATGGCTTTATGGGATGCAATGAGTAAGTCACGCTCTGATTTTAGTGCCTCAATTTCTTGTGTTAAATGAGCCACTCGCGCCTGTAGGTTAGAACGAGACTGCTTGTCGGTTTTTTCAATAAGTGCCTTAAGTTCAGCTTGGCGTGCGCAGTATCGATCGAATACTGCCTTACGATCGGGCTGACGGGTAATATCGCTAGCGTGTTTGAAAGGACTGTCTTTATCTCGAGCTACCGAGCGGGCGGTAATTCGAATGTTGTCGTTAAGCATGCGTTGGAGGATCGCTTCAAGCGCTTGAATCTTCTGAATCTTCACTCAGGCCTCCTGGTCTTGGGAGCATCAATTACGCTGGTACCGTACTTATTCTCTACGGCGCTGTATAGGTCTTTGCCGTCTGGGAAAGGATGCTCCAGCGGAGCTGTTTCAATAATTTTCTCAAGGCTTTCCAGTCGGGACTGGGCGTGCTTTAACTGGTTTTGCCACCCAATATTTCTGTGGGCTATTGGTTTGGCCTCAATGACATTTACTACGTCAACCATACGCTGCTTCAATTTTTCTAGCCGCTGTTGTTCTTCTGGTATGCCCGAACGGGTCAGATGGCGGCAATCGTAGCATTCAAGATGCTTGGGGCAAGGGTCAATGGTAAAGCTATTTACACAAAATCCAAAAGGGGTTGCATGTAGGCCGTCGGCCTCGGCAGAGAGATACTTAAAAGCCTCGTCATCTCCCATTTCTTCCTGAATCTTGAGAAACTCATCTACGATCGGGCCGCGAATTCTTTTTGCCATAATCATCTGTAGGGTTTCTTGAGCTCTAGGAGCCATAGAGTCGGCGCCTTTAGGTAGGTCGATGTGCGCAAGATCTTCCGCCAAGCTACGATGATCATATATGTAGCTTTGGGCGACGCTTCGCCGATTAAATCGCTTGGTAATAATTGTGTCAGCCACGCCGAGTCGGAAGAGCTCCGCATTTTGGAGGTGACGGAGTGAATGCGTGTTCAGCCTGAGAGATCGATCTTCGTCGGAATGGCCATAGCGGGAAAAAATGTTGTTCGCTTGTGCTCCTAGTTGCAAATGCAGGTCTGCGGTAGAGGCGCGCCCGACAGAAAAATACCTATTCACGTCCAGTATCCCTCCAGATCGCTCTTCGACAATGGCACGAATAGGCATCAAAAACATTAGTGCTTCAGGGCTCAGCCGGCCACCTTCATTTATTAAAAAACTTTTCGTTTCAGGTAGTTTCGTAGGCATACTGGATCTTATTAGAGATTCGGCATCACTCACATGAATAAACGCGTTCTTCCAGTCGATATTCCCAGTGAACGGCTCACCGCTTTCCCTCCGGATCGTAACTGGGAGGCGATTAAAGTATTTCGCGCAATTTTTAGATACACCGCTTATAGAAATTTCACGGATCTGATACTCGCGTATTTTATCTAGGTAAGACGGGTCAAATGTTTCTTTGTATTTGCTGACTAAGTTCTGGGGTAGTGATGAGTTGGATATCGAGAGGGCACCGGATAATCGGCTATATATATCCCATGCGGGAGCCAGTGCGTCAGGTAGGAGCTCTGGCAGTAGCCGTCCAGTTGCAACCTGCAATCGCAATTTTTCTCGTAGGGGTTTAGTGAGTCTTTCCGCTTCACTCAAAGTTTCTAGTACTACGTCTTCGAATATAAGAGGCACATTTTGAATACTTTCGAAAAGAGTTACTCCCATCACATTTACATCGACAGCTTGTTTCTCCGCAAAATGCCTAATGTATAGAGAGCGAGCAATACCTCCTTTTTCGGCCAGGACTTCACGATCCCCCGTTAAATGTTCGACCCAACGACACCAGTCAACAGGAAGCAATACATTCTCGCCAACCCGAAATCCACTGATGATGGCAAGTTTTATTTGCAAAAACCGAATCGAATCCACAAACGTATTGGGTTTTTCAGTAAAAACAATACGAACCAACTCCCAAAATGCTTTCTCTTCTGGAAGTTTAGCTGAGCCTTTTCGTTCAGAAAGTTCGAATCTAACCTTGCTGGTGTTTCTGTAATTATTGTTACCTTGCTTTAGTTCTGAAACATTAATAGCGGAGTCTTCTTGGCCTTCGTATGCAGTACAAAACTTCTCTAAAGGCGATCGGTTAGAAATGTGTAAACTATCAATCAACGTTCGAATAACCATGATGATATTAGCGGCGACTTTACCCGACGACCCAAGTAAAAGCGCGACGTTATATGCACTTTGTACCGTTTTAGGAGTAAGTTCCCAGGGTGCTTCGCTCCCAGCGCAGGTAGCTATTATTCTTAACGATCTTCCGATATTTACTAGTGCATGGTTTGGTTTGTTCCGCTTGATGAGGAGCTCGTTAAGCAAGGCAGCTTGGTAAAAATCGCGCCAATGGTCTGACATCGGTCCTGGTGAAATTGATGATTCACCCCCCACCCCGCAAAGGAAATTAAAGATTTTTAAAGCCTTTGCATCATTCCCTAATGTCGAAAGCCAGAAGTAAGGTGGCGTTGCTAACCCGCAAATATCGGCCAAATCCCATCGCTCGGATTTCGGTACTCTCCCCTCAAGATCGAATGATAAATCCCAGCGAAGATCTTTAGATTTTGCTAGAGACTTTCCTTTATTAACGAATTTTCGATAGAAATTGTTCATTCCAGGTTACCAAGAATCGTAATGTTACTTGATCTTATCTCTTGCGCAATTTGCAATGCCGCCTCAAACATCCGTCTTAATTGGGTATAGGCAGGGCTTTCTTCATTGAAGCGAGACGAGTTAGCGAACTCTTTGACAACCGGCCGCAAACTATCTACTACCGACTCATGCACGGTCGCGTCCGATAATGGCAGGAATTTCCTGCATGTATAACAACTCATAACAGGGTTTTTCGAGCACATTGACTGTCCAATAGAGCAACTCCCGATACCAGAAATAGGGACACCATGAGGGATCCCACCTATTTGCTCGTCTGGAGGGCGGCGCAGGAGGCTATTTTTATCAATAGTTCGAGTTCTAGCTACTTCTGCAACAGCGGAATAGACACTAGATATAGCAAGAGCCTGATTAACTCGCTCTGCTTGTGTTGGCGAGGTATCAAAGTAGACGTTGGCTGACAGTGTGGTAGCGTGCCCCATGAACTCAGATAGCGCAATGTGAGATATTCCGGCGTCCGCCAAGCGCTGTGCTGAAGTGTGCCGTAAATCAGTAGGACTCCAGCGTGTACCGGTAATTTTTTCAGCAAGATCTCTTAGTGTTACCGACAGTCTCTTCGGAGGGAGATCGAAATATTTGTCTGTCGACTTAGTGCTCCCAGCTTTGTTTTGAAGGCGCCGAGCAGTGTACTCGATAAAAATTGGGCACCATTCGTATTTCACTCGCCGGGTTACCCTACGTTGTGCCTCACTGCCCCTTTGTTTGAGTAGAGGTATTGACAAATGTACCGTGCCATTTTCATATAAGCGGACATCAGTTGTCTTAATGCGCGCGATTTGCCCCGGCCTACACCCATATTGATGAGCAATGATCAATATACAAGCGTCTCGAAGCTGCCTAGTTTTTTGACTCGCTGGCGCCGTTCCGACGGAGTCAGTAAGCTCATCTAAATAATCTATCAGCAATGACTGATGATCCAGGGGCAGAAAACACTCGCCCGATCGCACGTTTTTATAGATGTCGCGGGCGGGTGATTTTAATTGTGTGACATAAGGCCGCATTTCTGGCCGCCAGAATCCGGCGGACAAATTGCAAAGCGAATGAATCATTGTTCGAAGGCTGAGCGCGTAACCCCACGTCTGAGATGGTTGCACCTCATTAATCCAAAGATCACGAAATTCTTCCGGACGTAATATTAACGCCTTAAGGAAATGTTCGGAATTTTTCAAAACCCCATTGCATACGGATGTTGCCCCAGAAGGGTCTAATCTCGAAAAAACATCTACTGCAACGTGCTTAAATATGGACTTCAGATCATAAGTAAGATCTTTGAATTCAAGGCGAACTTTCTCGCCATCAAACTGAATTTCCCAGCGATCAGAATACTCGGGGCCTTGGATCGAATGGAATTGTTCATAAAAATCATCGTAATATCGAAATGAACTGGGCAACCGTCCCAATTCAGTCGCAATGACTGCAATTTTATCAGTAAATTCTGATGTCGAATGGATCACAGCTCTTTCCCTGAAATCGATCTGAGAGTCGCAAGCAGACGGTCGTAGTTTTCGTCCCACATATCTGCAGAATTCGACTCAAAATATGCTCGAGCGTAATGTCGTGGCATTGATGAAGCGGGTGACCATCCAAAAAACACCCGAAGCTTTTCGATTGCGACATCAAGATCGTCGCCAAGTAAAATATATCGACCTAATCGGTTTACTGCGCACGTATGTCGAAGGTCGTGTGCGCAAACGCCTGACAAACTTCGTGCTGCCAATGCATTCTTCGCTGAAGGTGACAAGTTTTTAGTAACCACTTCAAATACACGGTGAATTGATCGAAGGGAGAGTGGTTTATCTTGTTGTGAGCCAAACAAATAACCATGTGTTGTACCACGGCGGTAGTTGGCCAGAAAAATGTCCGAAACTAAAACGATTTCCTCACTAAGTGGTAACTGGCGCCGGGAGTGGGCGGTCTTCAGGCTAGGGGCATTGAAGCGACTATCCTCATCATCATAGGGGTTTTCGGCAATGTTCAACCAGTATTTTTCGCCTCCAGTGTCGACATCAAAATCAGACTTGATAGCGTCCGCTGGCAGAATAGCAATCTCACCACGTCGCAGGCCAAGGTGCAGCATCAGGAGAAAAATCAGGAAATTCCGCCACTTCAGCGCTTCATTTCGAAATGGGTTCCGTGAGGATGTCGGGGAGAAAATTTCATAGACTTCCTCTACTACCGCTACAGGTAATGCTCGAATAGGAGCTGGGGGTTTTGGTCGCGTAGGTGTCACCAAGGAATACAAGCGATCAAGTCTTATTAACCGGCTATGGATTTTTTCATAATCGTTCGCAGATGAAGCACTGAGGTGGCGCATAATATCGCGTACGAATGATTTCGCTGAATCCCATGTACGGTTGTTATTGATCTCACGTAGGTGTCCGTCATTTCTGAGGCTAGCTAGAAAACTACTCAGCGCCGATTCGAGCGCGGGCATATCTAGTTCAGAGAGCATTCGATCCAGAGCTCCTGATCCGTAGAGTCGATCAGTTACCTGATAGAACTTTTCCACGGCATAAAGATAATGGCCTCGCGTTGTGGAACCTATTTGAGCTTTCAAGACATCAGCCCACACAGTTGCCCAGAATCTAGGTAGGCCTAGCTCATCGACCAGTAGCCAACCTTTGGTCGACTTAGGAATATAGGACGTTCGAAGTTTAATGCATGCCATAGGCGGTGATGCTAGAGACCAAGACCAGGCGTTGGCAAGTGTTAGATTATATATCTACTAGGAGATATTCAGGTGCTGAACAATTAGAATGCAACAATTCTAAAACGGCATTCACTTAACATAATCTATATTATGCGAACTAAAGGGTATAGCCGAGCGCTGGAGGTAAATCTGCTGTACGCCCAACCAAATGAGGAAAATTCTTCAAGTAAATCGGTAAAATTCCAAGTAAATCGGTAAATTGGGAATACACACACTATTTGTGATGATACTACGCCTCCTGCTCGTTATGGCCGCTAATTCGGCTTAACGCGTCCGAGATCTCTTCCTCAGGGGGCTCTTCATAGATAATTGTCGTAGAAGGACTTACATGGCCCGCAATCTTCTGGGCCACCTTTACTGACTTCTTTTGATTATGAATCACATTGGTAATCAGTGCCCGTCTACCACTATGAGAACTAGCCTTCTCAATCCCAGCCCAGTCTCTCAACATCAGTGCTATATGTTCCTGGAGCGTATTTGGTGAATAGGCTCCACCTTTTTGACTCACGAACAACGGATCAGTGGGTTTGGCTGCAGGATTCTTTTCGAGGCGCAATGTCAGATTTTGCTTCGGAGATCCCTCAATTCGGTATCAACTAGGGGCAAGTCTCGTGATTTACCACGATGCGTCTTTACTGGTGGGTAAAAGGCTTCAGGATCAACTTGGGCACCAGCCTTAGCCAATGCCACGATTTGAGCCACTACCTGATCAAAAGCCTTTCTATCAAAACTGATAGTTTTGCGCTGGTATTTGGTGTTCGAGCGCCCATTGGATCGGCACCTTTTGTGTAGGCTGCTGGCAACGCCATCACATCGTAAAGCTGGAATTCCCTTGCTAGCGCGCTTCATTGCGATTTCAAATCTTCAATCATCTTGTTTGCAGGATGATTAATGCTCTGTGAAAAAGACCCATATGAGACAAATAGAAACACTGAAAACATGAAAATGCGAAACAGTTTTATTGCACTCATTTCAGCTCCAAATTTATTAGTCATTTAAAAATACAGTGAAAATATTATTTTTTGCTATTTGCTATTTGCTATTTGCTATTTGCTTTACGGATATCAATTCAAAGGTATCCTGATTGAAATCTAAAATGGTCATGTTGAGCATTATGAGTCTTTTTGCTTTCCTGTCGGCGAATGTCTGGCAGTATATGTAAACTCTGCATGTCTCCCCTGACAGGAATGGCCCTTCAACTCTTATTGGCCCATTATTGGTTAGGCAATAGCTTTCGCCCGTAGAATCTAGCTCTGCTACCGTCAAACGAACTTGTTTAAAAATCTTTTCGGTCTCTACTTCACTCGCATTACATTTTGATAACCGTGAGAGATCCGGTATCTGAGCTATTGCAAGCACGCTAAAAAGAAGTAGAAGCAAAGCACCTACCGGCCACAAAAGATTAACCCTTACTAAATCGCAATTGATCAATTGTCTCATCGGAATCACATTGTTACTACGCTGAGCGACAAGCTTACATATCTATCCTGTCACACAGCAGCTCCCCTGATGTTTTAGAGCCTTTCGGGTATGCATAGATGACGTGTCGCACATTTACGCAAAAACGTGTCGCACATTTACGCAAAAACATGTACACCCAATTTCCACTTTTTATTGAAATACCTGCCACAGTGATTGAACCACAACTTTGCGTATCCATTTTCCAGATTTCCTTGAAAAGAGATTTAATTTTCCTATGCAAATCAATAGATTAGCTGGAACCTGTTTTCCAATTCTTCTTGAGCGGCCAGGCGCCCACACCTAGTTTGTCCTGGCTCAGCAGATTCTTGGCAGCTGCTCACCGGGTAACCGGCACAGTAGCCGTTCGCTGCCTAGCGCGTTGCTGAGTATGACGTCCGCGGTGCCTGCGTCGTCAACGAGACCAATGACCTCACCAATGACCCGACTCCCGGCGGATACATCAAAGGCCTGCAGAATCTCAAGCGCGGCCTGTTGTTGATTTGCCGGTACAAACAGCAGAAAGCGACCTTCATTAGCCACGTACATAGGGTCAAGGCCAAGCAATTCGCAGGCGCCTTGCACACACTCGGTAACCGGGATCTGGTCTTCGTGTACCTGCATCTGCATATGGGATGACTCGGCCAGTTCCACCAGCGCCGTTGCCAATCCACCGCGCGTCAGGTCGCGCAGGCAATGCACATCGATTGCAGCGGCCAAAAGTGCCATGACGGGATCGCACAGTGGCGCGCAGTCACTGTGCAGCGGGTTTTCAAAGTCGAGACCTTCCCGTGCTGCCATCACCGCCATGCCGTGTCGGCCAATATCACCGGACAGAATGATCGCATCCGATGCCGCGATCTGACGGGGGTGGATTGGCTGTGGTGCCGCGAGCACACCGATTCCTGAGGTATTGATGTACACGCCATCGCCCTTGCCTTTCTCCACCACTTTGGTGTCACCGGTGACCAGTTGTACGCCGACTTCCGCTGCCGCTCGGCCCATGGACTGCATGATGCGCGCAAGCTGTTTTAGCGGCAGCCCCTCCTCCAGAATCAGCCCGCAACTGAGGTACTTTGGTCGGGCGCCGCTCATGGCCAGATCGTTGACGGTGCCGTACACCGCCAGCGTTCCAATATTGCCGCCGGGAAAAAACAGGGGAGACACCACAAAAGAGTCGGTGGTAAATACCAGCCTGGAACCATCCAAGGGCAGGGTCGCGCTGTCGTGGCCCTGCTGAATCCAGCGATTATCAATGTACGGGAATACAAAGTTCTGCAGTAAACGCTCGGTCAGCTCTCCACCACTGCCGTGACCAAGGCGGACCATCTCTTCCGAGTCCGTGGCCAGTGTCTCCATTGGCAACGGGCACTCAATGTTCATTGGGCAGCTCCTGTTTTTCATACTGT
This sequence comes from Microbulbifer salipaludis, assembly GCF_017303155.1. Taxonomy (NCBI): domain Bacteria; kingdom Pseudomonadati; phylum Pseudomonadota; class Gammaproteobacteria; order Cellvibrionales; family Microbulbiferaceae; genus Microbulbifer; species Microbulbifer salipaludis. Next base: position 1,551,187 of record NZ_JAEKJR010000002.1, read on the forward strand.
GACCGGGCTGGCTTTCGATTTGCGTATCGACTTGCATATCGACTTGCATATCGATAATAGGCCGCACACGGGCCTTCGCTGGACACCATGGGGGCACCGAGCGGACTTTGCGGGCGACAGGCCTTGCCAAAGTGCGGGCAATCATCCGGTTTGCTTCGCCCCTGCATGATCTGCCCGCTGATACAGCCACGGGAATCGTCCCGACCCGTTGTCACGCGGGGAAATCGTTGGTTCGCATCAAACGCGGAATATTGCGGGCGCAGGCGCAAGCCGCTGCCGGCGATTTCCCCCACACCGCGCCAGTGCTGGGGCGAGATTTCGAAGACCCGCTGCAGCATTTCCCGCGCGGGCCTGTTGCCCTCACGGGGTACGGCGCGGGCGTATTGGTTTTGTACGTCACAAGTGCCCTGCTCCAGCTGGCGCACACACATAAGAACACCCTCGAGAATATCCAGCGGCTCAAATCCGGTAACCACAATGGGGCGACGGATGCGCTGTGCCAGTGGCTGGTAGGCTTCAAAACCGGTAATTGCACACACGTGTCCGGCGGCGAGAAACCCCTGCACACGGGTGTCCCCATCGGCGCAGATCGTTTCGATGGCCGGCGGCACCAGAAACTGGGAGACGAGTAGCGAAAAGTTACCGAGCCCTTTTCGCTGCGCCTGAAACACGGCCATGGCGTTTGCCGGTGCGGTGGTTTCAAAGCCGATGGCAAAAAACACCACCTGGCGGTCCGGGTGTACCTGCGCCAGTGCCAGGGCATCCATGGGTGAATATACGGTGCGCACGTCACCGCCGGCGGCTTTCACGCTCAGCAGGTCACTGTGGCTGCCGGGCACCCGCAACATATCGCCGAATGAGCAGAAGATTACTTCCGGTCGTGCAGCAATGGCGATGGCCTGATCAATAATCGCCAGTGAGGTGACGCACACCGGGCAACCGGGGCCATGCAACAGTTCAATTTCAGGGGGCAGCAGCTGTTGCAGCCCGTATTTGGCGATCGCGTGGGTCTGGCCGCCGCACACTTCCATAAGCGCCCAGGGCCGCGTGGTAATACGCTGTATTTCCGCAGAAATCTTCTCAACACTGGCGCGCTCGCGATATTCCGTCAAATACTGCATTGCACCCTCCGAATTACACAGGTTTCCATGGGGACGCCTCGCGGTTTGACTCAAGATCCTGGAGATCGCCGAGCTCTTCAAGATAGCGAAATATCCGGCGGGCTTCCTGTTCGTTTACCACGCTGATGGCAAAGCCCACGTGCACAATTACGTAGTCGCCAACATTTGCTGAGGGCACATAGGCGAGGTTGATTTCCTTGCGGATACCGCCAAATCGGACCCGCGCGCTGCGCTCAAGCGGTGCGCCGTTCAGTATTTCTTCGACGAGGCCCGGGATTCCCAGACACATGGTCAGGTGCCCTCTTGTTGTTCGCGGCGCATGGTCACGTTTCCTGGCCGGCGTGTTCACTGTGCGCCGTACGCTGCTGCCCGACCTGCTGCATGCAGCGCGCATAGTAGATTTGCCCCACCGCGATGCCGCCATCATTGGGCGGGATCTTGTGATGGCAATGCACGTCAAATCCAGCCGCACGCAATAGCCGGGTTGTGGTCTCCAGCAGACGTTTATTTTGAAAAGCGCCCCCGGACAAAAACACGCACTGCTCGCCAAGGGCTGTGGCTACCGATACGGCCATCTGCGCCAGCGTATTGTGAAAGGCGGTGGCCATCCAGGGGACGGGCCGCCCTTCCCTCAAATCTTTTTGTAATGCGCTTAACAATGGCTCCCAGTCCAGTGTCCAGTGACTCTGCGCCTGCCGCAGCACAAACGGATAGCCCGCGCGGTGATGGCAGTCCTGCGCTGCGTGTTCCACCGCCATTGCCCCCTGCCCTTCAAACGTCGACCGTTGCACCAAACCGAAAAGTGCCGATACCGCATCAAACAAACGACCAATACTGGAGCACACCGGGGTATTGAGTTTTCGTACAAGAATACGTTCGAGGTTGAATAGCGAACCGGGGCTGAATGTTGCCGTCAGCCTTGCCCGGGACTCGCTGACCGGCCACAGCGCGCTGCTACCGAAACACGCAAATAACAGCCCGGCCAAGGCAAGTCGTGGCTGGCGCATGGCTTGCTCGCCACCGGGCAGCGGAAATTCCCGCAGGCTGGCCACGCGCCTGACCTGCGCGCCACCGTCCCAGTGCAGAAACTCACTGCCGCGCAGTACGCCGTCGTCACCGTATCCGGTGCCATCCCAGCAGATGCCCAGTGCGGCACCCTTGTGCCCATGCTCTGCCAGACAGGAAAAAAAATGGGCGACATGATGTGGCACACGCCGGAGCTCGCTGTGGTGTCTCTTATTGTTTTGATTTTTGTTGTGTTGGCTCTCGTTGTGTTGGCTCTCGCACCAGCGCGTCGAGAAAAAGCCCGGGTGCTGGTCACAGATGATTTGTCCCCACGGGCGAGTATTCCCATTGCCCAGGTACAGCTCGGCCAACTCAGCAATAGTCCGTGTAAAGTGCCCCATGGTGACACGGTCTTCGAGGTCGCCGATATGCTGGCTGGTGAGCACCGTATTCCCCCGAGTGATGGCCACGCTGTTTTTCAGGTCGGCGCCCACGGCGAGCAGCGTTGTCGCGTTCGCCGGTGAACCCGGCAGTACCAGCGGACGCGGCACGTAGCCGCGCGCGCGGCGCAACAATACCGGCTGGCTATCCATTACTCGGGTGACGGAGTCATCCAGTGGCCGCAGTATGCGTCGATTGTGTAGTAGAAGTCCGTCTGCGATTTGTCCCAGCCTTTGCAACGCCTCTGTATCGTCGATACAGATGGGTTCTCCGGCGAGATTGCCGCTGGTGGCAACCAGTGGCTGCTGCAGATCGTGCATCAGCAGGTGATGTAACGGCGAGCTGGGCAACATCACGCCCAGGTTGGGATTGTCCGGTGAGACTTGAGGTGCAATCTTGCCCCGTGCCGCCCCTCTGCTGCGCAAAATAACGATGGGGCGCTCCGCAGCGAGCAACAGCCTTTCTTCCTGCGCTGATACAAAGCAATCCCGGTGTACGCTTGCCAGATCGGGATACAGCAGGGCAAAAGGTTTGTGTGGGCGCTGCTTCCTCTGGCGCAGCAGCGCAATGGCTGCATCGCCAGCGGCGCGGGCCATCAACTGGAAACCCCCGATGTTCTTGATGGCAATGATCTTGCCACCGCGAATGTCCTCCGCTGCGCGGCGCAATGCCGCCTCCCCATGGGCAAGCCCTGTACCATCGGCAGCACAGAAGTGAAGCTGTGGACCACAGCTTGGGCAGGCCGTGGGTTCCGCGTGAAAACGCCGGTTGTCAGGGTCTTTGTATTCCGCCAGGCAGTCTGCACAGAGTGGAAAAGCCTGCATGGCTGTGTGCGCGCGATCGTATGGTAATCGCTCGACGATACTGAAACGGGGGCCGCACTGGGTGCAATTAATAAACGGGTAGCGGTAACGGCGATTGCCCGGCTCAAACAATTCCTGCACACACGATTCGCACGGGGCCAGGTCCGGCAAGATGAGTGCGGATTGCGCACCGCCAGCATCGCTCTCGCGGATTATAAAACCGCGTGCGTTTTGCACTGGAATGGCTTCGCAGGTCAGCGAGTGGATTTCCGCATGCGCGGGCAATGTGTGGGAAAGAAGCTTCTGAAACTGGTGCAACAGGTGTGCCGGGCCCTGCACTTCCACGCACACCCCTGCGCGGTCATTGGCCACCCAACCGCTTAGCGCAAAACGCTGCGCGAGACGAAACACAAACGGCCGGAAGCCGACTCCCTGAACAATGCCAGTGAGTTGCAGCCTGTGTCGCTCAGGGCGCGCTTTGTTCATCGTTTGCCCGGAATTCGAGGCTCTCGAGGATGATGTCCTGCGCCTCGGGGTGGTGAATATCAGACTGCTCTTCAATAACGAGCCGCAAACCTTGCAGCGCCGTGCCCTGGGTTTCCTGGGTAAAGTGGTCGCGCAGGTGGTCTGCCGAAATATGCGCAAGAGCGCCTAATCTGAGCTTGGCTGCCAGCACCGTGGCATTCTCTTCCGCCGCCAGCCCTTGAATCTTGTCCACCAGATTGCGGATAAGGGATTGTTCGTGCATTACACACCTCCTGTGTGCAGACTCAGTTTTTCAAGAATTTCACGCTCCACCTGCCGCGCGGCATCCTCCACCGCCGCCGAAAGGCTGGCGTTCGGGGAAAAGTCCTCGCCACAAATGGCATAGAGGTCCAGTCGTTCCGGCAGCGCATCCAGCGCCCCTGCCAATGCCAGGGCTTCGCCCAGATTCAGGCCGTGGCTGGAGGTGCGGCACAGTGTGGGGGGAATCTCTTCGGCCAGGCCGTTCAAACGCAGTATGGCACCGGTGGCTTGATCTTCAGCCTGAAGCGCGTCGATCAGACATACCCGCCGCTGGCGCCATTCATCGAGAAGGCTGGTCATATCGCCGTTGTTTTCGATACAGGGCGTGCTGGATGGAAGCCGGCTGCGCAGGCGGTCGATCACATAGGGGCCGACGCTGTCGTCCCCGCGGAAGCGATTGCCGACGCCGATAATGGTCCAGCCGCTCATGGCGCTGCCCCCACAGGATCCAGGTGCAGTTTGAGGAAGTGGGTGGAGCAGGAGATACACGGGTCGTAGTTGCGGATCGCCTGTTCACAGTGCGCCTGCAGGTCGTCCGCGGCCAGATGCATGAACTGCGGCAGCATCAGGCGCAGGTCGTCCTCAATGGTTTTCTGGTTTTGCGATGTAGGAGCGACGATTTTGGCATTGCTGATCTTGCCGGCGGCATCGATCTGGTAACGATGGTAAAGGAGACCGCGCGGGGCCTCGGTAACCGCGCAGCCCTCAGCGGGACGGGGTTCTGTTTCTTCAAACGGGCGCTCAGGTGCGCAATAGTGGTCGATGATGCGCAAGGCCTCATCAAACGCATAGAGCACTTCCAGGCTGCGCACCACAATGCTCTGAAACGGGTTCGCACAAAACGGCGGGAAGCCCACCTCTCGAGCCACCTGCTGCACCAGTGGAGACAGCCGTGAGTAATTCAGGTTGTAGCGCGCCATAGGCCCAACGAAATAGGCCCCACGCCCTACGCGCTCGCTGTGCAGCGCGGTACTGTGTTTCACATGGGTTTCACGAAAATGCTGATCGTAGTCGCTGACGGGTATATCCAGGCCCTGCGTAGAGCGAATACGTCCGCGATTCATGGGATATTCATCCGGGTCTGACAGCGCAACAAACTCATAGGCGTCGTCCGCAGATCGTTCAAACTGCGGAAAGCACAGCGCTGCCGCCCAGCGTACGGTGGCAATGGCGATGTCGCGTGCCGGCAGCAAAGTTTCCCGCAGCGCGGCCAACTCGGTGGCGGTGGGCAACCGATAGAATCCCCCCACCCGTACATTGATCGGGTGGACTTCACGTCCGCCCAGTAGCCGCACGATTGCGTTGCCTGCCTTTTTCATTTGCAGGCCATCCTGCACCCGTTGCGGATGGTCCTTGGCCATGGCCACACCACTGGGGTAGCCGAGAAAATCCGGCGCGTGCAGCATGTAGATATGCAGTGTATGGCTCTCGATCCATTCTCCGCAGTACATCAAGCGGCGCAGGGCATGTAATTCTGCCGACAGAACCAGCTCAAGAGCATTCTCCATCGCGTGTACCGCACTCATCTGATAGGCGACGGGACAGATCCCGCAGATACGCGCGGTAATGTCCGGTGCCTCCCGGTAATCCCGTCCACACATGAACCCTTCAAAAAAGCGCGGTGGCTCAAATATCTTGAGCTGTACATCGTGCACATGCTGGTCGTCGTAGCGGATGTACAGTGCGCCCTCCCCTTCGACCCGGGCGAGGTAGTCAACCTTGACGGTCTTATGCTTACTCATCCCGGGGCTCCCGGCTGCGGCTCGCGGCCTCGAAATCCGGTGCCGCCGCGTTGAAGTTGCGCAGGTTCTCGATCACCGTGACCCTGTCCGCCCCCAGCTCGGTCTCCCACCAGTGGCACAGGGAGGTGGTGTTGCTGTTTTCCTTCGGGCCGTAGCAGCCATAGCAGCTGCGGTGGTAGCTGGGGCAGATTGCACCACAGCCCGCCTGAGTCACCGGCCCCATGCAGGGAGTGCCGTGGGCCACCCAAACACAGACGTTGCCGCGCTGTTTGCACTCGATACACACCGAGTGTGCCGGGACCTGCGGCGGACGACGGTGTAGAAACGCGCTGATAACCTCGAGCAACTGGTGTTTATTGATCGGGCAGCCATTCAGCTCAAAATCCACCGGCACATGGCTGCTCACCGGGGTCGATGTTTTGAGGGTGTCGATATACTCGGGCTGGGCATACACCGCAGAAATAAAATTGTCGACGTTGGCGAAATTGCGCAGCGCCTGGATTCCGCCCGCGGTGGCACAGGCGCCAATGGCGATCAGTGCGCGAGATTGGGCACGAATGTCGCGAATACGTCGCTGCTCTTCCGGCGTGGTAATGGAACCCTCGACCAGGGAAAGGTCGTAGGGGCCAGGCAGCTGGGTGCTGGAGGCCTCCATGAAATAGGCAATTTCGATGGTGTCCGCGAGGGCCAGCAGCTCGTCCTCGCAATCGAGCAGACTCAACTGGCAACCATCGCAGGAAGTAAACTTCCAGACCGCCAGCGTTGGCTTGCGTGTGCCCTTCCCTAAAGTGCGCGAATCTTGAACCAAGGTCTCACACTCCCGTAATTGAATACCGGCCCATCCTTGCACACGAACTGCGGGCCCCACTGGCAGTGGCCGCAGTGTCCGGTGGCACACTTCATATTACGCTCCATCGACAGGTAAATGCGCGATTCCGGCAGGCCCTTGGCCAGCAGGGTCTGCACGCAGAAACGCATCATGACCTCGGGTCCGCAGAGGAAGACGATGGTGTTGTCAGCATCGATGCTACTGGCCGCCAGCGGCCCGGTAATCACCCCGACCGCGCCATGCCATTCGTCATCTGCCTGGTCTACGGTGAGTACTGCCGCGATTTGTGTTTGCCAATGGCGCAGTTCGTCGGTGTAGAGCATTTCCTGTGGCCCCCGGGCACCATAAAACAGGCGCAGGCTGCGGCAGGGCTGAGCGCCCGAGAGCAGGCTGTAGATCGCCGGGCGCAGTGGCGCCAGACCCAGGCCGCCGGCGATGATCAGCACATGTTTGTCTGCGACTTCCTGCATCGGCCACCCCTGGCCGAATGGGCCACGAACCCCCAGTTCATCTCCCGCGCGCAGGCGCTCCAGCGACTGCGTTGCCAATCCATGGGCGCGTATCGTATGCACGTAAGTGCCGGAATCTTCCACCTTGCCGCTCATGGATATCGGCACTTCCCCGCTGCCAAAGGCATACAGCATGTTGAATTGGCCGGGCGCAAAACTCGCCAGCGGTTTGCCCCCCTTGTGCTCAATGTGCAGGGTAAAAGTGCCCGCATACTCTTCACTGCGGCGCACCACCCGGAATGCCTCCGGAATCATTGGTCGCCTGCGAGGGGCGGACGTTGCTGCCCGTAGACGTCCATCAACTGTACCCGCGTTGCCCGTACACGGTCGCTGATGATCTGGGCGAAGCGCTTCATCAGCTGATACCCCAGAGCAGGATCGGCCTCGCATTTTTCCCGCAGGCATTTCCCATCGAGCCGTATCGCATGTACTTCGTCCATGGCCTTGGCATCAAACGTCCACAGATAGGGAGGGAACAGCCATGACCAGCCGAAGATGTCGCCGCTGTTCAAGGTTTGCAGACAGAGCGCGCCGTGGTTCGGCACAAAGCATTCCACCGCGACCTGCCCGTCCCGTATCACATAAAACTGATCCGCCGGCGCATTTTCACGGGCAATGTATTCACCGGCGTTGTAAATATGGTTTGCGCCGCAGTTGGCAACAATATCAAGCTGGTTCGCATCCATGCCGCTAAAGAATGGGTGCTCGTGCAACAGTTGGGACATACTTTTCATGGTTTTTCCATCTCCCGTAGCGTGTGTATCTCTTCCGTGAAATCGATGCCCACCGGGCACCAGGTGATACAACGGCCGCAACCCACACAGCCCGAAGTGCCAAATTGATCGTGCCAGGTGGCCAGCTTGTGGGTCATCCACTGGCGGTATCGGCTTTTTGTATCCGGTCGCACGGAGCCACCACTGATATAGCTGAACTCCCCGGTAAAGCAGGAATCCCAGCGCTCCCAGCGCTCTGCGTGCTCACCACTGAGGTCTGTGCTGTCTTCAACCGTGGAGCAGAAGCAGGTGGGGCAAGCCATGGTGCAGTTGGCACAGGACAGACAGCGGTCTGCAACTTGCTCCCACAGCGGACTGTCATAGTTGCGATACAGCAGGTCCTTGACGTCAGCGCTATTAAACTGGCGAGGCCCGCTCTCCATCTTTTGTACAGCACCGCGCACAGCGCTCTCTTCTGCGTTGCGTTGTGCTTCCGTGGCGGGTGTCAGCGGCAGGTCGCCGAGAATGTCGCGGCCTTGTTGCGAGCCGCTCCCGATGAGGAAGTAGTGTTCGCCATCACCGATCACCTCGGTCATGGTGAGATCCGCGGGTAACGTCACCCTCGGGCCGGTGTTCATCGCGGTGCAGAAACAGGTGGCCGCGGGCGCAGTGCAATTGACGGCGATCAGCAGCGCGTTGTCCCGTCGTTCGCTGTAACTTTCGTTTTGGAATGATCCGCCGGAGAATACTCGGTCCTGAATTTCGATGGCGTGCAGTTCACAGCTGCGCACGCCAAGAAAGGCCACGCGCGGTGCGACGTCTATGACTTCCACAAAGTTCAGGTCGCCATCCGATTGCCGGGCCTGCCACACCTGGCGTCGCGGCAACTGCAGGAACTGTTTCCATGCGCCCGCGCCTACGGCATAGGCGAAATAGGCTGGCGTGTTATTGCGCAACAGGCGGTAGTGGCCTTTTTCCTGCTGGTCCGAGCAACCCTGCGGTAGATCCGCGCTGGTGTGAATTTCTCCATAGGTGATGGCCCCGTCTTTGACGGTTGGACCGATTACCTTGTGCCCGCGCGCGCGGATGGCCTGGATAAGTAACTCCAGATCCTCTGCCCGTAGTACGTGATCTTGTACCGTCACATGGCCCCCAGCGGAAAGGTCTGCGCGCGTAGTCCGCCGTTTGCGTGGCTGGACTAATGTAGGCACACCAATTATTTACTCAGAGTGTAGGAACCATCGGTCACTCTTGAGAGGAAATAGATGACAATGTGCCTGCGATGGCTAACGCCAGCTGCGGGTAAAACGTAGCAGCAGCTCCATCGCCAGCACTTGCAGTAGCGCAATCGCCAGCAATGCGGTCCACTGCACGGCACTGACCGGTGATACACCGAGCACTTCCTGCATCAAGGGTGAATACAGGCAAAGGATGTGGATGCCCTGCGCAGCCAGGGTGCCCAGCAACAAAATCGGGTTCGAAAAAAATGGCTGACGAAAAATTGAACGGTGCTCTGACCGGCTATTGAATACCTGTACATTTTCAAACAGCACCATTAACAACAGGACACTGTTGCGCGCCGCCTCCACCTCCCAACCGTGCTGTAGCAGCCAGTAAAAACTGGTGAACGCAAGCCCGCCCATCACTACGCCCGACACCAGCACACGACGTAGCATCACGGGATTGAACAGGGGTTCCTGCGGCGGCCGTGGCGGTCGTCGCATTTCATCGCCTTCACCCGGCTCCAGGGCGAGCCCCACATTCTGAATACTGTTGGTGACCAGGTTCAGCCACAGCAGTTGCACCGCCGTCAGCGGCAGTGGCATGCCGAAAATCGTGCTGAGAATAAACAACACCACTTCGGCTGCGCCGGTAGAAATCAGGAAGAAGATCACCTTGCGGATATTTCGGTAGGCAATCCGCCCCTCCTCGATACCCGCCACCACCGAGGCGAAGTTATCATCGGTCAACAGAACGTCAGCGGATTCTTTCGCCACTTCCGTGCCCTGCTCCCCCATGGCCACACCCACGTGCGCGCTGCTTAGTGCCGGTGCGTCATTCACGCCGTCGCCGGTCACTGCCACAAACTGCCCCTGATGCTGTAGCGACTGGACGATGGTGAGTTTCTGTTCCGGCGACACCCGCGCGTAAACCCGCGTATCTGCGGTGAGCGCATCCAGTGCCCCTGCTCCCTGTGCCTCCGCCCGCGCCAGCTCTACGCCGGTCACTGGTTTGTCTTCGCTGTCCGCCAGGCTCAATTCCTGCGCGATGGAGAGCGCCGTGCGCGGATGATCGCCGGTGACCATACACACATGAATACCGGCGGCCCGGCACTGGGCGATTGCGGCCGCAGCCTCCGGGCGCAAGGGATCGAACATGCCTACCAGTCCCAGCAGACATAGCCCGCGCAGGTTTTCCGGGACAAAGTGATCGGCCGCGCCGCCCTCCCCATCGGCAAATGCCAGCACCCGTGCGCCCTGCTCGGCAAGGCGTGCCATCGCCGATAGCGCCAGGTCTGTATCCAATGGTCGATCACCATCGATTGTGGCCATGCGCTCGCACATGGGCAGCAGTTTCTCCAGCGCGCCTTTGACGCAAATCAACGTACCTTGCCCCTGAGCTTTGGAATGCAGTGTCGCGGCAAAGCCGAGCGCGGGTTCGTAGTGTATCTGTGCCTGCTGCGGCCACTGCGCTTCGAGCGCGCGGCGCGTCAAACCCACCTTGTGCGCCATCACCAACAGGGCCTGATCCACCGCATCGCCACTGCTGTGCCACTCCCCATTGTCGAGTGGGCGTAACTCCGCTTCGTTACACAGCGCCGCCACCGTGGCAAGGCGTGTCACACGGGTATCGCCATGCTCGGGTAACTCCGCGGCTGAGGGCAATTTACCGCCATCAAGGGTGACGCTCACATCGTCACAGAACGCAATTTTGCGTGCCGTCAGGTGGTTCTCGGTCAGGGTGCCGGTCTTGTCCGTTGCGATCACGGTACAGGAGCCCAGGCTCTCAATCGCGACCAGCTTGCGCACAATCACATGGCGCTTGACCATGCGCCGTGTGCCGACCGAGAGCACCAGTGTCAGGGCCATCGGCAGGCCCTCGGGAATTGCCGACACCGCGAGGGCCACGGCCGTCATAAAGATCACCATTGGATCCGTGTTGCGGGCAATCTCTATCGCCGCCAAAACGGCGATGGCCACCAGTAGTGCAATGGTCAGCTTTTTACTGAAACGATCAATACGCTGGAACAGGGGTGGCGTGGCTGCCTGTGCGACTTCCATGGTCTGGCTGAGCTTGCCCATTTCGGTATGCAACCCCGTAGCGGTGACCAGCGCGCGGCCACGGCCGGCGGCAACCAGGGTGCCCGCATAGCAGAGGTTGATCCGCTCGGCGATCGGTGAGCGCGGGTCGCAGAGCAATTCGCTATTTTTGAACACCGGCAGGGACTCGCCGGTAAGTACCGATTCGTCCACTTCCAGGCCATCGGATTCCAGCAAGCGCATATCCGCGGGGACCCGGTCCCCCGAGCTGAGTAAAACCTGATCACCCGGTACCAGATTCTCCGCGGAGATTTCCGAAACCTCGCCATCGCGTACCACCCGTGTACGAATGACCATCAACCTGCGCAGGGCCTGGGCGCTGCGGTTGGCATGGCTTTCCTGCAGCGCGCCGATCAGTGCATTCAGCAGCAGAATCAACCCAATGAAAGAGGCATCCGCATACTTTCCGGCCACCAGTGATACCACCATCGCCGCCAGTAACACATAAATCAGTGGGCTGATGAATTGGCGGACGAACAGACGCAGGAATCCCGTCAGCCGCGGATGAGGCAGTGTGTTGGCACCGTATTGATCGAGGCGCAGGGAAGCTTCGGTATCACTCAACCCCGACCGTCCACTGTGCAGGCGAGTTGTGGCCTCCTCTGCGGTCAGGTGATGCCACGGATCCATGTGGTCGGAAGCGGAATTGCGCATTCTTTTGTTGTTAGCTGCGAGTGAAGGGCGGCAGAAACCATCCATTACCTGCAAAAATAGCAGCACCCGGGTCAACCATATTGTTTTGCGGCTTGAACAGGTGCCACTCCAACGTACATATCGGCAGGAGCTGCCACACCCCAGGCACGGAAATACCCTCCGTCACGGTGGCTCGCCCAGGGCGGCTATGGTTTGAATTTAACACTACATCGAATGATTCAAGTACAAGCCTGCCGATGAAAACCGTGACAATTGGATGGTTGTGGATCCTGGCAATCTTTCCGCTGCTGTTGGCAGAAGCGCGACTACCCCCAACGGTACCCGGAGATGCAACTGCATCGCCGACGAAGACGCTCGAGGTATTTGTGCGCGATGGCTGCCCCCACTGCGCTGATGCGAAAGCGTATCTGCCGCAATTGCAAACACGCTATCCAGACCTGCAGATCGTGTATCGCTCATTGGATACAGATCCGCGCGCGGCAGAAGATCTTGCCCGGCACTCCCGCCTTGTGGGTGAATGGCCACCGGGCGTACCCACCTTTGTGATTGAGGGGCGCGTTCTGGTGGGTTTTGTCAGTGGGGCACACACCGGGCCGGAACTGGACCGCCTGATCACGGGCGGTACTGCACGGCCGGAAGCGACTGCAAAAACCGGATTTCGCGGCCTCAGTGCAGAGCGGCTCGGGCTACCACTTTTCACCATCGCGCTCGGCCTCGTCGATGGTTTCAACCCCTGTGCAATGTGGGTGCTGTTATTTCTGCTATCTCTTCTGGTGCGACTAAGGGACCGACGTCGCATGGCATTGATTGCGGGGACATTTGTGTTCGTCAGTGGTGCCATCTACTACGCGTTTATGGCCGCCTGGCTCAACCTGTTTTTACTGGTAGGGTTCTCACACTGGCTGCGCTGGTTGCTGGCTGGCATTGCCGTGGTGATCGGTATCGTGAACTTGCGGGATTCTTTTGCTGGTAACCACGGCTATACCCTGGCCATTCCATCGTCCGCGAAACCGGGGATTTACGCGCGGGCACGCAAGGTGCTGCGCGCAGACAGGCTCATCGCTTCGATGATCGGTGTGGCGTTACTGGCGGTACTGGTGAATGTGATTGAATTGCTGTGTACCGCCGGCCTGCCGGCCATTTACACCGCGGTTCTCGCCCAGCAGGATCTTAGCGGCTCGGCCTATTATGGTTATCTGGGGCTGTATATTCTGGCCTACATTGCCGATGATGCGCTGATGGTCACTCTTGCAGTCATGGCCCTCGGTAGCGGCAAGTTATCCGCGCGCGGGGGACGCTGGCTTAAATGTATCAGCGGTGTGGTAATGCTGTTACTGGGCCTGACGATGCTGTTTTTCCCGCAAATACTGGTATAACTGTCGGGTAGTGCACTGGAATATTCCGAGAATCGGAGCCCTTAATGACCGACGACAAGTATCCAGCGATTCGCGCGGAAGGCCTCACCAAAACCTATGGGAGTGGCGAGTCCACGGTATACGCGCTGCGGGGGGTGAGCCTTTCCGTGTTGCGCGGCGAGATGGTCGTGCTGCTGGGCCCTTCGGGCAGTGGCAAATCCACCCTGCTGAATATCCTCGGGGGCCTCGACTCACCTTCTGCGGGCCAGGTATTTTTCGACCAGGACGAGTTGACCGGGTTCGATGATCGTCATCTGACGCAGTTCCGCCGCGAATATGTAGGCTTCGTCTTCCAGTTTTACAACCTGATCCCGAGCCTCACGGCACGGGAAAACGTCGCGCTGGTGACGGAAATCGCGCGGGAGCCGATGACGCCGGAGCAGGCCCTGGAACTGGTGGGGCTGGGCAAACGAATGGATCATTTCCCCGCGCAGCTGTCCGGTGGTGAGCAACAGCGAGTTGCCATTGCTCGCGCAATCGCAAAGCAGCCGCGCGTACTGTTGTGCGACGAGCCCACCGGTGCGTTGGACAGTAAAACCGGCATTGTCGTGCTTGAGGCCATCGCGCGGGTCAACCGCGAACTGGGCACCACCACTATGGTGATCACCCATAACGCGGCCATCGCGAACATGGCGGATCGAATCCTGACCATGGGAGACGGCCAGATACAGCGCACCGAACTCAATGCGCACCCCTGCGCGCCGGCAGAGCTCAGCTGGTAACGGTCGGTGATCGAGTTTCTGCAACCACTGGACCGCAAGCTCGCGCGCGACCTCTGGGCCATTAAGGGCCAGGCGTTGGCCATTGCGGTTGTGATTGGCTGCGGGATCGGCATGTACCTGATGTCGAAAGGTATGCTGGCGTCATTGGCCGATACCCGCGCGGCCTACTACGAACGCTACCGCTTTGCCGACGTGTGGGCGCCGGTGAAGCGTGCGCCGAATGCACAGCTGGCCCATATCACCGAGCTGCCCGGTGTACGGCGTGCGGAAACCCGTATCCGCGCCGGTGTGATTCTCGATGTCGCGGGCGCCGCCGCACCGATCATCGGCGAAATACAGTCCCTGCCCGTCATCCGCGGGCCCCATATCAACGACTTTGTGTTGCGTCGCGGGCGCTATCCCGATCCGGTACGCGAAGAAGAAGTGCTCGCGCTGGAGGCCTTTGCGGAGGCCCACAATCTGCAACCCGGTGATCACGTCCATGCGATCCTCAATGGTACCAAAAAACAACTGACCATCAGCGGTATTGCCCTGTCCCCGGAGTACGTCTACGCGATTTCGCCCGGTGAAATAGTGCCAGACAAGAAACGCTTCGGGGTGTTGTGGATGAACCGGGAGGCGCTCGCCAATGCCTTTGATCTGGACGGCGCATTCAATGAAGTGGTGCTGCTGACCTCGACCGGAGAACAGCAGGACGCACTGCTCGACCAGCTCGACTTGCTACTCAAACGCTATGGCGCCACCGGAGCCTACGGGCGGGATCAGCAGATTTCCGACCAGTTCCTCACCAATGAGATCGACCAGCTGGAAACCATGGGGCGCCTGTTGCCGCCCATCTTTTTATTGGTGGCCGCCTTTCTTCTGAATGTGGTCATTGGCCGGCTGGTAGATACCGAGCGGGAGCAGATCGGGCTGCTCAAGGCCTTCGGCTACAGCAACCGCACCGTTGCCCTGCACTACCTGAAAATGATCGGGGCCATTACCGCTCTGGGTATCGTGATCGGCATCGCGCTGGGCTTGTGGCTCGGGCACGGTCTGGCGCGCATGTACATGGATTACTTCAAGTTCCCGTTTCTTCTGTTTCGCGCGCCGCCCGATGTCTATCTGGCAGGTATCGGTTTCAGCGTGCTGGTTTCTGCCGCCGGTACCTTTACCGCCGTACGTAAGGTGGTGCGCCTGGACCCGGCGGTGGCGATGGTGCCGCCGCCGCCACCGGATTACAGCCGTTCCGGCCACTGGTTTGGCGCGCTCACCCACCGTCTCGAACGGGCGGCCCGCGGTATCGACCAGCCTTCGCGGATGATTCTGCGGCACCTTTATCGCTGGCCAAAGCGCGCGGCCATGACCTGTATCGGCATCGCTATGTCGATGGGGCTACTGATCGGCTCCAGCTTTTCCCTCGACGCGATGATGGTGATGGTGGACGTCAGCTTTAACGTGATTGATCGCCAGGATGTGACGGTCAACTTCGTCGAGCCGCGCAATATCCGCGCGGTCCAGGATGTGCTGCACGCCCCGGGGGCTCTGAGTGCTGAGCCCTTCCGTGCAATTCCCGCGGTATTGCGCAATGGCCCCCGCAACCGTCGCGAAGCGGTTATCGGGCTCACACCAGACGCGGAGTTGAGCCGCGTGGTGGATACCAATTTGAACCCTGTCCCGCTGCCGGACTTTGGCATCGTGCTGTCAGACAAACTGGCGGAGCTGCTGGATATCACGACCGGTGAGACCCTGCGGCTGGAGGTGCGTACCGGGCGGCGCCCCGAGGTCGATGTGGTAGTGAGCGGGATCGTGAAGACTTATATGGGCACCACCGCCTACATGGACCTTGCAGAAATGAACCGGATGATGCGCGACGACGCAGTAATTTCCGGCACCTACCTGCTTATTGACCCTGAACAGACCGATGCGTTTTACCGCGCACTCAAGAACACCCCGGTGGTCGCCGGGGTCAGTTTGCAGGAACAGGCGCAGGATGCGTTTTACGAAACACTGCAGGAAAGCCTCGGCACCTTTGTGTTTTTCAATACCCTGTTTGCAGGTCTGATCGCGCTTGGGGTGGTGTACAACAGCGCACGGATATCGCTCTCGGAACGGGGGCGGGAGCTCGCCAGCTTACGGGTGCTTGGACTGACCCGCGGGGAGGTTTCGTATATTCTGCTGGGAGAACTGGCATTACTTACGGTGTGCGCCCTGCCGTTGGGGGCGCTGCTGGGCTACCTGCTCGCCTGGACGCTGGTGCAGTCGTTCAGCACCGAACTGTTCCGAATTCCGTTGATCATCAGCCCTTCTACCTATGGGTATGCCGCGCTGGTGGTGCTGCTTTCGGCGCTGGCCTCGAGTCTGCTGGTGCACCGACGTATTCAGCAGCTTGACCTGATCGCGGTACTGAAAACCCGGGAGTAAGCTAGCGGTGCTTTGTAGCGGGACGGTAAAGAATCAGGCACCCGGCAAAAAAGTAGGACCAAGGGGGAAAACACAGAAGCGCTATGGGCCACAAACTGTTCAAACGTATCACCGGTCTGCTGATTGTACTCGGCCTGCTGGCGTTCTTTATCTACGCATTTTCCCCCAAACCGGTACCGGTCGATATGACCGAGGTCTCCCGCGGGCCCATGCAGGTTGCCGTTTCCGATGAGGGCTACACCCGGGTGCACGATGTGTTTGTGGTGTCGGCACCGGTCACCGGCTACCTGCTGCGCATACAGCGCGAAGTGGGCGATGCAGTAGAAACCGGCGCTACACCACTGGTGGAATTACTGCCCACACATCCGCAGTTCCTCGACGAGCGTGGGCGCAGCCAGGCGCAGGCGGCAATCCGCAGTGCCGAGGCGGCTCTGAAGCTTTCCAGTGCGGAGCGCCGAGATGCGGAAGCCCGGCTTAATTTTGCCCGCGCTGACGCCAGGCGCGCGCGCAAGCTGGGGACCAAGGGTCACATTTCTCAAGTGGAAGTCGAGCGCATTGAGCTGGCACTGGACAGCGCCGAGGCTGCCCGGGATACCGCCCGCGCCGCCGAAGGGGTAAGTCAGAGCGAGCTCGAAAATGCCCGTGCGGCCTTGATCGAGCCCCAGCCGGGGGCACCCTTGATGCGCAAGGAAAAGCTCGTCCAGGTTACCGCCCCGGTTTCCGGGCGTGTACTGCGGCTGCTGCAGGAAAGTGAGCGCGTGGTACCGGTGGGCACACCGCTGCTGGAAATCGGCAACCCCGCTGAACTGGAAATTGTCATCGATCTGCTCTCCCGGGATGCCGTGCGGGTGCAGCCGAGCGCACCGGTCAAGATCACCAACTGGGGGGGCGATGCGCCACTGCATGGGCGGGTGCGGCTTATCGAGCCCTTTGGGTTTACCAAGATCTCGGCACTAGGTATTGAAGAGCAGCGGGTCAATGTGATCGTGGATTTTGTGGACCCGAAAGACACCTGGTCGCGGCTGGGGCACGGTTACCGGGTGGACGCTGCCATTGAAACCTGGCGCGCTGACGATGTGGTACAGGTACCGACTGGCGCCCTCTTCCGCCACCAGAAATCCTGGGCATTGTTTCGGGTCATGGGTGGCCGCGCGGTGCGCACGGAAATAGAGGTTGGCCACAATAACGGGCAAATGGCCGAAGTACTGTCGGGGGTGACCCCCGGCGAAGTCGTCGTCCTCCACCCCAGTGAACGGATTGCGGACGGTGTGAAGGTGGTACGGCGCACGCAGCTAGGGTCGGCGTTGTAATATCAGGATAGTACCGCTCAGGATAGTACCGCTGTAGTATCGCGCCGCCGCTTCCGTTGGGTCCCCTGCCCCGGGGTTGATGCACAAAACAGGTCGCTCCCGGTTGCGGCAATTTCATCGACTCGGATACACTCCCGCCAAATTCCACCCGGGCCTGGTTCCGGCACGCCATAATTTTCAAACAGTCCGCCGTTCGGGATACCCTCACGCCAGCGCTAGGCGCGGGCGATAACGGCCACCACCTGCACCGCATTACCGAGCCCCCGATGAACACTGAAGTCTTGCACCAATTCCTCGAAAACAAACTGGCCTGGAGCCTGCTCCTCCTTGTGGTGGTGCTGGTGGTTCGTTACCTGCTGGCGACCCTGTTTCGCCGCTCCAGCTGGCAGCGGCAGGACATTCGCCGCCGGGTGCATATGGTGCACAACTTTGCCAACCTGGCCATCGTTATCGGCCTGTTTGCCATCTGGGTTTCCGAGCTGCGCGACTTTGCCTTGTCGATCGCTGCATTTTCCGTGGCGATTGTGATTGCTCTGCGGGATGTGGTGGCGTGTCTGGTGGGTGGGCTTTACCAGGCGAGCATGCGGTCGTTTACCATCGGCGACTGGGTGCGCATCGGCGACCAGTTCGGGGAGGTCATCGACAACAACTGGCTGAGTACCACGCTGTTGGAAATCGACCCGCACGGTCTCGGTAACGGATACACCGGCACCACCCTGTATGTGCCCAACAATGTGTTCTTTACCCAGCCGGTGAAGAACCTGAACTTTATGCGGCGCTATATCGAGCACACGTTTTCCATCGTGCGCGAGAGCAAGGGCAAAAATCCGTTCGACATCAAACCGTTTATTACCGAGCGGGTGCTGGAGCACTGCGAATCGTTCAAAGAGGTTGCCGAGCGCTACTGCAAATTGATCGAAAGCCGCATGGGGGTCGACCTGGCCGGCACCGAGCCCAAGATCAAAGTCAGCACCAGTGAGTTGGGCCACGATGTACTGACCATTACCCTGTTCTGTCCGCGAGAAGAGGCCTCAGAAATCGAACAGAAGGTTACCGAGGACTACTACCGGTTCTGGTACGGGGATGCCGACCAAAGCCTGACGCCCGCCGACGGTGCCAAGGCCGGGTGAAAATGCGGTTGCCTGTGTCGGTTCAGTGCGATTCTCGATCATCGGATGCGGGGTGCTCGCCTTTGGCGTAGTGCCTGGAAATCGTGCGCAGGGAATCCATCTGTGTCGAGAAGTTCCTGCAGGCTTTGCACATCATCAGGTGAAACCGCAGGCTGAACCTTTCTCGGCGACTCAGTGGGCGCTCCTGCTGCAGGGACAGTAGCTGCGTCGCCTGTTTACAATTCATCACTGGCGCTCTCCTTCTTTCGTTAGGCCGGTGTCGCTTTCTTTCCCGCTGGCCGGCGCCTGGAACCAGCTGTTTTCCAGGCACGCCCGCAAACGCAGCCGCGCGCGATACAGCAATACGTGAAGATTGCTGGTGGAAAGTTCCAACTGATTGCAGATCTCGTGGGACTCCAGCTCGATGAACTCGCGCATCATAAATACCCGTGCCTGTTTCTCGGGTAGCCCGTTCAGGCAAGCATCAAACACTCGCCAGAAGTGATCACTCTGGACACCACCTTGCGGACCACTCCAGCTGCTGGGGCGCTCGGCCCGGTGCCAGTGCCCATTGGCGTTGAACAGGCCATCCATCATTGCCTGATCCTGCTGCTCGGTGTCGCCCAGCTCGCTGGTGGCGATAACCCGCTGACGGTAGCGCAAGATGTCGGCAATCTTGTACTTGAGAATCGAGAAAACCCAGGTACGCAGGGCCGACTGGCGAGCGAACGAATCCGCATTCTTGAGCGCACCCGCGAGCGCCTCCTGTACCGCATCTTCCGCCTGGTGCTCATCGCGCAGCTGGAGCGTGGCGAAGCGGATCATCTGATTGCGTAACGCCTCCAGAAATTGCGGATCGGTAAGCGACTGGGCATCGGCAGCCTGGGCAACCCTGCCGGCAGAGTTTGCTGAACGGTCGGGCGCGGAACTACCGGGCGCAGAAGAACCGGGCACAGAAGAGTTGTCGGGCATCGTTTGTTGGCTCAGTCAATACGCAGCAATATCAATGCACGGCTCTAAGGCCGCATAGAGATGGCGACGATAAGGATGAGTCGATCGACTCGCGGGTTTCTTACAACCGGCTTGCCGTGGCTTACCTCATCGGATGCGGGCCATTAAAACCCAGACACTTTCCCACTGTAAACCGCGCAGGCAGCTGCGCCACCGAGCGTGCAAACAGCGGGCGCGCAGAGGTTGCGAACTGCCGGCACATCGTCAACCATAGAGCCAATACCGGATGCACCGGCTTCTCTTGGGGTCAATAAGTAGATCGATGGATAGGCAGCTCCACACTCACCGCCGACGTCCCTTGTGCGCCGGGCGCAACCTGAAAGCGCGAGCGGCGGCCTTGGTTACCGGCGTATTAACCATGATGGCCGCGGCTGCAGGCCACTCGCGGGAAGTAACCATCGCGGTCGCCTCCAATTTCACCGTACCCATGCAGGCCATCGTCGCGCGCTATGAGGCGCGCAGCCAGCAACGGATACAACTGGTGTTTGGCTCGTCCGGCAAAATCTACGCGCAGATCCGAAATGGTGCACCCTTCGATGCGTTTTTCTCCGCGGATCAGGAGAAGCCTGCGCGTCTCATCGACGAGGGGCTGGCCGAGCCCGATTCCCGCATCACCTACGCGGAGGGAAGACTGGCGTTGTGGTCGCGGCATAACAACCTGCCTGAAAACATCCAGGTACTGCTGAAAACCTCGCAATTCGACAAGCTCGCCCTCGCCAACCCGAAACTCGCGCCCTACGGAACCGCAGCCCAGCAAGTGCTGCACAACCTGCAGCTGGACGCGCGCACTCGCACCCGTTGGGTACAGGGGGAGAATATTTCCCAGACCTATCAATTCGTCGCCAGCGGCAATGCCGACCTGGGGTTTGTCGCACTGTCCCAGATCATGCGCGATGGTGAGATCGTCGCGGGCTCCGCCTGGGTAGTGCCACAATCGCTGCATACACCGGTCAGGCAGGACGCGGTCATTCTCACGCGCGCGGTAGACAACACCGTACTGGCGGATTTCTGGCGCTATATGCAGGAGGCAGAGGTGGCGACCCTGCTGGCTTCTTACGGATATGCGAGGAGCCAGGCGGTAACGCCTTCTCGAGAGGAAGGCCCCCATGCTGAGTGAATCTGACCTGGGTGCGATCTGGTTAACCCTGCGTCTCGCCACCACCGTCACTGTCCTGTTACTGCTGCTCGGCACACCGCTGGCGTTATGGCTGGCCCGAACCCGTTCAGTGATGCGAGGGCCGGTGAGTGCGCTGGTGGCATTACCCCTGGTGCTGCCGCCCACGGTACTGGGTTTTTATCTGCTGGTTTTTATGGGCCCCGATGGGCCCATGGGAAAACTGACCGAAGCGCTCGGGCTGGGCACCCTGCCATTCACGTTCTGGGGGCTCGTTATTGCTTCCCTGCTCTACTCACTGCCATTCGTTGTGCAGCCCATCCAAAACGCCATTGAGGCACAGGGGCAACAGCACGCTGAGGTGGCGGCAACACTGCGTGCCGGGCCATGGGATACCTTCTGGCATGTCACCCTGCCCCTGGCAAGGCCGGGCATTATTACCGCAGCCGTCCTGGGCTTCGCGCACACGGTGGGGGAGTTTGGTGTAGTGTTGATGATCGGCGGTAATATTCCCGGTGAGACCCGGGTGGTTTCGGTACAGATTTACGATCACGTGGAAGCGCTGGAATATACCCAGGCACACTGGCTATCGGCTGCCATGGTCGGATTTTCCTTTGCGGTGTTACTCCTGCTGTATCTGCTGCAGCACCGCAACGCTGCCCGGGGATTGCGCTATGGCGTTTGAACCGGTTTCGGGCGGTGGTATCCAGGGTCACTTCCACCTGTCGCGGGATGGTGGCGACACCCACGCGCCCTTTTCCCTGAAGGTGCGGTTGAATCTACCGGGAAGTGGGGTGACCGGCATTTTCGGCCCCTCCGGTTGCGGCAAAACCACCCTGCTCCGCTGTATTGCAGGTCTGCAACCCTGCGCGAGTGGCAGTCTTGCCGTTAATGGTGCGGTATGGCAATCCGCGGGCAAACCGAAAGAGGCACTGCCGGTGCACCGTCGGCCACTGGGGTTTGTGTTTCAGCAGCCGAGCCTGCTCCCACATTTGAATGCAGCACAAAACCTGCGGTTTGCGCGCAAGCGCGCCTGGCAACCGGTGTCCGACGCCGAGTACCGCAGCATTATTGATTTATTGGGGATCGGGCACCTGTTGTCGAAGCGACCGGGCGCGCTCTCTGGCGGCGAGCAGCAAAGAGTCGCCATTGCCCGCGCGCTGTTGATCAAACCCCGCGTACTGTTGATGGATGAGCCGCTCGCTTCCCTCGACCAGATGCGCAAGCGGGAAATTCTCCCCTATCTCGAGAAACTGCACCGCGCGCTGGACATTCCGATTCTGTATGTAAGCCACTCGATCGAGGAAATCGCGCGGCTTGCCGACCACCTGGTACTGATGGATAACGGAAGCATCACTAACGAAGGCCCGGCCACCGCCCTGCTCTCCCGCGAGGACTTTCCGGTACCGCTCGGAGACGATCTGGGTGTGCTGCTGGAAGCCAACATCGCGCAGCGGGATAGCCAGTGGAATCTGCTGAGAGCGGATTTTGACGGGGGTAGCCTGTGGCTGCGGGATAGTGGCGAAGCCGTCGGCGACTCGATTCGGGTGCGCGTGCTCGCACGGGACATCAGCCTGACCCGGGGCGAGGATACGCAATCCAGCATCCTCAACCGCCTGCCGGTCGAGGTAGAAGAGATCTCTGCCGACCGCGATCCAGCCATGGTGTTGCTTCGTCTGAAACCTCAAGCCACCGCCACACATCCCAGTGACGCGGTGGGATCGCGACTGATCGCACGCATCACCCGCCGCTCCGCCCATCAGCTGTCCGTAAACACCGGAAGTAGATTGTGGGCGCAGATCAAATCTGTGGCCATCGTGCGTTAATCAGTCATACACGGAAGCCAGCCTCACCTCGATTGGTCCATGATGACGGGTGCTGACGCGCGCCAGAACGGGGCTATTGAGCGCAAAATCGGGGCAATTTACCCCGATAAACGTTAATTGGCCGTTTTATGACCGATTTTTTGTTTCACTCGTTGTGCAGATTTGGCAACCGGTGATTCGGTTATCCTGCCTTGACGGGTAAAGCATTCTTAAAGTCACCGCATTGAGGGCACCTTTCGCCTTGTTAATGAAGCAATTCATGCCTTTCGGAGCTTTCAGCCTTTATACTTGTCCTAAGCTATAAGTCGCCACTGCTCCGGAAGACCACGTCCGGCCGAGAATAAACAGTGGGACGCCTTGATGTAGGACGTATAAAGAGACTCCTTATGCTTAGCAATCGAATAGCCGCACTGATTTCCGGCCTTTCCTTCTCTCTCCTGGTACTGGTTTCGCCAGTTTCCCTGGCCGACAACGAAGATCTCAAGCCGCACGAAGACCAGGGTGCCACGGCCCGTGAGATAGTCAGCAAGCTCGAGATGCTGCACTACAACAAGCTCAAGGTGGGCGACGAAATGTCCACCGGGCTGTGGGACGAGTACATCGATGGTTTGGATCCGACCAAAAGTTATTTTCTGGCATCCGATATCAGCGAGTTCCGTCAGTGGCGCAACAAGCTGGATGACGATCTCAAGGCCGGCAACGTGGACCGCGGTTTCGAGATCTATAACCGCTACCGCCTGCGCATATCTGACCGCCTGAACAACATTCTCTCCCAGCTGGAAAACGGGCTGCCGAAGTTCGACTTCACCAAGGATGAGTTTCTGGAGCTCGATCGCGAAAAGAGCGAATGGCCCCAGTCCATCAGCGCCGCGGACGACCTGTGGCGCAAGCGCCTCAAGTCAAGCGTGCTGAACCTGCGCCTGACCGGCAAGAGTGATGATGAGATCGCTGACTTGCTGAAGCGCCGCTACAAAGGTCAGCTCAAGCGCCTCAGCCAGCAGAATTCAGACGACGTGTTTGAGCTGTATATGAACTCCCTCACCCGCCTGTACGATCCGCACAGCAATTATCTTTCTCCGCGCTCGCTGGAAAACTTCAACATGAGTATGTCGCTGTCCCTTGAGGGCATTGGCGCTGTGTTGCAGATGGAAGATGAATACACCAAGGTTGCGCGCCTGGTGGCCGGCGGTCCGGCGGATCGCACCGGCAAGATCAAGCCGAACGACAAAATCGTGGCCGTTGGCCAGGATGAAGAAGGCGAGATGGTCGATGTTGTGGGCTGGCGCCTCGACGACGTGGTCGACCTGATTCGCGGCTCGGCGGGCACCTTTGTACGCCTTGAAACCATCCCAACCGGTGGCGACGGTACCCATCGCACCATCCTGATCAAGCGCAGCAAGGTAAAACTCGAAGACCAGGCGGCAAAGAAAGCCATCTTTGAGTTCTCCGACGGCGAGGAAAACTTCAAGGTGGGGGTGATCAACCTGCCGACCTTCTACATCGACTTTGAAGCCTACCGACGCAGAGACCCGAATTACAAAAGCACCACCCGCGACGTGGCGCGTTTGCTGGACGAACTGCAGAAAGAAGGCGTCGACGGCATTATTCTTGACCTGCGCAACAACGGCGGCGGCTCCCTGCAGGAAGCCACCATGCTTACCGACCTGTTTATCGACCAGGGTCCGGTGGTGCAGATCCGGCATGCCAACGAGCAGATTTCCCGCCACAACCGCTCGCGCTCGCGCGCCATGTACCGCGGCCCGCTGGTTGTCCTGATCAACCGCCTCTCGGCGTCGGCCTCGGAGATTTTTGCCGGTGCCATTCAGGACTACAACCGTGGTCTGGTGGTGGGCAATCAGTCTTTCGGTAAAGGTACGGTGCAGACCATGGCCCCCCTCAAAGACGGCCAGCTGAAAATTACCCAATCCAAGTTCTATCGTGTATCCGGCGACAGCACCCAGCACGCGGGTGTATCACCGGACATCAGCATGCCTCAGCTGATCGATAGCGACAGCGTTGGCGAGAGTGCGTACGACACCGCCCTGCCCTGGGATCGTATTCACGCCGTTCGCCACGCGAAGTATTTCAACCTGAAAGAAATGGTGCCTGACCTGATACGCAAGCATGACAAGCGCACCGAATCCGACCCGGACTTCATTTACCTGCGGGCACAATTCGATCATCAGACCGAGCGCGCCAATCGCAAGTCCGTGTCCCTGAATGAACAGGCTCGTATTCAGGAGCGCGAACAAATGAATCAGGAAATGCTCGCGCTGGAAAATCGTCGCCGTGAGGCCAAGGGGCTCGAACCCTATGAGAGCTTTGAGGCGCTGGAGAAGAGCGAGTCGGAAGATGTCGAGCCCGTGGGCGGTCCCGTGGAAATCACCCTGGAGGACGACCCGGTGTTGAATGAAGCGGGCTACATCATGGCGGACTTTATCGGCCTAAAAAAGCGCGCTAGCTCACCGCAGGTCGCCAACTTCGACTGATCGCCTGCGCTGAGCAAACCACAGGCCGGTTACGCTACCGGCCAATAATGATTGCAAACCGAGCCCGTTATTTCCTGGAATAGCGGGCTTCGGTTTTTATGATTTCCGGGGAGGGAAAATGAAAGTAGTATCCTTTAACGTCAATAGTATTCGCGCGCGCCTGCACCAGATGGAGGCGCTGGTCGAAAGCCAGTCCCCCGATATTATCGGGCTGCAGGAAACCAAAGTGACCGACGAAGACTTCCCTGTCGACGTCATTCGCGACCTGGGCTACGAAGTCATTTACTTCGGCCAGAAGACCCACTACGGCGTTGCCCTGCTCTCCCGCTTCCCGTTCATCAAGAAACAATATGGATTCCCCACTGATCCGGAAGATGCACAGCGTCGCATGGTGGTCGGGCAGTTTGATATCGGTGCAGATCAGCCTCTCACCGTGTTGAACGGCTACTTTCCCCAGGGGGAAAACCGCGAGCATCCATTAAAGTTTCCAGCCAAGCGAAAGTACTACGCGGACCTCGAGAGCTACCTGAATACCGAGTGCGACAATCAGGCACCCGTGCTGTTGATTGGCGACATGAATATCTCCCCTACGGATCTCGACATTGGTATCGGGGAAGCCAATCGCAAACGCTGGCTGCGCGATGGCAAGTGCAGCTTCCTGCCGGAAGAGCGTGAGTGGCTGCAAAAAATCCACGACTGGGGGCTGGTGGATACCTTCCGTGCCCAGAACCCGGAGACTGACGACCTGTTTAGCTGGTTCGACTACCGCAGCCGCGGGTTTGACCGGGAGCCGCGCCGCGGCCTGCGTATTGACCTGATTATGGCCTCGAAAGTACTGGCCGATAAGTGCGTTGCCACCGGGATCGATTACGATATCCGCGGTATGGAACGCCCTTCGGACCACGCACCGGTATGGGCAGAGTTCGACATCTGACTCCTTTCGGGTCCCTGTTGAGGCGGATCGTCGATCCGCCTCGGCGCCTTCTCTCAACACCAGCCTCACGTCCCGCCTAACCTGCGCCCCCCTCCAATAAGCCTCAGCGTTCCGGGCCAGACACAAAATACATACGATATTCCATATATTCGTTTTTTCGAATATCATGCCGCCGGACCAACCGGAGCCATGCTTTGAACCCTGTCGCCTTTTACAAATGTCTCGCAGATGACACCCGTCTACGCAGCCTGCTACTGATCGCCCATGAAGGGGAGCTGTGCGTTTGCGAGTTGATGGAAGCGCTTTCACTAAGCCAGCCAAAGATCTCGCGGCACCTGGCGCAGATGCGGCAATGCGCACTGTTGAACGACCGACGGCAGGGCCAGTGGGTGTTCTACAGCCTCAACCCATCACTACCAGAATGGGCCCGGCAGGTTCTGGACACCACCCTTGCGGAAAACTTGCCCTTTATCTCCGACAATCTGCAAGCCCTGGCACAGCTACAGCAACGCCCTGCGCGGGAAGAGCGCTGCTGCCCATCGAGAGCGACCAACGAATGAACACGGAAAATCCATGAAGCTTTTGTTTATCTGCACCCACAACCGTTGCCGCAGTATTCTGAGTGAGGCCATCACCAATCACTATGGACAGGGGCGACTGGAAGCGCGCAGTGCGGGCAGCCAGCCCTCCGGTGCGGTACACCCCCTGTCCCTGCAGTTTCTCGCCGAGCAAGGCATTCCTACCGACGGTCTTGCCAGCAAGTCGTGGGACGACCTCGATGGCTGGACGCCCGACGCCGTCATTACCGTGTGCGACAGCGCTGCGGGCGAGGCCTGCCCGATCTGGCTCAACGATACCGTTAAAGTGCATTGGGGATTGTCCGACCCTTCCAAGCTCGAAGGCAGTGATGCGCACAAGGCCGAGGCGTTTCGCCAAACCATTGGAAAAATTAAGCACCGTGTAGAACGGATGCTGGACGCACGCGTCGATGAGCAACGAGGTAATACGTTGCGTGAAGCGCTGACCGGACTGTCTACAGAGGAAGAGTGATCGTGGGTATTTTTGAACGCTATCTTTCTCTTTGGGTTGGCCTTTGTATTCTCGCAGGGCTTCTGCTCGGCAATCTTGCGCCTGAGGTATTCCAGGCCATTGCGGGCCTCGAAGTTGCCCACGTCAATCTGCCCGTGGCTATTTTTATCTGGCTGATGATCTACCCCATGATGGTACAGGTGGATTTTTCCTCAATCCGCCATGTGGGGGATAAGCCGAAGGGCCTCGCGCTTACCCTGGTGGTGAACTGGCTGATCAAGCCGTTCACCATGGCCGCGTTGGGCTGGCTGTTCTTTCGCGTGATTTTTGCCGACCTTGTGGATCCACAAACGGCACAAGAGTATATCGCCGGCATGATTCTTCTGGGAGTCGCCCCCTGCACGGCCATGGTGTTCGTGTGGAGCCAGCTTACCCGGGGTGATGCGAACTATACGCTGGTGCAGGTCTCGGTCAACGATGTGATCATGATCTTCGCGTTTGCTCCCATCGCAGCACTACTACTGGGCGTCAGCGACATCACCGTGCCGTGGGATACCTTACTGCTGTCGGTCGTGCTGTATGTTCTGCTTCCGCTGATTGCGGGTGTGCTCACCCGCCGTGCACTGGATTCGGCGAATGATCACAGCAGGTTGAATGCATTTTTGGCGAAGGTAAAGCCGCTCTCCATTGGCGGGTTGTTAGCGACGGTTGTACTCCTGTTCGGGTTTCAGGCTCAGACCATCATTGAAAACCCACTCGCCATCGTGCTGATTGCCATTCCATTATTGATCCAGACGTATGGCATTTTTGCCATCAGCTATGCGGCAGCCCGTAGCATGCAGCTGCCGCATAACATTGCGGCACCCGCCTGCATGATTGGTACATCCAATTTCTTTGAGCTCGCGGTCGCTGTCGCCATTTCCCTGTTTGGCCTGCACTCGGGTGCGGCGCTGGCGACGGTGGTTGGGGTGCTCGTCGAGGTTCCGGTCATGTTGTCGCTGGTCGCTTTTGCCAATCGCACCCGCCACTGGTTTAGAGAGAATGAGGAATCCTATGAGCACTGACCCGATGCCAAATCTCGATAACACCTGTTTCCACCTGACGGATCACGCGCAGTTGCAGGCACCCATTGACGACGCGCGGCCGAAAATCCTGCTGCTGTATGGATCCTTGCGAAAACGCTCGTTCAGCCGCCTGGCGGCGGAAGAGGCACAGAGAATTCTCGAAGCACTCGGCGCGGAAACCAAAATTTTCAATCCGTCCGGATTGCCACTACCGGATGACGCCGATGCGGAACACCCGAAGGTAAAAGAGCTGCGTGAGCTCGCCAGCTGGAGCGATGGTATGGTGTGGTCATCCCCGGAGCGGCACGGCGCCATGACCGGGATCATGAAAACGCAGATTGACTGGATCCCACTGGCGCTGGAAGGTGTAAGGCCCACCCAGGGAAAGACACTCGCGGTCATGCAGGTGTGCGGTGGCTCCCAGTCGTTCAATGCAGTTAACCAGATGCGCATCCTCGGTCGCTGGATGCGGATGGTTACCATCCCCAACCAGTCATCCGTGCCCAAGGCGTGGCTGGAGTTTGATGATGATGACCGAATGAAGCCGTCTTCCTTCTATGATCGTATCGTGGACGTCATGGAGGAGCTGATGAAGTTCACCCTGCTTTTGAAAGACAAGCGAGACTACTTCACTGATCGGTATTCCGAGCGAAAGGAAACCAGTGACGAATTCCGTAAACGCATCGACCAGCGTGCGCAAGGGAAATAAGAAAAAAGGCCTGTCAGTTGAAAGGCCTTTTGTATTCACGTCGCAAGCATATCTTCAATAGTGCACCCTACTCTCCCAGCCACCGCTCCAGGGTTTCCGCGAGACTGTCTTTACTCAACGGCTTGGTGAGATAGTCGTCCATACCGGCCGCCAGGCAGCGCCCTTCAAACTGTTCTTCCGTGGTACTGGTCAGGGCCACAATCGGCAAGCGGTCGTCTGGGGAAAACTCGCTTTCCCAGTGCCGCAGCTGCTCAATAATTTCTGCACTGTGTACGGTATTCTGCTGGCAGTCTACCAGCAGCAGGTCATAGTTGTTGTCCGGCATACGCGCCAGCGCATCTTCTACCGCCGCAACAACTTCCACCTGATAACCCAGTGTCTGCAGCATTTCTTCCGTCACCCCTAGATGCTGTCGGGATTCCTCAATCAGCAGGAGCTTGCGCTTTCGGTTGACCTCCGCGTTGGAGCCCACAATTCGGCGACTGGCCTTCTTGATACCGCCGAACAAGCGGATTACCACCGCGTCATGGAATTCCTTGCGGGTTACCGGGCGTGCCAGATACTGCGCTTCAGGCTCGATCGCCGCCAGTGGGCCGAACTCGAGTTTGTGGCCGTAACCACCCAGACACAGCAGCGGGAATTTTTTGGGCGCCGCTCCGGTTGATTTGATCACCTGGGTAACGCCACTGAGCATACGGCCGTCACCCATCGCGGGTGCCAGCACCACAAGCTGTCCCCGATCCATCGCTTGCAGGAGGTGGTCCATGGGCTCGGTACTGCCATCATCCCAGTGCTTGCTGACCACTTCCATACCGAAGGACTGGAGTATCTGCACGATACCGCTGACAAACAGTCCCTTCTGGTGAAGAACCAGAACATCCGTATCCTGCAGCCGGCGATCCGGTTGCAGGTAAATACGCTGGTTGGGTTCTATCGCGAATTTAATCACCACCTGATAGCGGTTGCCGTCCGCAGAAGAGTGCAGTTGCAGATAACCGCCCATTGCTTCTGCCAGCCCCTTTGCGATGTTCAGCCCGAGTCCGGTTGTGACCTGCGTGGTATCCATGCGCGAGAAAGCCCCAAACAGTTCGGACTCATCCGGCAAAATCTCGCCATCACCGCTGTCCAGGAGCTTCAACGTGAGCTGCCCTTCTTCCGCACTGAGCGGCTCAAAACTGGCCTCGCCCCAGAGCTCGCCACTCTGTGCGATAACCGTGGCGGAATCCACCAGATTGCGGATCAGCTGCGCGGTTTTCCGGTTGTCACCGGTAACCATTACCGGCAGATCGTCACTGATCTGGAAATTGAATTCCAGACGCTGACGCTGGGCCGAACGCGCCGCAAATTTGAACGCTTTCTCCATGGTGCGCACCAGATTGAATGGCGCGCGGCGCAATTGAATGTCCTTGCGGGCAACCCGGGTGAACATCCCCACATTATCGACCAGCTTCAACTGCTGGTTGCTGGCATTCTTCGCCAACCGCACCCATTCCCGCTGACGATCAGACAGCCGGTCACCCTCCAGCAGTGCCAACGCACCCAGGGTATCGGACAACTGACTGCGAAATTCCTGACCGACATTGGCCAGAAACTCGTTCGTTACCTCAACGGCAGCGTCTGAGTGCTTGCGCGCAGCCGCCAGGTTGCTGGCCTTTTGCTGTAACGCCTGCATCGCCGCCACCCGGTCCCAGTAGTTTTCCGACTCCCGTCGCGCCTGGTGGGCCATCAACCAGACAAACGCCAGCGTCAGTACACCGTAAATGGCACCGAGCATGTCAGCGGCCAGGAAACCCTGTATGGCAGCGGGCACCAGTGATCCGGCAAGGAACCAGGTGAGAAAACGGTGATAAGGGGAAAACACGGAAGCCACACTTGCGCAAAAAACCACCGTGTAGATCCACAGGAACTGTGTCGCCGGCGTAAAGCCGAGCAGGAAAACGTGACAGAGTACAATCAGACCCCACCACACTGCCCCCAGGGTGGAGGCCAGAAAATAGCGATGACGCCAACGCTTGGGGCCAGTCGCATACAGGTTCTCAAAGCGGAAAACGTAGTAACCCCGGATCATGGTCAGGAGCACCAGCACAATCGCCAGCACCAGCACCAATTTTGGGTGCGTAGTACGGAGGTCGCTGATCGCGATCGCTACCGCGAAGGCTACCAGGCTGAACAACATCCCGCGGCGCGAATACTTGGCGATACGCGTATCCGTGTTACGACAGACCCGCCGATCCTTCTGGACCTTGAGTTCGGGGTGATCAAATAACGGCATAAGAAATTCCGGCAAACGCTCCCTGTGACCGATGGGTTTGAGGAGGCGCTACGGGCTTACTGGCCCAATCCCATGATTTCGACCAGAACGGTTTTAAACACGAAGCCCAGTAAACCTAGACCTAGCGCGATAAACAGAATGAAGGTACCAAAGCGGCCGGCCTTGGACTCTTTCGCCAGATCCCACACGATAAACACCATGAACAGGATCAGGCCGCCAATACCAAGGACCAGGGAATACTCTTCAAACGTCTCAAAACTCATGACACAAGTCTTCCACTACTGCACCTACCGGCGCCCCGGCGCAGGTTGCCCCTGCCCCGGCACTTCCGGTGAAAAATTGGCGCGTATTGTATAGGAGGTATTGGTACGAAACCACGAGTTAGACGGTGGGTTGGCCTGCGGCCCGGAATGGGCAGTAGTAATATTGGCGGGTTTGCCCCAGCCGCTCGCTCTCAGGCGCCCTGGTAGTAGTCGCTGTCCTCGATGCGCGTTCCGCATTTGATACGGCGAACTTCCCGGTCACGGTAACGGCTGTCATGCCAGCAGCGTGGCAGCGCTTCGCCAGACAGGAATTCCAGTTGCGCCTTGTCGAACACTTCCGGGTCCTGAACTTCCTCACCCCAGAGAAATCGTCCGACCACTGTCAGTTCGTAAGGGTTGGCAAGGGTGACGATGTCGGCGACATCAATCAGGTGTTTACTCTCGGCATCGCGAAGCAGCATGTTATCGCCCCTGTTTCTTCTCAATACCCTTGAGTATAGGGAGAAAATCACGCCATTCATGGGCAGATTTTGCTGCCGGGAGGCTGCCAGGAAGGTGCCTTGACCGAACTCATTCGCAAAAACATTCGATATTCCGCCTCTTTTCCCATCGATTATCCCCACAAAATAGCGAAAAATCAGAACAAAAGTGCGAAATTCAGCCAGAAAATATCAACCGGTTGCCCCTGGAGGTCGCTGCACGCCTTCGCCCGGCCGCAGCCACATCCTTCAACGTTCCAGGGTCAGCCTGGCCGAAACCATCCCCTCTTCACCCAGCGCGTCAACACTGACCGAACGGATAACAAAGCGCTGCTGCAGCAGGGTGTTCAACCAGGGCTGCAAGTCCTGGTAGCGCGCCTCGTCGATCCACAGACGGATACGACCATCACCCTCCGGCTCGAAGCGCTTGATGGTCACCTTGTGATTATTCGCCGCGGCAGTGACCCGCTGCAAGAGGGTGCCCTGTGCCTGCGACTGCCCCCCCATATTGCGCTGCACACGCTCCAGCTGGGGACGCTGCTGTTCGATCCAGGCGACGAGTTCCCGGGACTGTTTCGCTTCTGCGCGGGCGTTGTCGAAATAGGCCTGCGCCGGCTTGAACAGCCCGAAGACGATAAAGATCGCGCCGAGAAACAGGGCCAGCAGTGCCAGTGCACGCTGGTCGCTGGAGGGGAGCGCCACCCACTTCTGACGCCACTGTTCAATCGTTTGCTTCATAGTATTGGGTGCATTTTCTCTGATTGTGCCGCTGCTGGATTGCAATTGGAGACCACTCATCGCAGCCGAATCCGCCCGGACACGCCGTCTTCGAGCTCATTGGCCGCCAACAGCTCTGCCTTGAACTGGCCGCTGCCCAGTTTTCCCACCACCGCATCGAGCTGACCGAGGTTGGCAGCACGTAGCTGCAACACCAGTTCGCCCCGATTACCGTCAAAGCGCAGGGACTGCAGCTTGAGTTCACCCGGCTTTGCGGTCGCCCAGACCTGGCTCAGTTGCTGTAACTGGCCGGCAAATTCGCCGCCGCCACCGGATGCTTGATTGAGGTAGCCCATGATCTGGCGCCGCAAATCAGCACTGGGGCGATCGCCAGGGAAAATCTCGGTAAACAGGGCGCGGGCGGACTCGTCGGCCTGCCCTGCCTGTATCTGGTAATAGGTGCCGGCTCCGATATAGAACAGCAGCTGCAGCACAAAGCACGCCGCTACAGCAATGGCCGGCTTCTTCCACCACGGGCCCGCGTCGGACGCGAGGGTGATCTGATAATCCCCGGTGAGCAGGTTGCCCGGCGTCTTCGCTACCAGCGATGGGTTGAACAAAGCCTCCGGCGCATCATTGACGGGCGCGAGCTCGGTCAACTGCTCCAATGTGGCCAGTTCCAGCTCAGAGGGGTCGCCGTACACACGCAGCGGTGCCAGCTCATCCGGCTGTGCCTCCCCTGCTTCTTCCGGTTCCGCCACACCCTCGGCAAACAGACTCTCTGCGATGACCCCGGCCAGTGGCCGTGCCACCGAGAGGCCCTTCCCCGCGGACAGCCAGAAATGCGCGCGCTCGCCCTCAAACCAGACGGCCGAAGTCGCTCCGGTATCCCCAAGAATCCGATACTCCGGCACGGCGGCAACCACCGGCCAGCCGAGGCGATCGATCTGCCCCTTGAGTGCGGCGAGCTTGTCGGTGGCGATTGCCATCACGCTGCACAGATCACCGGCAACAGGCTCACAAATAAAGTGCAACTCGTCCACGTCATCCGCGAGCTGCTCCTCTACCATGTACCCAACCGCACTGCTCTGACGGCGCGCAGCACGGGGTACGTTCTCAAGTCCGTTCCACACCCAGCTTCCGGGCAGCAGCAATATCACACGATCTTCCGGCGCGAAGGTCAGCGCATCTGAGTCCGGACTGCCTGCCACCGCTGGACGCTGGCCGTCGCCAGTGTGCGGCGTGCAGCCAGACTCGGAGACACCGTTGCGAAATGCTGCCTGGAAACCCGCATCCGTGGCCACCGCATGCCAGGCGTTGTCTCGCCAGCATTGCAGCAACAGGCTGCCCGCCACCTGCACCTGATCGCCACTATGGGACCCGGCGACGGGCTCACGCAGCCTTAGTAATTTCAGTTCCTGGCTCAATTAATCCCCCAGTAATTCCTGCAAATATTGCCCGGAAAATTCGCGACGCTGACGCTGAATGACCTCTACCGCACCGGTAGTGGTGTCGAGCTTGAGCGTCGATTCCCAGTACTGCCGATTCTCGAGGCCCAGTTGTACCGCAATATGCGCCACATAATACGCGCTGTTGAAATCCAATTCTGCACCCGCAGTGATGCCGAATGCGGAGAGGTCGCCCATCTGGACAAAAGGCGTACTCTCACGCTGGCTGATAAGCCCCGGAATATTCGCCGAGGGGTACATTGCCGAGAGTAGCTCCTGGGAAGCCGTATTCACGTTGATTCTGGTTCCCGACTCCGGCAGCGCACAAAGCTCCGGTGCAATTGCGCTCCACTCCTGGGGCTCGATACCCTGCCCTGCACTGAGCTCGGAAATGTCGGTGATAAAGGTATCCGGCGTGCGGTGGGCAACGTCCTGGCCCAGGTAGCCCGTGTCTTCGGTACCGGATGAAAGTGGTGTATCACCCGGGTCTACCCAATCCTCGATCGCCAGCGCGGTTTCCCGGCGGCCCCCAAGATTGCGCACCAGACGCTGCAGCACCTTGCTATCCGTGGTATCCGCGCCGGCGGAGGCCCCACCCGAATCGCCCCCGGATCTGCGCGTGACGGCCAAATTATTTACATTAAAGCAGGAGTTTAAGTCTTTGATTTGAATGCGAATTTTTCCGTTATCCGGATTAAACTCCACCAGCTTTTGCGCCCAGGGCTCGAGCAGGTTGTCACTGGCTGAAGTCGCGGTACGATCTTCCTCGAAATCTTTCTCCAGCGCGATAATGGCCCAGGCCTCGGCACCGTGTACGAATTCCGCGAGCTGGGTGTTGGCCAGGATGGCACTGGTCCGGGAAATGGCCAGGCGATTGCGGGTAACCGCATGGGTTACGGCAGCCACGGCGATGACCATGACCAGCAGCACCGTGATCAAGGCCACCCCTCGCTGCTGTGGCAAACCCACCATGCTCATCGGTCACCGCCCTGGCTGCGCCCATCAGAGCCGCTGCTGCTGCCACCTCGACCGTCACCGCTGCCGTCGTCGCCACCCCCGTCATTCCCGGAGCCGTCGTCCTGGCCCCCGCCGCTGCTGCTCGAACTGCCACCACCGGCAACCACGGTATATTCGGGTAGCGAAAACACTCGGCGTATCTCGCCACCAGTGCGGGTTACCAGAGTTACCTCGAGTGCCTGAGGCAGGCGCAGGTCTATCGCGCCAGGTGTGGTGGTTGACGAGGCCGGAGGCCACTGGGCGAGCCAGGCCTTGGTATCCCGGTCGTAATAGCGAAAATTGAGATCAATGACCCCGTCAAGAATCGGCTCCGCGATGGGTTCGGAATCCGGCCCCCGGTCCAGCACTTGCCAGCGGCTGCGCAGTAACAGGGCAGTATCGTCGTCCATAGCAGGGGCAAACCGGCTGTCTGAATCCTCGTCGGCGTAGCCAATTCCATAGCGCAGACGTTGCACATTGCCACGGGGCTCGCCCGTCAGATTTGCCGCGCCCAGGCGGGTAAACTCAAACTCGCTGGTTACCCCGAGGAAAGCGGGCTCGTAGCCGCTGTAGGCATTTTTGACCGGCCGCACCGTGAGCTGACGCAAATCATCGTCCATGCGATACATGGCCATGGAAAGGCGGCGCATCTCATCCGCTCGTGCTGTGAGCACCCGATCGGTGGTAAAGAAGGTTTCGAGCAGCGAATAGGAGCCGATGCCAATGATCGAGACGATCACCAGCACCACCATGATTTCGATCAGGGTAAAGCCCGCATTGGGTTTTTGCGGCCGCCTCATGACCGCCCTCCCTCGGTGCGGGCACTGGCAGACTGTGCCATCCAGGAGTCGATGGTGAGAATTGGCTGCTCCGCTTCCGGCCACCCTACCTGCACGATAATGTGCCGCATCTTCGGCTCATTGGTGCTCTTCACTTCAGCGGTGACCTGCCACTCACGGTCACCCAGCAGAATTTTTTCGGTCTTTTTGCCCAGCGGCGGCCAATCCGTGCGCAAACGGATTTCGGCCAGTGCCTGCTGCGCGACCCAATTTGCGGTAAGGCGCTCTTCCAGGGCGACCTGCTGGCGAACGCTGTCTTGCAGGGTTTTCAGCACACTGGCGGCAATAACCCCGAAAATCACCAGCGCCACCAGCACTTCCACCAGGGTAAATCCGTGCTGGCGGCGCAGGCTTGCGTGGTGCGCGCGAGTATCAGTACTCATCGCTCTGCCACTCCAGCTGCATTCCGTAGAGGCTGCTGTAAGAAATGATGGCGGCGCGTGCGATGTCGCCGTTTTTCATCAGGAAGAAGCCAATCTCTACCGGTAATACCTCGCCACTGGAGAGCGCGGCAAACTGGGGAAGGATTTCTTTATCACCACCTTTACCCGCCGTACCCGAGCGGGCGCGATCACGCTCGTCGCCGCGACCAGAACCGCCGAAACTGTTCTGGTCGCTATTGGCACCGGGCAATTCGGTCTGCGAGAGGACCTCAAGACGCATGATCGGGGGAAGCTCGTGGGCAGTGAAGCGACGTGCGTTAGCCGCCGCGGGTTGGCCGGAAAAATCCATCTCCTGCCACTTCATACTGCCGGAATCGTAGCGCACTACCTGGTAGCGACTCTCCTCGAACACCACCCCATAGTGGGCCTTGTCGATCAGGGCGCGGTCCGCTACCAGCTGTAACAGGTTCGCCAGCCGCTGCACCTCACCGGTCCAGTTGCGCCCATCGGTGTTGCGCAGGGACAACGTCGCCATACCTGCCAGTGAGGCGATGATAACCATCACCACCAGCAGTTCGATCAGGGTAAACCCCCGTTGGCGGTGCGCGGCGATACGCATAGCAGCGGTGACCTGAGCCGGCCTCAGAGCTCAGAAGCGAAAAGATCGGCGGCTTCGCCTTCACCACCCGGCTTGCCATCGGCACCCAGGCTGAACAGGTCATACGGGCCGGAGCTGCCCGGGCTGATGTACTGGTACGCATTGCCCCAGGGGTCTTTCGGCGCTTTTTTCAGGTAGGGCTCATTCCAGTTCTTGGCTTCCGGGAAGCCGGAGGGCTTGGTCACCAGCGCCTCCAGCCCCTGATCGGAACTGGGGTAAACAAAATTATCCATGCGGTACATATCCAGGGCAGTGGAAATCGCACGCAGGTCCACGGTTGCCGCTTTCACGCGCGCCTCACCGGTGCGGCCCATGATGTTGGGAACCACCAGTGCGCCCAGCACACCCAGAATCACGATGACCACCATGATTTCGATCAGGGTAAAGCCCCGACTGTTATGTAGTTTTTTCATCTTGCAACCTCACAAAAGAGTTTGGGGCCACTGCCCCCAGTCATTTACCAGCCGGTGCGATCAAACAACCAGCTGGTTCATATTCATAATTGGCATCATGATGGCCATTACGATAAACAGCACAATACCGGCCATCACCAGCAGCATGATGGGTTCAAACAGGCTGACAAACGCGGTGACGGCGCCTTGCAGATCCCGCTCCTGATTTTCTGCTGCCCGCACCAGCATCTGGTCAAGGGTGCCAGAGGATTCGCCGCTGGCCACCATATACGTCATCATCGGCGGGAAGTATTCAACATCTTCCAGCGCCCGCCGCAGGCTGCCCCCCTCACGCACAAACTTCTGTGCAATCTGCAGGCGCTCTTTCAGGTAATCGTTGCTCATTACACCACTGGCAATACCCATTGCCTGCACCAGTGGCACACTGCTGCCGGTGAGAATCGCCAGGGTTCCCACGTAGCGGGCACTCTGCCCGCCCCGCACCAGCCAGCCGATGGCGGGCATGTCCAGCAGGCGGTGGTGGAATCGATAACGAAAACCGGGCCTGCGCAGCAACAGAATCCAGCCAATCACCAGCGCCAGGATCGCCGGCGGGATCAACCAGCCCCACGCTGCAATAAAATCACTGATAGAGACCAGTATCCGGGTAGCCAGTGGCAACTGCTGCCCGGTTCCGGTAAAGACCTCGATCACATCCGGCACCACATACACCATCAGGCCGGTGACCACGAGCACACAGATCACCACCAGCACCAGCGGATAGATCAGGGCCAGCTGGACCTTTTGCCGAAAGACCTGCTGGTTTTCGGTGTAATCCGCCAGGCGCTCCAGCACATCATCCAGGTGCCCCGAGTGTTCGCCGGCTTCCACGGTGGCGCGATAAAGCTTCGGAAACGCGCGCGGAAAACTGGCCAGGGCCTGCGCAAAGCTGTGCCCTTCCAGCACTTTGGCGCGCACCGCCAGAACGATGCGTCGGACTTTCTGGTTGCGGGATTGATTAGCAATAGCGCCGAGGGTTTCCTCCAGGGGAATACCGGCGCGCAACAGGGTGGCAATTTGCCGGGTCAGCAAGGCAAGTGCCTTTACGCTGAGCCCCGGGCTACCGGACAGGATACTGGCACTGCCGGCACTGCTCGATTCGGAGGCGGCAGTGACTTCCAGCGGGATCAGCCCGCGGGCGCGCAGTTGCTGGCGGGCCGCTTTGGCGCTGTCGGCTTCGAGCGTTCCCCGATTCTTGCGCCCGCCGCTGTTGAGCGCGGTGTACTCGAATGCACCCATCTCAAGACTCCTGGGTTACCCGAAGCACTTCTTCCAGCGAAGTGATACCGGCAAGGACCTTGGCCATACCGTCGTCGCGAATACTGGGGCCGAGCGTGCGCGCCTCCTGCACCAGCGCGCTCTCCGATGCGCGATCGTGAATCAACTGACGCAGTTTCTCGTTCACGGGCACCAGTTCATAGATGCCGACACGCCCGAGATAGCCGCTGTGATTACACTTCTCGCAGCCACCGGGCCGGTAGATGGTTGCGCCTTCGCGCTCGTCCACGCCCAGCATCCGGCACTCGAAGCTGTCGGCCGCATGGGGCTGGCGGCAGTCCGGGCACAATACCCGCACCAGACGCTGGGCGAGCACACCAATCACACTGGACGACAGCAGGAAGGGTTCAATCCCCATATCCACAAGACGCGTGACGGCGCCGAGGGCGGTATTTGTGTGCAGGGTGGAAAGCACCAGGTGGCCGGTCAAACTTGCCTGAATGGCAATTTGCATGGTTTCCAGGTCGCGGATCTCACCCACCATGACCACATCCGGGTCCTGCCGGAGAATGGCCCGCAGGCCGCGCGCGAACGTCATGTCCGCTTTCGTATTCACCTGGGTCTGGCCGACGCCTTCCAGGTTGTATTCCACCGGGTCTTCGACGGTGAGAATGTTCTTTTCGCGGTTGTTGATGCTGGCGAGGCCCGCGTACAGGGTGGTGGTTTTACCGGAGCCTGTCGGCCCGGTGACCAGCAAAATACCGTGTGGGCGGCCGAGCAGTTCAGTCATGACCTTCAGGTCGCTTTCGGCCATCCCCAGTTGCCGCATATCCATCTTGCCCGCCTGCTTGTCCAGCAGACGCATAACCACCCGCTCGCCGGCGGAAGATGGCATGGTTGATACACGTACATCCACTTCACGGCCGCCCATCAGCAGGGAAATACGCCCGTCCTGCGGCACGCGCTTCTCGGCGATGTCAAGCTTGGCCATGACCTTGATACGGGAAACCAGCAGTGGGGCCAGCGCCCGACGCGGCTGCAGCACCTCGCGCAGTACACCGTCCACGCGGAAGCGCACCACGAGGCGCTTTTCAAAGGTTTCGATATGAATATCCGAGGCGCCCTGCTTGAGCGATTCGGCAAAGATGGCGTTGATCAGGCGGACGATGGGTGCGTCGTCTTCCTGTTCGAGCAGATCCTCGGTTTCCGGCAGGGAGTCTGCTACGGCGGCCAGATCCAGATCATCGCCGAGCCCTTCCACATCGGAAAGGTTGCCGCCCTCGCGGTTTTCGTACTGGCGCTGCAAGGCCTCCTGAAAGGCTTCCGCTTCAACAGCGGCAACCCCCAGCGGCATTTCACATAGCCGCTGCACTTCCGCCAGCACCGTAGGGTTCAACGGTGCCACGTACTGACATACCGGCGTGCCATCGACTTCCGCCAGCAGTACCTGATGGCGCTTGGCGAATGCGTACGGCAAACGTTTAACCGCGAGATCCGTCATCACTTGACGTCCTCAGGCTCCATGGGCAGAGGCTCTTCCTCTGCCTCGAGGCCAGTGGCTGGCGGCAGAAGGTCGGGCAGAGTTTCACCGCGGTTCCAGTCCCAAATCCGGCTTGTGTTATCACGCAGATGCAGTTGCTTTTCCTGCATGTCGCGGTAGCGCTTGCGGGTCTCTTCATAACCAGCGATCTGGTTACTGAGGATACGCGGGCGCAGGAAGACCATCAGGTTGGTCTTGTCGACGTCTTTCTTGGAATTGCGGAACAGGCGACCGATACCGGGGATGTCACCCAGCAGCGGCACCTTGTCGTTAATCTCGGTGACCTTGTCTTCAATCAGGCCGCCCAGCACTAAAATGGCGCCGTCATCGATCAACACCTTGGTGCGGATCTCGCGCTTGCTGGTAATGATGTCCGCGGCCTGGCCGGTAACGGGCAACACGTTTTCCACTTTCTGTTCGATTTCCAGCGTCACCGAGTTGTTATTATTGACCCGCGGGGTGACCTTCAGGGTGGTGCCCACGTCCT
This sequence comes from Microbulbifer salipaludis, assembly GCF_017303155.1. Taxonomy (NCBI): domain Bacteria; kingdom Pseudomonadati; phylum Pseudomonadota; class Gammaproteobacteria; order Cellvibrionales; family Microbulbiferaceae; genus Microbulbifer; species Microbulbifer salipaludis. The sequence continues at coordinate 1,591,997 of NZ_JAEKJR010000002.1, forward strand.
GGCGCTGGATGGTGGTGAATGGATCATTGTTACTGCCGGAAAGCAGCTGTTCACCGGTAATAAACGGCACGTTCTGGCCGACGAGGATTTCCGCCTCTTCATTGTCGAGCGCCATGATGGTCGGCGTCGACAGAATATTCGCATTGTTTTCACTGGCCATGGCATTGACCGCCACACGCACATCCGTGCCACTGAGAAAACCAAGATTCAGGCCAGAGCGGACCAGGTTGGCAGGGTTCAGGGAAAACGGGTTGACTTCGGACAGCACGTTGCCGTCCTCGTCGATGATCGGTGTTTCCGCAAAATCGTTATCAAAACCCGCAAAGACATTGTCGTCATTGCCGGCAATCCACTTAACACCGAGGTTGTTGCCGGTGCCTTCGGTAACTTCAACAATGATCGCCTCAATCAGCACCTGGGCGCGGCGCACATCGAGCTTGGCAATTACACCCTTCATGGTCTCCAGCAGGGACGGCGGAGCGGTAAGCACGAGGGCGTTCAGCTCCTCGTTGACCTGGATGCTGACCTCAACATCGGCGATCTGCTGGTCTTTTTCCGTTTTTTGGATGCTGCCGCTCATACCCTCGAGAATCGGTTTCAGATCCGTGGCACTGGCGTACTGCACGTAAACAACCGCGGTATTGCCCTCACCGGCCAGAGGCTGGTCAAGTCGCTCGATTACTTTCTTGAGTTGCTGGCGGGTAACCGGGTCTCCGGTCAGCAGGATACTGTTGGAGCGCTCGTCTACCGCGATACGCAGCGGTTGAACATCGTTCCCCGCTTGCTTGCCACCGCCCTGCAGCAGCTCGTTGATGACCTGCTTGACCTCTTTTGCCGACGCAAATTCCAGCGGCACCAGTTCAATGTCAATCGCACCGGCGCGATCCAGCTGCTTGATCAGCAGCACGATCTGGTCAATGTTGGCGGCGCGATCTGCCACGATGAGGGTGTTGGTGTCCGCATAGGCGGCAAGGTGGCCGGTCTGCGGAATGAGCGGGCGCAACATCGCAATCAGCTGGGCCGCAGAGATATTTTCGACACGAACGGTGCGGACCACGAGTGCTTCGCCGGGAGCCCGGGTCTGGTCATCAATCACCGGGATCGCCTGCTGCTTGGCCAGCGCGTCCGGAACCACTTTCCACGCATCGCCCTGCTCAACCAGGCTGAAGCCGTTCACCTGCAGCACCGACATGAAAACGTCGAAGGCCTGTGCATGGCTCATCGGGTCGCCGGCGACAACCGTGACCTTACCTTTGACATTCGGGTGGACAATGATGTTTTTGCCGGTGAAATCCGCAGCCCAGTTAATCAGGTCGCGAATATCGGCATTATCCAGAGACAGAGTAACCCTCTCCGGAGACGACTGAGCCAGCACCGAAAACGACAACAAAAAACCCAGGGCGGCTGCTACCAGCCGTCGGTGAAACACGCTCATCATTATGTAATTGGCTCTAATTCTTATTTGGTCAGTAACTGTTAGGTCTTGAAAGCGCACCCTTCCCCTGGTGCACAAATATATCCCCGCGTCAGCGCTGGTTACCCCCCTGGCGCTGACGTGCCATTTCACGTAGCTGCTCGAGGCGCTCGCGAATCGATTCCTGCTTATCAGCGCGGCTGGCGCCCGAATTGGCGCCGATGACCTTGGCTGCCTGCCGTGCATAATTCGCATACTGCTTGGGAACCGTTGGGCGCCCATCGGCGTCCGGATAGGTCAGTTTTTCCATCTGACCGTTGCGTCGAAGGATAATATGATCCACCTCGACGGAATAGACCTCTGCGCCACCCGGTAGCTTTTGACCGACAAAAACGCGCTCTGCCGGTTTGCCGCGCTCGGCCACCAGCGCGCTGGCTTTATCATCCACGCTGCTGCTCAGTACACCGGACAGGACGAGATTCAATTGTGTAATGGGGATATTGGCGAGATCGATTTCAGGCTCCGCCGTTGATTTGACCGCGGCCACACCAAAAAATGCAGTAGATGGAAGCGATACCGCCTGACTGTTGCCTGCGGTGTTGCGGCTGCTCCGTTCGGCGAGCAGGCCACCATCGGGCTCCGCAGGAGCGATTAGCGGCCCGTAGGCCATCACGTTCACCGCCAGCCAGCCAGCCACAACCGCAACCGTCGCCATCAGGCTACGTCGTGCCGCAGTACCACCCGGCGCGGCCGGGCTCTGCAGAGCGGTAGATAAGGTGCGCTTTACCAAAGACATGATGAAATCCCGTCCCGGCTGTACCACAGACAGCATGATTCAACTTATTGGGCGCCTATTCTCGGGGCTCGCAACGGGAAAGGCAATGTTATCGGCCGGAAAGGTCAAAATTTGACCGGCCGGACAGTGAAATCGAGCGCCTACCTCCGCACCCAAAGCACAAAAAAGGCGGCTTGCGCCGCCTGTTTTGTGTTCCCGCAGTTTACTACCTGCAAGTTACAGCTTTGCGTCCAGCTCCGGAACGGCATCAAACAGATCGGCCACCAGGCCGTAATCCGCCACCGAGAAGATCGGTGCTTCCTCATCCTTGTTGATGGCCACGATGACCTTGGAGTCCTTCATGCCCGCCAGGTGCTGGATTGCACCGGAGATGCCAACAGCAATATACAGATCGGGGGCCACGATCTTGCCAGTCTGACCAACCTGCATGTCATTGGGAACAAAGCCAGCATCCACCGCAGCGCGGGATGCACCAACCGCAGCCCCCAGCTTGTCCGCGACCTTGTTCAGCATCTCGAAGTTTTCGCCATTTTGCATGCCGCGACCACCAGAAATGACCACGCGCGCTGCGGTCAGCTCCGGGCGGTCAGACTCTGCCAGCTCCTCGCCCACAAACTTGGACAGTGCCGCATCGTCCACAATGTCGACAGCCTCAACAGCGGCGCTGCCACCTTCGGCCGCTACCGGATCGAACGCAGTGGTACGCACAGACGCCACCTTGATGGCATCCGAGCTCTGAACCGTGGCGATCACGTTGCCGGCATAGATTGGGCGCTTGAAGGTATCTGCGCTTTCGACCGTGATAATGTCGGAAATCGGCTGCACGTCCAGTAACGCCGCGGCACGCGGCAGCATGTTTTTACCGGTGGTGGTCGCCGGCGCCAGAATATGGCTATAGCTTTTGCCGAGGTCAGCAACCAGTTTGGCCACATTCTCTGCCAGCTGGTGCTCGTAAGCGGCATTATCAGCCAGCAGTACCTTGTTGACACCCTCCGCCTTGGCTGCGGCTTCTGCAGCTGCGGCACAGCCACTGCCAGCGACCAGCACATCAATGTCGCCGCCGATGGCCTTGGCCGCGGCGATGGTATTCAGGGTTGCGCCTTTCAGCTCGGCGTTATCGTGCTCTGCAATTACAAGAATACTCATCAGATTACTTTCGCCTCGTTTTTCAGTTTTTCGACCAGTTCCGCAACGTCAGACACCTTGATACCCGCCTGGCGCTCGGCTGGCGGCTCTACTTTCAGGGTCTTGGTGCGCGGTGCGATGTCGACACCCAGCTCTTCCGGGGTGGTGGTATCCAGCGGCTTTTTCTTGGCCTTCATGATGTTGGGCAGGGAGGCGTAACGCGGCTCGTTCAGGCGCAGGTCGGTGGTGACTACGGCCGGCAGCTGAAGCTCGACGGTCTGCAGGCCGCCGTCAATCTCGCGGGTAACCTTTACGGCACCGTCTTCAACGGCAACTTCGGAAGCGAAGGTACCCTGCCCCATGCCAGTCAGTGCGGCCAGCATCTGCCCGGTCTGGTTGTTATCACCGTCGATGGACTGTTTGCCGAGGATGACCATTTGTGGCTCTTCCTTCTCGACGATCGCCTTCAGGCACTTGGCGACCGCCAGCGGCTGGAGTTCTGCATCCGTCTGAACCTGGATGCCGCGGTCGGCACCCAGCGCCAGCGCGGTACGGATCTGTTCCTGGCACTGTTTCGGGCCCATGGATACAGCGATGATTTCACTGACCACACCCTTTTCTTTCAGGCGCACCGCTTCTTCTACAGCGATTTCACAGAAGGGGTTGATGGACATTTTGACGTTGGCAGTGTCCACGTCTGAACCGTCCGCTTTTGGGCGAACTTTCACGTTGTAGTCAACAACGCGCTTCACAGCTACAAGAACTTTCATGAAAATCCCGTCTCAGTAGTCTATTTGTAAGTCGCTGCCCTATCGCCAGAGTGGCTCTGGGGCGCCATGGGTAACTCGGGCAGCCTCCCAGCCGAGTACTGTGGCGGCTCTGCCAACCCCGCGCCTGGCGGGCGTTTGTCAGCAGCGGTATACCGGCCACAAGTTCAAACAGTTGTTTGAGCGGCGTGTATGTTGGCCCTTTCACTAAGCAAAATCAATAGTTGAATAGCAAGCGTAGCAGCCATTCACAGGATCAATTTCAGGCCATAAGCGCGCCCTATTCCGCCGGCAAAAAACCGGCGATTTACGCCGCTTTTGCCAGCGGAAATGAAAACTTCCGCAATTGGTTCGGTCACGCAATGCCCGATATAATCGAGAAATCAAAAAATTACCTGCCATAATTCGGCCGGTGAATAATCAAACACACTTTGAGGAGAGACCTGTGGAACGCGAGTCAATGGAGTACGACGTAGTCATCGTCGGCGCGGGCCCTGCCGGACTTAGCGCGGCGATCAAACTGCGCCAGATCAATGAAGACATTAGTGTATGTGTCGTCGAAAAAGGCTCCGAAGTCGGCGCACATATTCTCTCCGGCGCGGTGTTCGAACCCACCGCACTGAACGAGCTGTTCCCGGACTGGAAGGAACGTGGTGCGCCGCTGCAGACCCCGGTTGAAGGCGATGACATCTACGTCATGCGCGGCCCGGAAAGTGCCCTCAAGGTCCCCAATATGCTGGTCCCCAGTACCATGCATAATGAAGGCAACTACATCATCAGCCTCGGCAATCTGTGCCGCTGGCTGGCCGAGCAGGCCGAAGCCCTGGGTGTCGAGATTTTCCCAGGGTTCGCCGCGGCAGAAGTGCTGTACAACGAAGACGGCTCCGTCAAAGGTATCGCCACCGGTGATATGGGCGTCGGCATGAACGGCGAACACAAAGACAGCTACATGCAGGGCATGGAGCTGCACGCCAAGTACACCCTGTTTGCTGAAGGCTGCCGTGGCCACCTGGGCAAGCAGCTGATTGCCAAGTTCTCCCTCGATGCCGACCGCGACCCACAGCACTACGGTATCGGCATCAAGGAAATATGGAAGGTCGACAGCGCCAAGCACAAGCAGGGCCTGGTGGTACACACCGCAGGGTGGCCACTGGACGAATCCGGCTCGTTCGGCGGCGGCTTCCTGTATCACCTGGAAGACGACCAGGTCGTGGTCGGCCTGATCACCGACCTGTCTTACAGCAACCCCCACGTGAGCCCGTTCGATGAGTTCCAGCGCTACAAGCACCACCCGGTGATCAAGCAATACCTCGAAGGCGGACAACGTGTGGCCTATGGCGCGCGCGCAATTACCAAGGGTGGCCTACAGTCCCAGCCGAAGATGACCTTCCCCGGCGGCCTGCTGATCGGCGACGACGCCGGCACCCTGAACTTTGCCAAGATCAAGGGTAACCACACCGCGATGAAGTCGGGCATGGTGGCGGCGGAGTCTGTGGCGGAAGCCCTCTCCGGTGAACGCGCCAGTGACGAGCTGACGGATTACAGCGAACGCTACAAGAACAGCTGGGCCTGGAAAGAGCTGCACACGCAGCGCAACTTTGGACCGGCGCAACACAAGTGGGGCAACATCCTTGGCTCCGCCTACGCGTTTATCGATATCAACCTGTTCAAGGGCAAGCTGCCCTGGACCCTGAGCGACAGCAAGGCGGATCACGCGCAGCTGAAGCCCGCGGCGGACTGCAAGAAGATCAACTATCCGAAACCAGACGGTGTGCTGAGCTTCGATAAGCTTTCCTCGGTGTTCATCTCCAACACCAATCACGAGGAAGATCAGCCCTGTCACCTGACCCTGAAAGACAGTGACATTCCGCTGAACCACAACCTGCCGATTTACGACGAACCCGCGCAGCGCTACTGCCCTGCCGGGGTCTATGAGGTAGTTGGCGAAGGCGACAGTAAACGCTTCCAGATCAACGCACAGAACTGTGTGCACTGTAAGACCTGCGATATCAAGGATCCCACCCAGAATATCGTCTGGGTCACGCCGGAAGGTGGCGGCGGCCCCAATTACCCGAACATGTAATCGGGAACAGTCAGTTTTCAAGGGCACCTGCGGTGCCCTTTTTAGTTTCCCAAACACCAGAACGAAAAAAACCGGACACTGATTCCAGTGCCCGGCTGATCACGTAATGCCCTGCTGGTTCGGTCGCTCTGCTACCTCGAGGGTGCTTACGTTGTATGACAACAGATTAGAACGTGTATTGGGCACTCAGCGCAAAGGACTGACCGGGCTTTTCCTCAAACACGATCACATTCGCGCGCTCGATTTCAATCGCCTCATCCAACAGGTTCTGCATCTTCGCCTTGATGGTAATCTCCTCGGTCGGATACCAGGCGTAGGTCAGATCCAGAGAATGGAACGGAAGCTCGTAAGCATCCGGCGCGCCGTTGCGGCCAGCCAGGTACAGCCGATCGCCGAAAACGTTGTAGCCGAGCGTTGCAGAATGCGCACCATCCGGTGAGTCAAACCCAACCAGCATGTTCACGACATAATCAGAAGCGCCAGACATATTCCGTACCGGGTTGGTTGGCGCGTCTGCTTCAGTGCCTGCGACCAGCTCGGTTTCCTGAACGGTCAGATTGCCCTGTACAAAAAAGCTATCCATGAATTCACCCAAGAAACCCAGCGCCTTCAGTGCTTCGAGTTCAACACCGGTTATCTCACCAGACTCCGCATTGATGATTTCGCGGGCTGTATTGGTATCACTGGAGGCCAATTCAAAAAACTCGATCGGATCCATGATGTCCTTGTAGTACGCCGTTAGCGTCAAGCTGTCGCCATTGTCGAAGTACCACTCACCGCGAACATCGAAGTTGGTGATTTCAGATGGGCGTGCGTTGGGGTTACCCTTGATCTGTTCATCCGTAATCGGATCGATATAGATTGCGTCAGTAATCTCACGCAAATCCGGGCGTACAGCGGTTTTACTCGCGCCTAAACGCAGCTGGAACGTTTCCGCCCACAAAGACCCCATATAGGTCAGAGACAGAGACGGATAAACCGCGTCATCCGTATAGGTCGCGTCCAGTAGTTCGTCGGCATCACTGGTAATCTGCGGATCATCCAGAGTATATCCGTAGGGGTTCCAATCCAGAGCCACCTGGTTGTACTCCTCCCAACGAGCACCGGCAGACACACGCCAAGTCTCATTCAGGGTCCAGTCCACCTTACCGAAAGCCGCATCCGTCAGCGTTGCTGCAATATAGCTCTGGTTGTTTGCGCCAGCACGGTCAAATACATAGTCGTTGTCCGGGTTGGTGACTTGGCTATCGCCGAAAACGTCGCCCAGACTTCCCTCCAGGCTGCCAGCGTCGTCCGCAGACAGCACGCCAAGGCGGAATTCTGTCTGCTTGTAGGTGCGCGCCTTCTCGGTGCGTGCGAAGCCACCACTCAACTCGAGCGTCGACCGGCTGAATACCAGAGGCAGCGTGGTGCCCCAACCGTAATTGAGCACCTGATCTTCAAGCGCGGTAAAACGGAACCCGGAGCTGTTAACGCCCGTGCTGACACTGGACGCAACGGTTTCTCCCTGCGCGTTGGTCACTGTATCCGCGTTAACTGTCACCTCATTCGGAATATCAGTCTGCGCAGTAGCATCCGAGTAGAACCAGTCAATAGTCAGCGCTTCAGGTGCCCAATTGAGCAGGCCACCCGGAATCAGTGCTTTGGTGGCGGGACCAACAGAATGGCGGCCCTTGGCCTGGTGCACCAGCAGATCGCGCTCTTCGTATTTAATCGTGTATTCACGGAAGCCGCGGCCATCGGATACCTGACGGTTCTCGTTGAAGAAATCCCGTATAGCGGTGTCGTCGTCCGTATTACGCAGGTACAGGTTGGTGAACGAGACCTCCTGCTCATCCGCAAACCGGATTCCCACATTGACGTTACCGCTCAAATCAACGGAGTAAGTAGAGGTGCTTTCTACGTCAACAACCTCTTCTGGCAAACCGTAGGAGCGCTTGGTGGTCTCTTCTTCACGCCAGCGATTCTTGTAAGAAGCACCCGCCAGAAAACCAATTTCCCAATCATCCCGCATGTAGAAGCGGTTACCGACACTAGCTTTCGCATCCAGGTCAGGGGTACTGGATTCTTCCTCGATGGCAATGTCACGATTGAGATTTAATGCCAGCTCGCGATTCAGCCGTTGTGCAGCGGCAATTGCTTCGGCCGCAGACCCGTATTCATTTCCCTCCAGCTCCAGCACGTTACGAATATCCTGTACGCCGAGACGGCCCTTGAAGCGCTGCAGCGCTTGCTGCAGTTCCGTGGGTAACGCACGCGTACCGTCGTCGGTGCCGAAGCTGTCGTCGCCACCGCCGTCATAAGACAGAACCTCACCTTCGGTTTCCGAGTTCATGCCGCTGCCAATTTCGATGGAATAGGTCAGCGCGTCAGGGATACCCTTGGTGCGAATATTTACATTGCCGCCACCAAAGGTCGCAGCCTGGTCGGCGGAATAGGATTTCTGCACCGCGAGGGAGTCCACCACAGACGTCGGGAAAATGTCCAGCGGAATCACATTGCGCGTTAAATCCGGTGACGGCACGGTAGCACCATTCAATGTGGTGCTCGAATAGCGTTCGCCCAGGCCACGCACGTAAACAAATTTATCGCTGATCAGGGAAAGGCCAGACACACGCCGCAGTGCGGCAGCAACGGTGGAGTCCCCTACCCGGCCAATCATTTCGGAACCGAGGATGTCGGTGACCACTTCTTCTTCCAGGCGCTCGCTCACCAGCATTTCTGCTGCGTCCTTCAGGCGGCCCTGAACCAATACTTCCTCAAGCTGCTGAGCCTGTGGCCCAGCAATCGTATCCATTTCTACCTGTGCAATCGCGTTAGGAGCAATGACGGAGGCCGTGGCGATAGCCAGTACCAGCGGCGCTCTCTGAAACACTTCATTCTTTTTCATTCCCCAGGCCTCATATCGTTCCTGAACTCAAAATCAAGCAGGGCGCCGACTCCAGATTGTGAAGGCGGCGCCCCTCAGGTCAGGTGCTAAGCCCCTGACCAGCCAAGCACTTACTGCTGTTCGAACCAGAGTGGCTGCGCACGGCTGCCTTCATGCAGGCCATAGGTCCAGCCAACCGTCCAGTCGGTGTCACCGGCACTCAGGGCACCGAGGTAAGCGCGCTCGATCGGGGAAATGCCAACCGCAGCATCGTTCACCATCATGCTGGCGGTATCAATTGAGAACACAGCCGGAGTGCCTTCCAGCAGCTGCAGGCCGGTATCAGCGACAGCAGTCGGGTTCAAGGCAACGTCACCGGGAACATTAGCGAAAAGGTTGCCATTGGCAGTTGCCCAGGTTTCCAGATCATCTGCGCCGATCGGACCGCCCTTGGTCTTGTCGGCACAAGCGAAGATGTTGGAAGTAATGGCGGCTTCGGTACCGGCCTCCAGTGCTGCAGCAGTTTCTGCACTGTCAACGCGCAGGCAGTAGTTGCTGCCTTCCGCACCATTTTCATCGGCGGCGAAGGAACCAATAACCATGGAATTGGTGATCATCGGGAAGATGCCTTCACGGAAGCGCCAGCCAGCGCCGGGATCGTGGGTACCCTCGGACTGGGCAGAGATGATGCAGGTCAGGCCGTCAATGACCGGGCGGCTGTTCAGGCCAGCGGCGATGAGCGCCGTGTAATCGTTGGAATCTTTGTAGGAGCCAATACCGTCAGATTCGATACAGTGGTTGCCATCGGTTTCGCTCTGGATCACCAGGGCATTGGTGATGGAGCCACTCCAGCCTTCATCGATATCAATGGAGTCGTCACGGACGTACATAGCCAGGTAATTTTCGAAGCTGACCGCACCACCAAACATTTCAATGCCGTCGTCATACGTCGAGTAAACCTGCAGGTTCTTCACAATGGTACCGGCACCAACGGAGCTGAAGGTGATACCGTTCAACTCGTCACCGTTAGCGACTTCCGCGCCGGTGTGCTTAACACGCACGTATTCAAGATGGCCAGAGCTATCGTCGTTGTTGTCACCACCGTAGTTGGACTGATCTTTACCAGCGGCGCCTTCAGCCAGTACGTGACATTCTGAGGTTTTCATTTCAGCGTCGTAGGCACACTTGTTGGTGATGCCGAAGCCATTGATCACCATGCCGCCCCACTGCTGAACGTCTTCGGGGCCAACAGTGCCTTCTACGTCGGATAGAGAGGTAAAAGTAATTGGGTCCTGGGCCGTGCCTACCGCATTCAGCTGAGAACCACGGTTTACAACCATGAACTTGGTGCTGTTAGGGAACGCAACAGTTGCGCCAGCCTGCACGGTCAGCTTCGCACCGTCACCACCTTCGACGATGCCAGCGGCGGCCATAGTAATGTCGTCGTCGTAGTTGTTACCTACGAACAGGCTGCCTTCAAAAATGTGAGAGCCACCGTTATCCAGCTTGGAGATTACCAGGTCAACAGTCAGCGGGTTGCCGGAATCAACGAATGCAGCGTTGTAAGTACAGTTTCCTGTAGCGGAGTCGAACTCACCCTGCTTAACGGAACCCGCCTTTTCGTAGGAAGCACAAGGATTGTTGGTACTACCACCGTTGGTGCCGCCGTTATTTACAGAGTTGTCGTTATTTTCCGGAGCAATGTTGATACCACCGCTGTCACAACCAGCCAGTACCGCAGAGATCGCAGCTGCGAGCAGCAGCTTGTTGGATGCAAGTTTCATGAATCCCCCTAACAAGGATGAAGTAATGTATTTCGCAATTTAAAAATTCTTATGCGCCAAGGTGTTTCCGCGAGGGGGAGTCTAGGAAGGGACTATTTCGAATGTGTTACAAAATATTTTAAGGTGCGCGAATGGCAGGGAAATCAACCGGCGAGCTTGCTGTATGAAGAATATATTTCTGAATCGCTACAGGTTTATTGCAATGTGTCAGTGGTTTTTTGTGGCTACAGGTGTATGACATAAATGTTACCCCGCACGAAAGCAGGACAGATGACATCAATTTCTGAAGCTGAATCTGAGACAGGGATTTTAACGGACAAATAGGCGGCGCCAAACGGCGATCAATACTCGCCGAGTAAAAACTCTTCCCCATCACTCTTCAACCACATTTGGCACAGGCGTGCAGGTGGTTCTTGCGGGGATCGGGGATCCGCCCAATCGATCAGCTGGTAGTACACATCGCGAGACATGCGCGCGAGCAAACCGTCGCGCACTTCAATATACGGAATTGGTTGGGGAGGATCGCCGAAGGGTTTGAGTATCAGCGGGTGCGCCTGATTAAGCGCGACAATATCACCGGTATTGGTCGTAAACAGGATTTTGTCGTCGTCACGAGCGGCCTGGGTAATCAAAAACGGCACATCCTCGACACGGATGCGCCACTTCTCCACTGGGGTGACCAGGTAATAGTGGCGCCCTTCCCGCTTGAGGATACTGGCGAACAGATTCACCAGCGGCTGGCGCTTGATCTCTGTGCCCTCATGGATCCAGTGGCCATCGGCCTGAATGACCAAGTCCATGTCACCACAAAGGTCAGGATTCCACTGGGCCACCGGCGGGTGGCCACGGAATTGCTGCTGCAACTGTTCAAGCTGTTTGAAGAGTGGTTCAGCCAAAGCTGCTACCCGGTGTATTGGATGGTGCCGGCGCCTGTTCTTCTACAGGGGATGAGCCCGTTGCCCGGCGCCCGGACATATCGCCGATATGTACACCCACATCCATGATGAACTCCATCAATCCTTCGCGATCTTCAATGACATCGGCGAAAGACTTGGAGTGATATAGCTCAACAGCCCCCTGAACCAGGGCCCAGTAGGTGGAATAGTAATAGTAGGCTGGTACTTTCTTCAGTACCCCCTGCTCCATCCGTCGCTCAAACACGCGGTTCAGCGCCGACGCATTGGAGTTTCGCAGTGCGTGCAGCTCGGCAATCATCTCCGGCGCCAGGTTCAGGGCAATGATCTTCTCCTCAAGGCGCTGGAACAGCCGGTCCCGTGCCGGGTCAGCCATGCGCGACTCAAAATAGGCCCGCGCTGGCGCGGTAATATCGCCTTGTTCCGCGGTGGCCACCGCACTCTTGAGGCGCTCGGTGAGGGACTTTTCGTAATCCATCAGCAGGCGCATATAGATCTCGGTCTTGGAGATAAAATGCTTGTAGATGGTGCCTTTACCGATATCCACCCGTTCAGCGATCTGTTCCACGGTAACCTTTTCTTCACCGTGTTCCAGCAGTAGCTCCAGTGCCGCATCCAGAATACGCTGTTCTCTGGCGCGAAAACGCTGAACCTTCTCTTTTGCCTTATCCATACTTCCGACCTTAGCTGTCCGTGAATTTGTAGACTGAAATTGACCGTTCATTCATGAATGATAGGCAATTCCCCCGGAATGGAAAAGGAATTCCATAAATCAACAAGGCACCCTGCGCCTAAATAATATGCAGATTTGGCGGGTTTTCCCCTGCCTATGCTGGCTGGCGGGAGGAATATCGACTTTTGACGGGCATGCTTGCGCCCGTTATCCCTGCCGCGTCCGCTCCACTCCGCTCACTCCCTGTGCACCTCCTACTCGCTTGCACTACATCCGCGACGGGCTCCGGCACACACGGGGCTTAACACGCCAGTCATCGGCGAAACTGTGCGCTGCGCCATAAATCTTATTGGTCTCAATGATATGTTTTTGCGTGCCAAATAAAACTTATTCGGCAAGATAACGAGATGGGCCCAGGTGCTCAACACCATGCGTTGAGCAATAACAGACACGCCCAGACGCAGAAAATTCTGATAACAAAGGGAAAACATGAAAAATAATCACCCGAGATCATCGATACACCGTATCGCTACCGCATTTACGGTCGCACTATTCGCGACTGCCGCACAGGCAAATGCTTCACCCATGCCGGCCACCCCCGCCCTCAGCACGGCTGACAGGGCCCCGGTAATCGCGCCGGTTGAACCGAAATACAACCCACAAGACAACCCACAAGACAACACCCAGGAAAATACTCAGACTTCCCCCTTACTGGTCTCGCCCATGGCTATCGAGCCACTGGCCACCTGTGACACGGAAGGATATGCACAGAAAAGCGGCCAGGCCCTGGTTGATCATATATTGACCCTGGAGGGCAGTTGTATCAACGACCTCTACGAGGGCAACAGCACAAGTTTTGCAAGCTTTACCGCACAAAAAATGGTGACCGTAGCCAACGCAGCGCAGCAGATGGCGGCGAATTACCGCGCTGCGGATGGTGATAGCCGCATCAACAAGCTGTTCTACTTTCTGCGCACGGGCTATTACCTTGAATACAACTATCCAAACGACGTGAGCATTCCCGCCAGTACGCACGCTTCTGTGGTGAGCGCGCTGGACACCTTCGTCGCCAATCCGGATTTCTATGCAATATCCAGCAGTAACGGAAGTGCCACCGTGGATGCGATCGTGCTGATCGATAGTGCGGAAGAAAACGCGCGCTACCTGCCCGTGGTCAAGGAGTGGCTACAGCGATGGAATCAGCAGGCGGCAGCCATCTCGAGCATGCGTGCGTCCGTCAACGGGATTTTTACCGTGCTGTTTCGCGGTCACTATGCCAACAGCTTTATCGAGGCCACCAAAAATGATACTCAGCTGATGCAGCTACTGGGCAATTTTGCCCGCTCTGACTGGATGCTGGGTACCGAAGCGCTCTTCATGCAAGAAAATGCCGCCCGCGAGCTCACACGGTTCCTTCAGCACACCTCCAGCCCGAGCTACAACACCGTTGTTGCGGAAACACAACTGGTACTTGATCGCTATGACATGCAAAGCACCGGGCAAAGTGTGTGGATTGCGGCCGCGCAAAATGCGGACTACTACGGTGATTGTGCCGAGTTTGGAATCTGCGGATTCAAGGAAGACCTGCAACAACGAGTGCTCGCCAATCAGCATACGTGCAGCAGTACCGTGAAGATCCTCGCCCAGGATATGAACTCTGTGGAGTTTGCCGACTCCTGCAGCCAGCTTGCCAGCCAGGAAACCTACTTTCACCAGCTACTCAACACCAACTATAACCCCGTCGCGGACGACCTGAATGCGGATCTGGAGGTGGTGGTGTTCGATGACTGGAATGAATACAACACCTACGGGTCCCTGTTTTACGGTATTGATACCAATAATGGCGGTATGTATCTGGAGGGCAGCCCGGCCGTCGAGGGTAACCAGGCACGCTTTATCGCGCACGAGGCGGATTGGTTACGCCCGGACTTTGAAGTGTGGAACCTGACCCACGAATACGTGCACTATCTCGATGGCCGTTTCAATCTGTATGGCGGCTTCGGCGATGCCAGAACGAGCACCCACAAAACCGTGTGGTGGATCGAGGGGCTTGCCGAGTACGTCTCCAAGAAGAATGACAACAACACCGCAGTTGAAATCGCGCGCACAGGTGCGTTCAACCTCAGTGAGATATTCGGGAATACCTACAGCAGTGGACAAGATCGTGTCTATCGTTGGGGTTATCTGGCAGTGCGCTTCATGTTTGAAAAGCATCACGGCGACGTGGTACAGATTCTGGCTTACCTGCGTGCCGGCGACTACGACGCCTACCTGAATTACATCAACAGTATCGGCACCAGTTATGACAGCGAATGGCAATCCTGGCTACAAACCGTGGAAAGCAATACTGACGGTGGCGGTGACACCACCCCAGTCATTCTCAACAACCAGGAAATTAGCGGAATCGGAGTCGCTACCCAAGGAGATGACACTCTTTACTATATCGACGTTCCTGCGAATACCGACAGCCTCAGTTTTGCTATTGAGGGTGGTACCGGTGATGCAGATCTGTACGTACGCCACAACGAAGCGCCGACCGATAGCGCGTACGATTGCCGGCCCTACATCGGCGGGAACGTGGAGCTCTGTGATATCGCTAACCCGCAACCGGGTCGCTGGTATGTTCGCCTCAAGGCCTATCGCCCATTCTCCGGCGTAAGCCTGCTCGCCCGCTATACCGTAGCGAATACGCCAAGCTGCACAGGGGCACCCGTGGACTATGGAAACCTGGAGCTCAACGCAAGCACCTGTATCACGGTCGGCGGCACGATCAGCTATTTCTACACCTACATTCCAGCAGAGACCAGCACACTGACGGTCACACTGTTTGGTGAAGAGGGCAATGGGGACCTGTATGTCAATGACGCGACCTGGGCCACCGAGAGCGATTTTGATCAGCGTTCAACGAACGCCGGCAACAATGAAAGCATCACGGTCAGCACACCCGAAAGTGGCTGGTACTATATTTCCGTCGTCAACAGCGATGGATTTACCGGCGGCGGGATTCAGCTGACCACCAACTGATCCGGCCTGTCACTCCATCCCGGCCCACAGGGCCGGGATCCAGCGCCGGCTCCTGGGTTCGCTCACATGTGGCGGGTCGAGATTCCCATATCGTCCGGCTACACGCAGGGTCAAACTTTTGTTATTGTGTACACAATAACAAAAGGAGCATTGCGAATGCCAAACAACTACCGACCCAAAACCCGCGCACTCACACTCTCTATCGCCGCGGCGATTACCAGTCTTACACTCACCAGCGGGTGTATGCAGAAACCCGAAACCACATTACTTGCCCAGCTGAGCATCCCGGATACCGAACTCTGGGCGACCGGTGACCTGCATCAGCCACAGGTGTTCATGGACGCCCTGGACCAGCTCCTGATGCTGTCGGCCGATCAAACGACGGACGCCCGCGACCTGGATGCCCTGCTCTACTACCTGCGCGCCTACAGCTATTTTGGCCCCCTGCAAGGTATTGACGACTTGCACTGGTTTAAACTCGACACTGCCCTGACCCAGCTGCGACAGCACCGGCTGTTTGCGCAGCAAGGCGATGACGCCGCGCGCTTGCAAGAACACTTTGTAGTGACGCTCTACCGTTATTACAACCGAGCGCCGCTGTCGGCAAGGGTCACACCCCACCTCGACTCACTGTACGCCATCCTGAATCGCCACGGTGCCTCTGAGACCGTCATGGAATTGAGCCAGCAGGCGCAATACACGCTCTGGGAAAGCTACCGGGCCGTTGGCTTTCTTGCTTACGAGGCACGCCACAAGCCCCTGATAAAACAAGCGCTGTTTGCGAACAGGCCTTCGAGCGAGGTACTTGTTCGCAATGCCCAGGCCACACCAGCGGATGCCGATACCGGCGAATGGCGGTTACAACATGCGCTTTGGGCGCTGGGGAATCTTCATGTGCTTGAAGAGGATGACGAAGCACGCGCAGGACTGGACGAAACCGTTTGGGACCTCTTGTCAAAAGACCTTCCATTTCTCTCTCCAGAAGACCAACGAAAGCTTTACACCCGTCCTTACCTCGTTACCTCTTTCCGTGGTAAAAGCGCCTGTGAGGAAACCTTCCCGGGAAGATGTCACTTTCCCGCGGAGGAAATGGCACTGCCTGTAGAACACAGTTGCTCGCCTTCGCTGCTCATTCGCGCCAACAGCATGAGTGAGCCCGCCCTGCACAAAGCATGTAAAACCCTGCTCGCCCAAGAGGGAGACTTCCATCTCAAGCTACAGAGCGGGCAAGAGCCGGTCGCGCAGGATTATAACGATCAGCTGGAGGTGGTGGTCTTCGACAACTATAGCCAGTACAACGAATACGCAGCACTATTGTTTGACATCAACACCAATAATGGAGGTATGTTCCTCGAGGGTGACCCCGGAGAGCAAGGCAACCAGGCCCGCTTTATCGCTTTTGAGGCCTTCTGGAAAGATCCGGATTTCAGCATCTGGAACCTCGAGCACGAATACGTGCATTATCTCGATGGCCGCTTCAATAAGTGGGGAGGCTTCGGCCACTTCCCCAGCCATATGGTGTGGTGGTCTGAAGGTCTTGCCAATTACATCGCCCAGGGTGAGCGCTATGACAGCGCCGAGCGCGACCTCAACAAAACCCGCCCTTCAGAATACCCCACCCTGGAACAAATCTTCGCGACCACCTACGACGACGGTGGTGCGCGGGTGTACTCCTGGAGCTATCTGGCGATTCGCTTCCTGTATCAACAAGATCCTGACAGCCTCGCACAGCTGGCATCCCACTTGCGAAAGAATGACTTTGATGGGTATCGCAAGCAACTCGATCAGTTCGCCGAGCGGTGGCAAGAAGCTTTCTTTATCTGGCTGAGCGACATCGCATCATCGGTAGATAGCGCGCCGGTGGAACAAACAATCCCTCGCACGCTGTATCGCTACCTGTATCGGGACTACCTGCAACCAGCGGATCTGCCAGAAACAGCGCGCCACCGCCACTGGCACTGACGCTGCCGCCAGTGCGTCGAAGACGCTACCTCCCATAAAAAATCCCGGCTTGTGGCCGGGATTTTTTGTATTGCCTGAGCGATATGGGCAGGCTTTAGAAATCGTAGCGCGCCACGAGGCTAAAGTAGCGCGCCCGGCTGCGCATTTCCGTCAAACCATAATCCGGGTTCACCACCAGTCCATCGGTACCCTGAGTAGAACGGATCTCGTTCACGTCCAGGGCCGCATCATCATTCAATGCGTTATAAATGGTGCCTTTCAATACCAGGTCGCCCTCAAACAGCGGCATCCGATACGCCAGGGAAAGATCGAGCTGCTTCGTCCACGGCAGGTTGCCAACAGATCCCCGTGGTGTGGGATTACCCTGCTCATCGTAGAAGGAAACCTCACCATAGTACTGACTGATACAGTCGCTCCATGGGCTACCCTCGGCACAACTGTCTACACCAACCGGATGAATACTGAAGTAGTTTTGCGGGCGACCGGATACGATCGAGGTCACAAAGCCAAATGTCAGGTCATCAGTAAGGTCGTAGTAGCCGTTGAGCTTGAAAGCGTGGCGGTGGTCGTTGGGCAAATCGCCGTAGGAGTGATCCATCAGATCCGCATAGTCGTAGGAGGTCGTCCAACCGGGATCCGCCTGATTGTTATCGGTTCTTACCAGACCTTCGGTATTGCCGTAACTGTGCGACCAGGTGTACGAGGCATCGAGGAATAAGCGATCGGTATACTGACCGCGCAGTGATGTCTCCAGTGCGAGATAACGTCGCGACGCCCTGGGCAGGGCAAGCTCTTCGCTCGACAGGCGCGCGTCATCCACCTGACCATCACCGTCGAAATCGTAGCGAATGTTAACGTCTTCACCCGGGTTAAGCAGTACGTAATAGCTGCTCTGCCCCACGTTGTCCTCGATACCATTGGCTTCCAGGTAATTCTGCAATACTGGCCCGATATCCGTGTCTTCCACCGAGCGCTTCAAATCGCGGAATACACCGCGAACACCGAACACCATTCCGTCCAGCACCAGTGTTTCCATACCCAGGGTGAACTCGTCCGAATACATGCCCTCCAGATTACTGCTGGCAATCAATTCCGGCTCAACAATGCCCTGCTGGCGCACCCAGCTATGCAGTAATTCACCGCGGCTGGGGGATCCATCGTCGTTTAGCAGCACCCGGTCATTGGCATCCATGGCACCCGGTGCATAGTAGTCGAAGGTTTCCCGCGAGTAGGACCCCTGGGTGATATTCATATTCGCGGACACCGGCTGGTAGTAGCGACCGAAGGTCGCAAACAGCTTGCTGTTGCCGTCGCCATTGAAATCCCAGATGGCCTGAATACGGGGTGAGAGCCCACCGTTTTCAACAAACGCCTCGCCGCCAGTGACGGTATTCTCAAACTGCTCATACCGGGCACCCAGGTTGAGCGTAAAGTCATCGGTCACGGACCAGGAATCCTGCAGGTAGAGCGCCGTTGCACTGACCGTAGAATCGGTGCCGCGCACACGGATCCTGCGCTGTACCAGATTCGTGCCTTCCGGCTGCAGGGACGGGTCGTTTACTGACGCCAGGCGCTGCTGCCACCACCCGCGGGCATCCCCTTCACCATTCTGGTTTTCCTGGTAGAACACATCCACTTCACTGTAATCCACCCCAACCTTGATGGCATGGTCAAGCAGGTCATAGCTCACATCGAGGCGGACCTGATCCCGTACGTAATCCTCATCATAGATCGTTGAATCACTGTGATTACTGAAGCTCACACAGGTCGCACGGCAATCGTACACCGAGGGCAAGCTATTCAGCGCGGAGTTGTACACCGTTTCCTGGGTACGGCCCGCCGTAATGTCCAGCATCAGATCGTCAGTCAGGCGACCGTTATAGTGGGCACCAAAAACCTGCCCACCTTCACGACTTTTGGTTTTTCCGAGTCCACTGCCGACTGCGTTGCTGCTGGGATCATAGGCAAAGCTGTTGTACTGGCCGTTTTCTTCGTTATTGATCGCGGTAAAATCGACTGCGTGATTCTCGTTGATAAACCAGTCGAGCTTGACCAACCAGCGGTCTTCTTCGCGGGTGCGGTCATAAAAGCTTGAGCCGCTGGCCCAGGTATCATCTGTTTTTCTTGGGCTGTACAGTGCATAGAAGAACGCCTTGTCGGGCACAATGGGGCCGCTTGCCCAGACCTGAGCCTCCTGGAAATCCATGGCACTTTGACGGGTATTGATTGTGTACTCGCCCGCTGCATTGGTTACTGAATCGTGCTGACTACGGAGCGAGTCGGGATCCATTCGTAGCTGAGAGCCGAAATTGAATTCATTGCCGCCCGATTTTGATACGGCATTGATAATCCCCCCCAGTGCCCCGCCAAACTCCGGGTCAATTGCGCCGGTTTTGACCTGCGTCTGGCTGATGGCCTCCCACGGCAGGGCGATTGAACCCAGACCCGTCTTGATATTGGAGACATTCAATCCATTCAGGTAGTAGCCGTTCTCCGCAGAAGAAGCTCCACCGAAACTGGAGGCTCCATTAAAGTTACTGCCACCCGGCGTAACCACACCCGGCGCCAGTTGTGCCATCGCCTCAAATCCGGTGTTTACGGGGAGCAACTCCAGTTTATCCTGGGTAATTACCACTCCCGCGGTTGAGGATCCGGTATCTACCGGACGTTGCATGCTACCGGTGACTTCCACAACCTCCAGCACCTCTCCCGGTACCCCCAGTGTGGTGTCATACACCACGGCCTGGCCGACCTGCACGAGAACTTCAGGTGCCATAGCGCGGCTATACCCGTCTTTCTCAAAGCTCAACGCATATTCACCCACCGGAAGATTGCGCAGGTTATATTCGCCCTTCTCATTACTGGTGACCGTTCTGGTAAACCCCTTGTCGAGGTGCGTGACCGTAATCTCCGCACCGGCAAGTGCTTTGCCGGTTGCGCTCACAACCTGTCCTTTTAGTGTCCCGCCTGAAGTATCTGCAGCCAGAACGCTGGTGCTGGCCAGCGCTGCACTCACGGCGAGTGCCAGCAGCTTTTTCTTGATTTCCATGGTCTCTTAGCCCTTTTCCTAGTTGGCATTATTATTACGCGCCAAATATTATTGCACGCAATATCAACTTAAACATATTGTGTGTACAATAACAATATTGCCAAAGGGCGAGATTGATCAAAACAACAATAAGAGGAAAAAGATGGCGCACGTATCAACAGCACCCAGAGAAGGCGACGGCGTAGATTCCAACTGTCGGCCCAATAAGACGACGCCTCGGAGTCATTATTTTCCATCCGGGTTTTATGTCGCTAACGTGATGGAAATATTCGAGCGTCTGGCCTGGTATGGATTCTTCACGCTCTCTTCACTGTATATGACCAACAGTGTGAGCCAAGGTGGGCTCGGCTTGAGTGATGCCGAACGGGGCACCATTCAGGGAGTAATCCCTTTTCTGTTATACCTGCTTCCGGTATTCACCGGCGCACTGGGCGACCGGCACGGCTACAAGCGGATGTTCTTTATTGCCTTTGCGTTGATGACGCCAGGCTATTATCTGCTCGGCCAGGTGTCCGGCTTCTGGCCATTTTTTGCCACACTGCTACTGGTCGCAGTAGGCGCAGCGATTTTCAAACCGCTTGTGGTCGCCACGGTCAGTAGAACGACCAACGACCGCAACCGGGCGATGGGTTTCGGTATTTTCTACACAATGATCAACGTGGGCGGCTTTGTTGGTCCGATCGTGGCCGGGGTAGTCAAGGGAATCAGCTGGGACTGGGTTTTTACCATTGCGGCATGCTGGATTGCGGTGAACTTCCTGTTGCTGCTGTTCTACCGTGAGCCCACCGTAGCCACACCGACCGCGGCACCCACAGCGCACAAATCAGGCAATGCATCGGCCGGACCACAGGGCAGTGTTTTAGCTGATATTACGCGCGTGCTGAGAAACCGCCGCTTTGTTACCTACCTGTTGATCATGTCCAGCTTCTGGGCCTGCTACAACCAACTGTTTTTAACCCTGCCGCTTTATATCCGAGATTTCGTCGACACTGGGCCATTACTAGCCACGGTCGCGTCATTCAGCCCGGGAATCGCCAGTGCCATCAGCGAAGGCAGCCCGGGCCAGATCAGCCCAGAGTTCATCACCGCCTTTAACTTCTTCAGCATTCTGGTGTTACAGATTGCCATCAGCCACCTGAGCAGACAGTTTGTATCGCTACACATACTCATCGCGGGAACCTGCGTCATGGCAGCCAGCTTTTTATGGATTGGGTTCGGCCCCGTGTTCGGTGGCATTGGCATCGTGCTCGCCGTAGTGGCGTTTTCCATCGGAGAAATGCTCACCTCCCCGAAAAGCCAGGAGTATGTGGCCGAGTCCATGCCAGCGTCACAGGCGGCACTCTTTATGGGCTACTACTTCCTGTCGATGGCACTCGGCTTTCTGCTCGCCGGGCTGCTATCGGGGTGGGGCTATGGTTACCTGGCTAAAACCCTGGGGAGGCCCGACTGGATGTGGGCGGGTTTCGCCGCTTTGTCTATTGGTTGCGCCGTTGTCCTGAGCCTGTATCACAGAACCCTCTCCCGTTTTGATAAACGCGCAAGCACCGCCAACACCAAGAAAATCGCTTCTTAATTTGTCCTCGTTTCGGAAGAACACACCATGACTCGTTTGAACCAACTGCAAACGTCCTTTCCTGACTTCGGCATTGACGGCATCCTGATAACCAGTATGCCAAATATCCGCTACTTATCCGGATTCGCCAGTGATGAGCCCGGGGTTGCGAGCCTGCTGGTGACAGACACCGCTGCCTTTCTCATTACCGATTACCGGTTTGATGAGCAGGCGCAGGAGCAATGTGCCGCGAGCGGTACGGAAGTCGTGGTCAGGGATCGTGCCCACGAAACTCTCGGCCAAACCATTCGACGACTGACCAGTGATGCCGGCACAACACGGTTGGGCTTTGAGCAGGACCGGCTAAGCTACACCCAATGGCAATCGATTACTCAAGACCTCAATTCGGGCACAGAGGGTTTTCAGCCGCTCAGCGGTATCGTGGAGAGACTGCGTCGGAAGAAGGACCCGACCGAACTCCAGCACATGCGCAAGGCCGCGGCCCTTGCCGATGCCTCTCTCGATCAGCTGATTGGCTTACTTCGCCCCGGCATGTCTGAGCGGGAAGCCGCCGTTGAGCTTGAGTACGCCCTGATGAAGCGCGGTTCCGAAGGGTTTGCGTTTCCAACTATCTTCGCATCCGGCCCACGCAGTTCCCTACCCCACGGCATGCCCAGCAACCGGGTCCTGCAAGCGGGTGATATGGTCACCATTGATTTTGGCGCAGTGGTTGAAGGATATCGCTCCGACATGACCCGCACCCTTGTGATCGGCAAGGCGAGCGCCCAGCAAAGAGAAGTCTATGCACTGGTACAGGAAGCGCAGCGGTTGGGCGTGGAGTCCGTGGCCGCCGGCATCCCCTGCTCCGAGCCAGCGCAAATTGTGGCCCGCTTCCTGGGCCAGAGCCCGTATGCACGTTTCGCCGGCGATGGTCTGGGGCATGCCATCGGGCTGGAAACCCATGAGCGCCCCTACTTCACCGACACGGAGGCAACCCTGCTGGAAGCTGGCTTTGTGATGACCGTTGAGCCCGGAATTTATATTCCGGGCTGGGGGGGAGTACGGATCGAAGACGATATCCTGGTGCAGGCGCAGGGCAGCGAAAGCCTGACAACCTTCACCCGCGAGCTTATTGAAATCGCGTGATGGCGTATGGGGAAAGGTCAACTTCGGGGGCCTTTCCCTGCAGCTGATCCGCAAGCAATTCGGCAGTGATGGCCGCCTGTGTCAGCCCCAGGTGCTGGTGGCCAAAGGCAAACGCCACGCTCGGATTATCCGCCGCAACCCCGATTACCGGCAGTGAATCCGGCAGGGACGGCCGAAACCCCATCCAGCGGGTAGCCCCCTGCTGCGAGATACCCGGCAGCAGGGATTTCGCATGGTCAAACAGCACGTCGGCGCGTGCGTAGTTGGGCTTCGCCTCAAGTCCGCCGAGTTCCACTGTGCCCGCAAGGCGCAGCCCCTCTTCCATTGGCGTCATGACGAATGAACGTTCGAAAGACACCATCGGCCGGGTCAAGTCACACCCCGCCTCGGGCAGCATCAAGTGATAACCGCGTTCGGTATCCAGCGGAACGCGGTACCCCAGCTGGCCTGCCAGTGTCTTTGACCATGCCCCGGCAGCAATCACCAGCTGCTCCGCTGATAGGACCCGGCCACTGGAAAACCGGACATTTATCTTGGACCCTGCGGGTTGGAGGCCCACAACCTCCCCTCGCAGCATGCCACCACCAGACTGCACGAATCTCTCAGCCAGTGCAGTAACCAGGCGGTAGGGGTTGGCGGTATGTGCAGTGCGGGGAAAGAATAGCCCCCCGGCGACGTTCGGGCCCAGCGCGGGCTCGAGCGCGCGCAGCTCATCGCCCGATAGGGTTTCGATTTCAATGCCGTACCCCTTGAGGAGATCGACGGTGGACTGGTTTTTACGGACGGAATCCAATCGCTCGTAAATAGTCAGGGCGCCGCGATTGGTCATCAGATCACCCAGCCCCGTGCGCCCCAGCAGGCGCTGATAACTTTCAATGGAGCGACTATTGAGCGCCCGTAAATGTTGGCAGGATTTTTCTACATTCCGCGGCAGTGCCGCCACGCCAAATCGCATCAGCCAGGGCAATATCTTGAGTAGATAACCCCAGCGTAGCGACAAGGGACCGAGAGGATCCATGAGCACCCGGGGCACTGAAAGGATCGTTTTCATATTCGCCAGCGGCAGCACAACATCCGTTGCGAAATGCCCGGCATTGCCAAACGAACAGCCCTGACCTGGTGACTCACGATCAATCAGCGTGACGCGGCGCCCGCGGTGCTGCAATTGCTCGGCGACTGCGACACCGACAATCCCAGCTCCGATCACAACCACTTCATGTGCTCGTTCTTGTGCGGAGTCTGTTGACATACCTTATACCCGTTGGATTAATTTCTGCGGCGAATGCATCGGGGCCTGCAGTCGGCCCCATTGCTATTACCAGCTACCACCATCACCAATCACATCAATTACTCAGAGAATGGTGTCTGTGGGGTTTACCACCAGTCGACTCGCATCGGCAGCGTTTGCCGCGAGGGCAGCAAACGCGTCTCGCGACTGGTTTTCCACACGGTTTTGGTGGACCAAAATACAGTCTTCCACTCTCACGCCGCCATATTTTTTGAATGCATCAATTTTATCCCAATTGACTTTATAGCTGTGCTTACTTCGCGAAAGTTCGCGTAACAGCATATCCATAAAATAAATACCGGGTTCAATCGTCAGTGCCTGCCCCGCTTCTACCCTTCTCGCCAGACGCAAATAGGGAGCCCGGGGATCACGCAATTGTGGTCGCTCCCGCGGGGCCATCAGATACCCACCAACGTCATGCACCTGCAGCCCGATAAAATGGCCAAGTCCGCAGGGGAAGAACACTTGGGTAATGCCCTCGGACACCATATCTTTCGGCGACATCATGACGAAGTCGAAATCCTGCAGAATTCCCGCAATCAGCGCATGGGCGCGCCAGTGTAAATCCGAGAATTTTTGGCCAATGGTGACCTCGCTCACCAGGGTCTGCTGCGCCGCGTCCAGCGTCCCGAGCAGCTCAGCGTACTCACCGCGACGAAAAGCGTAGCTGCGCGTGATATCACTGGCATAGCCCAGGTAGTCCGCACCTGCGTCAATCACCAGCGAGTGTACATCTGCCGGTGACATACGAGTCCGGTCTGCGCCGTGGTAATGCAGTACCGAGCTGTGTTCATTAACGGCGACGATATTGGCATAAGGGAGTTCGGCCTCCAGCACACCTGCTCCCCTGAGGTAGGCATGATGGATATCAAGCTCCGTACCGCCCGCAAGAAAAGCCGTTTCTGCCTCGAGGTGGCCAGCCGCACTCCGTCGGTTGGCCCGGCGCAGGCACTCTGCTTCGTAGTCGGTCTTGAAGGCGCGGTGGTAGTGCAGTTCGTCAATCAGCCCCTGCGGATTTACCTGCGATTTTGGGAGCGACGGCAGGCAGCTGGACTCGTCACCAATGAGTGCGCAGCCACTGATATCGCCATCGAGTGCGCGCACGACGTCTTCAAACGAGGTGGCCAACTCAATGTCGAACGCCGCCGTCCAGTACCCTTCGGGATCCGCCGGGGGCTTGTGCCAATAATCTTCAGGCTGGAAATAGATCAGGCGAGGTTTCTCGCCAATACGGAAATCGATCGCACACTGGGGATGCTCCAGCAGCGGCACCCAGTGCTTGAAATGCGGGTTCACCTTGAAGGTGTAGTGATTGTCATCGAGAAACGGCAGCTTGAGCGCGCCGGAATAGACCACCAGCCGGCGGTAGCCATGGAACTCCATAGCGCGCGTGTGCCGCTGGATGATTTCCTCAATATGCTGTTCGTACAGGTTTGACAGTGCCATCAGTCGCTCTCCCATGTCATCGTTCTTGTGTACTGGTGTCACCGCCGTGCATCTCGCGCCCCACGGGGGCAAAAAACAAAATTACGGTTGACAGCCCGTGAAAACTTTATTTATTGTACACAATAACAACTAAACGCAAAGGGCTTTCTGCATAAATTGGAAATTGCTCCCCCCTTTGCCCCAAGACCATGATGAGGAAGTCACATGCAAATCAACTGGAGCGGCGTATTCCCCGCAGCAACCACGCAGTTCAACGCCGATGAAAGTCTGAACATCCCGGATACCCTCAAGCATCTGGATGTGATGCTTGATGCGGGAATCAATGGGCTCGTCATGTTGGGTACGGTGGGAGAAAACTGCTCACTGAGCCAGGAAGAGAAAATTGAAGTGCTTGCCGCAACGGTCAAGCACGTCAACGGCCGTGTACCGGTACTTACCGGCGTGTCTGAATACACCACCACCCAGGCCTGTAATTTTGCGCGCGCCGCCAAGGAAGCCGGTGTGGATGGCCTGATGGTGCTGCCGCCCATGTCCTACAAGGCGGATGCCGATGAGATCGTCACCCACATCCGCGGTGTCGCCGCAGCCACTGACCTGCCGGTGATGGTGTACAACAACCCGGCCTGCTACGGAGTGGATGTCTCTGCGGAAGCCGTTGCCGAGCTGGCGCAGGTGCCAAATATCGTTGCGGTAAAGGAAGCCTCCGACGACCCCCGCCGTCTGACCGACATCGCCAATCTCGTGAGTGATGATTTCGTACTCTTCTGCGGAGTTGACGACCTGGCCCTGGAAAGCATCGCCCTGGGCGCACATGGCTGGATCTCGGGCCTGGTCAATGCGTTCCCACAAGAGAACCGCCTGATGTGGGACCTCGCCACCAGCGGCAACTATGAAGAGGCCCGCAAGGTCTACCGCTGGTACACCCCCCTGCTCCACCTGGACACAAAGCCCAAGCTGGTCCAATACATCAAGCTCGCCGTGCAGGAGTGCGGGTTTGGCAGTGAACTGTGCCGCAATCCGCGCCTGTCACTGACCGGGGCTGAGCGAGAGTCCGTGCTCGACATCATTCGCACTGCGATTGCCAACCGCCCGACCATCCGGTAATACCATGAGTGGAGAATTCGCCATGTACACAGCTCCCGTACTGATCGCGGGCGAGTGGCGACAAGCGGCCGAATCCGGCCGCTTTCAGCCCACCAACCCAACCACTGCCACCGGGATTGATCGTTGGTACCCGACTTCCAGCTGGCGCGATTGCGAAGCCGCACTGGAGGCGGCCGCCACCGCAGCCGACGCATTACGGCTCGCCCCAGCTGAGGCCCGGGCACGCTTCCTGGAACTATTTGCGGATGCGATCGAAGCGTCTGCCGAAGAAATATGCAGCCTTGCCCATGAGGAAACCGGGCTTCCCCTCAGCCCGCGCCTGTTGGACGTTGAGCTCCCGCGTACCACCGGCCAGCTCCGCGCCGCGGCAACAGCGGCCCGAACGTTCAGCTGGGCCCGCGCCACCATCGACACCGCCAACAATATTCGCAGCATGCACGCGCCGATTGGACCGGTTTTGATCTTTGGTCCAAACAATTTCCCACTGGCTTTCAATGGCGTTGCCGGAGGCGATTTTGCCGCTGCCATCGCTGCGGGCAACCCGGTCATCGCCAAAGCACATTCTGCCCACCCAGGGACCTGCCAGCAGCTGGCGGCATTGGCTGCGGAGGCACTAGCCGATGCCGGGCTCCCCGCCGCGACCCTGCAAATGATCTATGCAACCAGCCGTGAAGATGGCTATCGCATGGTGAGTGACCAGCGCCTCGGCGCAGCGACCTTTACCGGCTCCCGCACCGCAGGTCTCGCCCTGAAGCAAGCGGCCGACGAAGCCGGAATTCCGTTCTATGCAGAACTTTCCAGTATCAATCCGGTGGTGCTTCTACCCGGGGCATTGCGCGAACGCGGTAGTGAACTCGCCGAAGAGTTTGCCGGAAGCTGCCTGATGGGGAGCGGCCAGTTCTGCACCAACCCGGGCCTGGTGATTGTGCCCGCCAGTACCGAGGGCGAGCTGTTTATCGAGCGCACCGGGGAGCTATTTGATAGCGCAGTACCTGGCACGCTGCTGAGCGCAGGCACCCTGCAGGGATTGCAGCAAGCGGTCGCCCAGCTGGAAGACGCCGGTGCTACGCGGGTCACGCACAATATCGAATGTGATGACAACCGCCTCTGCCTTCCCAACACACTACTGCATGTCTCCGGTGATACATTCCTGCAGCATCCCGCCGCCTTCCAGACAGAGGCATTCGGTAACGCAGCGCTGGTCGTATCCAGCCAAAGCACGGAACAAACCGCCGAAATTCTCGCGCAACTCGAAGGCAACCTGACCGGCTGTATCTATTCCTCATTGGCCGATGACGACGATGAAGACTATGCCCGTCTTGCACCGGTGCTGCGTGCAAAGGTGGGCCGGCTGCTGAACGACAAAATGCCGACCGGGGTGGCCGTATCACCGGCAATGAACCACGGCGGCCCATTCCCGGCTTCGGGCCACCCGGGGTTCACCGCCGTAGGTGTGCCGGCATCCATGATCCGCTTCAGCAAACTCGACTGCTACGACAACGTCCGCCCACAGCGGCTGCCCCCGTTATTGAGTGACGCCAACCCACTGGGTGCCTGGCGGTGTGTCGACGGGAACTGGACCCGGGAACCGATCTGTTGATGTGAACGCGCACCCTTCGCACACGGACAACATTGCCCGTAAACTATAAAAAGAATCTGGAGAATAACTGTGCACGGCGATAATAACGATCAACAGATACAGGTCGTAGACTCCCACACTGGCGGTGAACCCACCCGGGTCATCGTCCGTGGTGGCCCCGACCTCGGCTCGGGCAGCATGGCCGAGCGGGTCAAGGTCTTTCGCGAGAAGTTCGACTATCTGCGTGCCGCGCTGATCCGCGAACCCCGCGGTTCCGACGTGATGGTCGGCGCGCTCCTGTGCGCCCCACAAAACCCTGACAACGCCGCCGGGGTGATCTTTTTCAATAACGTGGGCTACCTCGGCATGTGTGGTCACGGCACCATCGGCCTCGCCGCCACCCTGGCGCGTATGGGCAAGATCGCACCGGGCGAGCACCGCCTGGAGTCGCCGGTGGGAGACGTCAGCTTTGTGTTGCACAACAACCACCGGGTGAGCGTGGAGAACGTACCCAGCTATCGTTATCGTAAGAGCGTGCCGGTCTATGTCGACGGAATTGGCGGCTTCAGCGGTGACATCGCCTGGGGGGGCAACTGGTTCTTCCTGATCTCCAATCACGGCCAGCATATCAGCCCGGACAACACTGACCATCTGACCGAGTTTTGCTGGCAGGTCCGCCAGGCACTACGCGAGCAGGGTATTACCGGGGCCAATGGTGAAGAAATCGATCATATCGAGCTCTTCGCGAAGCCCTCAAACCCGGAGACCGCCGATAGCAGGAACTTTGTGCTGTGCCCGGGAAAAGCGTACGACCGATCCCCCTGCGGCACCGGCACCAGCGCAAAGCTGGCCTGCTTATACGACGATGGCGTGATCAAGCCAGGCCAGACCTGGCGGCAGGAAAGTATTATCGGAAGTATTTTCGAGGGCAGCGTTCAGCCCGCGACAGACACGAAAGCCGGACTGAACGCCGTGATACCTACCATCACCGGCAGTGCCTATATCAGTGCCGAATCCACGATTATCTTCGACCCTGAAGACCCCTTTGCACACGGCTTCTGAAAAAAACTTGTGATAAAAAAGGCTTGCCGGGATGGCAAGCCTTTTTAGCAATCGGTTACGCGTATTTTTTCTCATTCAGGTATTCGATCATGCGCGATACGGCCTCTCGCTGATCCCGGATATGATGACTGAGCGCCTTGCGCGCACCCTTCCAGTCTTTCGCCAGAAGGCACTCCACAATTTCGCAGTGCTCTTTTGCCATTTCACGCTTCACACGTTCATCAATCACCGCGTAATTGAACAGAGCATTGTAAAACGGACTGTAGCGTTTAAAGAATTCGGAAATGTACCGATTGCCGCAGCGCTCGATCCAGTAATCGTGCAAATCGAAGTCGAGTTCTGATTTGGCGTCACCGCGCCCCGGCTTGTTTGCCTTGAGCAGCTTTTGCAACTCGTCATCGGTGAAGTGTCCCCGCGCGAGATCCAGTGCCTTCAGCTCGAGCATTTCCCGAATATCCAGGTAATCGTGCATATCCTGCTCACTGAACGGGTGTACGCGCCAGCCGCAGCGGGGAACATGCTCGATCAGTCCCGCTCCCGCCAGACGAGAAAAAATCTGGCGTACAACGGTGCGCCCGGCGCCATACTGCTCAGCGGTCGCGTGTTCACGAAGGTATTCGGTATCTTGCTGCAAACTCCGCACGATGACATCCTGGCGGATGGTTTCGTACAGTTTTCTCTCGGTGGCATCTTCCTTGGGTGGCTCAAGCTTCATGCCCTTGAGTACTTCCGGCTGCGCCTCCAGCCGCCCGTTGTCTTTGCGGCGGATGACACCTTCGTCCACCAACTCGTCGACCGCGTGGCGAACCGGCGTCAAGCTGACCTTATAGTGCTCAGACATAGCACCCAGTGTGAGCTTGTACGGTAGACGACCCTCCGCCTGGAGAACGGCTTTTACATCGGATTTGATAAATTCAGTAATGGTCATTTAGCCAGCGCTTGCTATTATTTTGTGCCCACCTGGCAGCCTTGGGCCCCCAGGTAATACAGGTATCACGTAAAAATTTTACATAAGATAGGCAGTATCGCCCATGTTGGAAAAGTTGAGCAAGCTTCTCGATGTCGAAGAGTTGGATACCCATCTGTTCCGTAGCCAGGCTCATGTCGAGAACTATCGCAAAGTCCTCTTTGGTGGGCAGGTACTCGGCCAGGCACTCATGGCCGCAGCGCGCACGGTCGAGGATCGGCTCCCCCACTCCCTGCACGCCTACTTCCTGCGCCCCGGCAGCAGCGAGAAACCGGTGATCTATGATGTAGACCCCATCCGCGACGGAGGCAGCTTCACCACTCGGCGCGTAGTGGCCAAACAGAATGGCAAGGCAATATTCAACATGTCTGCGTCGTTTCAGATCGACGAGCCCGGCTTTGATCATCAGGCCGACATGCCGACCGAGGGTGTCGTCGAGCCGGAAAACCTGAAGAACACCCAGCAACTGGCGGAAGAAGCCGGCATGGAAGGCGCGGCACAAAACCAGCGGCGCTATATGATCGATTTTCGCCCAATTGACCCCATGAGTTATTTTGATAGCGCGGTCCGTGAACCCCGCTGCATGTTCTGGTTCAAGGTTGAAGGCAAGCTCTCTGACAATCCGATCGAGCACCGCAGCGCCCTGTGCTACGCATCCGATATGGCACTGCTTGGCACCGCCCTGCAACCGCACCCCATCAGCCTGTTCGACCCACACCTGATGCCTGCCAGCCTAGATCACGCCATGTGGTTCCACCGCCCATTTCGGGCCGATGACTGGCTGCTTTACGTGACCGATAGTCCATCGGCCAGCGGCGCGCGGGGCTACTGCCGCGGGCAGATTTTCTCCCGCGATGGCCGGCTGGTCGCCTCAACCACCCAGGAAGGCCTGATCCGCCAGATCAATGGCTAAACCGGCACCCGGTTGCACCTCTAGTGCAAAGTGCTAAATTTAATGAAATCAGTGGTTTACAGAGGCGGTGCGGCTGCTATAATGCCGCCCGCTTCAGCACGAAGCACCGAGCAAAATGCCTTGTGGCAATCACAGGATTCACACGCTCAAACAGTCGGTGAGTAGCGCAGCCTGGTAGCGCACTTCGTTCGGGACGAAGGGGTCGGAGGTTCGAATCCTCTCTCACCGACCATATTCCAAAGCCCCTGAATTTTCAGGGGCTTTTCGTTTCTTCCTCCATCTTCCACACGCGACCTCTTCTGGTTTACCAGCTAGCCTTGTCTATATCAGGCAGAAGCCAAGACTTGTCGAAATATGCTTCCGTAGGCGAGTAGAAGCGGAAATAGGTAAACCAGGCCCGCCCAGGCACAGTGGGAATCCAGTTCTTCTCTTTCCCCGGCGGCGAGGTCGGCCCGAAGTAGATATCAATTGAACCATCATCATTTTTGATCAGGTCCATGCGCGAGGACTTGTCCGCGAGTCTCTGCTTGTTGTCGATCGGAGCACGGGTGGACACATCGTAAACGGTGGTTGACCAGAACTCCGCAGCAGGGGCATTTGGGGGGATATGCAATCTGTACTGATTGGCACCATCCAGCCAGTCGTTATCACTATCTTTGTAGGCAGCCAGGTAAATCTGATCTTTACCAGGTGTTTTCGACTGCATCGCCGGGTCATTGGTGACTGCCTCGTAAAACCACGCGGCGCGGCCATCTAGGGAATCGTAGTGTTCCCAGCGCTGATCGGGCGGAGAAACAGTGGCAATTTCCCAGTGGCTGCCCTTTTTGTAAATGGACTGCTCCAGACGGGGATTTTCAAAGTCATTAGCCTTGGCCATCGCCTCCCCAACCAGCGCCGCCTCGGTCAGTATTTCCTTCTGGCGGGCATCAGGCTTGAACGGTTTGCCCTTCTCAATGCCCAGCGGCTTTAACATGGCGTGGAAAAAGCGGTCGCGCTCATCCACGGGTTCACGATTGAGGATATCTGCCAACCGTTCAAAGTAGGTAATACCACGCGGCTGCCAGCCCGCCCATCGTGTGTCGCCCGCTTCAATCACCGTGGTATCCGCTGCCGAGCCCTCATTTGCCAACGGGTAGATCTCAATTTTTGACAGGGCATCCCGACGCTCTTCCTCATCCTTGCTCATCAGCCGAATGCCAAAGAAGACGCTGTTGGTGGGTGACTCGAACACCTTATAGTCAGCGGGCACGTCGGGCTTCTCAGTGCCGGGAGCATAAAAGACGTACTTACCGGGCTCTGTCATCGGTGCGATCGCGATTTGCCACATACTGTGCACAGCGCCGCGTACCTTCGCCTCCGGCATTTCCACCACGATAGGGCCAGTTTCGTTCAGCCGGATAAAGCTGAGCGCATAGGGCGTCGTCGTGTTGGCGGTCAACAAGCCCAGCTTGGAGACGTAGTCGGGATAGTGGACGATGTCCCCAGACTTGGCTTTGAACACATTTTCGTGCTCATGTTGCCACTGGGCGAAGGAGACAATCGGTATCGCCCAGATGTAGGCCTGGGTGGCACGCTGAAAGTCCATCTCGTCGAAAAGTTTTTCCTTGGTCTCATCCGTGGGGTAACCGTTGGCAAAATCGTGCGTGAACGAGAGCTTGCCGATGCGGGTTTCGATGGTCACACCACCTTCCGGGGCCTCCCCTTCACCCGTCGTGGCGCCCTGCGAACCGGCACCAACACTTTCACCGCCGCTGCCGGCCGCTTGCCCTGTATCAGTGGCCGCCACCTGTTGCTCTGCCCGCTCCTCCTTACCACCGCCACAACCGGCGGCGAGCAGGAGAGCCAGGATTACTACTGTCCAGTTGCTGTAGCGCATCATCGCTATACCTCATTGAAACTTTTGCAATCATTTCCTGCGCTATTTGAGCGGCTGCGGCATATAGTCGGGCTGCTTGTAGGTGCCGTCGATGATCGCCTTGCTCGGCCCGTAGGTCCGCAGCACCAGCCAGAAAGGACCGTCTGGGGCAGGAAGCCAGTTACTCTCTTTGTCCTTGCCCGGTGATTTGTGGGAGAAATACAGCGTCAGAGAGCCGTCAGGGTTACGTTTCAGGCCCTTGGTGCTGGAACCGATGGAATAGCGGTCGATGGGGTTTTCCACCAAATAGCGCTCCGGCAGGCGGTACATGGTGTAGGACCAGAAGTAGTCAACCGGGGGCTCCTCCCCCTTGGGGAAAGTCACCGTGTAGCTGGCCTTGCTGCCATCGGTTTCCTTACCGTTTACGTCATTCGGGTTGGTCAGATAGATCGACTGCTGCGGTACGTTGCCGAAGATACCGAGGTATACGCCCTGGGCACGGCTCGCGTAATCGGTGCCGATCCGTTCGCGGGGACCAAAGAAGTCCGCCGGATCGTATTTGCCTCGCCCGACGCGATCGAGATGCTCGCGGGCGTCCTTCGCACCTGCGCGCAGGGCCTTCTGGATCTCGGCGGGCAGCTCACTGAACTTCCACCCACCCTTGGGATCGAGGCCAAGCTTTTCCAGCTTGGCATACATGGCGCTATCGGCGTCATTACGTGAGGATAAGGGCAACATGAAGCTGACGTAATCCCAGTATTTGTCTGTGGTCTCCGCACCCTCTTCCCAGTTTGGCCAGTCGATCTTCGGTGCGGCTGCCGGCGCCTTGGTGCCTAGGTAAGCACTCAGCGGCTCCAGCTTGTACCCTTGCTGGATTTCCTTGACCCGCGGCAAGTCATCCTTACCGCCGATCAGTTGCGTGCGCGTCAGTGAGCCGAGGAAGTCACTCTCGCCGCGAATAATGCGGTCGATGCCCTTGGGTTTCTCACCCTGCCAGTCTGGTGCCGCCAGCAATACCTTGATGCCGTCGTTGCCGTCGTTAACTGATCCGGGGTTATCCAGTACGTAGCCCCACAGGTCGTCCCACTGGCTGGTATAGAAGCGCTCTTTCTCGATCTTTGGCAATGTCAGCACCCACGGCTCTGCGCGCAGGTCTACCCACGCATACGAATACGGGGTGTCGTTGTTGGGCGTGACAATATCGGTATCCTCCGGACCGGAAACACCGAGGTGCACCCACTTGCCGAAGTCCCGGTCCCCCTCAATTGCCTGCCTGTACATGGTGCGGTAGTTCATGACCAGCGGGTAAGTGAAAAAGTAAGCTTCCTTCGCCATCTCCCGTGCGGCCTTTGTATCCGGCTGAGACTGGGCCAGAGCGTAAACCGCCAGCCCGGCGAGCAGCACGCTGGCCGTTGCAGTGCGAAACCACTTCATTGATCATCTCCTAGCTTTGCTATGTGGGACCGGAAGGTCATCAAGGTGCACCCACCCGATCTGCAACCAATTCATCAGAATAAGAGTAGCTGAAGGAAAATATGTGTGATTAATTGAACTGCCAGCCACGAAGTCACCACGATCTACACTTGTTTTGCTACAGGCTTTTTCGAAGGGCAATGAAGATGAAGTGGAGAATGGCGTTGGCGTTGGCACTGGCAATATGCATGCCTGCGCTTTATCAGGGTGCGAGTGCGGAGGAAGCCCATGCTGATCAGGTGATCTCGCACATCCTGGGGGCTAAGAGTGCCATAATCGACAATGCGGAGGGGGCCGCGTCCGACCAATTCGTCTTTCTGGCTTTCTGGGATTTTGACGACACGATCCTGAAGGGGGATTGCGCAGGTGGCCTGCGTATCGACGACAAGACGGTTTACAGAGGTTTGACTGAGCTGGCCATCGAGTCCGGTTACTCACAGATTTACGACCGCGATGAAGGCCTTGCTCGCTTCTGGAAAGATTATGTCGTTTTAGAAGAAAACATCGGACCGTGGATTTCCTATCCCTTCCTGCCTCAGATGCTGCGTGGCAGCAAAGCGAAGGACGTTTCATCACTGGCACGCAACCACTTTGAAGATGTCTTGCAAAACTACTTCTTCAAGTCCTCGATCAAAATACTGAATGCCCTTGAGAAGAACGGCATCCAGAACCATGTAATTTCCGCCAGCCCCGATATTTTCGTCGATGCCGCGGCTTCACCCCTTGGCTTGCCGAAAGAGCGGTTCAACGGGGTTGAGGTAAAGATAGAAGATGGCCGCCTGACGGAAGAAATCGTCTACCCCGTTACCTGGGCTAAGGGCAAGGTCGAGAAGCTGACCTCCATCGTTGCGGCGATCAAACGGCAACACCCCGGCAAACAGGTGATCGTACTCGCTGCTTTTGGAAACAGCTATGGCAGTGATGGTCCCTTCATGAAATACGTAGTCACAAGAAGATTGCCTGCAGGGAAGCCTATCGGGGTGATGATCAACGGTGGTGCCCCCCTGGAGTCCTACCAAAATATTTTTCTCAAAGTGGAACAATCTGAAGTTCTGTCTTCCGGGCAGTAAAGCTCGGAATTCTGCATGAAATAACCTCCAGACTGCTAAGCCGGAGCACAAGCCTGGCATTTCGTCAGCTACTGTGGCGCTGCAGAATGACGCAGAGCCTGTGCCTTCGCGGAAACCGCTGGGACAAGGCACCGACAGAGCGCATCTTCCTGAGCCTCAAAACAGAGTGGGTTCCGGAAACCGGCTACAAGACCTTCCTAGCGGCTAAACAGCGAATCACGAGTTGATATCATTGGCAACAACAGCCAGATACGACCTCATCAGAAAAATGGTGGATGCCGCTGAATGGGCATAGGAAGAATACCGGAATGCTCAGAATTTGTTGGCCATAAAGAGTTGACCACTACAGTACGTGCTATCGACGCCCATCTGCAGCAGCCTCTTATAACAACCGCCCACTCATAATTTGACATTGCACGCAAAACGAATAGTATTCCCTTTTTTGCGACAGATAACCTGCCGTGGAACTTTAAACTCCGAATGCAACCAGCTACCCGCGTTTTGATAAAGGCTCCTCTTAACCGAGCTCCCACTGCGCTTCCGCCACTCTCCATAAACCAACAGATACCTGGCTCCGAACATAAGCACAATGAAATTTATTACCGCCGAGACTATCCGTAGCACCATTGAGTATCCGCAGTTAATCACCGCCCTGCGTGATGCTTTTCGCAGTCAATCCGTCGAGGTACCCCAGCGGCACCACCATCATTACCGGTATTCCGCTGCACATGACAACGAGAACACACTACTGCTCATGCCCGCGTGGCAGGCGAATGGGTTCCTGGGTGTCAAAACGGTGGTGGTTGCGCCCGATAACCGGGAGCAGCCATCTATTCAAGGGCAGTACGCATTGTTTGACGCTGCCACCGGTACGCCTCGGGCGATTATGGACGCAGCAAGTATTACCGCCATGCGCACTGCGGCCGCGTCGGCGCTGGCTGCGGACTACCTTGCACCGACGGATGCGAGCGTGCTCTTGATGGTGGGCACAGGAACACTCGCGCCCGAGCTGATTCGGGCTCACGCCAGTGTTCGTCCCATAAAGGAGGTACTGGTGTGGGGGCGCTCCGCCGCCAAGGCGCAGCGGGTTGTGGATTCCGTCTCGGAGCTGCCCTGTGTGGCCAAAGTGTGCGAAGACATCGAGCAAGGTATGGCACAGGCAGACATCGTGAGCTGCGCAACGCTGAGCAAGACGCCGCTCATTCAGGGGAGTTGGCTGCGACCAAACCAGCACATTGACCTGGTCGGCGCCTACCGGCCGGATATGCGGGAAGCCGATGACGACCTGATCCGGCAGGTAGCGCTATATGTCGATGTAATGCCACATGCGCTGGCGGAAACCGGCGATCTTTGCATCCCTCTGAGCAATGGTGTGATCAGCGAATCTTCCGTGCTCGGGCACCTGCCCTCCCTGTGTCAATCTCCCGCGCCGATTGCCCGCCAAGGTGTTACCTGCTTCAAGTCTGTGGGACACGCACTGGAGGACCTGGTGGCGGCGACACTGGTTCATGCCGTGGAGCGGGCGCGGGAAGACTGTTCGCTGGCACCCTTGCTGAATAATTTGTGACGGGCGAACAACTTGGCGCAGATCGGGGTCGCACCCCGGCCACTTGAGCGGTAATCTCTGGCACTGATACCACGATACGTTGTCATATCAACACTGCATGACACCAAATCAGAGCCAGAAGTTTTATGCTGCATATTTTGAAGGCTTGGCCCCTCTGTAAGCTTGCCATCCTTGGTTTATTTTTAGCGTCGTTCAATAGTTGGTCGCCGTCTGTCTACGCGGCCAAAAACGAGAGTCTCTACGAGATCGACTACCGGGTTCAGCTTGACCCGGCCGACGATTTCGCCCGAGTGGCCATTGTCCTGTCTGGAAGCACCCTCCCCAGCCAGTTGACACTACACGTCAATCCCGCGCGGCATCTGGATATCACTGGCGAACATCTTGCTCTGGAAGGCAACCGCGCCGTCTGGCAACCAAAGCCCGGGCGCGCACAAATCACGTATCGCTTTAAAATTGATGAAAAGCGGTCGTCCGGAAGGTACGACTCGCTGATGACGGAACGTTGGGCAATTCTGCGCACCGACAAGCTGATCCCCCCAATCTCCACACGAGCCCCCAAATCCCTCCGATCCCGGGCGACCCTGCAGGTCAATACACCGGAAAACTGGAACACCCTCGCCCCGTATGCAAAAGATGAGCACGGGGTTTTCCAGCTCAACGATCCGGGCCGACGCTTTGTTCGGCCCAAAGGCTGGATGATTTCCGGGCGTATCGGCAGTCGCCAGGATGTTATCGACGGTACGGATACGGTGGTAGCAGCCCCTTTGGGTAAAGGCGTGCGCCGGCAGGACACCCTCGCGTTTCTGGGGTGGACGCTGCCCGAGCTGAAAAAAGTGTTTCCAGAATTTCCAGAAAAACTACTGATCGTGATGGCAGGCGATCCTATGTGGCGCGGTGGACTTTCCGGTACCCGCTCCCTGTTCATGCACGCCGACCGGCCTCTTATTTCCGGTAACAGGACCAGCAGCATGTTGCACGAACTGGTGCACGTTGGAACGGGCATTCGCGGTGATAAGGAAAGTGACTGGATCGTAGAGGG
Organism: Microbulbifer salipaludis; assembly: GCF_017303155.1. Lineage (NCBI taxonomy): Bacteria > Pseudomonadati > Pseudomonadota > Gammaproteobacteria > Cellvibrionales > Microbulbiferaceae > Microbulbifer > Microbulbifer salipaludis. The sequence continues at coordinate 1,630,518 of NZ_JAEKJR010000002.1, forward strand.
GATCGCGGAATACTACTCTTTGAAAATCCTGCGACGCACCGGTGGGATTAGTGAGCGCCGTTTCCAGGGTGCGCTGGAAGGTCTGGCGAAGTGGGGAGAGGAATCACCCAACCTGCTCGTGAGACGGTCTTCCGGGCCGGTCACGGCACGTGCGACGGTGGTTCTGCATCAAGTCGATGAGCAGATTCAGGTATTGAGCAACGGAAAACGCAGCCTCGATGATGTGGTAACCGCACTGGCAAAAGAGCGCGGCGAGGTAACACTGAAGAAGTTTCGCGCACTGGCCGAAGAGGCCGCCGGTGCACCCTTGCCGCAGCTGGAAAGAACATTTCTTACAGGCAAAAAAAAGCCCTGACGACGGGGGGGGGGGAGAGCGTCAGGGCCAAGACCATTAGGAGTGAAACTTGGAGGATTTCATCCTTACAACACACTGGGCGTCCGTATGGAGGAAGACGCCCGGCCGGCACTACTAAACACGACTTGGGGGGAGATGTGTGCTAGCCAGCTACTTTCAGTATTAGCCACACTCGGAGGATTGCCAGTGGAAGCCGAAAAAACTTTAGAACGATTGGCAATAGAAACGTCCGCTGCAATACCCCAAGGTATTAGCCGGCGCGGAAAGTCTCCCCTTGCTCAAAATAGCAGCAACAACCCAATCAACAAGAATGCCTCTTGACTAATCTCCGGCAAACCCTAGAATAGCGCCCTCTTACATGCCTGACGGCGCGTAAGTATCAGAAAATGCTAGGATTTTTTCAGCTTATCCGCTAGAATCCGCGGCGTTTTCACCGCTATCACAGCGGCACCTTGGCTAGGTGGCAGAGTGGTCATGCAGCGGACTGCAACTCCGTGTACGCCGGTTCGATTCCGACCCTAGCCTCCATTTTCCCTCCCAGTCTCAATAGCAGGCTGGCTCAGTCGACGGATCACACTGAAACCGTCGACCGCCCTATCCGCCCGGATGGTGGAATTGGTAGACACAGGAGACTTAAAATCTCCCGTCCTTTGGGACGTGCCGGTTCAAGTCCGGCTCTGGGCACCACCTTCCGGTTTATTCCACGCTTGTCAGCGACATCAATCATCGGCGCATCGGCTTTGCGGTACCAGTTGGTACAGCGGGACTTGCCTCTTACCCCCTACCCGATCGCGCAACATTTTTGCGAGGCGCCCAACACCCTGCCCGACCGAGTTCAACCCCGATGCGGACTTTCCAGCATCGCCAGAAAAATCCGGGACTCTGCCGGCGTCGCCTGTAGCCCATATTTTTCAGCCACCGCTATAAACCGTCGCAAGTAATATTGCTGCACCGGACCATACGGGGGCATCCATTCATCCGGGCCTCGGTGGCCTTTGCTTTGATTGCGCCCATCATCCACCAGCCATAGATTATCCGGGTCTTCCGCAAATGCCCGCTTCTTCGCTCGCGACCAGTGCGCGCCACCACGCTCGTGGGCCCATTTCAGTGGCACGATATGCTCGACATCAAGATCCGATGCCAACTCGTAGAAGTTCCCCGTATATGGATCCATCCACAATCCACTCGCCACTTTGCAACTACGGTGGTCGGTGTAAGTGACCGGCGCCAGTGAGTAACGGATCAACAGCTCGTGGCGTGTATCCTGACAATCACGGTCGGTATCCGACCAACGTGGCAGCCACTCGCTGCGGCGATATTTATCGCCCTCACTCGCGAGCGCACTTTCGATTGACGCCGCCAGGACCAGTACAGAAAGAAGAAGGAAAACAGGCGCGGAAACAAAATGCAGGGAAGGTTTTAGACGCGGCACGACAGCTCCATTGGCGCGATAAATCTCAAGTGGGACTATCGTACCGGAACCGGCTGGACGTGCAAATCCTCAGTTTGTCGAAATCATGAGAAGCACAGCAGTCACTGGCAAAGAAAAAAACCGTCACTGTCGAGACCAGCAACTCACGATGCCCGCTGCACTGAAATATTGTTCTCCACAGCGATGAGGTGAGCGCCAAGTGTGCACAGATTTCAGCAAAATCGCCTGTATACAGAGGATACGTTGCTTTTGTCGGTAGCCCCTTTACTCCCCTGCCGTGTCGGCGTTTATATTGTCCCTTCGCCAGGATTGGCGAACACAATAACCGGCAACCGGTCGCGCTTCCCTTCGGGGATTTTTTACGCGGTTGAGTTGCTTTCGCTTCCCAGATTTAGCCGTAGGGAAATAGGCATTTAGACCAAGGGGGCAATTCATGCTTCTCAGTTGTATTCGTAACTTCTTCGCTGTCATTACCGTTGCATTCTGCTTTTCTGCCGGGGCCGTCGCCGAGTCCTGGGTGCTGGTGGTACACGGCAACAAAATTCACCAGAAAACGCTGGACGATATTGCCGCTGCGGGCGGAAAGATTACCCGCACAGTGCCTGAGATCGGCGTATTGTTGGTAGAGGGTGACAGCAGCTTCGGCGAGACCGTCAACACTCTTTCCGGTGTTAAACACGCGGGCGTCAACGCATCCTTCCAGTTCTACGAGCCGATTGTCGCTGAGGGCATGTCTCTCGACGACGCCGCGAACCCACCGCTCAGTGGCAATGATGATTTCTTCTTCGACCTTCAGTGGGGGCATGTCGCCGTGAATGCGGTGGAATCCTGGAACGCTGGAAACACAGGCAAAGGCGTACGGGTAGCCATTATCGATGGCGGCTATGATCTGGATCACCCGGACCTGGCCCCCAATATCGACTACAACGCCAGCATGGATTTCACCGGTGAAGGGCTGGCCTACACCCTGCCCGACACCTTCAGCCACGGCTCCCATGTAGCGGGCACCGTTGCCGCTGCCGACAACGGCCTTGGCACTATCGGCGTGGCGCCCGACGCGACGCTGATCCTGCTTAAAGCCCTGGGTGATGCGGGCTCTGGCTCGTTTGGCGCTGTGGCTGCAGCGATTGTGCATGCGGCTAACCAGGACGCCGATGTCATCAACATGAGCCTGGGTGCTGCGTTCCCCGCGAGCGAGCCCGGTGCAGCGGCACTGCGCACCATGATGTCCCGGGCCACCAACTACGCCTATCAGGCCGGGGTAACCATCATCACTTCCGCGGGCAACGATTCAACCGATGGTGACAAAGACGGTAACAACCTGACTCTGCCGGCCGACTCACCCCATGCCATTTCCATTTCCGCCACTGGTCCGCAGGGCTGGGCTGCGGGGAACGGCAACCTCGACAATCTGGCGATTTACTCCAACTATGGTCAGTCCCTGATTGACTTCGCGGCGCCGGGTGGCGACTACACCTATTACCTGAGCAACAACGACCTGTGCACCGTTGGCCCCATCACCAATCTCTGCGGTGTGTTTGACTTTGTGTTCAGTACCGGTAACGGTGGCTGGTACTGGTCGGTTGGCACCAGCATGGCATCGCCGCATGCGGCGGGTGTTGCGGCGCTGATCATCGGTGCGAACGGCGGCGACATGCATCCCGCCCAGGTGGAGGCGGCCCTCGCCCAAACGTCACTGGATCTGGGCAAGCCCGGCAATGACGATGTGTATGGTGCAGGCCTGGTTCAGTCTCCCAAATAACGAGAGAATCGATAAACGCCTTGCATCAGAAATAGCAAAGCCCCCTGACGGGGGCTTTTTTGTGGGCTGGCGATTAGATAACGACCTACCAGCGCGAGCCCGGAAATCTGAGGCTCGGTTACCAGTCAGTCTTTCGGGGCATCGCCTGGATCAGCGGTAAGCGCCGGCCAGGCGGCGCGGATGTACAGCACCATGGTCCAGAGCGTCAGCGCAGCGGCGATGTACAGCAACACATAACCGATGGTTTCCATGATCGGGAACTCCCGAACATCAAACGCCAGAAGTACGATGATTGCCGCCATCTGGGCGGTTGTCTTGATCTTACCGACAAACGAGACCGCAACACTATTGCGCTGCCCCAGCTCAGCCATCCACTCGCGCAGCGCCGAGACCGCTATCTCGCGACCGATAATCACTGCCGCCGCAATGGTGAACAGGCGATGGTCGTGCAAATGAACCAGTAACACCAGTGCCGTCGCCACCATTAATTTGTCAGCGACAGGATCAAGGAATGCCCCGAAAGGCGTACTTTGGTTCAACTTGCGAGCAATGTACCCATCCAGCCAGTCTGTCGCCGCGGCTACGGAGAAGATCAGCGCAGAGGCAATATAGCTCCACTTGTACGGCAGATAAAATACCAGCACGAAAACCGGAATCAGCGCTACGCGCAGCAAGGTCAATTGATTGGCTAGGTTCATGCTGGTCCTTCTACTGTCGCGGAACACACATCGTCGGCAGTGCGTAACTTAGCAACCTGAGATAAAAAAATAAACGTCGGTAAGGTATTTCCACTGCTCTATTCGTTATGCAGGGTCGAGTATATATCCTGAGCAAGTTTGCGGCTCACCCCCTCAACACTGGAGAGCTCATTCACGGAAGCGCGCATAATCTCTTGCAGCCCCCCAAAATGGCGCAGTAGCGCCCGCCGCCGCGCTGGACCGACACCCGGTATGCCTTCCAGCGGAGATTCGCGACGCTTTTTGTCTCGGCGCTGCCGGTGCCCGGTGATCGCAAACCGGTGAGCTTCATCCCGCACCTGCTGAATCAGGTGCAAAGCGGGAGAATCGGCCCCCAGTACCAGCTCACGGCCTTCGGCGACCACATGCAGGGTCTCAAAGCCGGCTTTACGGGTGGTCCCCTTGGACACACCGATAATCTGCACACCCGTGACACCAAGCTCGTTCAGGGCATCCACTGCCTGGGTCACCTGCCCTTTACCCCCGTCGATAAGCAGGATATTCGGAAAGCGCCCCTCACCATTCGACAAGCGGGTATAGCGGCGCTTCAGAGCCTGCCCCATTGCCGCATAATCATCGCCGGCGGTAATACCCTCGATATTGAAACGGCGATAATCCGACTTCACCGGGCCACCGGTGTCAAACACCACGCAGGATGCCACCGTCGCTTCACCACTGGAGTGACTGATATCGAAGCATTCCAGGCGCTCCGGCAAACCATCGAGCCGCAGTACTTCCTGCAGATTTTCAAATCGGTCCTGGAGCTTTTGCTGAGACGCGGTGCGACTCTGCAGGTTCTGGCTGGCCGCCTGCTGCGCCATCTCCACCCAAGTGGCGCGATTGCCCCGCAGGCGATGCACGACCTGGATGTCTTTCCCGGCCTGCTCGGTCAGAGCCAGCTGCAAGGCTTCTGCGTCATCCAATGGCTCCGACACCAGAATCTGGCGCGGAAGCTCCCTGCTAGTGCCCAGATAGAATTGGGGAATGAAGGCCGATAGCAGAGCGGCATCATCCAAGCCGAGCTTCTCACTCGGGTAGTAACTTCGGCTGCCCAGTATTCTCCCCTGACGCACAAACAGCACATGCACACAGCAGATCCCGCCGGAGGTCGCGACCCCAAGCACATCCACATCCGCGCCGCCGCTCTCGGCAACCTGGTCGGACTGCAACCGTCGCAGCGCAACGATCTGGTCACGCAGCCGCGCCGCCTTCTCAAATGCCAGCTCCATGGACGCCTTATCCATCTCATCGGCCAACTCGCGGATAATGCTGTCACTTTTACCGGCAAGAAACATCTGCGCGTGGCGCACATCCGCCTGATAGTCTTCAGGATCAATAAAGTCCACACAGGGCGCGGTGCAACGCTCGATCTGATATTGCAGGCAGGGTCTGGAACGGTTGGCAAAAACGCTGTCTTCGCAGGTACGAATACGAAAGGTTTTCTGCAGAAAATTGAGACTGTCTCTCACCGAGGATGCGTTGGGAAACGGACCAAAATAATCGCCCTTCTTGCGTTTGGCGCCGCGATGAAAGGCAATACGCGGAAATGTATCTTTACTGGACAGGAATATATAAGGGTAGCCCTTGTCATCTTTCAACATGACATTGTAGGGCGGGCGCTGGGATTTTATCAGGCTCTGCTCAAGTACCAGCGCCTCTGTTTCACTGCGCGTTACAGTAACCTCAATGTCCGCAATCTTTTCCACCAGTGCCATGGTTTTTGCGGTCAGGCCGCTGGCCCGGAAATAACTGCCGAGACGATTGCGCAGGTTTTTGGCCTTGCCCACGTACAGCACCTTGCCCTGATCGTCAAACATCTGATACACGCCAGGTTTGCGGGTAACGGTTGTGAGAAAGCGTTTGCTGTCGAACATTCGGTGTACTTGTGCCAAAACAAAACAGGGGCCATTCAGGCCCCTGTTAGAAAAAACGGTCGTGTAGTCTGGGTTAGGGGCGATTATGCCACGATTGCCACTTGCCCAATTACTGCTCAAGCCAAATTAAACGGCCTCTTCCGGATCCAATACGTTGTGTTTGACCGCAAGAAGCGTGAGCTCCACATCAGAATGTAAACCGAGTTTTTCAAAAATACGGTATCGGTAGGTGTTGACCGTTTTCGGGCTCACCGAAAGTGTCTCGGCAATCTCCGCAACCTTGTTGCCGTTCACAATCATCACCGCGGTCTGTAGCTCGCGCTCGGAAAGATCCTCAAATGGGGAGCCGCCACCATTCATGCCGCGCAGGGCCAGCTTGGTCGCCATGGAGCTACTGATGTAGGTCTCTCCGGCGACCACCGAGTGAATTGCCCTGACCATTTCCTCGAGATCAGCACCCTTGGTCACATAGCCGGATGCACCAGCCTGAATGAGACGGCCCGGGAAGAGGTCGTCATCAAGCGCGCTTACCGCAATGACCTTTGCCTGAGGAAAGCGAGGAATCAGCTTGCGGGTCGCTTCGAGCCCACCCATACCCGGCATTCGAACGTCCATGAGAATGACGTCTACCGCTGTCTCCCGGACGAAGGCAATGGCGTCTTCGCCACTCTTGGCCTCGCCAACCACCTGGATATCGTCGACGTCACCCAGCATGCGCGAAATACCCATTCGCACAAGGTCATGGTCGTCTACCACTAAGACTTTTATCAATTTAGCCCCAACCACGGATTCTCAGTCAGCCTTGCGCAAGAATTTCCTACAAAACCTGTCCTGCACAAAACCGTGTTTTTTGTTCTTGCTCAGCGGGTCAAGCCCGCAAAGTTCCATCCACAGAGCCCTCATTGAACATACCAGACAACGGTCTTGGTGCAAAGCGGGTTCGCGTACGGAATAAGGAGAGGAAACCGGGAATTTTTGCGCATTCTGCAAAACAAAATAACGCCATCAAACCAGAGCCAGTTGAATTATCCGGATAGCCCAAGCTTGCCGCCTGCGGCACCGGCTTCAGCGGCGAATTTTTTTGGGAAAATAAAGGCGACGTCACTATTCACGGTAATCGGGCGCATTTTCACTCGAGAAGAAATTTGGAAAAATAGTCCAAAAGAGTCATTCAGCCGGAGATACGGGAGAAACCTGTTCAGGGATAGAACCTCGGTTCAGGTTCCAGTGTTACGCCAAACTTTTTTTGCACATCCGTGGCGATCTCGCCAGCCAGCTGAATCACTTCGCTGCCACAGCGGTGCCCGGGATTGACCAGCACCAGCGCCTGCCGATCATGCACCCCTACCCCATTTCTGGAAAAGCCCCGCCACCCCGCCTGGTCAATCAGCCAGCCGGCGGCCAGCTTCCAACCGTCTGCGGTGGAGAAAGCTACAAGTTCTGGATACTTAGTCTTGAGAGCGCTGTAGAGGCGTTCATCCACGACGGGGTTCTTGAAGAAGCTACCAGTGTTGGGTATCTCCACCGGATTGGGAAGTTTGCTGTTGCGGATATCGATCACCGCGGCGGCAACCTGCGCCGGTGTCAGTTGATCGACCGGGTAACCATGCTCGGAAAAGTACTGCTGCAGCGCGGGGTAGGCAATGTGACGCTGCCAATCACCGGGTAGCTTGAGCACCACCTCGCAGATCAAATACTGGTCTTTCGCCGCCCCCTTGAAAATACTGTCGCGATAACCGAACTGGCACTGTTCCGCCGTAAACGGGACAAGCTCGCCGGTGCGCATGTCCATCGCTGTCAGCTGCTCAAAGGTATCCTTCAGTTCGACGCCGTATGCACCAATATTTTGAATGGGAGCGGCACCGATATTGCCGGGAATCAGTGCGAGGTTCTCCAGCCCGCCGTAGCCGAGCTCGACGCTTTTCATGACCAGCTGATGCCAGTTTTCGCCCGCGGATGCCCGGATTCGGACGCCGTCATCGAGCGGCTCAAAATCCAGCCCCTGCATACCAAGATGCAGTGCCAGGCCGGGAAAGTCAGCCGTCAACACGATGTTGCTGCCACCACCCAAGGGCAATATTGGAAGCCCCTTTTCCTGGGCAAACCGCAGCGCTTCGCGCACCTCAGCCAATGAAGTCGCCGCACAGAAGTACTTCGCGCGCGCGGCAATCGTCATGGTGTTGTAGGGCTGTAAATCTACATCAGGCTCAATCATGGTTTACCGGTCTAGTCCCCTGGGCTCATTGGCGGCGGCGCTAAGGGCGCTGGCACACGGCAGCGAATGACAGGGCATACTGCCGTTAAGCGCTCAGCCAAAGTAGGCCTGCATCCGCTCGAGATCCTGCGCGGTGTCCACACCGCCAGGAACCTCTTCGCAGGCATCATCCACATGAATCCCATGGCCGTTGTACAGGAACCGCAGTTGCTCGAGAGCCTCGAACTGCTCAATGGGCGCCATCGGCCAACCGACAAACAGGTCCAGCAACCCCGCCCGGTAAGCATAGATGCCAATATGACGACGCGGATTGAGCCCTGCAGGCAGTGACTGCTGATTCAGCGCAAACGCATCTCTTGGCCAGGGAATGGGCGCACGGGAGAAATAGCGTGCAAGGCCGGAACCTTCGGTCACTACCTTGACGATGTTCGGGTTTAAAAAATCATCCGCAGACGAAATAGGTTCCGCTAATGTGGCAACGCCCGCGGCGGTGTTTTCTGCCAGGTTGTGCGCCACCTGATTGATTACGGCGGGCGGGATCAAAGGTTCATCCCCCTGCACATTCACCAGAATACGATCCTCGCTCACCCCGAGACTGGCCGCCACCTCCTGCAGCCGGTCAGTACCTGAGGCGTGGTCGGGGCTGGTCATGCACACCTCACCACCAAATCCCCGCACGGCATCCGCAACACGCGCATCGTCCGTCGCCACAATCACTCGCTGAGCGTCGCTGGCCTGGGCACGCTCAAATACACGCTGCACCATCGTCTTTCCGGCAATGTCTGCCAACGGCTTGCCCGGCAGGCGGCTCGACCCAAACCGGGCCGGAATGATGACGTCAAATTCAATATTGCTGGAATCGGTCATGCGGGCTGAAAACTCTCCAGGTGTTGGTGAATGCGCTGATAAAACAGGTCTGGCAACTGTGCCCTGGCCTCCAGGGCCCACCAGTGGCTTTGCCAGAAGTCACGGCATTTGACCGCGTCTTTCATGGTCATGATGACCGGGGTTTCCCCATCCAGTTGCAATTCCTGCTGGGAGTACTGGTGGTGATCAGGAAACGGCATTTCCATTACCGAGTAACCAAGCCCCCTGAGCGCATTAAAGAAGCGTTGGGGATTTCCGATAGCGGCGACGCCATGGCAGGGTCCCACCTCTGGCCCGGACGCCAGCTTGAGTGTCGACGTCTGATCGAGATTGAATTGGTGCCACAAGGCGGGCTCCAACTCCATGACGAAGTCCGCCCTCTCCCCGCATTGCGCTTCCGTCACTGGGAGCGGCGCTCCATTGATGACGACCATGTCGACACTGTCGAGTCTTTCGGGAGATTCACGCAGAGGCCCTCGAGGCAGCAGATGTTCGTTGCCAAGCCCGCGTTGGCCGTCCACCACGCAAATTTCCATGCTGCGCCAAAGGCCATAGTGCTGAAGACCGTCATCCGACAGGATCACGTCGCAACCGTGCTGGTCGATCAGCGCCCTCGCCGCCTCCGCCCGCTTGGGCGAAACCATCACCGGCAGGCCCGTCATGAGGTGCAGCATCAGCGGCTCATCACCAGACTCCAGGGGGTGCGACTGCGCGGTAACGTTGTAGGGATAATATTTGGCGCGCCCGCCGTAACCACGGCTGATAATGCCGGGCTTGTGTCCGCGCTCCTGCAGCCAGCGGCCGAGCTCGGCGACCAGCGGAGTCTTGCCGGCACCACCCACGGTGATATTGCCCACCACGATCACCGGCACCGGCAGTGGCTCCGGCGGGTTGCGCAGCTTGCGCAGGCGGCTGCCGTGGCGAAATACCAACTCCAGAGGCGCGAGCAGGGGCAGCGGGATACTGCTATCACTGTCGCCGTCTACGGCGGGATACCAACGTTTGTTTAACCAGTTTTCAAGCGACATTGCTTGATGCGCTCCTGTCCCTGTTTTGAGTTATGTCATCCACCAAGGCGCTATTCGAGCAAACCGCCCGACTGCTGCTGCAGCAGCGCCGCATAGCGGCCACGCTGTGCCAGCAGCTCGCTGTGAGAGCCGCTTTCCACAATGCGCCCCTGATCCATCACCAGGATGCAATCCGCATTCTCGATCGTACTCAACCGATGCGCGATCACAAAGGTGGTCCGGTTCTTCATCACTTCCGCAAGCGCCGCCTGGATATGCCGCTCCGACGCGTTATCCAGGGCAGAGGTGGCCTCATCCAGAATCAGGAGCGGGGAATCTTTGAGCAGGGCCCGCGCAATCGCCAGGCGTTGGCGCTGGCCGCCCGACAGAATCTGCGCATTATCACCCAACACCGTGTTGAGCCCCTCGGGCAGCTCATCGATGAAGTCCCGCGCGTGGGCCAGATCGACCGCGCGCTGCACTTCCGCTTCCGGTTTGCCTTCCAGCTCCCCATACGCGATGTTGCGATAGACCGTATCGTTGAACAGGACAATGTTTTGCGAAACCAGGCTGATCTGCGCCCGCAGCTCGGATACCGGCACCTGAGTAATGTCGACACCGTCGAGCAAAATCCGCCCCGCCGTGGGCTCATAAAAACGCGACAGCAGGCTCACCAGCGTGCTCTTGCCCGAACCAGACGCGCCCACCAGTGCCACTGTCTGCCCCGCCTGCACGGTAAAGTCGATATCGGAGAGTACATCCGGGCCGTCCTCGTTGTAGCGGAAGACCAGGTGCTCAAAAGTCACATTTCCAGACACGGGCTTGGGCAGTGCCAGCTGGCCACCCGCCGGCTCCTTGGGAGCATCAAACACTTCAAAGATGCTTTCTGCGGCCGCGATGCCTTTCTGGATTTCCGCGTACACCTCTGACAGGTTGCGAATAGGCTTCGCCAGCGACGCCGCCGCCCCGATATACGACGCGAACACCCCCGCGGTCATGGACTCCACCATGCCCGGTGCCAGTGCAAACCAGACCAGTACTGCGGTGGCCAGGCCCACCAGGGTCTGGATGACCGAAACACTCGCGTTGTCGGCCACCACCAGTTTCATGAACTGTTGGCGGTTGGCGTTACTCGCCGACTGAAAGCGTGCGTTCTCGTACTTGCGGCCGCCGTACATCCGCACCACTTCGTAGCCATTGATGGCTTCCTGGGTGACATGGGTAACGTCACCCATCGTGTTCTGAATCCGGTGGCTGAGCTTGCGGAATCGCCGCCCGACAATGCCGACGATGACGGCGATGATAGGTACGAACAGAAAGAAGGTCAGCGTCAGTTTCCAGTTCACCATCAGCAGGTAGGTCAACAGACCAATGGCCGTGAACGACGAGCGGATCAGGGTCCGCAGCGCCTTGGTGATCGAGTTGGTCACCTGCTCCACGTTGTAGGCAACCTTGGAAATCAGGAAAGCACCGGTGTAGCGGTCAAAGTAGCTGCTGGGCAACTGCCCGATATGCTCGAACAGCTCGGAGCGAAGCTGGTGAATGACCGCCCGGGCCACATAGGCAAGCCCGTAGCTGCCAATGAAGTTACCAATGGCCCGCAGAATGATAATGACCAGCATGGCTGAAGGCACCAGCCAGCGGGCCGTTTCCTGCGGCATGATGCCGCCGGGGAAGAACCCGGCCACATAGCGGGAGAGGAACCCCTTGCCCTGCTCAATGCCGGCACCCACTGCATCGAGCAGCAGCTCGGTGACCGCAATCAGCACCACTTCCATACTGGAAAACAGCAGGAACCCGAATACGGCGACCACAAACAGCGGCCACTGGGGAACGGCGTAAGAGAGGAGACGGCGATAGGTCTTGGCACCGTGCCGGGGCTTCAGCACCGGCTGGGAAGATTTATCCATAAATATCTTGGCAGCGTGTTCTCTGCAAAATGCGATGGAGAGCGGCCTGTCCGCCGCCCCAAATGCACCGCACACGCAGCATGTGCCACGCCCGGCAGTTAAACACTTTATAGATTACTGTTCGTCTGGCTGCCGGGTAGTAATGCTGAGGTGTACAAATCCCAGCTGCCCCGCGGCATCCATAGCACGAACCACCGCCTGATGTTGAGCGGTGGCATCTGCGGTAATGATCAGCGGGCGATTGTACTCGCCGCCGGACACTTCCGACAGTGCAGATTTGAGTGTGGCCAACCGCTTGTTAATCAGGGCCCGGCCATCCACGGAGTATGAGCCGTCGGCATTGATCAGCACTTCGATGGTGGAAGGCGGGGTTTCTGCCTGCGGACCTGCGGCCTCCGGTAGATTCAGCTTGAGATGGCTTTCCTTGGTAAAGGTGGTAGACACCATAAAGAAGATCAGCAGCAGGAACACCACATCAATCAGTGGCGTGAGATTTACCCCGTCCTGCTCGGTATTCTGGCGACGAAATTGCATTGAGCGCTCCTGAATCTGTCGTCGAGCGCCCTCAGGCCGCCGCTTCGATGCGGCGGTCGCTGTGCAGAGCATCCACCAGTTTGACGGCTTCCTGCTCCATGGTCACCACAATGGAGTCCACGCGGCGCTGGAAGTAACGGTGCGCCATCAGGGCCGGAATCGCCACACTGAGCCCCGCGGCAGTGGTAATCAGGGCCTGGGAGATACCGCCAGCCAATACCCCGGCATTACCGGTGCCCTCGAGCATAATTGCGGTAAACACCTGGATCATGCCGACGACAGTGCCCAGCAGCCCGATCAGCGGCGCAACCGCCGCGATGGTGCCGAGCACGTTCAGAAAACGCTCGAGCTCGTGGACCACCTGGCTGGCGGCCTCTTCGATACTGTCTTTCATCACATCCCGGCCGTGTTTGGAATTCGCCAGACCGGCGGCAAAAATACGGCCCAGAGGGCTGGAGTCACGCAGTTCCTTGATCTTTTCCGTGGTGAGCTGATTGCTCTTCAGACTGGTCCAGACATCGCCGAGCAGCGCGCGTGGCGCGATCTTGCGCTCGTTGAGCGTCCACAGGCGCTCGATGAAAATGGCGATGACAGCGACAGAACAAAGCAGGATTGGCAGCATCAGCCAGCCGCCGGATTTAATGATTTCTAACACGTTTGTGCCCCAGACTGCGTACGGGATTTTTATGGTTTCTTAGTGTGTTCGGCAACCGCATCAATAACAGCGGGCACCGTGGCCTGAAACTCTACCACAGCTCTGGTCGGCAGCTAAGTGCCTGATTGTTATCTTTTTTTGTGGCTGTGAACCCGGTGGCACAATGGTGTGCGGATGTACACCGCCCAAAACGCAGACAGCCGCCCGGAGGCGGCTGTGCAGACAACACGTGCGCGGCTTACTTGCCGGGACGCTCCGGGCGCTGGGGCTTCTCCGGGCGCTCCGGCTTCTCGGGACGCTCGGCCTTTTCCGGGCGAGCCGGTTTCTCGGGGCGATCCATCTTGGCCACACGGTCGGCACGGGCCATTTCACGCATTTCCTTCTTCTCTGCACGCGCGGTGTCACGACGTTCTAGCTCTGCGGTGCGATCAGGACGGTTGGAATGGATACCGCTCATGATCTCACCCAGGTTTACGCCCATGGACTTGGCGATCTGACCCCAGCCCATCCCATCCACCTGGCGCATTCTCAGCACTTCATTCAGGGACTCCTGGGCCGTCAGCCCCTCCTCGCCCTCAGCCGCGTCGGCCTGCGAGATACCAGCCAGCTGCTCTGCGAGCGCCATGGTGATCAGTACATTGCCATAGCCCATGCCGGTGTTGGCTTCCGCACCCTCTTCCACTTCCGGTACTTCATCCGTACCGGCGTCAGTGTCAGTGCCGTCACCCTCGGGGAGCGGCTCCACATACTGGATGCTGCCGTCGCGCAGGCCGGACACGATGCTCTGGGATTCCTCGCCAAAAAAATCCGTGAAGATGCCAGCGATACGCTCGGCAGGGACTGTTTCAGCCACTTCGACCACTTCAACATCGCCGGTGTCCGGCATGTCATCATCGGCCCATACCAGGGGTACGGTCGCCATCGCGGCAAGTGCTGCCGCCAGCGCCGTGGACTTGAATGGAATTTTCATTGCTTATTCTCCTTGATGGAAGATTGTTTCGGGATCGCGAGAAGCCGGCCCTTTGGGCTTACCACCAACCCGCGAAACCTGGGAACCACTTAATTTGCCGGGCGGTAACTGACCTGGATACCGAAGCCCTGATCCGGACTGCCGTCCGCAAGCCCGATGTAGCCATACAGCATGCCCGTCCACTGGTTACTGAGCTTATGACTGTAGTAACCAAAAATTTCCGTTTGCGGGTCACTGGTGTCGGTAGCGGCCTGCTGGTAGTCGAGCGAAGCGCCGACGCTGGCGGCATCGCTGAGGCGGTAACCGGAGCCAATGGAGGTGTACCAGACATTGCGTAGCTCAACGTCGGGCAGATCACCCTTGATCTTTCTTGCGACGGTCACGAAAGGGGTGAAATTGTCGATCGCGGTGAACACCTCCGCCTGCAGGGTGTAATCGGTCTCTCCCGTACCCAGCCCCTGGTCCTCATCGGCGAGAGGCACCTTGTACTTGCCGGAAAGATCAACGAAATAGCGGTTAGCAATGGGTTCAAGGCTATAGGTGCCGGTCAGCCAGAGGTCACCCAGCCCGGTTTGCTTGGTACGCAGCGGCGCGTCCGGGGCCTGGTTGCCACCATTGCCATTTCCATTACCAGGGCCAACCACAAAGCCGCCGTCTCCGCCCGGAATCACGCCACCCGGACCCTCCACAGAAATCCAGGGAAGCGACGCCTTGAACGTCCAGCTGGCTGAAGGGGAATAACTGGCGGTAAAGGGCACAGATACAATATCGGTGTCCGCCGTATCGCCGTAATCACCGCTGCTCACATCGGTGCCCAGGGAGTACTTCCACTCTGTCGCAGTCGCGGCACCGCTCACACCAATACTCACAGAAACGCCACTGGCAATGACCAGTGCCTTTGTGAATCGACTAATTTTCATACAATACGCCATACATCGAGGGTTCATCATTGGTAGAACCGTACCAGTTTATGCCTATGGCACAGTGCGCAATCTCTCAAAAGTCAGCAGCAACCACTCGCGCGCCGAAATTCTAGACTCCGTCCGCATTTGTTCTGCGCATTCGGCGACAAATCTGACGTGTGCTGGGGCAGGCTAATCTTGCCGAGGGTGCACCGGCGACAGCATACAAGCCGAAGCCCCACCATCGCTGGCCCGCCAGAACTTTGCCACGCCGCGGGCACACTGCACGCTTGGGGCGTCGTCTTGCTCGCGCCACTGGAATTCCACGGCCCCTAACTCCGCCGTATTGAATAGCTGGGCGCCCAGTGCGCGGTATCTGGACACCACTTGCGGATGCGGGTGGCCAAAGTGGTGCCGGTAGCCCGCGCTGAACACCACCCTCTGCGGGGCAGCCCACGCCAGCAGTGCCGGCGAGGAAGAAGTACGCGAGCCGTGATGAGGCGCCACCAGCACGTCCACCGGGGCAAAATCGGGATAGAGTGCGGCGAGCCGGGCTTCCACCCGACGGGAAATATCTCCGGTCAGCAGCACCCGGGTATCGCGCCAGGTCAGCAGACCAACGCAGCTGTGGTCATTCTCCTCACCGTTGAGCGCAGGAGACAGCGGCCACATCCAGCGGACGGCGAGCTCGCCAAACTGTACCGAACTGCCCGCCACACAAGGTTGCGTGCCGATAACAAGTGGAGGCGGTCCCGTCGCATCAGCCGCTGCTTGAGCTGAAAGCCGCTGACCGAGGCGCCCCGGCGCAAACAGCTGGTCTACGGCCAGCATTGCCATTACCCCGGCGGCACCACCGGCGTGATCACGATCCCCGTGGCTGACAATCAAACCGTCGACACTGGGCCGCCCCCGGGCCCGCAAATACGGTGCAACAATACCGGCGCCGGCGCTCCAGCCACGTGCGGTACTGGCGCCGGTATCAAAGATCACGGTGTGCTGAGCGGTGGTGGCTGTCACCGCGAGTCCCTGCCCCACATCCAGCACCGACAGCTCGAACGTGGCCGGCGCTGGCCGCTGCCAGGGTGTGGCGCCAACCGCGATCACCGGAAAGCACAGCAAGCCAAGTCCCCTGCCCGGCACCCCCTTAGGCAGTAGCAATGCCAACGCACTCAGCACCAGCAACACCGTCACCCAGGGACCCGGCACTGGCAGCACCTGCCAGCCGGGCGCGAGCCCATCCAGCCATCCAAACAACGCGAGCAGCCAGGAAAGCTGTAGATCGGCCAATGTCCACAGCAGCGTCTTCAGCGGTAGCAGGGGACACAGGGCACCCAGCAGGATAAGCGGCAGTATCGACAATCCCACCCAGGGAATCGCCACCAGATTGATCAGCAGGCCACTCAGGCTGATCCCATGGAAGATCAATACCGATGGCACCAGCAAACCGAGGAAAATGGCCCACTGGCTACGCACCCCATTCACCAACCAGGTGCACAGCACTTGCGCTAGTCTGCGCGCGCCCCCCTTCCCAGCACCTGCTGGACGCGCGCTTGTCTCCACCGGGGTGCCGCCCACTCCCGCATTCAGCCGACCCTGGAAACGCAGCAACAAGGCCCCAACGGCGATAAACGACAGCCAGAACCCGGCATTCAACACCGCCAGAGGCTGCCACAACAGTACGCCACAAACTGCCAGGGCAAGGGTCAGCTGCCCATCCATTCTCCGTCGGCAAAGCAGCGCAACCATCGCCACCGCCGTCATCAGCAGCGCGCGCTGGGCAGACAGGGGGGCTCCGCTAATCAGGGTGTAGCCGAGCGCCCCTGAGAGCGCCGCAAACCCGGCAATGGTCAACGGGCTGCACCATCGTCCACCGGTAAAGGCACCGAACAGTCGCCCGAAAAACCAGCCAAACAGGAAGAAAGCACCCGCCACCATGCCCACATGGAGCCCGGAAATCGCCAGCAAATGGGCCGTGCCGGTACGCTGCAACAAGGTTTTTGTTGGGGTGTCGATGCCACTGCGGTCGCCAAGCAACAGTGCGCGGATAAGCGACGCCTGAGTGTATCCCGCGCCCTCCGCAGTCTGATGCGAGAGCTGGCGACGCAAGGCATCGCGCAGCGCCCCCACCCCGGACCCCGCAGCGATATGTACGGGCAATTGATCCCGGTCGCGCACATAGCCAGTGGCAAACAGCCCCTGCTCCAGCAGCCACGCCTCGTAATCAAAGGTGTGTGGATTGACGCTGCCCCGTGGCTCCTTCAACCGCACGCGCATCTGCCAGCGGCTGCCAGTGGTCAGGCGCGCGGCATCCGCAGGCGCCACCCGGTACCAGCCCAGTTGCAACGTGCGGTTGTGTAAACGCGGGTCATCGGTATGGATAATTCGCGCACGGAAGCGCGCATCCTGATAGCCGCTGGGCAGCGCGGCCGGTGGACCAAACCGGGAGGCTGCCGGAGAGCGGTGTACCAGGGACATGAGCTCAACTCGCACGTCGTGATCGGTACCGTGCAGTTCCGGCGGCAAGCGCTGCTCAAGGGCCCGGTGGTTCCATTGCAGGCCCCAGCAGGTACCCAGCAAGAACGGCAGTAAAATCCCGACCACGGGTATTTGCCACCTGCCGCGATGGGCCCTGTTGCGGGAGGTCAGGGCCAGCAGGCTCATAGCGCCCAGCGCCAGTAACGCGCCGCCCGCCAGATCCGCCGTGCCCGGCAACCGGGGCCAGAAAGCCACCTGCCCGATACCCACGGCACAGGCCCAGAGTGCCCCGGGAACCCTTGTGCGAACAGCCGGATTCATCCCTGTCACTGTCGATTGCCCATGTCGCTCAATCCCCCTATCCCTGTGGATTTTTGCTGATTCAACCGCGCCAAACAGCCATTACTGACTATTTTTCGACCCTTTCGTCACAAAAGATTCAAATCTTTTTCATCTTTCACATCTTTGTAACATTCGTCCAGCAAACTGCGCCGCATCTGAAGAACACACAACGTCAATTCTTTTTTCAACCCTTGGTTACGAGAGCAATCATGAAAAAAACCGCGATTTCCCTGGCTATGGCTGCAGCACTTCCGACCTTCGCCCAAGCCGAAGTCTTCGATTATTACGGCAAGGCCAATGTGTCTTTCCAGTCCGAAGACGAGGGTAACGGCACCGTTACTGACGTATCCAGCAACGCATCCCGCCTGGGTGTGAAAGGTGAGCTGCCGCTGGAGAGCGGTATCAAAGGCATCTACAAAATGGAATACCAGGTCAACATGGACGGCGAAGGCGACACCTTCAGCCAGCGTAACATTTACGCCGGTCTGGAAGGCGGCTTCGGCCAGATCATCGGCGGCAAGTTCGACTCCCCGCTGAAAGTTGCACAGAAGAAAGTCGACCTGTTCAACGATCTGGAAGGCGATATCAAGAGCATGGTATCCAAGAGCGACAACCGTCCTTCCAATGCCATGCAGTACACCACCCCTTCGTTCGGTGGTTTCAAGATCGCCGCTGCCTACATCAGTAACAAAGAAGCCGAGCTGCTGGATGACGAAGGCAATGTAATCGATACCCGTGACAACGGTACCTCCATCTCCTTCGCCTACGACAACAACGGCGTTTACCTGGCCTACGCCTACGACCAGGACGTTGAAGGTAACGACTGGAGTGTTAACCGCGTAGTTGCACAGTACAACTTCGGCAACCTGCAGGTTGGCGGTCTGTACGAAGAGCAGGAAAAAGCGGACAACAGCACACAAGACGGCTGGGTAACTTCCGTCGCCTACAAAATCGACAGCTGGACCGCCAAGGCACAGTATGGCCAGTCCGACATCGTGAAAACCGATGGCGAAACCTTCAGCCTGGGCCTGGATTACAAACTGTCCAGCGCCACTAAGGTATTCGGTTTCTACACCGACGAAACCGCGGCTGACGATTACGAGCGCAGCTACTTCGGCGTAGGTACCGAGCTCAAGTTCTAATTCAGGCTTGACGCAGCCAACCCGCGAAAAGGGCGCACCGTTCGGTGCGCCCTTTTCTGTTTTCGGATGCCGATCTTCCAACGAAGAATCTTTCCCCCGTGTGACTGCGTGTAATCGAAGCAGTGCCGCGTTGCCCGTTTAGCTGTGATAGCATCGGGGCGTTTTCACAGCACATGGAGTCACCCAATAATGGATCGAACAAAATTCGCCCTCATTTTCGCCGCCGCACTACTGGTCGCTTGCGGCAAGGACGCGGGTACCACCCAGTCCTCTGCGGAAACGTCCGCATCGGCCACCGCCGAGACACTTCCCGCAGGTATCACCCTGGTTGAAACCTTCGACGGCGAAGGTGCCGAGATCGCCATTCCCTACAGCAAGTACAAGCTGGCCAACGGCCTCACCGTCGTTCTTCACGAAGACAAATCCGACCCGCTGGTACATGTGGATGTCACCTACCACGTGGGTTCCAACCGTGAAGATCCCGGCCGCTCCGGCTTTGCCCACTTCTTCGAACACATGATGTTCCAGGGATCGGTGAATGTGGCCGACGAAGAACACTTCCGTATTATTCAGGAAGCCGGCGGCACTCTGAACGGCACCACCAATACCGACCGCACCAACTACTACGAAACCGTGCCCGCCAACCAGCTCGAAACCGTGCTGTGGCTCGAGGCCGACCGCATGGGTGTTTTCCTGGATGCGGTGACGGAAGAGAAATTCGAAGTACAGCGGGAAACCGTAAAGAATGAACGCGGCCAGCGCGTGGACAACCGCCCCTACGGGCGCGCCCTTGAAACCATGTACGCAGCCACCTACCCCGATGGACACCCCTACTCCTGGCCGGTCATTGGCTGGATGGAAGATCTCAACCGCGCAGACCTCAACGACCTGAAGCGGTTCTTCCTGCGCTGGTACGGCCCCAACAATGCGGTGCTGACCATCGGCGGTGACGTCGACAAGGCGAAAACCCTGGAATGGGTGGCCAAGTATTTCGGTCCAATCCCCGCAGGCCCCGAGGTGGAAAACCTGCCCAAGCAACCGGCCACGCTGGATAAAGACCGCTATGTCACCCTGGAAGACAACATTCACCTGCCCGCACTGGCGATGATGATTCCGACGGTGTATCGCAACCACGCGGATGAACCCGCACTGGATGCCGCCGCCGAAATTCTCGGCCAGGGCCAGGACTCCATGCTGTACCAGCGACTGGTGCAGACCGGCCGCGCTGTCCAGGCCTCTGTAAATCATTCCTGTAAAGAACTCGCCTGCGAAATGTGGTTCATCGTCATCCAGAACCCGGCCTCCGGCGAAAGTCTGGCGGAGATGGAACAGGCCGTGCGCGATACGCTGGTGGAATTCGCCGAGCGTGGCGTGAAGGAAGATGACCTGTTGAAATTCAAGGCGGGCTACGAATCCAACCGCGTATTTGGCCTGCAGTCTGTTGCCGGCAAGGTATCCACCCTGGCGGCCTTCGAAACCTTCACTGGCAGCCCCAAAGGTATCGACGATGAGATCAATGCGTATCTGGCGGTAGAGACGGACGATGTGACCCGCGTATTTGACCAGTACATCGCAGCCAAACCTGCCGTATTGCTGAGCATTGTTCCCAACGGCAAACCCGAACTCGCTGCCGCGGAACATAACTATGAATGGAAACGCACCATTCCGGAAAGCTATGGCGATGACGACGAAGCACTGGCCCTGCGCCCGGTAAAAGACAGCTTTGACCGCTCTGTTCAGCCTACCCCCGGCGTCAACCCACAGGTAGAGCTGCCCAAGATTGCCGACGGCAAGCTGAAAAACGGCGTGCGAATGCTGGCAGTACAAAACGATGAGACACCGACCGTCACCGTGCAGGCGGTATTCGGTGTGGGCCAACGGGATGAGCCCCAAGGCAAAGCCGGCCTGACCTCACTGATGACTTCTCTCATGACAGAAGCCACCACCGAGCGCAGCGCCGCGGAATTCGCCGAGGAGTTGAAGCGACTGGGTGCGTCCATCAGTGTCAGCGCCGGTGATTACGACACCACCGTGACCCTCAGCGTGCTGGCCAAGCACCTGGACAAAGCGGTACCGCTGATGATGGAGCGCATCCTCAAGCCCGCGTTTACCGAGGAAGATTTCGCCCGCATCAAGCAGCAGACCATTGAAGGCCTGCAGCAGGCACGCAAGACTCCGCAAGGTCTGGCAACCCGCGCCGTAGGCGCAGTGATGCGCGGCCCCGAGCACCCGCTCAGCTTCCCCGCCGGCGGCCTGCCAGGCACTGTTGCCAGCATCACCCTGGACGACGTCAAGGCCCACTACAAAGCGCACTTCCCCGCACACTTTGGTGGCGTAACGGTCAGCACCAGCCTGCCCCATGAAGCCATTGTGAAGTCGCTGGACGGTCTGGCGCAGCTCAAGGTATCTGAACCAGTACGCCCGGCTATTGCGATGGAAACGCCGGAAATCAAAGGCCGCACTGTGTACCTGGTCAACAAGGATGGCGCCGCCCAATCCAGCGTCCGCGTTGCCCAGCACGGCCTGCCCTACGATGCGCTGGGTGATTACTACCTGGCCTATCTCGGCAATTTCCCCCTGGGTGGCAACTTCAACAGCCGCATCAACCTGAACCTGCGTGAAGACAAGGGCTACACCTACGGCGCACGTACCTACTTGCTGGGTGAACCCCAGGAAGGCATGTACATGTTCAGTTCCGAGGTGAAGAAGGAAGCCACCGCAGACGCGTTGAACGAAGTGCTCACCGAACTGGAAACCTTCGACCGCGAAGGCATGACGGAAACCGAGTTCAACTATCTGCGCTCGGCGATCGGCCAGCAGGAAGCGCGTAGCTATGAGACACCCAGCGCCAAGCTGGGCCTGCTCAACCGCATCCTGCGCTACGATCTGCCGCTGGATTATCGCAGCCAGCAAAATGCGATTTTGCAGGAAACCGACCGCAACAAACTCAACAAGGTTATTACCGAACTGCTGACGCCGAAGGACATGTCCATCGTCGTGGTCGGTGATGCCGCGAATATCCGTGAAAGCGTCGAGGCGCTGGGTATGCCGATTGTTGAGCTGGACGAAGACGGTTACGTCATCGAAGACAAGGAGCCGGCGCAACCGGAGGCAGCGAGCCTGTAAACGGGCTTGGTCCCAAACAAAAAAAGCGGCCTCGGCCGCTTTTTTTGTGTCTGTCCGCGCAGCATAGCGCGCGCCTGATCAGTGTCAGCCGGCGTGGGCGCGCGCCGCTCGGGCGGCGTGCAGCTTCTTGTAGCTGTCGATCAGGCGCAGGTGCTTGTCCAGACCTTCCAGTTGCATGTTGGTGGGTGTGAGGCCGTGGAAGCGCACGGTTCCGTCCACCGACCCAATGACGGCCTGCAAGACATCCTCGCCGTACATACGGCCGAGGTTGAACGTGAAGTCTTCCAGCTCGAGTTCATCATCCAGGGTTATTTCCAGCACCGCCTGCACCGCGCGGTAGAACAGCCCCCGCTCCACGGTGTTGTCGTTGTACTGCAGGAAGGCTTCCACCAGTTCCAGCGCTTCTTCGTGGCGTTGCAGCACGAGATAAACCAGTATTTTCAGTTCGAGTACGGTTAGCTGACCCCAAACAGTGTTCTCATCGAACTCCACGCCGATCAATGTGATGATGGTTTCGTAGTTGTCGATCTGGCTCTCTTCCAGACGCTCAACCAGGTCTTCCAGCTGCGCGTCGTCCAGGCGATGCAGGTTCAGAATATCCTCGCGGTAATCCAGTGCCTTGTTGGTGTTGTCCCAGATCAGGTCTTCTACCGGGTACACCTCGGAATAGCCCGGCACCAGAATCCGGCAGGCTGGTGCGCCCAGTTCGTCATAGGTCGCTATATAAACCTCTTTACCCATCTCCTCGAGAATCCGGAATAGACGGTCGGCCTCGCTCTTATTGATATGAGTATTGGTATTGATATCGACAGGGTTCCCGGACGTCGTTTCCGGGGTAAAGTCCCATTCGACGAATTCGAAATCCGCGCTGGCACTGAAGAAACGCCAGGAAACCACACCAGTCGAGTCGATAAAGTGTTCGACAAAATTCTGCGGCTCTGTGACTTCAAGACTGTTAAACGTGGGCGGCGGTACATCGTTGAGGCCTTCAAAACTGCGCCCCTGCATCAGTTCGGTCAGGCTGCGCTCCAGCGCCACGTGCAGGCTCGGGTGCGCACCGAAGGATGCAAACACACCGCCGGTGCGCGGGTTCATCAGGGTCACGCACATCACCGGGAACTGGCCACCGAGCGACGCGTCCTTCACCAGAATCGGAAAGCCCTGCTTTTCCAGCTCGTCGATGCCCTCGACAATATCCGGGTATTTTGCAAGCACCTCGGCCGGCACGTCGGGCAGTGCCAGCTCCTGCTCCAGAATCTGTTTTTTAACCGCCCGCTCGAAGATTTCTGAAAGACACTGTACCTCCGCTTCCGGCAAGGTATTACCCGCGCTCATGCCGTTGCTGAGAAAAAGGTTTTCAATCAGGTTGGAGGGGAAATACACCACCTCGCCGTCGGATTTGCGCACGAATGGCAGAGAGCAGATACCGCGGTCCGCGCGGCCGGAATTGGTGTCAATCAGGTTGGAACCGGCCAACTCCCCTTCGGGATTGTAAATCGCCCGCGTGTAGTCATCGAGAATGCCTTCGGGCAGCGCATCGTCCTCCGGCACCGCAAACCATCGCTCGTTCGGGTAATGCACGAATGCCGCATTCGCAATTTCTTCACCAAAAAACTGATCGTTGTAGAAGAAGTTGCAGTTCAGGCGCTCGATAAACTCTCCCAGTGCCGAGCACAGCGCACTTTCCTTGGTGGCGCCCTTGCCGTTGGTAAAGCACATGGGCGAAGCCGCATCGCGAATATGCAACGACCACACATGCGGCACGATATTGCGCCAGGAGGCAATCTCGATCTTCATCCCCAGATCCGCAAGGATCCTGGTCATATTGGCAATGGTCTGTTCGAGCGGCAGGTCCTTGCCCTCGATAAATGTCTGCTGCCCGGCTTCCGGTGTCGCCATCAGCAGTGCCTGGGCATCCTCCGCCAGGTTTTCCACGGTCTCGATCTGGAAGTCCGGCCCGGTCTGGATCACTTTTTTCACAGTACAGCGGTCGATGGCGCGCAGAATCCCCTGGCGATCCTTCTCGGAAATATCCTCCGGCAGCTCTACCTGAATCTTGAAGATCTGGTTGTAACGGTTTTCCGGATCCACGATGTTGTTCTGCGACAGGCGGATATTGTGGGTAGGGATATCCCGCGCCAGGCAATAGACCCGCACAAAATACGCCGCACACAAGGCCGAAGATGCCAGGAAGTAGTCAAACGGGCTCGGCGCCGAACCGTCGCCCTTATAGCGGATCGGCTGGTCAGTAATGACCGTGAAGTCGTCAAACTTGGCTTCAAGGCGCAGGTTTTCAAGGAAGTTGACGTTAATTTCCATGGGAACTACCGGATTTGGAGAATGTGTGGTGGCCGGCCGTCTCGGTCAGGCGACGGCGCGGCATTATGCAGAATTTAGGGTAGCTCGTCTGCCGCAAACTCGATCATCAGTACTCACAGGCGCGTTTTCACGAGGATCGCGGCTCGTCGCACTGAATATCCTTGGGATGAAGATCTGGTATAGGATATCGCCAGTCACGGAATAACGATAAACATCACCCGGAGCTGCCATGAAGCCTCATATTGCCTTCCTCGCATTCACCATCTTCGCCACCGGCTGCGGCAAGCCTGCCGACGAGAGTAAACCCACCTCCCCGGATAGCAGCGCACTTGCGCCCGAAGTCGCCCCTCCAGTGGCCAAGAAAGTCCCATACAAGATGGTAATGCACGGCCACGAGCGCATCGACCCCTACTACTGGATGCGTGATGATTCTCGTAGCGACCCTGAAATACTGGGGCACCTGGAGGCGGAGAACCACTATGTCGACCAGGTAATGGCCCACACAGAGTCGCTACAAGACGGCCTGTACCAGGAAATGGTCGGACGACTGGAGAAAGACAAATCTTCCGTCCCGGTCAAGGTACGTGGCTACTGGTACTACACCCGCTATGAATCCGATGGTGAATACCCGATACATGCACGCAAGAAACGCAGCCTGGAAGCAGCAGAAGAAATTTTGCTGGACGTCAATGCACTCGCAGAAGGCCACGCCTATTACAATGTGGCACGCACTGCGGTCTCCCCAGACAACACCCTCCTCGCTTATCCCGAGGACAGGGTGGGCCGGAGAATTTACAGTATTCGCTTCAAGGATCTAAGCACCGGCAAGCTACTGCAGGACAAACTGGAGAACGCCGAGGGCACAGTGGTCTGGGCAAATGATAACCAGACGGTGTTCTACATCAACAAAGACCCGCAAACCCTGCTCGGCTATCAGGTCATGCGACACAAACTGGGTACGCCGCAAAGCGAAGACCAGGTTGTGTACGAAGAAAAAGACAGTAGCTTTTACACCTCTATCTCCAAGTCACGTGATGATTCGATGATTTACATCCATCACTACTCGACCTTGGTAAAAGGGGTTTCCGCACTGGATGCCGACACACCGAATGGTGAATTTCTGCCACTCCATCCACTCGAGCCCAAGCATGAGTATTTTGTGCAAAAACTCGATGACGAATATTTCATCCAGACCAACTGGCAGGCCGAGAACTTCCGCCTGATGAAGGCCACCGCTGAGGCGGTCAACGATAAATCCCAGTGGCAGGAAGTCATCCCGCACCGGGAAGATGTATTGCTGGAGGAGTTCGTGACATTTGATGGCCGGCTGGCGGTTGTCGAGCGAGCCAACGGCCAGTCCGCTCTGCGGATTATCGGGTTGGAAAACGAAGATGATTTCGAGATTGGGTTCAACGATCCGGTGTACCAGCTCTCCCTGAGCAACAATCCAGAGGTATCGTCCGGCACCGTCCGAATCTCCTACTCGAGCCTGACCACACCGAACACCATTTATGATGCGGACCTGCGCTCTGGCGATCTTAAATTGATGAAGCAGGACAAGGTCCTGGGGGACTTCGACCGCACCCGCTACAAGGCTGAGGGCATTCGCATTACTGCTCGAGATGGCAAGCAGATCCCCGTGTCACTGGTTTACCGCAAGGATCTGTTCAAGAAAGACGGTTCCCATCCCCTATTGCAATACGGCTATGGCTCGTATGGCAACACCATCGACCCGGTGTTTATCCCCAGTGTCTTTTCACTTCTGGACCGGGGCTTTGTGTTCGCCATTGCGCATATCCGCGGTGGTCAGAAACTGGGGCGGGCCTGGTATGAAGACGGAAAGATGTTCAACAAAAAGAACACCTTTACGGACTTTATCGACGTCACCAAAGGGTTGGTTCAGCAGAAATACGCCGCTCCTGACAAGGTTTTCGCTTCCGGAGGCAGCGCGGGAGGCCTGCTGATGGGCGCGGTAATCAATATGGAACCGGATCTGTATCGCGGAATTACGGCGAAAGTACCTTTCGTGGATGTGGTGACCACCATGCTGGATGAGTCCATTCCGCTGACCGTGAACGAGTACGACGAGTGGGGCAACCCCAACAACCAGGATAGCTACGAGTATATGCTGTCCTATTCTCCCTACGATCAGGTCACAGCACAGGACTACCCGAACATTCTGGTGACGACCGGGCTTCACGATTCGCAGGTACAGTACTTCGAACCTATGAAGTGGGTGGCAAAACTGCGCGAACTTAAAACCGATCAGAACCAGCTGCTGTTCTACACCAATATAGAAGCGGGTCATGGTGGCGCCTCGGGCCGCTTCCGTCGGAACAAGGAGCGGGCGCTGGAGTACGCCTTCTACCTGGACCTCCTCGGCAAAGGGCACCTGGAAGATACCAATCAGTGAGCGCACTGATTGAACTGGCAACAAGGGCGCGAAACCTGCGCCCTTTGACACTTTTCCCAATTGTGACCTACCGCAAAGCACAGTAGACAAGCCTATCTATACTCGCGCCCCGTCCTGATTTACTGAGATGTACCCATGAAACTGTCTACAAAACTGAACAAGTATGCCCTGGCCCTGCTGGTCGCGGCATGCAGCACGCCGGCCCTCGCTAAAACCAACAACGGTGTGGGCCTGGGCGTGGCCTACGATCTGGGCCTGGGTGTGACTGCGCAATTCCGCGGTACGTCCGTATTCGTCAACAGTGATTCGCTGGCAGTCGATATGCGCATCGAGAACTTCAGCAATGACCTGCGCACCGTACACGCCTATATCGATGCCGGTGGTTTTTATGAAGACGGCGGCAATATTGCCGACAACGACCGGGCCGGTGTTCGCCTGCCTTTGGGACTGACCTTTGGCATCGCCCCCAGCCTGCAGGCCTATATCCAGGCCGTGCCCCATTTCGCATTCAGTGATAACGAGAGCAAAGAAGGCTTCGGCATCGACGGTGCGCTCGGTGTTCGCCTGCGCTTCTGATGCGCGTCTGATACTTAAAAGGCCCGGGCGGCAGCAATACACACACACTGCTGCCGCCCCTGCCCGCTCAACCCCCGTAGCCGGTCATCTCCAGGTATCCCTCACCCCCGTGGCTGCCCGACACTTCCACCGGCCCCTCCCAGTAGCGCAAGCTGCCCGGATTCCAGTAATCGCCCGGCCACGACTGCACCTGTAGTTTGAGCGCCGCCGAGGGAACCTCGATGTCCCACACAACCGGCACCCGGCCAAACCGGCTGTTGCGAAACCCGGTGGGTACCAGCTGGAACTCGTCCGTGGTAAGGGTGCGCGCGCTGCCTTGTGCAGACACGAGCGTGCCGGAATAGAAGTCTTCTTCGCCGCGCACGCGGAACAACATCAGGTGGCGACCATCGTCGAGGTGCAAGGCCATCCAGTCCCATCCCTGCTGATCCGCTTTCAGGTACTGGCTACTCCACTCGCGGTCGAACCAGCCCTGCCCGGTTACGGCAAACGTTTCCCCGTTAAACTCGACTGCACCACCGGTAATTGCCAGCGGATAACTGAAGTACATGGAGCCTCCACCCCCGGCCGATTTGGCACTGAAGCCCTGCTCCCCATTGAGCACCGGCGGTTGCTGTGGCTGAAGCTGCAGGCGATAACGAAAGTCTTCTCCTTTTACATCCAGCTCCCAAGCATTCTCGCCGGTGGCGGAGAGCTGCCAGTGATCAATCCACGCGTTGAACGGCACTGCCGTCACCCTCGCCTGGCCGGTACCGCCACGTCCGGCGCGGTCTTCAAAATGGTGGGTGCCGGGGCCGCTTAACGCCGCGTGAGCCAGCCACAGCTCGTCGCGATGCCAGCCGGGCTCCGCAGAGTTGAACGAACCCGGGCGCACCCCATTGCGAAACAGTGTCCACTGCACACCAAACCGCTGGCCGTTGGCGGTTTTCAGGTTGGCGGTGAGATACCACCACTCCAGACGGTACTGCGGGTGCGGCCCCATGTCCTGGGGCAGCTGCACCGTCATCCCGCGGGCCGCCTGTGCGAACCCGGCCGGAGGCTGGTTGAGTGCCGAGAAGCCCGCATCGGTCTCGGTCTCTCTCTCCCCCTGGCAAGCACACAGGGTCATCAGAGCGATAAAACACGATGCCAGTCTCACGGTGAGCCGGTTACTCATTTTTCAACCCCTCCAGCCGCACCGGATTACCCGCCATCACGCCCACAAGCGCTCCGATGCCGAGACACGCGGCCCACACCTGCAGCCAGTAAGCGGGGTAAAGATGCAGAGACAAAGCCCAGCCAAATGCCGCCGGGTTCACTTTTGCCACCAGCACCCAACCGAGAAACACGCCCAGCGGAATCGCCAGTGCCGCCAGCAGCCCCGTGACCAGCATGCTGTGCGCAATCAACCGCCGGCGCAGGCTCGGGCGGCTGACACCGTACACATGCAGCAGCGTATAACTTCCGTGCCGCAGGCGGAAAATAACCAGCCCCATCAACGCCAGTGCCACCCCGGCAAGGGTCAGGGTGAGCAGATTCAGAAGCCGAGTCATGCGGAAGGTCCGATCAAACGCGTCGTTGGCGGCCTGTTTGAGCCATGCCTGATCCCGCACGCGGCTACCGGCCAGCCAGGAATATTTTTCTGGCCAGTCGCGCCAGGCAGTATCGGCGGGTGCCCGCATGGCCAGTACGAAAGTGGTGTATTGGGACGGTATGGAAGCGGGCAAGGCAGCCAGGGCTAACACGATTTCACCCTCTGGCCGGCCATAGTCCGCATAAATCCCCACGATCTCGCGGGTCTGCTGCACGGTGCCGAGCTGGAAAGTCACCGTGTCGCCGAGCGTGAGCCCTCGGCGTCGGGCGAGCTGTTCATTGACCATAACGCCGTGCAGGTCGAGCCCCCGCCAGTACGCAGGTGCTGCCTGTAAAAATGGCCATTCCTGAACCAGTGGCGAGGCGGGATCAACTGCCATCACATCCACCGGTAAAGCGCCCAGCACGCCGCGCCCGCGCACCATCGGTAATACGCTGGCGACACCGGGCAATGCAGATAATTGCTCCGCGAAGTCTTCCGGCGCCACCGACTCGCCCGGGTCAAGGTAGAGATCGCCCTGCAGGCGCTGATCGAGCCAGCGGTCAAAAGTTGTTTCAAAGCCCGTCACCATGGATTGCACAGCAATCGCCGTGGCAATCGCAAACGCCAGCGCAATCAGAGGTAATTGCAGCAGATGGCACAGTGCGCGCATTTCCGCGCAGGACCACTCCAGCAGTGGCCGCTGGCGCCCCATCCATGGCTGCCGGCACCGACGTTCCAACCAGCCAAGAATGCGCGCCAGCATATCCGGCAACAAAAGCCCTGCCCCGACCAGACAACCCAGAGTGGCAGCAAAAATGAGCCACAGGGTTTCGGTGAACAACAAGCACGTCACCGAGCCGGCCAACACCGCCAATGCCAGCGGCCACCGCCAGGCCGGGTTGCCGTGCCATTCCCACTGCGCGTCCGTGCGCGCGGTCATCAGTAGATCCGCGCCGGCCCAGGCCACCACCAAAACGAGGATCAGGACCATGCCGAGCCAGGTTGCCGCGCCTGGAGAGCGCTGGGCATAGAATTCGACGCTGAACAGTCCCTGCAGCGTGCCCTGGAAACCCGACGCCATCGACCCGGCCAAGAGCTCGCCCAGCCAAAGGCCCAGCGTACCGCCCACCAGCGCTACCACAACCACCTCAACCAGCAGCGCGCGGTTAAGCTGACCCTTAGGCACGCCAACTCGCGCCAGTATTTGCAAGCTGCGGCGACGCTGTTCCAGTGCGAAGCGATACACCGCACGTACCAGCAGTCCCGCCACTAATAGCGCGAGCACGCCCAGCGCGTTCAGGCTAAGTAGAAAGGCATCCACCAGGGGATCTGGCTCCACCCCATATTCCTGAACCTCACTGCGGTACTCCGATGGCAAACCCGCGTCCTGCAGCTCGGCCGCGGGTGTCAAAATCGCAAGAGACTTGCGCCCCGTGCGCGCCAGTTCGGCTGCAACCGAAATGTCCGTAAGCAATTCCCCGCGCGGCAACCCCGATGCTTCTCGCAACGAATAACGGACGGAGGTTGTCACTGTGTGCTGTTCCCAGCGCGCCAGATCTGCGGCATTGCCGAGCAAGGTGGGCTGGTCAAATTCCTCGATCAGCCGCCCCACCGCTTGCGCAGCCCCGGCCGCGTTGCCGTCGCGCGCTCGGTACTGGCGCAGGCAACCGGCACTGAATGGATCGATACCCACCACCACCGGTGCATCCTCCGCCGCAACACGCACTTCCAGTCTTGGGGAGACGCAAATGCCGAGCCTGCGCAGGCGCACAAAATCCTCTACCGTCAGCGGCTCGCCGTCCTCGCGCACCACACTCAACAAGGGTTCCAGCGCCGCCCGGGATTCATTCACGGCATCCGCCGCAGACCCGGTTAGCGCGCGCACGCCACTCCACAGCATGGCCGCGCAGACGAGAATCAGCAGCAGGCTCACCAGTTGCCCCGGGTGGCGGCGATAGTGGCTCAGGAAGACGCCGGCGAGACCCATGGGCTCAGGACTCCTTCCCGCAGTTCAAGAATTCGGTCGCAGCGCTGGGCCAGCTCCGGGTTATGGGTGACGATGAGTGCGCCAAGCTGGCGCTCACGCATGGCATCGAAAAACAGCGGCACCACACGTTCCGCCGTCGCATAATCCAGGCTGCCGGTTGGCTCGTCCGCGAGCATCAGTTCCGGTTGCATGGCAAAGGCACAAGCAAGCGCGGCCCGTTGTCGCTGACCGCCAGAGAGTTGGTCGGGGTAACGGTGTGCTGTGTCGG
Source organism: Microbulbifer salipaludis (assembly GCF_017303155.1). Taxonomy (NCBI): domain Bacteria; kingdom Pseudomonadati; phylum Pseudomonadota; class Gammaproteobacteria; order Cellvibrionales; family Microbulbiferaceae; genus Microbulbifer; species Microbulbifer salipaludis. Next base: position 1,661,941 of record NZ_JAEKJR010000002.1, read on the forward strand.
CAATGCCGAGCTGGTCGAGCAGCGCCTCGCCATCATGCGCTTGCAAGCCCGCAAGCCCGGCGCGAAAGGCAATATTACGGGAAACGGTGAGAGTGGGGATCAGGTTGCCATCCTGAAACAGGGTGGCGATACGGGTGCGCCGAAGCTCGGCCCAGTCGCGTTCGCTCAGCTCAGAATACGCCCGGCCAAATACACACAATTCACCACTATCGGGCTGTAACAGGCCGTTGAGCAAGTTCAGTAGCGTGCTCTTGCCCGAGCCTGAGGGGCCAATGACCGCCACCGCTTCCCCCCGCCGCAATTCCAGCGACAGTCCGTGTAACACGCTGATCTGCTCACGGCCGTTGCGGTAGCAGCGGTGGAGATTCTGTGCCTGTATCAGGGCATCGTTCATAGTGTGGCGGACATGGCTGGTGGCTAGAGGTACCAGCAAGTCTATCGCACCGTTGACCGCGCATAAAAAAGGGACTGAATTTTCAGTCCCTTTTTCGCCGTAGGCATTAATCCCTAGCCCCTAATCCCTCGCTTAGAGATTAGCGATCTCGATCATCATCGCCGTATACATTTTCAGATTCAGGCGCAGCTGATCCACGGTGATGAACTCGTGCTCTGAATGACCGGTGTAGGCCTTGTCCGGCATCGACGGGCCGAAGCTCACGGCATTGGGCAACAGTTTGGCATTGGTCGAACCACCAATAGCCACCGGGCCCGCGTCCTCGATCCCGGTAAAGTGGCGAAACACTTCCAGCAGTGGTTCCACATGGGGAGCATCATCTGCTCGGTACGGCTCACCCAGGCTCACGTCCACATCGGCCATCTGGATGCCGGTCTCCTTCTGCCAGCGGTCGATGGTACTGTGGATCTGCTTGTCGAGGAGCTCAGCGGTCTTGCCGGTAGGGCGACGCAGGTTCAGGTAGCTGGTAAGCCCCTTGTCGTCGGCCTTCACCATGGTCAGGGCGCCGGTCATCGGCCCCATAAAGTCATCGCGGTAGGCGATATCGCCAAACTGCTCGGCGAGGATTCCGGTGCCGATCAGGTCGTTGATATAGCGCACGGTGGCGCCGGCGGCATTGGCAGGCCAGTCGTAATCGCCCAGCACATCTGCCAGGAAGGCAATGGCATTGATGCCGTGTTCCGGCTCGGAGCTATGGGTGGCCACACCGCGTGCGGTGATTGCCAGTGCACCGTCTTTTTCCGCGAATTCAAACTTCACCCGCGGGTGTGTCGCGGCGCGGGCGCGGATTGCCTTCTCCAGTTCGGGAGTCGGGTTGGCGATACTGGCGTGGGCCTCGTCCGGCACCTGACTGCGGAAGTAGCCGCCGTGAAAATCACGCAGGTAGGGTCTGTTCTTGTCCGCCACGACGGAGCCCGCAAAGGTGGCGCGGACTTCGCTCCAACCCTTCTCTGCGGTCACCACCGGGTATTGGGCGTCGATGGTGATGTTATACGCGGGCATATCGTAATCTTTCAGGAATACCTTGAGCGGCTCCCAGTCCGATTCCTCGGCCATATAAACGATCAGTTCCACGCGCCGCTTCATCGGCACGCCTTTGTCCTTGATCGCTTTCATCGCATAGAGGGCAGTGGCAATTGGCCCCTTGTCGTCCTCGCTGCCGCGGGCGATGAGCTTGCCCGGTTCGCTGGTGCGGTCCAGCTCAAACGGGCTCTTTTTCCACTTGGCCGGGTTGGCGGGCTGCACATCACCGTGGGTGACGATACCGACCTTCTCCTCGCCCTGCCCCATGGCAACGATGATCACATAGCCGTGGTCCTCGCATTCCAGACCCAGCGCCTTGGCCTTGCCGCACAGGGTGCGTTTGAAGCCGGAAAATTCCGGGTTCTTTTCCAGCGGCAGGTCTTCCCGCGCGACAGTTTCGAATTGCACCAGCTCGGCGAGGGTGTCAGTCATCGCCGCTTCGTATTTGTTCACCGCATAGTCTGCAGTCTTTTGCGCTACGGACGATACATCCGCGGCCGCAGCCAGCGGCAACAGCAGCAGCGACACCGCCACTCGTGCAATTTGAGTTCGGAAATTCACAAGTCACTCCGTTGGTAAGGGAAAGGCGCAGTATACCGTTCACGCGGTAGACAAATTCAAACACCCACGATGCGAGCGCGGAACTTGCGCCCCTTGAGCTTGCCACTGGCGAGCTTGTTCAGGGCCTTTTTGGCCACCGGGCGCTCTACTGCGACAAACGTGGAGAAATCGAACAGCTGGATTTTACCGATCTGCTTGCCGTCGATGCCGCCCTCGCCGGTGAGGGCGCCAACCACATCGCCGGCGCGTACTTTCTGCTTTTTACCGCCGTCGATTTGCAGCGTCGCCATGATCGGGCGCGTCGGGGCAAAGCCGCGAGGCAGTTCCGGCACTTCCTGCAGAGTGATTTTCTGTTGCATCTGCTCCTCCAGACGCTCCAGTTTGTATATCTCCTTCTTGCTCACCAACGAGAGGGCTACGCCCTTCTGCCCTGCCCGCCCGGTGCGACCGACCCGGTGCACATGCACTTCCGGGTCGCGGGACAGGTGATAATTCACCACCACCGGCAGTTCTTCGATGTCGAGTCCACGGGCGGCAACGTCGGTCGCGACCAGAATCGACGCGCTGCCGTTGGCGAAGAGCGTCAGCGTACGGTCACGATCCTTCTGCTCCATATCACCGTGCAGTGCCAGCGCCGCAAAACCCGCACGTTTTAGTGTCTCCGCCGCTTCGTCGGTTTCTTTTTTGGTATTGCAGAACACCAGTGCTGAAGACGCATCGTAATTGGCGAGCAGCTGATACAGGGCCGCGGGCCGTGCCTCATTGTTTTCTACCCGGTAGTAATGCTGCTGGATGGAACTCTGGGTGTGCCCTGCGGCCACCTCTACTTTTACCGGATCGCGCAGTACGCGGGTTGCCAGGGCATCAATGGTTTTGGGGTAAGTGGCGGAGAACAGCAGCGTCTGCCGTTGCTGTGGCAACTCTGCCAGGATCTGGTCGAGCACTGCCTGGAAGCCCATATCCAGCATGCGGTCGGCCTCGTCCAGTACCAGGGTGTCCACATTGCTGAGGTCGAGATTGCCCTTGCGCAAATGGTCTTCGATGCGTCCCGGCGTACCCACCACGATATGGGCCCCGTGCTTGAGCGAGCCAATCTGCGGCCCGAAGGGCATACCGCCACACAGGGTCAGGATCTTGATGTTGTGAATCGCCCGCGCCAGCTTGCGCAGTTCCCGCGCCACCTGGTCCGCCAGCTCGCGGGTGGGACACAGTACCAGCGACTGCACCCGAAACTGCTCTACCCGTAGTTTATGCAGCAGCCCCAGGCCGAAGGCCACGGTCTTGCCCGAGCCGGTCTTGGCTTGGCCGATCACGTCTTTGCCATCCACGATCGCCGGCAGCGCGGCGGCCTGGATTTCCGTCAGGCGCTCGTAACCCAGGTCTTCGAGGTTCTTGAGGAGAGAAGGCTGCAGCGGCAGGGACTGGAATTCGCGGGGATGATTGGTATCAGCGGTGGTCACAACGGAGGCTCGGTTAGAGAAATAGCCGCGTATTGTAGGGAAGCCGGGAGCCATTTCCTATGGGAAACGGCATAACCCCACATTAAGCGCCAAAAGCTGGTTTGGCCGGCTGTGCTGCAGGCAACCCGCTACAGCGGGCGACACATAATATCGACGGTTTCTCCGTAGTATTCGCAAGACCGGATGGTCTGCCATCCCAGGCGCTCGTAATACGCCCGCGTCTCTGGGGTAAACAGATACAGATTGGGAATGGCGTGCGCTGCACAGTGCTCCAGCAGCGCCTCGATCAGTTGCCTGCCCACCCCGACACTGCGGTATTCAGGCAACACATAAAAGTTGGCCAGCCACGGCCCCCAGGGCTCTTCGATCTCCATGTCCCGTGGCAACACGCTGATCGAGCCCACCGGTATCTTGCCGACGAGCGCGACGAACGTCGTCGGCACCGGCTGCGCGCCGACGCAGCTTTCGAGTTCAGCGGCAAAATCCTGCAGCGACTGCTCCGGATACAAATGACTCCACTCGGCAAAATGCCACGCCGCGAGCACGGCAACCGCATCGGGCCTTTCGGACAGATTCACGACTTCTATCGCTTTCAACGCTTCAACCACGGTAATACTCCGCTCATGCGCTCCACGTTGCTCGTTAACCCTGCTGAGCTTGCAGTGCAATCATTTTTTCAAAGGGCTGCAGAATCATCTGAAAATCGGTATCTGGCTCCAGCTCCTGCATCGCCTTCGCGATACTCTCAATCGTCGACAGGCTGTTCTCCAGCGAGGAATGCCGCACCTGGTAGTTGGAGTGCAGCGCACCCTCGAAACTGACCCGGGGCAATTGCTGTAACACCGGGTGCAGATGGAGCATTTTTTTGGACTTCCGCCAGGTCGCGTCGATCACCACCAGCTGTTCCAGCGCCTGTGCCTGCGGCGTACCGGGCTCTACCTGAGGTACTTCCGGCAACCAGCTCAGGGAAGGATATAGCAGCGCCGAGTGAGGCTTTAGCAGTTCCGCCAATGCAGCGTCCGACAGGCTCTCCGCCACGACCAAATTACTGTGATCCAGGCAGAGGTGCGCCATACGCCCGGTATTGAACGGGTGCTTCTGTTCTTGCGGGTGCTGTATGATCAGCACCTGAATTCGATTGGGAATACGCACCAGCGCGCTGCAATAGCAGACTTTGGGGGGGCGCTGGCACGTTGGGCAGATTTCGCGTGGCATGAGAGAGTTATGGACCCGGATTTTTCGACTGATTCATTGACTGCCCAGTGGCTCTCCGATGCGGAGATGCCATTAGCCAACAAATTCTACCGCACCCACAAATTCCGCGGCAAAGCACGGCGGCACGACCCGTGTATGGTGATCCGCGATAGCAAGAACCAGATAATCGCCTGTGGCTCCCTGCGTAAACTCACCGACAGTCAGCTGCTGGCCGGCGTTGCGGTGGCGGAGGAATTCCAGGGCCGGGGTGTGGCGCGACTATTACTTGGCCGTATGGCAGAAGCCTACGACGACCACACCTTCACTTTTCCCTACCGCCACCTGGTGCCGTTTTACCAGTCCCTTGGATATGCAGAGGTCACGGAAGCGGGGCTACCGTCCGCCATTATCGACCGGTTTCACACCTACCAGAAACAGGGACGCGATATTGTGCTGATGCACTATCAGTCGAAACAATAGCGAGTTTTGCGTCCTGAAAATCTGGTCGGCGGCGCCATTATTCACCCGTAACCGGTGATTGCCGTAGAGCAGTGACCACACTACCCTGATGTAATTTCTATAACCTTTCCAGCCTACTTTTTCAGACTCGACTTAGACTCGACGGAGGCCCCATGGACGCTTTTCCCCATCACTACAAAGTCACCGCACGTGCGCCCACTGAAGGCAATGTGACGCTCAGCGCAGAGGGCGTGCCCGATCTGCCATCGGCGGCACCCACCCAGTTTGATGGGCCTGGCGATCAGTGGTCTCCGGAGGATTTGCTGGTCGCGGCGGTGTCGGACTGCTTCATCCTCACCTTCCGTGCCATCGCCAAACACTCGAAGCTCGACTGGACGTCACTCGAGTGCACAACCACCGGCACCCTGGACAAAGACGGTCGCACCACCTGCTTCACTGCGTTTGCCATCGAGGCCACCCTTGTGGTGCCCGAGGGCACCGACACTGATAAAGCACAGCGCCTGCTGGAAAAGTCGGAACAGGGTTGCCTGGTGACCAATTCACTGAAAGCGGAGGTTTCCTTGAGCGCGGAAGTCACAACCGGCTAAAGCCAATGACAGCTTTAGACACCGGGTTATACCCCTCCCTCTGCCCCACTTAAGGCGCTAGCCCCTTAGCCGCGAATAATTTGATCTAGACTTGGACTGGCCGCAGTTCGGGCCGATCTCACCGTCGGAGGGGCCCCTTATGACGACCAGCACAGCGAGCCAGGCACGATGGGTCTTTAATGCCATGGTGCTTGCAGGCGTCATCGCGGTTGCGATCTGGTACTACCAGACAGCCGGCCGCTTCACGACCTATCAGATCCTCACCGAAGATTCCGTGTCCGGCCTGATTGCAGGTGCCCCGGTGGAGTTTCATGGGGTGGACGTGGGCAGGGTCAGCGAGGTGGAACTCATCGGGCCTAGCTCCGTGCGAATTCTGCTGGATGTCGAAAACGACGCGCCCGTATCCAGGGCAACCGTTGCCACCATCACCGCCCGCGGACTCGCGACCCGGGGGTTCACCGGCTATGTGTACGTGCTGCTGGAGAACACGGGTACCGATAAGGGCCCTCTTACCGCGACCCCGGGTGCGCGCTATCCGCGCATACCCAACGCCCCTTCCCGCTCGGTCAATTTGGATACCGCCATCAGCCAGGTCAACGAGAACGTGCAATCGCTGACCGAACTGCTGCGTACCATGCTGGATAAAGACACCATCGCTGCCTTCCAGCAGGCGGTCGGCAATCTGCAGCAAGTCACCCAGATGCTTGCGGAGAACCAGCAGCGGCTCAGTACAATCATCGCCAATACCGAACACGCCAGTGGCCGACTCGGGCCGCTGCTGGATTCGAGCAGCGATACCGTCCAAGCGCTGCAGCAGGTCAGCCAGATGCTCGCGGGAAATCAGCAGCGGCTCAACACGATCATCACCAATACCGAACAGGCGAGCGGCCAGCTCGGTCCGTTGCTGGATGCAAGCAGCCAGTCCGTCAATGCACTCCAGCTGCAGGTGTTGCCCGAGGCCTACCGCACCATGGCCACCCTGAATCAGCTGACCTCCTCCATGACGCGATTGACAGACAAGATCAATCACAACCCGTCCGTTCTCCTGCGCGGCAGTACGCCCCCACCCCTTGGCCCGGGCGAAACCGAATGAATGAACGGGGCTATGGGCGTGCGCTATCTCATGCAGGAAAAGCCCTACGGCTTGTGATGGCGGCTGCCGCAATATTGATTTCCGGGTGCTCACTGTTTTCCCCGGTGGAAAGTGACATACGGGTATCTGTCGTCGACAAAGTTCCCCGTGAAGTGCCCCAGCGACAAAAGCATCCGGCAACGCTGCTGCTACTACCTCCCAGCATCAACCCCATTTACGACACCATCCGCATGGCCTATCGCACTGCGCCACATCAGGTCGGTTTTTACCGCCATCACCAATGGGGGGCAACACCGGCACAGATGCTCCTCCCGTTACTGGCGCGGACACTGGAACACACAAACTACTTTGATGCAGTAGCAACCCCACCCTACTTCGGCCCCCACAGCTACGCGCTGCAAACGACGATCTTAGACTTCGTACAGGACTACACTTCCACACCAGCGACCTTCCAGCTTTCCCTGCGGGTGCAGCTTATCGAGGGCACTTCAAACCGGATTGTTGCAAGCAGAACCATTTCACTACGCGAACCCATACTGCTGGAATCACCTGCTGCAGGCGTAGTAGCAGCCAATCAAGCCGCCGCAAGCGCTTTACAACAGGCAACGCAGTTTGTACTGAAAAGAATGCCGTAGGCCGGACTTTAAAGACGGGAGCCCGGGAGGATTTTCTTCAGGGTGTTATCTCGGGAAATGAAGTGGTGCCGCAGTGCGGCACCGGCATGTAGCAGAATAAAACCGATCAGGGCATACCCAAGCCACTTGTGCACCTCGACCAGTAACTGGAAGCGATACTCGTTATGCGGGATCAGATCCGGTAGCCTGAAGCCAAAGAAATACACCGGAATACTCGCGGCAGAAGACATCAACCAGCCGCTGATCGGTAAGGCAAACATCAAGGCGTAAAAGCACAGGTGCACAAACCGCGCCGTCACCTTCTGCCAATCGGGCAGTTCTTTTACCAGTGCCGGTAACGCGTTACCTACACGCCACGCGAGCCGCAACAGCGCCAGTCCCAACGCCAGTATGCCGTATTCCTTGTGATACACGATCAGCGTCAATTTTATCTTGTCGAACCCGACATCCGGAAGACCGCTCATATACACACCGAGCACGGTGAGCGCGACAAGCAATACCGCCATCAGCCAGTGGAGGAGTATGGCGACGGTGCCATAATCCTGCTCCGTGTTCATCAGTCTCGCCATGTTTTGCCACAGCCGGTCAGGTGCAGCTCTCCACCCGACCGACCAGCCCTATCCATTGTTCCTGCCTACCTCTTTCACGTCAGGCAGGGTATACGAGCCATCAAGCACAGATTTTCCAGGCCGATATATACGAAACAGGAAATTCCAGCCATCGCTGGTATCGACACGATTGGCGACTTTCCCACAGGCCGCTTCGGAACCGAAATAGGCTGTAAAAGTACCATCGTCATTCAGCTCGGTGTTCGCCGCATTGAAAACGTTGTGATCACTCTTCATGAAACCGTCTTTGCCGTAGACGGTGATGGACCAAAACCCTTCGTTTTCAGGCACCTGATAGCGTGCGGAATAACACTTGTCGGCACTCGCTGAAGGAGGCATATAGTTCAGGTATGTGGCTTCATATTCAGGAAGCAATCCCCAGGCCGCTGCCGCCGCATAGTGGCGGGTTTCCTCGTTTACCTCCCCGCGCTTACCCATCATTCCGGCCCAGCTATCGAACTTTTTGCTGCCCTCTTCGTATTCGCTGCGCAATGCATCAAGTGACTTCCGGTCCCATAGAAACCCGGGAAAGTCTCCACCGGTTTTGGAAGTCACCTTGAACTGGTCTTGCAGGCTATTCACCAGTGCGACGTCCTGCTCGCTGGCAGGGTCTTTTAACTGAATCCGGACGATCACGTACAGGAACCGGGTATCGCCCTTTACGGTATGCGTGCCGGGCTCATGGATGATGTCCACTACATAGTGATCATTATCGATAATGTAGACGGAGGCATACCGATCGTCCGGAAGCTGTGGAAAATTGATAGTGATACCATCCTTGGCATCGAATACACCACCAGAATAGAGCACATCGCGGTTCATACGCACCACCGTCTGTTTATCGAGCGGTGTAGGCTCCCGAAAATGAAAAAACGTGTTCGTCCCGCCGGCGTTCTCAATCATTGCCGCATACATGTTGTCCGTTTCCGCGCGGATGAAAGTATCCGGTGTTACCACTTTGGAACCGCCCGACTGCGCCTGTGCCGCAGATAAAGCCAATACCAGTAAGCCTGCAAAGGTCAGTGCTTTCACGTTCATCAGACGCTCCTACTCAGGGACAAATACGCAGCTAAAAGTCTAGTGATACGTGTATGAGTAAGGTGCCAGTTCCTTATAACTATTCGAGCGTAAAGCCACCGCGCATAGAACTACCTTCCATAGAAAAAGGCTAGCTGGCTTACATCCTCGGCAACCACATACCCATGGTGGCAGCAAAAATACCAATGGCCATAAACAGGGTGAGCGGCACCAAAGTGGCTACAAAGGCAAGCTGCATGCCCTGCCCGGCTTCGCGTTCCTGGCAATGAAAATACCATTGCAGCATGGCCAGAGGGAGCAGGTACTGCCCAACGCCCAGCGCGTTTCGCTGTGCTGTTCCCTCTCAACGATGCGCCAGCACCTGGCCCTATTCCTCCCAGGCCGGCGCCATGCGTTCGGCCTGTTCTTCGCGGACATCCTCGATGACGGCCATCAGATCCCCGACGTCGACGCTGCCCGCGTCCTGTTCGAACAACCCGGTCAGGGTAATTTCCGGGTGCAGTTCACCCGCTTCATACAGGGCCCAGATTTCCTTGCCGTAATCGGTCGTTAATAATTCCGGGGCGAAGCGCCCGAAATAGGCACGCATGTTGTCGACGTCGCGTTGCAGCATCATCGCGGCGTTGTTGTTGCCGGCCGCATCCACCGCCTGGGGCAAGTCGATGATTACCGGGCCGTCAGGGTCCAGTAGTACGTTGAACTCGGACAGGTCGCCGTGAACCAGGCCTGCACACAACATCCGCACCACATCGCCCATTACCTGGTCGTGATACTCGCTGGCCTGCTCCGCGGTCAGCGTGACGTCATCCAGTCGCGGGGCCGCGTAGCCATCTTCATCCGCCACCAATTCCATCAACAGTACACCGTCGACGAAGCCGTAGGGCTCGGGGACGCGCACGCCGGCTGCCGCCAGCCGGTACAGTGCATCGACCTCGGCACTCAGCCAGGCCTGCTCCTGCTCTTTCTGGCCGTAGCGGGTCTTCTTCGACATCGCCCGCGCGCGGCGGCTGTTGCGCATCTTGCGGCCTTCCTGGTACTGCACCGCCTGCTTGAAGCTTCGCTTGCTGGCCTCTTTGAAGACCTTGGCACAACGCAAGCTGTCGCCGCAGCGCACCACATACACCTGTGCTTCCTTACCGCTCATCAACTGCGCCATGACCTCATCGATCATGCCGTCATCGACCAGTGGTTGTAATCTCTTGGGTACTTTCATAGATCTACTTTTGATTATCGGCGGAGGCGACTTGCTACTGCACCACCGCCGATTTGTTGTGCCTGCTAGCCATGCGCCAGCGCGTAGTCGACGGCCGCACACACGGCAACCGCCTGCGCGGTATTGCACTGCTCGGGCGTGGCGCGGGGGCTATCGGGGTAGACTTCGGTAGTGGTCTTGTAGGTGGCATTGGTGACGCTGGCGCAGAGGCCCAGCTTCTTGAGCGGATACTCGATAACACCGCGCGCAACCACCGGCGAACCGATGATTTCGTTGTTGTCATCGGCCGGGGCGATATGGGTGACCTGCTCTACTGCCGCTATGACGGCCTGCTGGAACTCCGGCTGCGGGTGCTCGCTGTCATCCACCAGATAGAAGCCATCGGGAATGCCGCCCGGCGTGTAGGGCTTGCCATCGCGGGCGGCCAGTGCCGGGCGGAACTCGGTCTCGTCGGTATCGGTGGTCTCGTGCAGGTCGATATGCATTACTACGCGATCAACCAACGGTGCCACCAGTCGCATCAACGCCGCCGACTCTTGCGCCGGACTGTTCTCGTAGAACGAACGATTGGGGTCGATCGCGTTCGCATTCCAGCGGTGGATGCGCTCATAGCCCCAGGGGCTGATACAGGGGGCCACCAGCAGGTTAGCGCGGCCGACGTAGCCCGCCGCATGCTGATCCACGAACTCCAGCGCACCGTGTACGCCACTGGATTCGTAGCCGTGTACCCCACCCGTCACCAGCATCACCGGCAGGTCGTCATTCCAGTTGCGGCTGCGGATCGCCAGCAGCGGAAAGCGCTCATCGCCGTACTCCAGACGACCGTACTCCTCCACGTCGAAGCGATCACGCAAGCGCTCGATCTTGCTGACCACCTCAGACTCATAGCTGCGGTGACGGGTCTGTCGCGACAGCCATTCGGTGCGCTCCGCCTCACCCCACGGGGTGCCAGAGCTACCGATTGGATAGAAATCGAGGGACGTGTTCATAGCGCGTGTTCTCCCGTGAAGTGCCAGATAGGCCGGCATTCTAACACTCGCACAGGGGCGCCCAGGCCATTTATCGGTGGTTTTACGGGGACTTCTCGGTCTCGTTCGCCTCGCGCACGATTTGGAGCCCACCCCGCACAACCAGCACAGAAATGATGGTACCGATCAATAGATCCGGGTACCGACTGCCCAGTATCGCCACCAGGACACCAGACAAGATAACCCCCAAATTTGCGAGAACATCATTGACGGAAAAAATCCACGATGCCCGCATATGCACACCGCCATCTCGGTGCCTGGAGATCAGCGCAAGACAAACGACATTGGCCAGCAGCGCCACGATGCCCACCACAACCATCAAAATACTTTGCGGCTCGCTGCCAAAAGACAAACGCCTGAGCACCTCGAACAGCACGCCGATACCTAACAGAATTTGCAGAAAACCGCTGACTCTGGCTGCCGTGGCCTTCTTCGCCACCACCTTGCCAACCGCGTACAGCGATAGCCCGTAAACAAAAGCATCGGCCAGCATATCCAGAGAATCTGCGAGCAATCCGGTTGAATGCGCGATCAAACCCAACACAAGCTCAAGCAAAAACATGCATGCATTGATCGACAACAGCACAACCAGAGTGTTTCTTTCCAACCGCTTTTCCTGCATCACTCAGTGCCTCCGAACAAACCCAGCTGGCCATCCACCAAGCCGTCAAAATCCAGATCAATAAACGGCAATATGGCATCGGCCACAGGCTTGAGCTGCTTGTCGATATAGTGCTGGTAATCGACTGGTGACTGACGGTAATCCACGGGCTCGGGACCGTTGAGGGTGATCACGTAACGAATCCAGCCCTTGTTCTGGTAGCGGGGTGCCAGCCCCTGCTGCTGGCGAATTTCATCGGCCAGTCGCGCGGCACGCACCTGGGGCGGGACGTTTTTTATGTATTGTTCCAGTTTGCGCCGGAGTCGCTTGCGGTACACCAGCTGCTCGTCCATCTCCCCTGCCCGGGTTTTCTCGACCGTCTCGCGGATATAGTCGGACGGGTCTTCACCCTTAAACACCATTTCGTAGAGCTTGGTCTGGAACTGCTTGGCGAGCGGCGTCCAGTCGCTGCGCACGGTTTCCAGACCCTTGAAGACGAGCTTTTCCTCATCCCCACTCACCACCAGGCCCGCATAGCGTTTCTTGGAGCCGGCCTCCGAGCCGCGAATGGTGGGCATTAAAAAGCGCTGGTAGTGGGTTTCAAATTCGATCTCCAGTTCGCACTCCAATGCCAGCTCGTCTTTGAGCTTGTTCTGCCAGCGCGTGTTGATCTCGCTGGCCAGGCGCTTGCCGATCGCATCTGCCTCGTCCTGGCTGGGTTGGCCGCTCAGCCAGACAAAGGTGGAATCGGTATCGCCGTAGATGACCTGGTGATTCCCTTCATCCATCTCCTCAATCCAGCGGGCCGTCTGCTGCATGATCTCGTGACCGCGCAGGGTGATGGAGCTGGCCAGGCGCGTATCGTAAAAACGGCAGCCGCCACTTCCGAGTACTCCATAGAAGGAGTTCATGATGATCTTGATGGCCTGAGAGCGGGCGGCATCCTGCTCCCGCTTGGCGATGTCACGCTCGGCCCAGAGGCTGGTAATGATGTCCGGGAGGAAATGCTTGTCACGAGAAAATCGCGCGCCGCGAAAACCGGGGATGGTGTTGTTGTCCGTCCCACCCTCTTCTGATTCCTCTTGCGCCTCCTCAGCCAATCCCTCAATCAACCCCATAGGATCGATCTTGAAGGTGCGGATAATGCTGGGATACAGGCTCTTGAAGTCCAGCACCAGCACGTTGTCGTACAGGCCCGGCCGGGAATCCATCACATAGCCGCCGGGGCTCGCGAGACCACCGTCGGCCGGCAGGTTGGGCGCCACATAGCGGCTACGGTGGAGCTTGGGCAGGTAGAGGTTGGTAAAGGCCGCCACCGAGCCGCCGCTGCGGTCGAGCTCCAGGCCCGTGAGCTGGGCCCGCAGGCGCAGGTAATCCAATAAACGGGTGTGCTGGTATATGTCCCACACCAGGCGGCAGTCTTCCAGGTTGTAGGCGGCCAGTTTCGGTTTGTTATGCCGAAAGTCATGCTCAATCGCCGCCAGGCGGTTGTCCACGTGTTCGGTGTCCTTGCCCCTACCCAGCAGTGTCTGGGCCACGAACTCCAGGCTGAAGCTTTCAAAGCTGTAGGTAGCATTTTTCAGTCCGTCAATGCCGTCCAGTACGACCCGGCCCGGTAGCGTTACGAAGCCTTGGTTACCTTCCCGGCCATCCCGCCAGCGGGCATCGGTGCCACCGCGCCCCAGCTTCAGGCGCAGGCCATGACGCCCTGCCCGCTTCAGCAGCAGCCGAAAATCAAAGTCCACCACGGCCCAGCCGATGATGATATCCGGGTCCAGGCGTTGGATTCTGGCCTCAAGGGCCTTGAGTAGCGCCCGCTCGTCCTCTACCCAATGGATGCTGGTGTCAGCGGCCTCCGGTTTGCCGACCATCAACACCTCTTCCACCCCATGCCCGTAGAGACCGACCGAATACAGCTCACCCTGGCCGGAGCACTCCACGTCCAGGGAGACCACCTTGAAATCGGGCTGCACCTCGGCGCCCTTGAGCCGCACCTTGCGATATTCCGTGTAGCCCTCTTTGGCCCGGGCCACACCTTCAAAGTAGAGGCCACCGCGGGCAAAGCGCTCCATCAGGTAACGATCGTGAAGCCGAAAATCTGCCTCGAATACCTCGATGCCTCGATCTTTCAACAGGGTCTGAGCCCGGCGGTGGGCGTCGATGGTTGGGAAATACAGCATGGCCGCTTCCTCACGGCCAAAGGTCTGGAAGCCCAGCTGTTGCCAATCGAAAGGCACGCCGGCCAGCGCCTCAGTCACCTGGGCGCGGTCCGCGACCTTCACCATAAAAACCGGGCGCTCACCTTCAATAACCAGCTTGACCGGGCCCTCAGGCGTGGCCAGCCAGTAGTGGATGCAGGTGCTGCCGCGCTGGTCAAAGCTGTGGCGGGTGAGGAGAAATCCTTGAGGCAAGAGACTGTACTGCGTTGAGGCTTGGGTTGGGGCTTTTGCCGAAAATGGGCATTATTCTACTGGATAAATACACAGATATCAGCAATCGACAAAACTTTAAGAGGAAGTTCTGGCTGCCTGCCCATGTAGAAAGTAGGTAGGGAGAGCGCACCGGGGAACTGTAAGTTATCCGCAGACAGAAGGGGGCACTGTCAGGTGAACACATTCACGAACAGGGCAAGAAGTACGTTCAGATCTCAATTATGGCACCAAAAGCGCTCAACTCGATTAATGCCACGATGCTTCTCTGACCTTATTTATTAACTCTGTATCTGATTCATAGGAAGCCGCCGTGGCATTCTAAGCGCACGAGTAAGCTCATAGGCTTTTATGTACATGAAAATTTAGGCCTTTTGGCTTCTAAATAATTTTTTTCAATTGATACCATGCCAATTTTATAAATATGAACGACATTTCGATTTGACTGCAGGATACTATCCCCCGAGCCCAACAAACTCGATATCGATTAACCAAGGTTATAACTCTAATAACCGGCACTCAGGCTACCTTTCCTGGAAGCCGGAAGCAGACTGTTTCAGATCCCGCACCATCTATCGAAGCTATCACTAGTCCAGAAGTACGTTTCCGACAACAGAGCCCACTGAAAAATAGGAAATTCATCAGATGCACCCATAGCCATGCATGTGGCCAGCTTTGGAACACTTAAAACTCTTCGAAAAGGACATTTCTCAATGAAACTGATAAACAGAACCGGGCAAGTCGTCACCATAAAAACCTTTAACTGGAAAGACGGCGTGAAATCTTATGAAAAAAGCTATGAATATCTGCATAAGGATCAACACTGGAATAGTGGACAGGGGTTTGCTAATGCTTCCGTGTCCGTTTGGCATGGAAGGGTATCCCCTGCTGACTTCTTCTGGATGACGAAGAACTCACTCGACCCAAATCGCTTGATTAACGCAGGTCCATGCTCCAATACAGAAGTCCACATAATCCGTACCAGCGGCAAAGGCTTTAAGATTATTCACTGGAGTCAGGTGGCAAAAAAATGGCAGGGTATCTCACAGGAACTGGGTGCCGATAACGACGGAAATAATGCAAATATTGAAAAAGGCCTTCAGGGTGGAATGATCTTGTTAAGCGGCCTGGCAACGGGTATCGCTGCTCTTGGACCTGTTGGCGCGGCGCCCTCAGGAATGATAATGGGCTTAGGCAACCTGATTTTATTTGCTCTCATGCCCGACGATCAGCAACCTCCACCTCCGCCCAATCTGGACGAAATTCAAGATGCAGTACGGAAGGTTGTAAAAGAAGAAATTGACACCAATGAAGCCGAAAAGGCAGCCACAAGTTTTGAGCAGACCTCCAACTGGCTTTACAACCTCGGCAATCTAGCTCACTCACAGCTCGAAGGAACGAGCGTAGGCGAAGTTCTAACTGAACTATCACCTCACGACCAAGAGGATGCTATTAATAAGATTGAAAATATCACCAGCGGCCTTGATCTCTTCGAAAGCAACCTGGCACATATGAACAACCACCCAGAAATCGCTCGCTCTATCCTTCCCGCCTACATTAGTGGTATCGCTAGCAGTTTGCACATTCGCCGCTTGCATGAGTGGTTGCGTAGAAAAGACGGCTCTCGAATCACCGACGAAACGTTAACTGGCTATCTGGATCATTTAAAGAGATGCCGTAACGGACTTGATGCTGCACGCAATACTTTTGTGGAACATTGCAACTCACTAATTACAGCCGACGGGCTGGACGGCGTAGCCGAAGCAGAAGAGCTAAAGAAACTGTACAACAAGACTCGCTGTGGCGAAGAAAGCTTGGATTTCGTAGATAAAGCAATCGGTTTACTGGACGGTATCCGACAGGATATTCAGTCGGACATCGAAAATCTAAAACTCGGCCGAAATCCCATACATTTCTGGAAAGAAGAATGGTTCAAGACAACCGAAGCTGAGCCTGCGTAATGCTTTGATATAGAAATAAGTGGGGTCAGATCATACTTTTAGCACTACATACCGCAGTATGATTAATACCATAAAGTTGGTCTGGTCCCATTAATTTTTCCACACCAATGGAAACCATGTTGAAATCCGGCTGTACCTCGGCGTCTTTGAGACGAGCCTTCCGATAGTCCGTGTAGCCGTTGAATGCCCACGGGCTATGGGTTTTGATTGTGGCTTTCATTTCGAATGTCGCGCGCCTCATAAGTGACTGAACGGGTAAAGTATCTCTACCTGTCAACAAGTGCGCTGATACGCTCAAGAGTTCTCTCAAAGCACGGACGTCCCATGAAGGAGGCACTAAGCTGGACGCTGCCAGAGACCGCCAGATCTTGGCACCGGCCGGTACCAGCGGGATGCCACCGCCTGAGCAAGTCCCTGCCCTAGCAAGCGCGCCTTGTCCAACCTGGTGGTCGAGATACGCGAGTCCCAGGCCCGGGCGCCGTGCGCTTTCACCTTTATCCCGATTTCCCGATAGACGCCGCGGGCGGTGGCGATGGCCCAGGCGCAGCGAGGCGGCAAGGCCGACAAGCCACCTTGTGCGGAGTCATAGTAGGGTTCCGCCAGATCGATCAGTTGTCGGGCCATACGGGCCAGAGCCTCACGATGCTGTGGCGCTGTGATCTCCTGGCGTGCAATGCCGGCTTCTTCCAACCATTGTTCGGGCAAATAGCAGCGACCGATCTGTGCATCCTCGATGATGTCGCGGGCGATATTGGTCAGCTGGAAGGCCAGCCCCAGGTCACAGGCGCGATCCAGGGTGGCCTCATCTCTCGCACCCATGATCCAGGCCATCATGACGCCCACCACGCCGGCCACGTGATAGCAGTAGTCCACGGTATCGTCGATGGTGACATAGCGTCGCTGTGCCACGTCCATGGCGAAGCCGTCCAAGTGGGCCTGGGGATAGCACTCGGGAATCCCATGGCGGAGCGCGACTTCCTGAAAGGCGGCGAAGGCCGGACTTTGCATGGGCTCGCCCGCATAAGCGCGACGTGTTAAGTCTCGCAGCTCGTTCAGGCGCGCCTCGCTGCTTTCGCTCCGAGCTTCGTGAGCTTCGTGAGCTTCGTGAGCGTCATAAGTTTCCTGCGCGGGAAAGCCCAGCTGCTGGTCGTCGATCACGTCGTCGCAATGGCGGCACCAGGCGTACAGCATCATGGCACTGCGCCGAGTGGCAGGGTCGAACAGCTTGGCGGCGGTGGCGAAACTCTTGGAGCCCGCGGCGATCGTCTGCGCGGCGTGCTGTCCCAGCTTATCCCTCATTGAGTCCCTCCAGCATCAGGCCCGCAGTGGCCTTGGCGGAACCGATCACTCCCGGCACTCCGGCGCCGGGATGGGTGCCGGCTCCCACCAGATAGAAATTGTCGATCCTGGCGTCCCGGTTGTGGGGCCGGAACCAGGCGCTCTGGGTGAGCGTCGGCTCAAGGGAGAAAGCAGACCCCAGGTGGGCGTTGAGCTCCTCGCGAAAATCCACAGGCGTGAAGTGCCGGCAGGTCAACAGATGCGCCCGAAGCCCTGGAATATAGTGACGCTCGAGATAGTCGAGAATGCGGTCGCGGTAGATCGGACCCTGGGTTTCCCAGTCGATGTTCGCCTTGCCAAGATGTGGCACCGGCGCCAGCACATAGTGCGCGCTGCAGCCTTCCGGCGCCAAGCTCGGATCGGTGACGCAGGGTGAATGCAGATAGAGGGAAAAATCCTCGGCCAGGGTGTCCGCGTTGAAGATTTCGTGGATCAATTCCCGGTAGCGCGGGCCAAAGCACACTGTATGGTGCTCGAGGCCTTGCGGTGGACGGTCCAGACCGAAATAGATCACGAACAGCGACATACTGTAGCGCTTGCGGCCCAGGGCCCGGCTTTTGCGGGCGCCGCGGGAGTGCCCGCTCAAAAGCTTGCTGTAGGTATGCATCACGTCCGCGTTGGAGGCCAGTGCATCCGTCGGCACAAGCCGGCCATCCGTCAGGGTGACGCCGTTCACCCGATCCCCCGTGGTCTCGATGCGCTCCACTTCCGCGTTCAGTTCGAGGGTGCCGCCGAGGTCCTCGAACAACTGGACCAGGCCCCGCACCAGAGCACCGGTGCCGCCCCGCGGAAACCATACGCCCCACTCCCGCTCCAGCGCGTGGATCAGCGTATAGATCGAGGACGTAGCGAAAGGATTCCCCCCGACTAGCAGGGAGTGAAAGGAAAAGGCCTGACGTAGGTGCGGGTCTTCAATGAATTTCGACACCATGGCATAGACGCTGCTCCAGGCCTGAAGGCGAGCCAGCTGCGGCCCGGCGGCGAGCATGTCGCGAAACGAGAGAAACGGCACGGCACCGAGCTTGCGATAGCCCTCCTCGAACACCGCCCTGGAGTAACTCAGAAACCGTCGATAGCCCTCCACGTCTCGTGGGTTACGCTCGGCGATCTGTCGATCCAGTGCGGCCTGATCGTTGACGTAGTCAAAGGCCGGGGCATCTTCCCAGCAGAGACGGTAAAAGGGCTCGACCGGCAACAGTTCGGCATAATCCGCCAGGTCCTTACCCGCCAGTTTAAAAAGCTCTTCCAGGGCGGAGGGATCGGTAATTACCGTGGGACCGGCATCGAAGGTGAACCCTTTGTCCTCATAGACATAGGCGCGGCCGCCGGGCTTGTCGCGCTTTTCTAGCAGAGTGGTCTGATAGCCACCCGCCTGCAGGCGAATCGCCAGGGCCAGGCCGCCGAAGCCGGCACCGATCACCAGGGCACGCTGGGGTTGGGATACGGGTCGTGTCATGTGCGTATTCCGAAAGAAGTGGATGCGATCTTTTGTGGTGAATTCAGCCACACCGCCTTGAGCGCTTCGCCAAGGGGCACCGGCGGTTTGCCGATCAATATGCGCGCCTTGTCGGCCGGGGTCAGGCGTCCGGCGTAGAAGCGTTCGATGAGCGGTTCCGACAGGCCATAAAAGCGCTGCATGACCTGCCAGCGTCGCTCCGGGCGGCCAGCCAGAAACAGCATGCGATTGAGCAGGCGAAAGTAGCCCTGTCGCCGCCATTCACAGGCGGCGAACGCATGGATAGTCTGGAACAACGACGCCGCATCGAGATCTCCAAGCTCAGCGATGCACTCCGCCAGTGCCATGGCCTGGGGCAACGAGTAACCGGTGGTGGGATGGAACAGACCGGCGCGCAGGCCACTTCGCGGTTGGCCCTGGGCGCTCTGCCAGAAGCTATCGAAATCGCCCGCCAGGGTGATGGGCAGCACGCCGCTCTCCTCCCGCAGGGTATCGACGATGTGCCAGTCGCGATCCCGCGCATAGGCCTCGATATGCGCACGCAAGTGGGATGCGTCCACCTCCGGGCGGTCCACATAGTGGGTATCCTCGATCAGCAGGGTATCGTGGCTGAACGGCAGCACGTAGACGAACCGGTAGCCGTCCTGTTGAGGCACGCTGGCGTCCATGAGGATCGGCTCTTCCAGGCCATGGGGCTTGTCCAGGCGCACTTCGCGACCGAGAAATGCCTGATAGCCCAGGGTCAGATGCGCGCTGTCGATGGGCCCCCGGCCGTCGATCACCGCGTTCGCGCGCAACACTCGGCCATCCTCGAGCTCCACGCTGTCCGCAGAAAGCTGGGCCACGCGCGTGTCGGTCCACAACCTGTCTCCCAGGGCTTCCTCAAGCACGCGGGCGAAATCCCGGGAAAAGATGCTCGCATAGCCTCCGTTCAACAGGCGCTCGCGGTCCGGAAAAATCACCCGGTGCCGCGACCAGCGACGACCTACCAAGGGCGCCAGCCAGGCATGTTGGGCTGCAGAGAGATCACCCTCGTGAAACGACCAGGTGTGCTCACCACCGGGGCGACGCTCGCTTTCCAACATCAGCAGACGCAACCCCGGTTGCGCCTGTATCAGGCGTAGGGCGATCAGGCCGTTGGCCAGGCCGCCGCCCACCAGTATCAGGTCATGGTCCGGCGCATTCACGGGCAATACCCCTTGGCGACAAACCTAGTCATGGGGCTCTCCCAGAGGAACACCGCGATCATCCAGCAATACCGCCGCGCGCAAGGCATGCAGATCCGCACTGCCGCTACAGAAACAGGCGATACGCAGCTGCTGGATGACCACCTCAAAGTGCTCGACCACTGCCTGACTGGAATCGGTGGCACTCTCGAGCACTGCAGCGGCCTGCCCCACCAGATCCGCGCCCAGGCGGATTGCCTTGGCCGCGTCCACTCCATCTCGAATACCGCCGGAAGCAATCAGCGGCGTATCCGGCAAGGTCTTGCGTACCGCCCGAATGGCCTGAGCGGTGGGGATACCCCAGCCAGCGAAGGCCATGGCGACCCGGCGCTGGGTCTCATCTGTCGCGCGCTCCGCCTCCACCGCCGCCCAGCTGGTGCCGCCGGCGCCGGCCACGTCGATCATCGCTACCCCCTCTTCCACCAGCGCCCGCGCCACTTCGGGGGAGATACCCGCACCCACTTCCTTAACCACCAACGGCACCCCGAGGGACGCAACCAGCGTACCGATGGCCTGAAGCACGCCACGCCAGTCGCGGTCGCCGCCCTCTTGCACCGCCTCCTGCAGGGGGTTGAGATGGACGATCAATGCATCCGCCTCGATCATCTCCACTGCCCGCAGTGCCCATTCGATCCCCCGGGGTTCCCGCAGCTGACCTGCGCCGATATTCCCAAGCAGGGGGATATCCGGGGCGATGCGTCGCAATTGCCTGGTCAGGCCGTGATCGCTGCCAGACTGCAGCGCAACGCGCTGGGAACCGATGGCCAAAGCGATACCCAGGTGTTGGGCGGCTTCTGCCAGATGATGATTGATATCTTTGGCCCGCGCGGCACCGCCGGTCATTGAACTGATCAACAGCGGCGCGTTTAAGGGTTTATGGAAAAATCGTGTACTGAGATCGATATCATCCAGGTGCAACTGTGGCAAGGCACAATGGGCGAAGCGATAATCGGCGAATCCGGTAAGGGCCGAAGTCTTGGCCCGACGCGCGTCCAACACGATATCGAGATGATCATTCTTGCGTTTCACCAAATCGTTATCGGTCATGCCGCGCTCCCGCTAGAGATGCAGCCTGTTGCTGCTTTAGGCGTTTCTTGAGTTTTCTGACATCTGGTGCATAGAGAAATCCGAAGGACACCGTACCCTCTCGGGTGCGTACCGCATGATGTATTCGGTGCGCCTGGACCAGACGCTTCAAGTAGCCACTCTTCGGCTGCCAGCGAATCGGCCAGCGCCGGTGAACCATTCCGTCGTGAAACAATGAGTACACTACGCCGTACAGCGTAATGCCGGATGCGATTGCCATGAGTGGCTTCCAATAAAGGTCACCCACCGCAAACAGTCCGATCACGACCAGTGAAAACACAACCACATACAGATCGTTTTTCTCGAACACGCCGCCAGTGTTTTTAAGATGGGGTTGGTGATGGGATTCGTGATGGGACTTGTGCCAACCCCAGCCCCAACCGTGCATGATGTACTTGTGGGCGTACCAGGCGAACACCTCCATGCCCAGGAAAGCCACGACCACAAGTACAAGCGTCCACAACCATTCCATCATGGATTAGGCCTCCCTTATGCCGGCGTCTTGAATAGGGGTACGGCCGCTAACAGCAGGCACACCAGGCCAACCGCAGCCAGGATGCCGCCGGGCTGAGCCAGCTGAGCCCAGCTGTCGCCGCGAATCAACGCTCCGTAAAAACCTTCGATCGCCCACGCATTGGGTGTGAACAAGCTCAGGGTCTGCAACCAGTCAGGCATCATGAAACGTGGCACCATTGAACCGCCGATGGCGGAAATGATGAGCACAAAAAATGACGAAAAGGTCGTCGCTTGCTGGGTTGTTCGACACAGCGACAGAAGTAACAGCGCCAGCCCGGCACTCGCGGCGGCGCAGGCGAATGCCATCACAACAACTTGCGCCAGCACGCGCTCTATCTCCAAACCGAATCCGAACCTTGCGACCAGAAAAATAGCGCTGGCCTGCAAAAATCCCACGGTTAGCAAAAACAGAAACCGTCCCAACAGCAGCCGAGCGTGTGCCGCTTTGCTCAGCAGCAGGCGTTCGGAGATACCGTTTTGCCGCTCTTCCAAACTGACCATGCCGGCATTCACGGCGGACAATAACAAGAACAGAATCGTGGTGGCGCCGGCATAGTAAGCAATGCCACTCAGCCCAGAGACTGAAGCTGGCGCCTGGCCATAAACCGGCTGGAACTCGATAAGCGCGTCATCGGTGATTGCACTGCCCGGCTCGCTCGCCATCGAGTCTAAAGCGGCATCCAGGCGCGCCTGTTGTTCCGGGGTGAAACCATCAACTAATGCTTCTGTGCTTTGCGCAAGACGTTGCGCAAGCACCTGTGGTTGTTGGGCGGCGAGGCTTTTTCGCAGCCAGCCCTGTAAAGACAGCGCTGCAATTTCACGGGTCGGCTCGCTGACGATGGTAAACAGCGGCCCCCTGTTAGCGCCTGCCTGTCCGTGGATGATTACCGCTGTATCGAAATTGCCCTGTCGCACCTCTTCCAGCAGTTGAGCACGGTTTGAATCCGGCAGTGCCGTAATCTCCACTTCTTTGCTTTGTGTCAGGTACTGCGCGAAGTCTTGCATTACCGGATCTTCCGACTCCAACGCGAGCCCTACCCGCAAGTGCAAGTCGCCTTCCGCGGCGCCAGAGAAGATACTGGCAAAGATAGCAAATACCAGGCTGGGCAAAGCAAAGGCCAAAAGTAACGCACCGCGGTCACGCCACAAGCCCAGCGCCATCACCCGGAAAATTGCCCTCATGACTCCTGCTCCGACTCAGACGCCACCACAGAATCGGTGCGGGCACCGGTAACGTGCTGCATCACGTGTTTCAATCCGGGCCGGCGTACCGAGACCTCGGCAATGGCATCACGGGCTCCCGCAAGGTCGCGATAGAGGTGATCGATCAGCTTATCCAGCGGCAGGTCACTTTCCAGACACCATTCACTGATCTTTTTATTACGCTCATCATTACTGTCATCAATACCGTCATCACTGCGACGGCGGAAACCGATTTCCCGCAGCCGATCACCGAGCGCTGGGGGAACCATGTGCACCGTGCGCACAACGAAGAGCTGACGGTTACCGAAAGTTTCGTGTACCAGTGCCTGGGGCTCGTCCAGGGCTCTCAGCTGGCCTTGGTGAAGTAGCGCTACGCGATGGGATAGCACTTCCGCTTCATCTAATTCGTGGGTAACCACGACCACGGTCGCACCCTGCTCGGCGCGGCGGCGAATAAGGTCGTGGATTGACATGCGCACGCCCAGGTCGACCCCGGCGGTGGGTTCGTCCAGCACAAGTAGAGCGGGCTGCGAGACCAGGGTGGCTGCCAGGTGTAAGCGCCGTTGCATACCACCGGACAGCTGGTCTACCCGCACATCGGCCTTATCTGTTAACTCGATTTCTTCCAGCGCCTGACTAACCCGTGCGCATATTTGCTGGCGACGGACACCGGTGCAGCGCGCAAAAAACGCCAGGTTCTCACGCCCCGTCAGGTGCCGGTATAAACCCAGGAACTGAGGGGTGAAGCCGATCGAATGCTGATAAGCCTTGCCCGGAAAAAGCGCCTTCCCTGCGATAAATATTTTCCCAGAGGTAGGACGCAACTTGCCGGTGATGGCGCGCAACAACGTCGATTTTCCTGCACCATTCGGTCCGAGGATGCCGAGTATTTCACCTGGTTCCACCTGCAATGAAACATCGTCCAAGGCGCGGTGGCTGCCGTAAACGACCCGCAGTCGGTCAATGGTGAGTGCTGCCGTCGCCGTCATTCGCCCGGTTCAACTCCAGAGCCTTTGCGCCGCACCGTTGAAGGTAACGAACTGTTGCTCCACGAGCGCTGCGAGTGACGATTCCTCGTGCCCTGCTCTGCGCAATTGCTCTCTTGCCAACGCTTGTGCGTCGTTCAATGCGCCTCGAGCTTCCTCCGGTGTGTAAAGAGAAAGCAAAGTGGTTTTCCCCACATCCTGCTGCGTGTCCTTACCGGTCTCTTGTGCAAAGGTACTGTGGTCCAACATATCGTCGTACAGCTGAAACAGCAGACCAAAGGCACGGGAAAAACGCGTGAATGCCTCGATCGCGTCTGCGTCCATTCCCCTGAGCCGCGCACCGGTGACGACAGCAAACTCAATCAAACACCCTGTTTTCTGGTGATAGTGCTGCTCAATTTCGCTCTTGGCGCCCACAGGCTGATCCTGCAAATCAGCGATCTGCCCGCCAACCAATCCCATAGAACCAATAACATGACTGAGATGCGCGCTGATGGCGACTTTGGTGGAAGCATCCACGTTGGGGCAATTCGCGACAACGCCGTACGCAAGATTAAGGAAGTTTATTGATGCAAGAATGGCGGTGCTTTCGGAAAAACGTATGTGTGTGCAGGGGCGACCACGGCGCATCGTCGCATCGTCCATACAGGGCAGATCATCGAGAATCAGCGAAGCGGTATGCACCATTTCCGATACGCAGGCCATATGGAGGAAGTGACTGTCACTGGCGCCGTTCGCAGCCAGAAGCGTAAGAAGCGGTCGCAAGCGTTTGCCGGGACCCAGCAAAGCGTAATGCATGGCTTGATGCAGATGCGTGGGCGATGCTTCTTGCGCTGGCAGAAGTTCCAGCAAGGTTGCATTTATCAGGCTCTTTAAATGGACCACTTCCATCATTGGCGCCGATACAGCAACTGGAGCCTGTCTCTTACAGGCTGAAGACGCGACAATCGCGGGATCTGCGACGGACGCTTGCGGATTGTGTGTAAAAGTCACCCTATTCCCTCGGTTGACTAGTGATGCGACAGCAATAAAGCCAGGACTGACTCCATCGAACCGCAATTTGAGAAATTATATTGTCGTTGCCTATTTTGTAGGCCAGGACGCCGGCGATATTGGAGGTCAGAACCTCCTCTCTTATAAGTACGCCGATGTAACGAGCCAACTACACGTGACAGCATAGACTACGAACGGCGTGCCAACCCCTGACTGGGCTGCGCATATTGCGATCCCCGTTTGTTCTCCCCACAGCCATCCGCATTTCCACGAAGAAAGCGCCTATACCTGCCATTTGGCACATAAAGTAAGTTGTGCACGCCTTAAGCCGAAAATGCGTGTATTACACTTTTTGTTCCATGGGTATAAAAGGAGTTACCTTAAATGAAACGGATTTTGAAATTTTCGCCTATCCTGGCGCCATTGGCTTTGGCGCTGAGCAGCACCGCCTCGGCCAACCCACTTGGCCTGACCGGACCGCAGGACTTTATTGTCCGTGCCGGCGGATACTATATTTCCGCAGGCGATGACGAGGTTAGCTTTGTCGACGATTCATTCCGGTATTTCGATGCATTTCGCGCAAACGTTGATCCAGGCTCCGAGTGGGGCTGGTATTTCAACCTTGAGTGGAAACCGGTAGAGCACTGGGGTATCGAGCTTGGCTATATGGACGGCGACTCGCACACCAGCAGTCACGGTGACGAGTTCTTTACACTGGGTTTCGGCGATGTCGAATATCGCGATGTAGTCAGCTTTGATGCCAACATCAGCACCTTGAGCCTGAAATTCTACCCACTGGATGAAACCTGTATGGTTCAGCCCTATATCGGTGGTGGAATTAGCTATACCGACTTCGGTGATACTGGCCTTAGCCGTGCAGTGCGGAACGACCTCGCTGACGTAGGCCTGCGGGGCAACTTCGATCTGGGCTCCTCCTGGGGCTACACCTGGCAAGCGGGCGTCGATTTCAATTTCGGACGGGACAGTTCCTGGCTGGTAAATTTCGCCGCGGTGTACGCGGAGTCCTCCACCGAGATGCGGATGCAGGTTTTGGATGACGTTGCGCCACCCCCTGGTGTAGACCGGTTTTTTGAGTCCTATTCCGGGGACTACCTCTATGACCCCTGGATGCTGAATCTGTCAGTAGGCTACAAGTTCTCCTTCTGATACTCCGAATTCGGCAGGTTATATCGGGCGCTTCGGCGCCCGTTTTTCTGGACAGGATCAATCGATCTGACGGCGGCCGCCATCGGTCCGGCGCGGCAGCGGCTCACGCGCCCAGCGTTCCTGATCGCGCTTATCCGCTTTCTTTTTGGACTTCTTTTCCTTTTGCTTTGGTTGCTCGCGCTTTGGTTGCTCACGTTCCTTGCGCGGAGCTGGCTTCGCAACAGGAGCGCGCTGCTCATTTGGCGCATTGCGCTGGCGCTGGGGCTTGCCGCGGTGGTTTTCTGGTTTGGACCTGTCGCGCACCGCGCGGCGATCGATTACCGGGCGTTCCACTGCAGGAACAACGCGTGGGTCGCGAATGCCGACCGGCTTGCCCGTAACTTTCACTACCCGCTCGTCCTTGGTTAATTTTCGGTCTGGATTCCGGCGCTCACTACCGCGGTCATTACGGCGATCCCCACTCCGGTTATCCGCCTGAAACGCCCCCCCCTTTGGTTTGGCGACACCTGCAAACCCATGTGCGCCGTCTCGGCCACGATTCGGGCGCTCCTCACGACGATCCTGGCGTTCCTCACGACGATCCTGGCGTTCCTCACGACGCTCCCAGTCCTTCTCACGACGATCATGCCGATACGCCTTGCTGTCATACCGATCCCGCTGCTTGTATCCGTGGTCATCACCGTGCCGGCGCGGCGGTCTGTGGTGGTGCCCTCCGGCATAGTAATGGCCGTGGCGGCGCAAGCGCGTATGCCACCGATCATTGAAGTGTACCGAGAACGTCAGATTCCGGGCCGGATACCAGGGGCCACGCCAGTCACTGGCACTGATCCAATGGTCCTGATACCACCGATAGTAATGCCCGTGTCGATAGAAAACGTCACTGCGGTCGTAGAACACATAAACGCCTAGGTTATCGTCGTAGTAGCGATAACCGGGATCGGTGATCACAGAATAGGAGTAGACCGGAGGAGCCTCGCGGACATAGGTGCTCCCGCCGATCACCGGCGGCGCAGATGGGTAGGTAACACAGCCACCGAGCGTCAAAGTGATGGTGAGAGCGGCGAGTAAACGGTATGGGATCTGGCGCATGGTGCGTTTTCCTTGGATTCACACCTGCTTTTTAACCCGGCGCAACTGAATCAACCCTGAATCAGCGCACAAAAGAACAGAAAACAACCAATAACGGGAAATGCGTACAACCCCATAAATCAATTATCATCCAGAGAGCTCAATTTTTATACGCTCATCCTCATTGGTAATAAATGGCAACATACGGCTCGCTGTCATCCATGCCACACCAAATGCCATCAATCCTGTCGCCTCGACATAGTAAGTCAGCCGCTGGGTAATACCGCTAAAATCTACCCATTCCAGAAAATCGAGCAACTGCACGGCCATAGCGCCAACCATGACCACTGCGCAGATCCTATAGATCCAACACCTAATTTCCGACTGCTTGGAACTTTTGACTTTAGCTCTCAGGGAAAACAGCCAACAAAAAATTGCAAGAATAACGAACATTAATACTGCCGAGGCCGTGTGGAGAATCCCGGTCATCGTCGCCTCTCCGTCAATCCCCCGACCTGTAAAACAATCGCATGGAAAAAATGCCACTGCTGCGACAGCGACGGCGCCGACTTTACTTAAGACAGCTTGAAACAAAGAGTAGCCATTATACGACCAGAGAAAAGCCGAGATAACACAGAGAGACCCAACGAGTACATCTCGGGCATTATCCGTTAAATGATATGACAGACTAATTGAGCTGATACTGACCCCGGGTGTCAGACAGTCCGTAAAAAACGCCAGCGACAAAGCTATAGCGCCCACGATCAATTTGGCAGTGTGGTGATCAATTTCCGTGTCTAGTAGTTCCCTATCCATGAACTCAACCTCATATATGCGGCGTTATTAGCAGTTGGATGTGGTTTGCCATCCACACCCAAGCACGCACCTGAATATCGAACTCGCCCTTTCTTATTGTTATGGTCATAGACTACTGGATGCAAATCTCAGTGGGTGCCAATGAGTGTCATAATGTTCAGCTACCCCCTTACTTTCAATGAAAATCCTCAACACCACGTGAGTTCTACAGAGAGTACAACGGCCACAGCTATCTGAGCTTTTCGATAAATGCTCAGTGGCTAATTTAGTTTAGAATCCACGCTTTCAACCAAGAAAAAATGGAAGGTGGTACGTCAGTCTCAAATCAAAGAAGCTGAATACACTCCATGCGACTGAACAAGGATAAAAGGATATGTCTGTTAACGAACACGCGACCAAGGAACAGGTGAACCGACTGGTTAACACCGCTCTGGCAGCGATTAAGAACAAGGATAAAACCCCGAACTGGAATCAGACTCTGACTCAGACCCTGGATCAACTCTCGTTAATCGGCCGAAATCTGAATACCGCCAAACATGGCGTGCAGCACTTTGGTAGAGTGATGGCGAGCGACACTAATCGACACAACACCTACCGAGCCAACCAATCCGTGAATTCGAAGCTAGAGACGCTCTCATCGCTTGAATCCTTCCTCGCCAAAGAATGGAAAAAAATTGGTGATGCGCTTAACGCAGACTTGAGAAAGATACCAACGGAAGGCAAGAATGAAATGGAACTCCTGGATATGCTTGCGGGAGAAATTGAGTCATTCGACAAATTACTTCGCCAAAACGTCAGCAAGGTTTCAAAGCACAACTCTAATCCACATCAAACGATGATCATTCAAAGAGAAATCACCCAATTGAATGCAATGCCTGCTCTTACAGCACCAAGCATGCTTGTTTTGATTTCTATAGGCATTCGGTTATTCGCGATGTTCGTTGGTGCTAAAAAGGTGAGCAGCAATAAATAGCCGCGATTTCCCGTTTGGCAGCCAACTAGCCGCTGTATGTTTTTATCCGACAGGCTCAATACCTGTCGGAAATATATAATTCTTTTGCATACTGTTTTAGCCAATCGGCATAGGTGATTATAACCTGCCATAAAAAGGAGCAAAAATGCCACTAATTATCCAGTTTAATAACATGTTGCTGAACCACTGCAGGTCCGAGGCGCGACAACCTAGCCATCGAGCTTTCCCTTCTCTCTTCTCTCTTCTCTACGGCAATAGACTAATGGATGAAAAAATCAGTGGGGACTTAACCCGCTTTGTTATTCAGGCAGCTCCACCGGCAAGCAGGTCGTGTGTTTCACTTGATCCAAAACAAAGAGGGTTTGCGCATCCTTTATTTCGGGAAACCCTCGTAGCGTTTTTAAAATAAATTGTGACAATTCTTTGTTATTTCTCGCCACCACCTTCATTAAGTGATCATACTGTCCGGACAATGAATAACACTCCAAAATGAGCGGATGGGCTTGCACAGCCGCTTTAAAGCCGTCAAATTCCGCTTCATTATTCTGATTAATACTCACTTGAACAAATGCGACCACCCCAAACCCCGCCTTTTCATCATCTAAAATCGCGCTATAACGTTTAATGATACCCCGCTCTTCCAGACTTTTAGTGCGTCTCAGGCAAGTAGACTCAGACATATGAATTTTTTTTGCCAATTCCGCGATCGGTAAGCGACCGTTGTCTTGCAGGGTTGTTAGCACCTTTTTGTCTTGCTTGGTAAGCATGGCGTCATCCTTCAAAAATTGCATATATTTGAAGGATACCACCACAATATGGACAGAAAAAGAATGTTTTGACGAAATCGCCCACCAGTTTTCCCATAAAATTTACGTACAAATCAACGGCCACGAGCACACCCTATGACCGAAAAAACGAATTACCATGTTGGGGAATTCAGCAATCAACAACCGTTAATCACGCAATATCAACCATCTAAATTCGCAAAGGCCAAACACCCTGAGCCCTACCGATTTGAGGTGAATTTGAGCGCAGAGGCAGGTAAAAAACAAAGAAAACAGGGGGTTGTTTCGGTCAACATCCCAGGCTTTAGTCCTGTAAAATTGTATTGCGATGAACAGCCACCTGTCGGGGACGACACCGCGCCGCCACCTTTAGCATTTTTTGCCGCCGGTATAGGCTTCTGCCTAATGACGCACCTTACCGACATCCTTACCGCGCGTAAAATTCAGGTGGACAATTTAAAGCTCGAGCAGCGCATTGTGTTTAGGACAAACCTTGGCCATATGCGCGAACATGGATACATGACAAATGGTGGTTGTGACGTGGTAGAAACGCACGTGATTATCGATAGCCCCGAGTCAGAGCATAAGATAAAAGATCTACTTGATGAGGCAGAAAATGGTTGCATGGCACACTATGCCCTAAGAAATCCAATCCCCTGGTCAACCCGCCTTATCTACAATGGCAACGAGGTTATCAGCAGACAGGGCGCTTAAAACGACACACGCTCTGCTCCCTTGCAGTGACGATATATCAGTGTCCCCCCAGCCAAAAAAAGAAAAAAGCGAGCCCCTCTTCAGGTTCGCTTTTTCGACTTCCCAAATTAACCCAAACTGTATTTATCACTATTCGAGGGTCCTTCCCCAAAGTGACGCTAGAGGCAGCCTCTAGGCACCCGCACCCAACCCTCCATCAATATCCGCGCACTGCGGCTCATGATGGCCTTAGTTGCCGTCCACTGCCCATTTACGACTTCCGCTTCCGCACCAACCCGCAAGGTGCCGGACGGATGCCCGAAAGTTACGGCATTGCGCTCCCCTCCCCCAGCAGCCAGATTGACCAGGGTACCGGGAATGGCGGCGGCAGTGCCGATGGCGACGGCGGCGGTTCCCATCATGGCGTGGTGCAGTTTCCCCATGGACAGGGCGCGCACCAGCAGGTCGATTTCACCTGCGTCCACTTGCTTGCCACTGGAGGCCGCATAGCCTTTGGCCGGCGCGACAAACGCGATCTTGGGGGTATGCTGGCGAGCGGCGGCCTCTTCCACCTTTTCGATCAGGCCCATCTTGACCGCGCCGTAGGCTCGGATGGTTTCAAACATGGCCAGGGCCTTGTCGTCACCGTTGATGGCTTCCTGCAGTTCGGTGCCGGTGTAACCGATATCCGCCGCATTGACGAAGATGGTCGGGATGCCGGCGTTGATCATGGTGGCTTTCAGGGTGCCGACGCCCCGCACCTCTAAATCGTCCACCAGGTTGCCGGTGGGGAACATCGCCCCTTCGCCATCCGCCGGGTCCATGAATTCGATCTGCACTTCGGCCGCCGGGAAGGTGACGCCGTCCAGTTCGAAATTACCGGTCTCCTGCACTTCCCCATTGGTGATGGGTACGTGGGCGATGATGGTTTTTTTGATGTTGGCCTGCCAGATGCGCACGGTGCAGATGCCGTTTTGCGGAATACGCTCGGCATCCACAAAACCGCTGTTGATGGCGAAGGCACCGACGGCGGCGGTGAGGTTGCCGCAGTTGCCGGACCAGTCTACGAATGGCTTGTCGATGGAGACCTGGCCGAACAGGTAATCAACGTCATGATTTGGCTGCTCGCTCTTCGACAGGATGACGGTTTTGCTGGTGCTGGAGGTGGCGCCGCCCATGCCGTCGGTGTGTTTGCCGTAGGGGTCGGGGCTGCCGATTACGCGGAGTAGCAGGTTGTCTCTGGCTTGGCCTGGGGTTTGGGCGGGTTCTGGGAGGTCTTGTAGGCGGAAGAAGACGCCTTTGCTGGTGCCGCCGCGCATGTAGGTGGCTGGGATTTTGATTTGGGGGGGAAAGATTTGGGGTGCGGAGGTCATTGATGAGTCTCGCGGGTTTGTTTTTTGGGTTGTAGGAGCCTGCTTGCAGGCGAACAGGTTAGTGCTTTGTAGCTGTTCGCTTGCAAGCAAGCTCCTACGAGGAGCTTCGTAGGGGGTGTTCGCCTGCAGGGCAGGCTCCTACAAGTTAGGCTCTTGCTTCGGACTCCAGGAAGTCGTTGGCGAAGCGTTGTAGGACGCCGCCGGCTTCGTAGATGGAGACTTCTTCCTGGGTGTCGAGGCGGCACTTTACTGGGGCTTCTACGGTTTCGCCGTCTTTGCGGTGAATCAGAAGTGTCAGGGTTGTGCCTGGGGTGCGGTCGCCGATGACGTCGTAGGTTTCGGTTCC
Organism: Microbulbifer salipaludis; assembly: GCF_017303155.1. NCBI lineage: Bacteria > Pseudomonadati > Pseudomonadota > Gammaproteobacteria > Cellvibrionales > Microbulbiferaceae > Microbulbifer > Microbulbifer salipaludis. The sequence continues at coordinate 1,694,331 of NZ_JAEKJR010000002.1, forward strand.
GTCCAATCGCAAGGTCTCGCGGGTGGTGCCGGGCTGGAATTCCAGCGGCAGCACGCCCATGCCGATCAGGTTGGTGCGGTGAATGCGTTCGAAGCCTTCGGCCACGATTGCTTCGACACCGGCTAGGCGCACGCCCTTCGCGGCCCAGTCGCGGGAGGAGCCCTGGCCGTAGTCGGCGCCGGCAATGATGATCAGCGGCTGCTTGCGGTCCATGTAAGTTTCGATGGCTTCCCACATGCGGGTGACCTTGCCTTCTGGCTCGATGCGGGCGAGAGAGCCCTGCTTCACTGCACCGTTGTCGTCGCGCACCATCTCGTTCAACAGTTTCGGGTTGGCGAAGGTGGCGCGCTGGGCGGTGAGGTGATCGCCGCGGTGCGTCGCATACGAGTTGAAGTCCTCTTCCGGCAGGCCCATTTTCGCCAGGTATTCACCGGCGGCACTGCTGGCCAGGATCGCGTTGGACGGCGAGAGGTGGTCAGTGGTGATGTTGTCACCCAGCACCGCCAGCGGGCGCATGCCTTTCAGGCTGCGCTCACCTGCCATCGCTCCTTCCCCCTCTTCATCCCAATAGGGCGGGCGGCGGATGTAGGTGCTCATCGGGCGCCAGTTGTACAGCGGCTCGCCCTTCTCTGCTTCCGCTTTGCTCAGGTCAAACATCGGGATGTAGACCTCGCGGAACTGCTCGGGCTTCACGCTCTGTTTGACGATCGCGTCGATCTCCTCGTCGCTCGGCCAGATGTCTTTCAGGGTCACCGGGTTGCCGTCTTTGTCGTGGCCCAGTACATCTTTTTCGATATCGAAGCGGATGGTGCCGGCGATGGCGTAGGCAACGACCAACGGCGGTGAAGCCAAAAAGGCCTGCTTGGCGTAGGGATGGATACGGCCATCGAAGTTGCGGTTGCCGGACAGTACGGCAGTGGCGTACAGGTCGCGGTCGATGACTTCTTGCTGGATTTTCGGGTCCAGCGCGCCGCTCATGCCGTTACAGGTGGTGCAGGCAAAGGCAACCACATCGAAGCCCTGTTGCTGCAGCTCCGGCAGCAGGTCGGCTTCTTCCAGGTACATTTTTACGGTTTTGGAACCGGGTGCCAGGGAGGTTTTCACCCAGGGCTTGCGGGTGAGGCCGAGTTTGTTGGCGTTGCGCGCGATCAGGCCCGCGGCAATCATGTTACGCGGGTTGCTGGTGTTGGTGCAGCTGGTGATCGCGGCGATGATCACTGCGCCGTCCGGCATCTCGCCTTCTTTCTCTTCCCATTCCTTGGCAATACCACGGTTGGCCAGTTCGGACACCGGCAGCAGTGCGTGTGGGTTGGATGGGCCGGCAAGGTTGCGGCCTACGGTGGAGAGGTCGAACTTGAGTACGCGCTCGTATTCGGCTCCCTTTAAAGTGTCTGCCCAGAGGCCGGTTTCCTTCGCGAACTTTTCTACCAGGGCTACCTGCTCGTCGTCGCGGCCGGTGAGCTTCAGATAGTCGATGGTCTGCTCGTCGATGGCGAACATACCGGCGGTGGCGCCGTACTCGGGCGTCATGTTGGCGATGGTGGCGCGGTCGCCCAGGCTCAGGCTGGAGGCGCCTTCGCCGAAGAATTCGAGATACGCACCCACTACGCGCTCGCGGCGCAGGAATTCGGTCAGCGCCAGTACCATGTCGGTGCCGGTGATACCGGGCTGCAGTTTGCCGGTCAGCTCGACGCCGACGATGTCGGGCAGGCGCATGTAGGAGGCGCGGCCGAGCATGACGCTTTCGGCCTCTAAACCGCCCACGCCCACGGAGATGACGCCGAGCGCATCCACCATCGGGGTGTGGCTGTCGGTGCCGACGCAGGTATCCGGGAAGGCGACACCCTCTTTCACCTGCACCACCGGAGACATTTTCTCCAGGTTGATCTGGTGCATGATGCCGTTGCCGGGAGGGATGACGTCGACGTTTTCAAATGCGGTTTTGGTCCAGTTGATGAAGTGGAAGCGGTCTTCGTTGCGGCGCTCTTCCACGGCGCGGTTCTTTTCGAACGCGTCTTTTTCAAAACCGGGGTGCTCGACGGCCAGGGAGTGGTCGACGATCAGCTGGGTGGGCACGACCGGGTTTACCTTGGCGGGGTCACCGCCCTTCTCGGCGATGGCGTCGCGCAGGCCGGCGAGGTCCACCAGTGCGGTCTGGCCGAGAATATCGTGGCAGACGACGCGCGCGGGGAACCAGGGGAAGTCGAGGTCGCGCTTGCGTTCGATGATCTGCTTGAGGGCATCGGTGAGTTTTTCTGGCTCGCAGCGACGCACGAGGTTTTCTGCCAGGATACGGGAGGTATACGGCAGTTTTTCATAGCTACCCGGCTGAATGTTTTCGACCGCTTCTCTTGTGTCGAAATAATCCAGGTCTGTGCCGGGGAGTTTTTTGCGGAATTCGGTGTTCATGTCAATCACGCTCGGATTGGAATCAGGCTCGCCGTAGGGCGGATAAGCGAATGCGCATCCGCCGCGATGGTTGGTGGATGCGCTTTGCTTATCCACCCTACTGCTGTGTGCGCTGCAAAAGCCTGCCTTACAGGCGAACAGTCTTGTGCTTTGTAGCTGTTCGCTTGCGCGGCAAGCTCCTGCATGTGCGCGGTTTAGCCGCGTTCTGAAATCGGCGTTACTTTACGCGGCTCTGGGCCGACGTACTCGGCACTCGGGCGGATGATGCGGTTGTCGGCGCGCTGTTCGAATACGTGGGCGGCCCAGCCGGTTACGCGGGACATTACGAAGATCGGCGTAAACAGTTTGGTGGGGATGCCCATGAAGTGGTACGCGGAGGCGTGGAAAAAGTCGGCGTTACAGAACAGCTTCTTCTCGCGCCACATGACTTGTTCGCAGCGTACGGATACCGGGTACAGCACGTCGTCGCCGACGTCGGCAGCCAGCTTCTCGGACCACTGCTTGATGATGGCGTTGCGCGGGTCGGATTCGGTGTAGACCGCGTGGCCGAAGCCCATGATTTTTTCCTTGCGCTCCAGCATGCCCAGCAGTTCTTTTTCGGCTTCGTCGGCAGAGGAGAAACGCTCGATCAGTTCCATCGCCGCTTCGTTGGCGCCACCGTGCAGCGGGCCGCGCAGGGAACCGATGGCGCCGGTGATGCAGCTGAACAGGTCAGACAGGGTGGAGGCACAGACGCGCGCGGTGAAGGTGGAGGCGTTGAACTCGTGCTCTGCATAGAGGATCAGGGAGACGTTCATTACCTGTGCGTGCAGGTCGTTGGGCTTTTCGCCGCGCAGCATATGCAGGAAGTGGCCGCCGATGGAGTCGTCATCGGTTTCGGTTTCGATGCGCACGCCGTCGTGGGTGAAGCGATACCAGTAACAGATGATGGACGGGAATGCGGCCAGCAGGCGGTTGGCGCGGTCCTGTTGCTGTTCAAACGATTCTTCGCCTTCCAGGTTGCCCAGCATGGAGCAGCCGGTGCGCATGACGTCCATGGGGTGTGCGTCGGCGGGGATGCGCTCCAGCACTTCGCGCAGGGCCTGCGGCAGGCCGCGCATGGTTTTCAGGGTGCCTTTGTAGTCCGCCAGCTGGGCGACGGTGGGCAATTCGCCGTTAAAGATCAGGTAGGCAACTTCTTCGAACTCGCAGTGTTCTGCCAGGTCTTTGACGTCGTAGCCGCAGTAGGTCAGGCCGGAGCCGGATACGCCTACGGTGGACAGTGCGGTTTTACCAGCGACCTGGCCGCGAAGGCCTGCTCCGCCAACTTTTTTCTCTGCCATCGTTATTTCCCCTTTATCTCTTTGTGAATGGTGGATGCGCTTTGCTTATCCACCCTACGGGTTTGGATTCGTGTCTCTTGCCTGGTGGATGCGCTGCGCTTATCCAACCTACGGGTTCGGGGTTTCCGATTTTGTAGGGGGGATAAGCGCAGCGCATCCACCAATATTTACCGCTTACTTTTTGAAGAGCGCGTCGAGCTTGTCTTCGAACTCGTGGTAGTTCAGGTAGTCGTACAGTTCGGCGCGGGTCTGCATGGTGTCGACCACCGCTTGCTGGTCGCCATTGGCCAGGATGCTGGTGTAGACGTTTTCCGCGGCCTTGTTCATGGCGCGGAAGGCGGACAGCGGGTACAGCACCATGTCGGCACCGGATTCGCCCAGCTCGGCCTTGTTGTACAGCTTGGTTTTGCCGAACTCGGTGATGTTGGCGAGGATCGGTACGTTCAGTGCGTCTTTGAACGCGCGGTAGTGTTCCAGTTCGGTCACGGCTTCGGCGAAGATGCCGTCGGCGCCGGCTTCGATGCAGGCCTGGGCGCGTTCGATAGCGGCTTCCAGGCCTTCCTGCGCGAAGGCGTCGGTGCGGGCCATGATGAAGAAGTCGTCGTCGGTGCGCGCGTCAACGGCGGCCTTGATGCGGTCGACCATTTCCGCTTTGGAGACAATCTCTTTGTTCGGGCGGTGGCCGCAACGCTTCTGCGCAACCTGGTCTTCGATATGTACCGCGGCAGCGCCGGCGCGGATCATTTCCTTGATGGTGCGGGCAATGTTGAACGCCCCACCCCAGCCGGTATCGATATCCACCAGCAGCGGCAGGCTGGAGGCGGCGGTAATGCGGCGTACGTCTTCCAGTACGTTTTCGAGGCTGGTCATACCCAGGTCCGGCAGGCCGTAGGAGGCATTCGCCACACCGGCACCGGACAGGTAGATGGCCTGGTGGCCGATGCGCTCGGCCATGATGGCGGTGTAGGCGTTGATGGTGCCCACGACCTGCAGTGGCTGCTTGTCTTTCAGGGCCTGGCGAAAGCGTGCGCCGGCGGATTCTGTTCTGCTCATAGGCTGCCCCTGTTCTCTCATTTAATCGGTTTGGGAAAGTTTCTTTTCGATGTTGCTGCGCGACGCCCGAATGTGGCGGCGCATCAGGATTTCGGCCAGTTCGCCGTCGCCGGCTTCGATGGCTTCAATGATGTGGCTGTGTTCGCGGAAGGCGCGGTGCGCGCGCGGGCTGGCCATGCCCAGCTGGTAGCGGTACATGCGCACGCGGTAGTAAAGCTTGTTGCACAGGGTGTCGATCAGCAGGTCGTTGTGGGAGGCCTGCACGATGCGGAAGTGGAAGTCGAAGTCCCCTTCTGGCTGGAAATAGGCGGTCCCCTTTTGCAGTTCTTCCTGCTGTTCGTGGCGGGCGAGCATCTGGCGCAGTTCGGCGAGGTCTTCCTGCGAGCGGTTTTCTGCCGCCAGGCGACAGGCCATGCCTTCAAGCGCCTCACGCACGTCGTAAATTTCCAGCAGGCCGCGTTCGGTGAGGTCGACGACCCGTGCGCCCACATTGACGCGGCGCTCGATCAGGCTGAGTGATTCCAGGCGCATCAACGCTTCGCGCAGGCTGCCGCGGCTGGCATCAAACCGACGCGCCAGTTCTGGCTCGCTGATTTTGCTGCCCGCGGCGATCTGGCCCTCGACAATCTCACTGCGCAGGGTGAGGAACAGGCGGTCGGCAAGGCTCTGGGAGCCACGGGCCGCCTTGGTGCTGCCAGTAGTGCTGTCCGCGTGACCCGCGATATCACTGCTGGCCACGGCACCCTCGGCCGATGTTTTTTGCCCTTGCCCATCCATTCTCTACCACCCCGGTCGCGAGACCGCTCGTCCAATGCTTGCCGGTGTTGTGCAAATCACACCAGATTGTCGACACTTTATAGGAACGAAGAGCTTAAATAGCCAGTTTTTATGCGTCAACCCTAAATTTTGTCAACACATTGCCATTTTCATGCTGACTTACTGGTCAGACTGGGGCACGGGAGCAATTTATTGCCCCGCGGGGGCCGTTGGCGAGAATAGTAGTCTTGAAAAAGTGATATAGGCATAATAGCGCCCGCATTGGCTGCATTGGCCGCCGCGAGGCATCAAGCAGCGCTGATCACTCTATTCTTAATAGGGTAACCGGGGTGCGAACTGCCAGGGTCGAGCGTTCCCGGTCGAGAAGATGAGTCGCGATTCTCATTCGCGGAGATTAATCGAGAGTATCGAGCAGATTTGAATCATGCCTAAGAGTGTTATCAGGCGCTGGCTGCCAACTCCCGAACAAGTGCGTGCAAATAACGGCCTGAAGATACTCGGCACCCTGCTGCACGACCCCAACCTGTTTCACCTCAACCGCCATTCTGTGTCTGTCGCGTTTGCGGTGGGCATCTTTACCGCCTTCCTTCCCCTGCCCGGCCAGATGCTGATTGCCGCCCTGCTGGCACTGTGGTTCCGCTGCAACCTGCCGCTGTCGATGGCGCTGGTATGGATCAGCAACCCGGTGACCATGCCGGCCATTTTTTACAGTACCTACAAGCTCGGTGCCTGGTTGCTCGGCACGCCACCCATGCCGTTCAAAATAGAATTGTCTTGGGAGTGGTTGACGGAGGAAGTGGGAAGAATCTGGCTGCCGCTGTTTTCCGGCTCGCTGATCGCCGGCATCTTTTTTGCTGCCGTGGCCTACTTTGTGATGCAGGCGATCTGGCGCTGGCAGGTGGTCAAACGCTGGAAGGCTCGGCTGGCGCAGCGCAAGACGCAGCTCAGCGAAAACAACTGAGCCCGCGCCACGCCCTGCCGTTAGAAATCCTGACGCAATGCCGCAGCCGGCTGTACGCGGCTCGCCTGAAAGGCGGGATACAGCGTGGCAATCAGACTGAGCAGGAAGCCTGCACCCACCACCAGGGCGACATCGCCCCACTCCAGTTCGGAGGGCAGGTAATCGACCGGATAGACGTCGGACTTGAGGAACTGGATACCGAATAACGATTCCAATCCCGCCACCGCATCGGTGACCACCAGCGAGCCAAGCACACCCAGTGCGCCCCCCACCAGTACACCGACCAACCCAACCAGCGCCCCCTGGCTAACAAATGTCAGCAAAATCTCACGGGTACTCGCCCCCATGGTGCGCAAAATGGCAATGTCACCGTGTTTGTCGATGACCACCATGACGAGGGTGGAAACCACGTTGAATGCAGCAATCGCAATAATCAGAAATACCAGCAGGCTCACCAGGTTGCGCGACATCTGTATCGCCTGGTACAGGTTGCCGTGGGTGCCGGTCCAGTCATTGCCGTAAAAACCTTCCACCGGCAACTGGCGCAACAGCTGCTGGAATACGGCAAACGAGCGCAGCATGTCGTCCACACGCACCTGCACGCCAGCGCCACCCGCGCCACCGGCCAGCGCTTTCGCCTGCGCCCAGTCTACCAGTGCGAGGGAGTGATCCAGTGCGGTACCGGAGTGGAAAATATCCACCACGCGGAAGCCCGCGAGCTGCGCCGCGGTACGCCCGCTGCTTTGCGGTGTGCCGCTCTGGGGAACGATGACGGAGAGCTGCTCACCCACCACGATACCCAGCTTGTCCGCGATCCCTTTACCGAGAATGATGCCGGGTTCTGCCGGGTCGCTGGTCAGCGCGGTGAAACTTCCCGGCTGCAAAAAATCGCCAATGGACGATACATCGACAATAGTTTCCGGATTCACGCCCTGTACCAGCAGCGGCGTTACCTCAAGTCCGTTACGGGCCAGGCCGTTGACCTGCCACACTTCTGCGGCAGCGGTGACACCCGGCGCTGTAGCGATTTCGTCGCGCACCTGTGTCCAATTGATATCGGGGCTCGCGTTGTACACCGTGGCGTGGGGCATGATGCCCAGAATGCGCTCGCGCAATTCGCGGTCGAAGCCATTCATCACCGACATCACGACGATCATCAGCGCCACGCCGAGGATCAGCCCGATCATGGACAGCCCGGAGATAAACGACACCAGCCCGGCGGAGTCCTCGCCGCTGCGTTGCGCGCCCGCGTAGCGCAGGCCGATAAAAGCGGGTAATGGTCTAAACATGCTTTACCTCAGGCGCCGCCGCTGTGCTGCCCGTCGGGAACCAGGTCCCCGTCGACCAGATGCAGGCAGCGGTCGAGCGCGCCGGCGAGGTCGGGGTCGTGGGTGACGATGACAAAGCTGATGCCGGTTTCACTATTCAAACGGTCCATCAGCTTGTGAATGTCCCGGGCGGTGGCGCGATCCAGGTTGCCGGTCGGCTCATCCATCAACACGCAGGCCGGCCGCGCGACCAAGGCGCGGGCAATGGCCACCCGCTGACGCTCGCCACCGGAGAGCTGTGCCGGCTTGTGTGTAAGGCGCTGGCCAAGGCCCACCGCCTCGAGCATTTCCTGTGCCGCAGCGCGGGATTCCGCAATCGACTGCTTGCCAATCAACAGCGGCATGGCCACGTTTTCCAGCGCGCTAAATTCGTTCAGCAGGTGGTGGAACTGGTACACGAAGCCCAGGCTGCGATTGCGCAACCAGCCGCGTTCGTTCGCGTTCAGGGCGGCAAGGTTTTTGCCTTCCACCCAGACCTCCCCGGAGGTGGGTGTATCCAGCCCGCCCAACAGGTTAAGCAGTGTGGACTTACCCGAACCCGAGGCGCCAACAATCGCCAGCCGCTCGCCTTTGGGCACCTGTAACTCAACGCCACGCAATACGTCCAGCTGGTTAGCGCCCTGCCGGTAGGTTTTGGTGAGTTGATGGCAGGCCAGCACCACATCGGCGGCCGCCTGCGGGCGGGATTCTTCCGGGTGAATTTCCACTTGGCTGTTCATCTTATGCTTCATTTACCTTGTGGCGTGCAGACGTATCGGCACGCCGAATTATTGGGGTTTATTCGTAGCGCAGTGCTTCTGCCGGGGCAATTTGTGCGGCGCGCCAGGCGGGGAACAGGGTCGCCAGCAGGCTCATGATGACCGCGGCACTCAATACCATCACCGCATCCCCGACGCGAAATTCCGAGGGTAAAAAGCTCACGAAAAATACCCGCGGGTCGAAAATCTGTGCGCCCACCACCCCTTCAATCCAGGAAACCAGATCGGTGAGGTTGAGCGCAATCAGGGTGCCTAACAAGCCGCCTATCAGTGCGCCGATAATGCCAATGGCACTGCCCTGCACCACAAACACCGCCATAATCTGCCGCGAGGTCAGGCCGAGTGTGCGCAGCACCGCGATATCCGAGCGCTTGTCCGCCACCATCAACACCAGTGCCGAGACAATATTAAAGGCGGCCACGGCGACAATGATCATCAGCATCAGGGTCACTACGGTCTTTTCCATTTTCACGGCCTGGAACAGGCTGCCCTGGGAGTGGCTCCAGTCTTCGCCGGTAAACCCTTCTCCCAGGGACTGGGCGTAACCTTCCACGCGCCCCAGTGCGTTGTTCATGTCATCAAACTTGAGCTGCAGGCCCTGCACCTTGCCGCGCATGCGCAGCAGGCGCGCGGCATCGTCCAGATGCATCAGCGCCATATTCTGGTCCACCTGCGCACCGACAGAGAACACGCCGGCAACGGTGAAGCGTTTGGTGCGGGGAAAGATACCGGCGGGCGTGATGACCACTTCCGGCAGGGTGAGAATGACACTGTCGCCGGGAATCACGCCCAGCTGACGGGCGAGAATACGCCCGAGCACGATGTTGTAACTGCGCGACTGCAGGGCATCCAGACTGCCCATCAGCATGTGTTCGCCCACTTTGGAAACTTCGCGCAGGGCGACTGGGTCCACGCCCTGAAACTCAACACCCTGGGACTGGTTGTTGGCACCGAGTAGCGCAAAGCCGCGCACAAACGGGCTGGCGGCAATCACGTGGGGTTTCTGGCGCAGCGACTCCGCCGCGGTGGCCCAGTCTTCCAGGCCGCCTTTTTGTTCCACAAACCCGTGCGGCACCACGGACAGAATACGGGTTTTCAATTCCCGGTCAAAGCCGTTCATCACCGAGGTCACCACGATCAGCGCCAGCACGCCCAGTGCCATGCCCAGTAGGGAGAACCCATTAATGAAGGAAATAAACTGCTGCCGACGGCGGGCAGCCACGTAGCGCAGGCCGATATAAAGAGGAACTGGTTTTATCATGGGTTGATTTAAGCGGAAAAACGCCAAGAAATCCAAGTATTTACGCACATCCGGTGCAGGGTCTGGCTACTTGGACCACAGCGGTCACTTGGGATTCCACTTGAGCAACTTTTCATTCAACCGCTCGATCCCGGCTTCGTCCCAGCCCTCGGGCTCGGTCAGTCGTTGCCAGGCGCGCACATAGTCCGCCGGCGCGTAGCTGTGCCCAAACCCCATGGGCGCAATACCGGCGTGCATATCCATCGCCAGCTGCAACATGGTGACAATGGGATACCACTGGAGGTCCGGTGAAACATCCTGCGCCCGCGGCTGATTCATCCACGCCGGCCGGCGCCAGGCTGCGGCGGGGTCAAAGAACACGATGGGATCGCTACCGTGCTGCAGGTAGGCAATGCGGAACCGCCCCCAGGGTACGCTTCCCTTGTCATACCCACCGAAGTGGTTGCCAAAGCGCACCATCGCGCCGCCACGAAATTCCGGCAACCAGGCGGGCGAGCCTTCATCCCGGTTGGCGGTCACCTGGCGCCAGGTATCGCTGCGAAACGGTGGGCCGGTCCACAGGGCGCCGTGAAAGGGATCGTCGAGGATGTCGTAGAAATCGAAGGAACGATCCGAGTTGAGCGCGCCCAGGCTGAGGCCGAAGAGATACAGCTTCGGCCGTGTGGCACGCGGCAAGGTGCGCCAGTAGCCGTAGATGCTGCGAAACAACGCCTGGGCCGTTTCGCGACCGTAGGCGTCTTCGGTCATCAGCGCGATCGGGCTTGGCAGATAAGAATATTGCGCGGCCACACTGGCGATATCACCGGCAAACAGGTATTCCACGGAGTTGATGGCTCCCGGGTCCACCCAGCCGGTACCCGTGGGTGTGATCAGTATGAGCACCGAGCGCTCGAAGCCCCCCACCCGCTTGAGCTCTTCCAGCGCTAGGCGCGCACGCTCATCCGGTGCATCGGCGGCGTTCAGCCCCGCGTATACCCGGATGGGATCTTTTGCCTCACCGGTGACCTCCGCGATGTCCTTGGCCGTGGGCCCCAGCGCGAGATAGCGCCGCCCCTGATGCCCCATATCCTGCCAGCGCAACAGGGAGCCCGGCCCACCGGCTTTCAACCTCCCTTCCGGCGCCTTCATGTCGGGCACAATCCGGGCGTCGAGACGCTGGTATATACCATCCACCTGGTGGAGCGCTGCCGTCAGCAGCACATCATTGATTACCGCCCAGAACAGCCAGAAGGCGGCGAACAGGCCGAGGATACCCGCAATGCGCCGGGGCACGCGGCGTGCCAGCTTGCCGAAGACAAAAGAAAACAGGCGCTTGAACAGTTTGCCCAGTAACAGAAACAGCAGGAACACCAGGCCAGCGACGAGCGCGATGGTCAGCGGCCGCACCCCGGAGACGGTTTCCAGGCCCATCAGAGAGCGCACGGAATTCTGCCACTGCGTGGCCTGCCAGAGAAAACTGATCGCCAGCAACACACAGAATCCAGCTGCCAGCCAGCGCAACAGACGCGCGGTTTTCGCACTGACGGAAGGCAGCTCGAAAAAGCGCCACAGCGACACCAGCAGCACGCCTACCCCGTAACCCGCTGCCAGTGACGCACCGGAGATCACGCCCTGCACCATGCCTTCACGGGGAATCAGCGAGGGGGTGAGCGAGAGTGCAAAAAAGAGTGTGCCGACCAGCAGGCCCGCTGTAGAGAAAAAGTGCCGCCATTCCATGCGTGGCTGTCCAAAGCATCAAACTCCTAGCAGCCTAGCACAACCCGGTTTGCCGGCCCCCGCTCACGTTTGACCGCCATCAGGCCGGCGCGGCCAGCAGCACTGTGCAGCAGGAAAAACGTGAAGAATTCCGCATGTTTGGGCACAATATCTGCTTTAATGTCTGACACTTAGAACAACATAATTCGGAGAAGGACCATGCTCAGCAGACTCCGCAAACAGATTCCCGCACTGGCCGGCGCCGCCTGCCTTGCCCTGTCTGCAACGGCCACCACCAGCATCCACGCGGAGACGCTCGAAGTACCGGTGGGCAGCCAAAGCAGCGACACCTATGTGGAGCAATTGCGTGGGCTCAAGAAAGACGAGGTCACCGCGCGGCTGGGCGAGCCACTGGGGATTCAGGGGCCGGTGGGCGAACCCGCCATCACCCGTTGGGAGTACCCGGAGTTCTATGTGTATTTTGAGAAGGATGTTGCCCTGCATACGGTGAAAAAACACCGGGGCTGAAGGCAGTTCGGGCGGATCACGTCATGGATCCGCCCTCTTCCGCGCTCGAATCAGGGTTCGACGCCGATTGATAATCAATAAAGGAAGGTAGCGGTTCCGGTAGAGATCAGCTCTTCACTATCGTTGTGCAGCTCCATACGTGTCACGACCAGCTTATTTCCCACCCGAAGAATCGACCCACTACACACAAAGTGCTGCCCTCTGCCGGGCTTCAGATAGTCCACCCGCATATCCACGGTACCCAATCGGGTTAGCCGCTGAACTTTCTCTTGCCAGTCGATCGCCCCGCCCATCCGGTGATAGGCGGCCACCATGGCGGTAAGGCCGCCAACACTGTCCAGCGCCGTCGCAATCACACCGCCATGCAGAATGTTCTGGAAGTGGTTGCCAATCAGCTGTGGCCGCAGATCAAACGCCGCCGACAGGGTCTGGCTCTCCAGGTCAAACTCGTGCAGCCGGAGCCCGATCTCGCGAACGAAGGGGATATCCCCAAATATCCCCTCAACCAGTGAGCGAAACTCTGCAGGAGACGGCTCGCTCATAAACGGGTAATCCGGTTAAGACCATCCAGTGCCGCACTGCGGTAGGCTTCCGCCATGGTCGGGTAGTTGAAGGTGGTATTCACGAAGAAATCGATCGAATTGTTCGGCGCCGGCTGTTTCATAATGGCCTGCCCGATGTGCACGATCTCCGCCGCCTCAGCACCGAAGCAGTGGATGCCGAGAATCTCGCGGGTTTCGATGTGGAACAGAATCTTCAGCATGCCCACACGCTCGCCGGAAATCTGCGCCCGTGCAGTGTGCTTGAACAACGCGCGACCGACTTCGTAAGGCACCTTGGCGTTGGTCAGTTCCGTTTCGGTTTTACCTACGGAAGAGATTTCCGGCAGCGTATAAATACCAGTCGGGGCATCTTCAATCACACGATGACCGCGACCGACAATGGCGGCCGCCACTGCCCGACCCTGGTCGTAGGAGGCGCTGGCCAGGCTCGGCCAGCCGATGACGTCACCGGCCGCATAGATGTTTTCCACTCCGGTGCAGTAATGATCGTCCACTGCCAGCTGGCCCCGGTGGTTGGCCTCGAGGCCAATATTTTCCAGCCCCAGTGAGCCGGTGTTACCGGAACGGCCGTTACACCACAGCAACGCATCCGCGGAAATCCGCTTGCCGGACTGCATTTCCATGGTCACACCACGGTCGGTGCCGATCACTTTGGCATACTCCTCGCGGTGACGCACGGTAACGCCCATATCGCGCAGGTGATAGCTCAGGGCATCGGAGATTTCGTCGTCGAGAAATTCCAGCAGGTGGTTACGGCTGTTGATCAGGTCCACCTTCATACCGAGAGCCGCAAAAATAGAGGCGTACTCACAGCCAATCACGCCGGCACCGTAGATGATGATCGCCTGCGGCGTGTGCTCCATATCCAAAATGGTATCGCTGTCGTATACCCGCGGGTGGTCAAAATCCACATCCGCCGGACGGTAAGGACGCGAGCCCGTGGCAATGACAAATTTTTCGGCGGTAACAATTTCCTTGGCGCCGTCGGTCAGCTGCACTTCAACACTGTTGGCATCGCGGAAGCTGGCTTCGCCGACAATCAGGTCGACCCGGTTGCGCGCATAGCAGCTGGTGTGCATTTCCACCTGGTAGGAAATGACTTTGTTCACCGTCTGCATGACCTGCGGGAAGGTCAGGCGACGCGGTTCACCGAGGGCGCGGAACACACTGTGGGTGTTGTAGCGCATCAGCTGCTTCACGGAATGCCGCAGCGCCTTGGAGGGAATGGTGCCCTTGTGGGTACAGTTGCCGCCCACTGCGGAACGCCGCTCAATTACCGCCGCACGCAGGCCCTTCTTGGCCGCGCTCATGGCCGCGGCTTCCCCCGCCGGACCGGAACCAATTACTACCAGATCGTACTTGGAATCTGCCATTGATTTACTGTCTTTGCATTTTTAGTGGAATCAGGCTTGGATAACTCAAGACTGTTTGTTGTGCTTTTGGGTTGCATCGTACGCGAGGTCAGACGGCGCAGCGGCTTTTGCCAGTGCGGCCTGGCGCTGACGCTCCTGCTCTTTTTCGCACTCGTCGTCGTCACCACCACAAACTTCGCAGTCTTTCTTCATACCCAGGGTGTTCAGACCACCGCAAGTGCCTTTTATCGGCTTGTTTTGCAGGATGGCACCAATAGCCATACCGGCCACCAGCAGCACCATGAGAAAGAATGCAAAAATATAAATAGTCACGGTTACCTCCCCTGACTTTCTAGATAGGGCTGAAACGCACTACTGGCGCGCTCTTCGAACCCGGAATCGGTTTTTACCAGCAGGAACACCGCCAATTGCCGCTGCTCTGCCAATTTTAACGCTTTATCGGCGCCGATCACATTCAGTGCTGTGGCGTAGCCATCCGCCTCCGCACAGGTGTCGGCGATCACCGTGACCGAAGCCAGGCGGTGCTCTACCGGTCGCCCGGTGCGCGGATCTATGGTATGCGCATAGCGCTTGCCGTCGCGCTCGTAGTAATTGCGGTAATCACCGGACGTCGCCACGGCCTTGCCACTCACCACAATCGGTTTCTGCACCACCTGCCCTGCCGACGGACGTTCCACACCAATGCGCCAGGGATTGCCATCGGGGTTTACCCCCGCGGTGCGCAGTTCACCGCCCACCTCCACCAGGTAATTGACGATACCGCGCGAGGACAGCAGCTCGGCCACACGGTCAACGCCGTGGCCTTTGGCGATGGCCGACAGGTCAATCTGCACCGGGCGGGTTTTGGTGAGCGTCGAGCCTGCCACGCGCAACGCATCCGATCCGATCACATCCAGCAACGTCGCAATCTCGCCATCGCTGGGAATGGTTTCCGGCTCCGGCTGCGGGCCAAAGCCCCACAGGTTCACCAGCGGGCCCACGGTGACATCGAATGCGCCGTCGCTGTGCTGATAGATCTCCAGGGCGCGCTGCACCACCTGCGCAAGGTGCGGCGACACGGCCACTGCATCGCCCACTGGTGCGCGGTTGAAGCGCATCAGCTCCGAGTCGGGGATGTAGGTCGACATCTCCTGATTGACCGCAACCAGCTCCGCATCAATGGCACCCTGCAATTCTGCACGCTGCACCCCTGCGGGCACATCCACCACGGTGACGTGGTAGACGGTTCCCATGGTGGGGCCGGTGAGCTTCCAGGTCTGCTTCTGCGGACTACAGGCGGTCAGGCTAACGGCAAGCAGCAGCGCCAGGCCGAGCCCAAGCAGCCCGGCCAAGGAAGAAAACCCGCGCGGCACAAACAAAAACAGGGCCGAAATCATCGGCCCTGTTTTTGTGGATGTGTTGTCACGTCCAATCATACGTGATCAGCCACCGAAGTCGTCGAGCAGGATGTTTTCATCCTCAACGCCCAGATCTTTCAGCATATTGATCACCGCCGCGTTCATCATGGGCGGCCCACACATGTAGTACTCACAATCTTCCGGCGCCGGGTGGTCCTTCAGATAGTTTTCGTACACCACATTGTGGATGAAACCGGTGTAGCCTTCCCAGTTGTCTTCCGGCTGCGGATCAGACAACGCAATATGCCACTGGAAGTTATCGAACTCTTCCTGCAGGCCGTTGTAGTCATCCTCGTAGAACATCTCGCGCAGGGAGCGCGCACCGTACCAGAAGCTGATCTTGCGGCTGGAGTGCAGACGCTTCAGCTGGTCAAAGATGTGCGAACGCATGGGCGCCATGCCGGCACCACCACCGATGAAGACCATTTCGTTGTCGGTATCCTTGGCGAAGAACTCACCGAAGGGACCGTAAACGCGCATCTTGTCGCCCGGCTTCAGGTTGAAGACGTAAGAAGACATCTGGCCCGGGGGAATACCCTCGGTGCGCGGCGGCGGAGTGGCGATACGGATGTTGAACTTAACAACACCCTTCTCTTCCGGATAGTTGGCCATGGAGTAGGCGCGAACTACCGGCTCGGTTACCTTGGACTCCAGCTTGAAGAAGCCAAAGTGCTCCCAGTCACCGCGATACTCTTCTTCGATGTCGAAATCGGAGAATTTCACATGGTGGGGTGGCGCTTCCAGCTGAACGTAACCGCCTGCACGGAAGTCGACGTTCTCGCCTTCCGGCAGCTTCAGGGTCAGCTCTTTAATGAAGGTGGCCACGTTGGGGTTGGATTCCACAGTGCATTCCCACTGCTTCACACCAAACACCTCTTCAGGCACTTCGATCTTCATGTCCTGCTTTACAGCAACCTGACAGGACAGACGCTTGCCTTCTTTGGCTTCACGCGGGGTGAAGTGTGCCGCTTCGGTCGGCAGCATGTCGCCACCGCCCTCTTCAATCACACACACACACTGTGCGCAGGAGCCACCGCCACCACAAGCCGAAGCCAGGAACAGGTTGTTGGCTGCCAAAGTCTGCAGCAGTTTACCGCCGGCCGGTACGGTGAGCGTTTTCTCACCGTTGACCACGATATTGACGTCACCGGTGTTTACCAGGCGAGAACGGGCAACGAGGATAACCGCCACCAGTGCCAGCACAATCACGGTAAACATCGCAACGCCGAGAATAATTTCCAGATTCATCGTATTGCGCTCCCCGATTAGATATCGATACCACCGAAGGACATGAAGCCAAGCGACATCAGACCAACGGTGATAAAGGTGATACCCAGACCTTTCAGGCCATCGGGTACATCACTGTACTTAAGTTTTTCGCGGATACCGGCCAGTGCGGTAATCGCCAGTGCCCAGCCGATACCAGCACCAAAGCCGTAGGCAACACTCTCACCGAAGTTGTATTCGCGCTCGACCATGAACAGTGACGCACCCAGGATGGCGCAGTTCACGGTAATCAGAGGCAGGAATACACCCAGGGCGTTGTAGAGCGCCGGTACATACTTATCCAGGAACATTTCCAGGATCTGCACCAGAGCCGCGATTACGCCGATGTAAGACAGCAGCCCGAGGAAGCTGAGGTCAACGTCGGGATAACCCGCCCAGGCAAGCGCACCATCTTTCAGCAGGTAGGCGTAAATCAGGTTGTTGACCGGTACCGTAATGGTCAGCACCACAACAACTGCAACACCCAGACCGATCGCCGCATCTACCTTCTTGGATACCGCCAGGAAGGTACACATCCCGAGGAAGAAGGCCAGCGCCATGTTTTCAACGAAAATGGCGCGGATAATTAGAGAAATATAATGTTCCATCTATCAGGCCTCCTGCTGCGCCAGCGGCACTTTGGA
Organism: Microbulbifer salipaludis; assembly: GCF_017303155.1. NCBI lineage: Bacteria > Pseudomonadati > Pseudomonadota > Gammaproteobacteria > Cellvibrionales > Microbulbiferaceae > Microbulbifer > Microbulbifer salipaludis. The sequence continues at coordinate 1,711,666 of NZ_JAEKJR010000002.1, forward strand.
ATTGGACGTAATCTTGAATTCGTCCTCTTCCACCTGCGCAGGCTTCCAGGTACGGATCGCCCAGATGAACAGACCGATCAGGAAGAATGCGCTCGGCGGCAACAGCAGCATGCCGTTGGGGACATACCAGCCACCGTTATTAATGGTTTCGAGAATCGGATAACCAAACAGGGTGCCGGCACCAAAGAGTTCACGAATAACCGCGAGACCGATCAGGATCACGCTGTAACCCAGTCCGTTGCCGAGGCCGTCGAAGAAGCTCTCTTTCGGGCCATGTTTCATGGCGAAAGCTTCCGCGCGGCCCATCACGATACAGTTGGTAATAATCAGACCAACAAATACCGACAGCTGCTTGGAAATATCATAGGCAAGCGCCTTGATCACCTGGTCCACCAGAATTACCAGCGAGGCAATCACGGTCATCTGCACGATGATACGGATGCTGTTGGGGATCTGGGTACGGATCAGGGACACCAGTACGTTGGAGCAGCAGACCACTACGGTCAGTGCCACACACATTACCAGGGTCACCTTCAGGGAGCTGGTTACCGCCAGCGCGGAACAGATACCGAGGATCTGCAACGCGATGGGGTTATTGGTAAAGATCGGCTCCAGCAGAGTATCTTTCAATTTCATGATGTTACGCCTCCCCTGCTTTCAGGTTTTTCAGGAAGGGGCCGTAACCTTCGCTGCCGAGCCAGAACTCGACCAGGTTATCGACACCCTTACTGGTCAGGGTTGCGCCGGACAGGCCATCGACCTTGTGCTCGGCATTCGGAGTGTTTTGATCAACACTGCCCTTGATCACGCTCAACGCCACGTCACCATCTTCGGCATAGGCTTTTTTGCCTTCCCAGATAGCTTTCCAGTTGGGGTTGTCAACTTCGCCACCCAGTCCCGGTGTTTCCTTGTGCTCGTAAAAGCCCAGGCCGGCAACGGTATTGAGGTCGTTTTGCAGCGCGAGGAAGCCGTAAAGCTGGCCCCACAGGCCGTAACCGCGCACCGGCAGAATCACCTTCTGCAGCTCGCCGTTCTCTTCCACCAGATACACTTCTTTGATGTGCTCGCGGCGGATGATTTTGGCAACGTCCTGCTCCGGAGTCAGCTTGTCGCTGGCGGAGGGGATTTTCGCAGCGGCGCGACCGCTGCCGCCTGCCGGCGCCTCATCGGTGAACTTGCCAGTGCGCAGGTCCACATACTTGATGGTGACATTGGCAAATGCGGACTCAACCGCATCCTTACCAGCCTGGTTCGGATCGATCAGGTCGCCAGCCAGCAGCACGTTGCGCTTGAGGTCCAATGCAGCATTGGCCTGCTGCATGGGCTTCAGCATCACCGCGGCGGTGGAAACAATGACGGAACAGACGATACACAGCACCAGGGCTACGATCAGTGTTCCCTTGACGGAATCTTTATTAGCCACGTGCCAACCTCCGTTTGATATTGGACTGCACCACGAAGTGGTCAAACAGCGGCGCGAACAGGTTGGCGAACAGGATCGCCAGCATGATGCCTTCCGGGAAGGCCGGGTTCACGACACGGATCAGGACGGTCATCACACCAATCAGGATGCCGTAGTACCAGCGACCCATATTGGTCATGGCTGCGGACACCGGGTCGGTGGTCATAAAGATCAGACCGAACGCGAAGCCGCCTACAACCAGGTGCCAGTACCAGGGCACATTGAAGAAGACGTTGGTCTCGGAGCCGATAAAGTTGAACAGCGTCGAGGTAGCCATCATACCCAGCAGGGTACCGGCCACGATGCGCCAGCTGGCAATCTTCATGCCCATCAGGATGACGCCGGCGATCAGGATCACAAAGGTGGAGGTCTCACCGATGGAGCCGTGCATGTTGCCGAAGAACGCATCCCACCAGGTCAGCGGGCCCGCTGCGGCATTCACCACACCGTTTACGACACCTTCGCTCGCCAGAACGGACAGCGCGGTCGCGCCGGTGTAGCCGTCAACCGCGGTCCACACCATGTCGCCAGACATGGAAGCCGGGTAGGCAAAGTACAGGAACGCACGACCAGTCAGCGCCGGGTTGAGGAAGTTTTTGCCGGTACCACCGAACACTTCCTTACCGATCACCACACCGAAGCTGATGCCCATACCCACCAGCCACAGGGGCAGGTCCGGCGGACAGGTCAGCGCGAACAGGATCGAGGTCACGAAGAAGCCTTCGTTGACTTCGTGGCCGCGTACCGCTGCGAACAGCACTTCCCAGATACCGCCGACGATAAACGTCACCAGGTAGATTGGCAGGAAGTACATGGCACCGTACACCAGGTTGTCCCAGATGCTGCCGGCGTTATAGCTGGTCAGCGCGCCGATGATGGCGTGGCGCCAGCCGGCAAACTCGGTAACCCCAGTATTGGCAATGATGGTATTGGCCTGGTAGCCGATATTCCACATGCCGAAGAAGGCCGCCAGCATGGCACAGGCCCAAACGGTGATCATGATGCGCTTCAGATCGATACCGTCACGTACGTGAGCGGTAGTCTTGGTGCGATCGGCCGGCTGAAACAGGCCGGTATCAATCGCTTCGTACAGCGCGTAGAACTTTTCGTATTTGCCGCCCTTGTGGAAATGCGGCTCGATGGAATCGAGGAACTTGCGCAACATCCTTAACCCTCCTTCTCAATACGGGTCAGGTTATCCCGCAAAATGGGACCGTACTCGTACTTGCCTGGACACACGAAGGTGCACAGGGCCAGATCTTCCTCGTCCAGCTCCAGCGCGCCCAGCTGTTGGGCGGTCGCGGTGTCACCGACAATCAGTGCACGCAACAGTTGCGTCGGCAACACGTCGAGGGGAACCACGCGCTCATAGGCGCCGATCGGCACCATGGCACGCTCGGAGCCATTGGCACTGGTGGTGAAATCGTACAAACGATTCTTGAACAGGCGCGACAGGTAAATCGGCAATGCAGAGAAACGCTTGTTGCCCGCCCGCAGATAGTGCAGGAACGGACGCTCTTTGCCTTCCACCAGCACGCTCACCTGATTGGCGTAGCGGCCGAGATAGGCCAGCGGGCCGGTAGCAGTAAGCCCACCGAACACAGAACCGGAAATGAGACGGTTGTCGCCGTCTTTCAGTTCACCCGCAGTCAGCGCTGTCAGGTCGGCGCCCAGACGGGTGCGGATCAGACGCGGATTGTTGACCTGAGGGCCACCCAGGGCAATGACACGGTCGGTGAACAACTTGCCGGTTTCGAACAGTTTGCCCACGGCAATCACGTCCTGGTAACCGATGGTCCATACCTGACGGCCGGGCTTGACCGGGTGCAGGAAGTGGATATGGGTTCCAGTGAGACCTGCCGGGTGCGGGCCTGCAAAGGCTTCACGCTGCACGGTGGCAACGCTGGGCACCGGAATATCGGCGTCAGGCGCGGTGCAGACAAAGGTCTTGTCAGCCAGCTTGGAAAGGATCTCAACACCCTGAGCGAACGCATCGCGCTGCTCGGCGATGACCACAACCGGGTCAGCGGCCAGCGGATTGGTATCCATGGCATTGATGAAGAGCGCGGATGGCTGGGCATCGAGTGCCGGCACCTTGCTGAAAGGGCGGGTACGCAGAGCCGTCCACAGGCCGGACTCCACCAGGTTTTCACGCACCTGCTCCGCAGTCAGGCTGCCCAGCTGGTCAGCGCTGTAGCTGGCAAACTGTTCGGCCTCATCACCTTCGACTTCGATGACCACAGACTGCAGCACGCGACGGGCGCCACGGTTGATGGCAACCACGCGACCGGCGGCCGGTGCGGTGTAACGCACGCCTTCGGTTTTCTTATCGGTGAACAGCAGCTGTCCGAGTTTGACGCTATCCCCTTCCGCAACCGCCATGGTGGGCTTCATCCCGTTGTAATCGGGACCGACCACCGCAACAGTTTTGGCAGCAGGGCCATCGTGGATGACCTGCTCGGGCGCGCCGGATATGGGTAAATCCAATCCCCGACGGATCTTTCTCATACGCCTATGCCTAAGTTCTAAGTTGGTAGGTTTATAAAAATCTAGAGTTAGAAAACACTAAAAATGAAAAGCAGAAACCCATGGCGGGGACTTAGGCCGTGGTACTCCTGAGGATAGCCCCGAACTACCGGCGCTATGGCTCCCGCTCGCCTGGCGACCTCTGTGGCGCTGCAGGCAGCGGCTGCTGCACTCCGGGGAGCGTAAAGTCTCGCGTTGCGACCGCAACACGCGGCCTTCACGCAAACACACTCCCGGCGCACGGCGGCCCCGCAAAATCGCGCGCATTATAAGGATGGGGCCGTGGCTTTACCAGAGCAGATAGAGCCAAATCGACTCAGGATGAGGAAAATTTTGCTGAAAAAACAACGACTTTAGTTGGAGGCGCCGCCCGGGGAACCGGCTCGGCTGGCGGGAATGGCGTGGCGCGGAATTGATCTGCCTGACCAATCGACCGCGCCACGGGCACCGCAGAGAGGAGCCAGCGCCCTCCCCTGCGGCATCAGGACCAGTTAGTCCTTCTTCGGGAACAGCTCGTAGCGTACGCCAGCCATGTCTTCCAGGCAGCGCACCACCTGGCAGCTGTAGCCGAATTCATTGTCGTACCAGCAGTAGAGAACCGCATTGTCCTCTTCCACGATGGTGGCAATGGAGTCGAATACACAGGCGCGACGGGAGCCCACGAAGTCACTGGATACCACTTCCGGGGAATTGGTAAAGTCGATCTGCTGACGCAGCGGTGAGTGCAACGCCACCTCGCGCATGTACTCGTTCAACTCTTCCTTGGTGGTGTGCTTGCCCAGGCGCAGGTTCAGGATCGCCATGGACACGTTCGGGGTCGGTACGCGGATCGCGTTACCGGTGAGCTTGCCTTTCAGCTCCGGCAGGGCCTTGGACACCGCTTTGGCCGCGCCAGTTTCGGTCAGTACCATGTTCAGCGCAGCGGAACGGCCGCGACGCTCGCCCTTGTGGTAGTTGTCGATCAGGTTCTGGTCATTGGTGTAGGCGTGTACCGTCTCCACGTGACCGTGCTCAACGCCGTACTTGTCCATCATGGCCTTCAGCACCGGCACAATCGCGTTGGTGGTACAGGAGGCCGCCGACAGGATCTTGTCTTCCGGCTTGATCTCGCCGTTGTTGATGCCGTACACGATGTTCTTCAGGTCGCCCTTGCCCGGTGCGGTCAGCAGCACCTTGGCAGCACCCTTGCTTTCGAGGTGCTGGGACAGGCCTTCTTCATCGCGCCATACGCCGGTACTGTCGACGATCAGCGCATTGTTGATGCCGTGCTCGGTGTAATCCACTTCCTGCGGGGAGTTGGCGTAGATCACCTTCACTTCGTTGCCGTTGCAGATCAGGGAGCTGGTCTCCTCGTCTACACGGATGGTGCCGTTGAAGGCGCCGTGTACGGAGTCGCGACGCAGCAGGGAGGCGCGCTTGACCAGATCGTTGTCGGCCTTGCCCTTGCGCAGCACGATGGCGCGCAGGCGCAGTACATCACCACTACCCGCCTTCTCGATCAGCAGGCGGGCAACCAGACGACCGATACGTCCGAAACCGTAGATAACGACGTCCTGGGTTTGCGGCAGCGGCTTGCCCGCGCCCCCGGCGTCGGCGAGCTCTTCACGCACGAACTCTTCAATGGAGAGACCGCGCTGGTCGCGCATGTACTTGTTGGTCAGCGTACCCAGGTCGATATGTACGGGACCCAGATCCAGCTTGCAGATGGCCTCGAGTACCGGATAGGTTTCAAACTCAGACAGCTCGTTCTCTTCCACCTGACGCACAAAACGGTGAGCTTTCATAATGCTGAGTACGGAGCGGTTCACCAGGTTTTGGCCGTACATATAAATGCCGACGTTGCTTTCCCGGTTGAGCTTGCCAATCATCGGAATCATCGATTCCGCCAGCGCTTCACGCGCTTTCCAGTCCTTGAAGAAGTCAGCGGGCTTCGGTCGCTTCTGAGTCACAGTCGGACACCTCTGCAGAGTGATAATGGGGGTCGCGCCTTCGCCCGGCTCGGGTGATCAGAACGCCTCTGAACATCGCCTCATGGGCGAAGGCCGGCGCATTATGTGTATTCACCCGAGGCCGCGCAACCGCGTAAAAAATAGGCTAAAAACTGTAGTTAAACTACATTTCCCCGACATTGGACGCGCCGGAAAATCCGCTCTCTGCGCTGCGCCCGCAACGCCAGAATTTGCCCCGCGTGGAGCCCAAACCTGCACCGGCCACGTTTCACCGCTACAATAGCCGCCCCCGGGCCGCCAGCGGTCAGAAAGCACGGAATTATAAGGAAACATGAGTCAATTCCCCCCTTTGTCCCCCCCCGCCTTTCGCGCACCCAATGACCGCCAATTCTGGGGCCAGCTGCACGGCGCCAGTGCTGCCCTGGCCGTCCTGACAGCCGCAAGAAACAGCAGCGCACCTACCCTGCTGATCGCGCGCAACAGCCAGGAAGCACAGCAACTGGAACTGCAGCTGAAATTTTTTAACAAGGCCGGGCGAGATGGCGATGCCGAGGCCGCGCATTCCGGGTTGCCCATTTTCCAGTTTCCGGACTGGGAAATTTTGCCCTACGACACCTTCTCTCCGCACCAGGACATCATTTCCGATCGGCTCGCTACGCTCTACCGGCTGCCACAGATGCAGAGCGGGATCGTCATCGCACCGGTGAGCACCCTGCTGCACCGGCTGGCCCCCAAGGACTACGTTGCGGGCAATGCCCTGATTCTGCAGGAAGGGCAGAAGTTCGACCTTAACAAGCAGCGTCGACTGCTCGAGCAGGCCGGTTACCACTGTGTCGATACCGTTTACGAGCACGGCGAGTTTGCGGTGCGCGGATCGCTCATGGACATATTTCCCATGGGCAGCAACCTGCCCTACCGGATCGACCTGTTCGATGACGAAATCGAATCCCTGCGCACCTTTGACCCGGAAGACCAGCGCACCATCGACACGGTGGAACGCATTCACCTGTTGCCCGCACGGGAATTCCCGATGCACAAGCCAGGCCTGGCAAAATTCCTCGAGCGGTGGCACGAGCAGTTCGAGGTAGACCCGGGCCCTGTCTCCATCTACCAGGACATCAGTGCCGGCATTGCACCAGCGGGTATCGAATATTACCTGCCACTGTTCTTCGACCAGTGCGCGAGCCTGTTCGATTACCTGCCCGAGGGCAGCCAGGCGTTTATTCAGGGCGATCTGCAGCAACCGGTCGAATCGTTCTGGCGGGAAACCGATAACCGCTACCAGAGCCGCCGCGGCGACCTGACTCGGCCGATTCTGGAACCCCGCCAGGTGTTGCTGGACATCGACGAGTTCTACGCTGCATTAAAGTCGCTACCGCGCGCCTTCTTTTCTCCGGAAACACTCCCGGACGCAGCCGGTAACTACAACTTTGCCAGTGCGGTGCCGCCCAACCTGCCCGTCGACGGAAAGTCCGAGCAGCCGCTGAAAGCGCTGGAAGCCTACCTGATGGAATACAGCGGCCGCGTACTGTTCTGCGCAGAAAGCGGGGGTCGCCGCGAAGCGCTACTGGACCTGCTGAGCGGCATCCGCCTGGCTCCCAAAACCTTCGACAGCTGGCAAGGCTTCCTCGCAAGCGACGCCCAGTACGGCATTACCGTCGCCGCCATCGACAAGGGGCTGTTACTGGAAGAGCCGCCGCTGAACCTGATCGCCGAGCCGCAGCTGTTCGGCGAACGGGTACTGCAACAACGCCGCCGTAAAAAGGCCAAAGACGATGCCGACAACGCGGTAAAAAACCTGGCCGAGTTGCGTGTGGGCGCACCGGTTGTACATATCGATCACGGGGTCGGGCGCTATAAAGGCTTGCAGAGTCTCGACATCGACGGCCAGCAGGCGGAGTTCCTGACACTGGAATACGGCGATGGCGCCAAGCTCTATGTGCCGGTGGCCAGCCTGCACCTGATCAGCCGCTACTCTGGCGCGGACGAAGAGCTGGCGCCGCTGCACAAGCTCGGCAGCGAGACCTGGCAGAAGGCAAAACGCAAGGCCGCCGAAAAAGTGCGCGATGCCGCGGCCGAGCTGCTCGACATATACGCCCGCAGGGAGGCCCGCGTTGGGCACGCCTTTGGCGACCCGGGCCTCGCTTACCGCGAATTCACCGCCGGCTTCCCCTTCGAGGAGACACCGGATCAGCAGCTGGCCATCGAATCGGTGGTTGGCGACATGCTGTCGGACAAGCCGATGGACCGCCTGGTGTGCGGCGATGTCGGTTTCGGTAAAACCGAAGTTGCCATGCGCGCGGCCTTTGTCGCGGCACATGGCGGCAAACAGGTGGCCATGCTGGTGCCCACTACTCTGCTCGCCCAGCAGCATTTCCAGTCGTTGCAGGACCGCTTCGCGGACTGGCCCATCACCATCGAAGTTGTCTCCCGCTTCCGCAGCAACAAGGAAGTGGATGCGATCAAGGACCGCGTCGCAGCAGGCAAGGTAGACATTCTTGTGGGCACCCACAAATTGCTGCAGAGCGACCTGAAGTTCAAAAACCTGGGCCTGCTGATTATTGACGAGGAGCACCGCTTTGGCGTGCGCCAGAAAGAAAAGCTGAAGAGCCTGCGCGCCGAAGTGGATATTCTCAACCTCACGGCAACGCCAATTCCGCGCACGCTCAATATGGCTATGGCGGGGATTCGCGATCTGTCCGTCATTGCCACACCGCCCGCGCGCCGGCTCTCGGTAAAAACGTTTGTGCGCGAGCGCGACGAAGCCCTGATCAAGGAAGCCATCCTGCGTGAAATCCTGCGCGGCGGTCAGGTGTACTTCCTGCACAACGAAGTAAAAAGTATCGAGCGTCTTGCCCGCGAACTCGAGGCTCTGGTTCCGGAAGCCCGCATCGGCATCGGCCACGGGCAGATGCGCGAGCGCGAGCTGGAACAGGTGATGAGCGACTTTTACCACAAGCGCTTCAATGTGCTGGTGTGCACCACCATCATCGAAACCGGCATCGACATTCCCAATGCCAACACCATTCTGATCGAGCGCGCGGACAAGTTCGGCCTCGCCCAGCTGCACCAGTTGCGTGGCCGTGTGGGGCGCTCTCACCACCAGGCCTATGCCTACCTGCTCACGCCCAACAAGCGCGCCATGACGGCGGATGCGGTGAAGCGCCTGGAAGCCATCAGCGAGGCCCAGGATCTGGGTGCCGGTTTTACCCTGGCCACCCACGATCTGGAAATCCGCGGCGCGGGTGAACTCCTCGGGGAGGAACAGAGCGGCCAGATCCAGAGCGTTGGCTTCAACCTGTATATGGAAATGCTGGATCACGCGGTAAAGGCCATTCGCGAGGGACGCACCCCGAATATCGATGAGCCCCTGGAATCTCCCGCGGTCGACGTCAACCTGCGGGTGCCGGCGCTGATCCCGGAAGACTACCTGCCGGACGTGCACAGCCGCCTGATCATGTACAAGCGGATCGCCAATGCGGAGGACAAGGCGGCCCTGAAAGAGCTGCAGGTGGAGATGATCGACCGCTTCGGACTGCTGCCAGAGCCGGTGAAGCACCTGTTCCGCATTACCGAGATCAAGCTACAGGCCAACAGGATGGGCATTCGCAAGCTGGAGGCCTCGGCCACCGGTGGGCGCATCGAGTTTTCCGAAAATGCCAAGGTCGATCCACTGACCCTGGTGAAGATGGTGCAGACACGCCCCACAACCTACCGACTGCAGGGCGCCAACCAGTTGAACTTTACCCTGGACGAGAGCGGCCCGGAGCAGCGCTTGCAGCAGGTCAATGAGGTTTTGCAACAGCTGTCCCAGTAACCACAATCCCGCGGCCGGTGCGCCCCGCCAGCGGTGGCGCAGTCGACACATTCGCCAATCAATCAATGCTAAGATGGGCAAATTCGTCGCCAATCACGCGGCTCGGACAGCCCGGTACCAGACCGGGCGTCCACACCTATGTACATCGGCATAATGAATAAGCGGTATCAACATGACCCTTAACCACAAGCAGGTCACAGCTCGCCTGAAACAGCTGACCGGAACGGCCCTCCTTGCCCTGTGCGCGGCAGGCGCAGAGGCGGCGGGCTACGCGGGCACCCAGTTCGAAATTGAAATGGTGGTGTTCAGTCGCGAGAACGGTATGAGCCAGTCGCGCGAGACCTGGCCCGCGGCCCCCCAGCTTGCCTATGACAGCCACTGGGTGGACTTTGACACCCCCTCCCAGGCTGATCCGATGATCCCCGCCCTGCAGCCAGCACCCAACCAGCTGGACAACAAGGTGGCGGCATTGGCGCGCAGCGCGGGCTATGAGGTTCTGTTCCACAAGACATGGCGCCAGGTATTACAGACCGAGCGCAATGCGCCGGCCATCCTGATAAACGGCGGCCCGGTGGACGGCAACCACCACCAGCTGGAGGGCAGCGTTACCCTGAGCGTATCCCGCTATCTGCACCTGAGTACGGATCTGTGGCTGAGCGAATGGCTGCCAAACCAGATCGACATGTCCAGCTACGGTGCGGTCAACTCTGGCACCAACACCAACACCGACACCGATATCCCGGCACTCGCCGCACCAAGGGGCATTTCTGTCCCCACGCGACCACGTGCGCCCGTGACACAAGCTGCTACGACGCTCGCCGGTGACGAGCCCATGGATCTTGGCAATCTGGGGGGCGCTACGGCACAAACGAATGACTACGAATACAGCACCACCAGCGGTTACAGCACTGCAGCCGATGCCGCTGTTTTTCATGGGGAAAACACCCCGCAAGATGCCGCAACGGCCGAGCCCGCCGTAAAATTAGCCGAGCGAGTCGCGGTGCTCAATGAGGAGCGCCGCCTGCGCAGCGGCGAGCTCCATTATATTGACCACCCCAAGCTGGGCGTGTTGATTGAGGTGCGCACGATTGAGCAGATCGAGGAGCCCACAGCCCAGGAAGGCGCTATCGGCGTAACGCCCTGAGCCTGTAAAAATATATTCTCCACAGCGGCCCGCAAGGGCCGTTTTCCGTTGTAATCAGCAATACGTTCAGACACACACTAATAACAATCGGATTCAGCATGATAACGAATGACGCAATTATTCTGGGGATGCTCGCGGCCATCCTCGGCCTGGTGTTTTATACGGCAAGCAGCGAGCAACGCTTCTGGAAGCGCTTCTACCGTTTTGTACCCGCCCTGCTACTGTGTTATTTCCTGCCTTCCCTGCTCACCACCTTCCACATTATCGACGCGCATAATTCCAATCTTTACTTTGTGGCATCGCGCTATTTACTGCCTGCCAGCCTGGTGTTGCTCACACTCAGCATCGACCTGAGAGGCATAATCAATCTTGGCCCCAAAGCGTTGATCATGTTTTTAACCGGTACGGTCGGTATCGTCATTGGTGGGCCGCTCGCTCTGCTGATCATGTCGGCGATCGACCCAGGCCTGCTGAACGGTAACGGCCCTGATGCCATCTGGCGCGGTATGACCACGGTTGCCGGCAGCTGGATCGGTGGCGGTGCAAATCAGGCGGCAATGAAGGAGATCTTCGATGTCGGCGGCAACGTCTTTTCCGCGATGGTGGCGGTAGATGTCATCGTCGCCAACCTGTGGATGGCCGTGCTGCTGATTATGGCCGGTAACGCAAAGCAGCTGGATGCGCGCCGGGGCGCAGACACCTCCAGCATCAATGCTCTGCGTGAGCGCGTGGAAACCATGCAGCGCAAGCACTCGCGCAACCCCACCCTGCAGGACCTCATGCTGATTGCGGCGGTGGGCTTCGGTATTACCGCCATTGCCCATGCCTGTGCGGACTTCCTGGCCCCGTGGTTCCAGACCCACGCGCCGCACATGGCCCGCTTCAGTTTCACCAGCCCGTTTTTCTGGCTCATCGTTGTGGCCACCACCCTGGGGATTGCCATGGCGTTTACCCCGGCGAAAAAGCTGGAGGGCGCTGGCGCGGCCAAGGTCGGGTCGGTATTTATTTACTTCCTGGTAGCCACCATTGGCACCCACATGGATATTACGGCACTGAAAAACAGCCCGGAGCTGTTTGTGCTGGGCGCAATCTGGATGAGTATCCATGCCGGACTGATATTGCTGGTTTCCAAGCTGATCAAGGCGCCCACCTTCTTTATGGCTGTGGGCAGTCAGGCAAACGTGGGCGGCGCCGCTTCCGCGCCGGTGGTGGCGGCCGCTTTCCACCCCTCACTGGCACCCGTGGGGGTACTCCTTGCGGTGATGGGTTACGCCCTGGGCACCTATGCGGCCTGGTTCTGCGGGCAGCTGTTACGCATCGTTGGTGCCGGTTGATCGACACCGGCGATAGTGGAAAAAAGACACCCACAAGAAAATCGCCATAAAAAAAGCCCAGGCGGCTTCGGGATCTCCCCGAGCCGCCTGGGCTTTTTTATTGCCGATGTTACTCGACTATCGCTGTCGTGCGCTGTCGTGCGCTGTCGTGGCGCAAAGTGCGCACTTTGGCTAACGACGTAGCAAGCAATATTCCATCGATACAAACACGGCCAAACTGTCTACGGAATCGAGTGCGCGTTGAATCGCGAATTACTCGCAGGGCACTACATCTTCCGCGAGCAGGCCTTTATCCCCCTGCTGCATTTCAAATTCGACGGCCTGCCCTTCGTTGAGGGTTTTGTAGCCGTCACCGCGAATGCTGCGGTAGTGAACGAAGATATCCTCGGAACCTTCAGCGCAGGTGATAAAACCATAACCCCGGGCATTGTTAAACCACTTCACTGTACCCGTAACGCGATCACTCATTAAGCCAACCTCATTTATTGTTATTGCGCTCACCCCGGTTGCGGGCAATACGCCTACCCCAATTGCCGAAAGCCACCGGACAACGGCAGCCTGCAGTCTCGAAGCGCCTGTGCGGTCATCCGCAGAGGTCGTTACCGATTCTTAGATAAAACAGCGCCACTGTCTAGGTTTCCGCGTGAAATTAATGTTACTTCCTGCCTGCGATGCGCAATAAATCACCAGATATGCATCAAAAGGGTCACATGATTTGACAATGTATGCCGTTGCGGAAAATGTCACTTAACTGTCATTCAGGACCCAGCCGGCACTTCCCGCGCTCCGCCAATTGCCAGCTCCGGCAGATCGGCAATATGCAGGGTGGAGGTCGGGAAGGCACAGGACGCGCCGTGCTGCTCAATAATCTTCAGAATCTGCAACAGCACATCCTGCTTGATCTCGTGATAGCGCACCCACTCGGTGGTTTTGGTAAATGTGTAGATAAAGAAGTCGAGCGACGACGGCGCGAAGGAATTGAAATTCACAATCAGCGTCTGGTTGGTATCGATTTCCGGATGCTGTTCAAGCATCGCACGCACATCTTTCACAATGGGCGCCATAAGGTGTGCATCGTCGTAACGGATACCAACCGTTTCGTAGATCCGACGGTTCAGCATGCGCGAGGGGTTTTCCACCGAAATCTGGGTAAAGATCCCGTTGGGAATGTACAGCGGACGCTTGTCAAAGGTGCGGATGCGGGTCAGGCGCCAACCAATATCTTCCACCGTGCCTTCGATCTCCTTGTCAGGAGAGCGCACCCAATCTCCAACCTTAAACGGGCGGTCCAGGTAGATCATCAGCCCACCAAAAAAGTTGGCCAGCAAATCTTTTGCCGCAAAACCAATCGCCAGGCCACCAATACCGCCGAACGCCAGCACACCGCTGATGCTGTACCCGAAGTGCTGCATGATCACCATCGCCGCGGTAATGATGATGGAAGCACGCACCAGTTTGCCTACGGCGCGCACGGTTGTGGCATCCATCGGCTTTCCCATGAAGCGCGGGTCGGCAAGATTGGTTTCTACCGCCTTGGCAAACCGCAGGGCAAACCAGGTAATCAGTACAATGAAGCCGATCTCACGCACGGTACCGGCGTAATTGAAAATTTCTGCGCTCGTTGCCTTGCCGGCACGCGCCGCTGCCAGCGACAGCCCCACCAGCCACACCACAATGGATGCGGGTGGATTGATGGCCCCGCACAGCGCGTCATCCCATGGGTTGACAGTGCGTTCCGCCCTCGCCTGCAAGCGCGCCACAAACAGCGCCAGTATCCACGCCGCAAAGGCGGTGGCGAGCACAATTAGAAAAACCTCGGCAATCCAGAAACGGTCTTCCCCCACCAGGGAGCGTATAAACGCCTTAGCCTGCTCCACAAATCACTCCATACGTCGACGATGTTCAAGATTAAAAAGTCTCTGCCGATTTATCGTTGTCTGGCAGAGTCAGTAATACAGTTGTTTATTCTGCGGATTTACATCCAGGATGCCAGCCACGCGCGGGTAGCCTGCCAGCGGGATGACTGTTCGAGCGAAGCCCAGTTTTCTATAACTGGCTTACCCCGCATACGTTCGAGGCGGCGGCTGGATAGCGGGTTGGGTTCGTAACCTTCCAGTGCCGAGAGCACTTCCAGCGCACCCTCGCGGTTATTGCACACGACCCCCATATCGCAGCCCGCCTGCATCGCCGCCCGAATTCTCTCGGCATAACCACCGGCCGCGCCGGCGCCTTCCATAGTGAGGTCATCGCTGAAGATCACTCCGTCAAAGCCAAGCCGCTTGCGCAGGATCTCCTGTAACCAGAAGCGAGAAAAACCCACCGGGTTCTCGTCCACTTTCTCAAACCGGATGTGCGCTGGCATAACGGCTTCCAGCTCCCCGGCGGCAATACAGTCGGCAAATGGCTGGCCATCGGCCGCCAGTACTTCTTCCAGCGTGCGATGATCCACCGGCAGCTCTTCATGACTATCTTCGAGCACCTGCCCGTGCCCCGGGAAATGCTTGCCGGTGGTCGCCATACCCGCCTCATGCATACCCGCCATAAACGGGCGCGCTTTGGCCGCGAGCGCCAGCGGGTCGCAGGCGAAACTGCGGTCGCCAACAATACGACAGAAGTTATCATCGGCATCCAGTACCGGTGCGAAACTGAAGTCGATGCCCACCGCCAGCAGCTCGGCGGCGAGCAGCCACCCCACGTCTTTCAGCTGTTGGCGATCCGCCTGCGCGCTGAGCGCCTGCATGGACGGTAAACGGGTAAAGGAATCCCGGAAGCGCTGCACCCGCCCACCTTCCTGGTCCACGGCCAGTAGGATGCCTGGCCGCTCACTGCGGATGTCCGCCACCAGCGCTTCCAGCTGTGGACGGTCGCGGTAGTTGCGCGCGAAAAAAATCAAACCGCCAACCTGCGGGTGACGCAGCAGTTCGCGGTCTTCCGTCGTGAGTTCCGTACCCTCGACATCAATCATCACCGGACCAATCTGATCGGACATGAATTCCAGCTCCCACTCTCTGTCACTGTTGTTGCAGCGAAGTTGTTGCAGCGAAGGCGCGCAATATCGGCTCCGTTGACGTCCATAACTCGCAGTGAAGGATCAAGTATCTTTGGGCTCCGCAGCCGTCAGCATTGCCGCTGCGGCAGGCGCAAGTCGCGCCAGGGTCTCGTCAAGGCTGCTCTCGGCACCGAAGTCTTCCCGAAGGATAGCTTCGATTGCGTCGAAGCTCGACAGGGAAAAGATGGTCGCACCCAACATAAAATACAGCCGCCAGTAGAAGGTAACCGGGTCCACGTGCGGCAACGTATTGGCGAGCAGCCCGGCAAACCGACGGTAGCTGGCCCCATAGCGAGACACAATGAACCTCCGCAGGTGGCCCTGCGACTGGGTGTAGGCGAGGCCCAGCAGCCCCATAAAGCGCTTGGGGTCTCTCCCCTCCTTTGCCAGGCCAGCGAGGGCCACGCGGTAGAGGCTCTCTAGCAAATCATCTACCTGTAACTGCGCACCCGGAGAGGTTTCGAGTTGCGCCTGTCGGCGGCTGAGTTCCTTATCCAGGTTCTCCGTAAATGGGGTCAGAAACCGCTCAAATACCGCCTGTATCAGCTCTTTTTTCGAACCAAAGTGATAATTTACCGCCGCCAGATTAACGCCCGCCGTGCTGGTTATGGTCCGCAGTGAGGTCTCGGTAAATCCGCGTTCGGCAAACAGCACCTCGGCGGCGTCCAGTATACGGTTGACGGTGTCCAGCTGACTCATGTCCTGCTCACAGTTTCAAACTGATAATTAAAACGTTTGTTTAAAGCGAGAGACTAGCATAGTCGCCCCGGCACGGCAGCCCATCTGCATTGCACGGTCGACACAGAATTTGCGCCACTGGTGAAACCGCCCTCGCATCCGCGCGCGCCAAAGTTCCACCGCACGACATTTGCGACCTGCCAGTTACCAAGACCTCCCGCCCCACACTAGATTGAGTTCAGAGGCTCCACTATTGCGAGCCACAGGATATTGACCCGGGAGGGCCACATCATGGCAAGAATTGCTCCTGAAATTGGTAGCTGGTTTGAAAATTTCGACAGTGGCGACTTGTTCGAAGTGGTGGCCGTAGACCACCCATCCCGCACCATTGAAATCCAGTACCTGGACGGTTCACTGGGGGAAATCGACTTCCAGAGCTGGCCAAGATTACCGGTGATCGGCGCCGCGGAACCGGAAAACGCCAATGCCGGCTACGGTATCCTTGCGGAAGAAATGCAGGATGAGGAAGACTCGGGATTCCGCAGCCCGATTCTTTCACCGGTGCAGAGCGCCATCGACCGGCTGGAGGGTGAATCGTATCCGGGAACCGACGATATCTTCTGACGTGAGAACCGGTAACCTCACAACCGACCAGAAACCTGCCCGCCTCGCCCCAGAGAGTTTTCGGCCTTTACAGTGCTGAAAACCGGCGATGAATTACTGAGTCTCCCCGTCACACTCACGGATAAACTCGATAATGATCTGCGCCGCTTCATCGACGGTATCAACCAGTGTGAACAGGCTCAGGTCATCGGCATCAATGCAGCCCCGCGCCAGTACGGTATTGCGCATCCAGTCCACGAGTCCTGCCCAATACTGCTTACCCACCAACACAATGGGGAAGCGCCGCACCTTGCGTGTCTGCACCAGCGTGAGCGCTTCAAACAACTCATCCAGGGTGCCATAGCCCCCGGGCATGGCAATAAAGCCCATCGCGTGTTTGACGAACATAAATTTACGCACAAAGAAATAGCGAAAGTTCAGATTGATATCGAGATAGGCATTGGGCAATTGCTCGTGAGGCAATTCGATACTCAACCCGATGGATTCACCAGACTGGCAAAACGCACCGCGATTACAGGCCTCCATAATCCCCGGCCCACCACCGGTAATCACCGGCACTCCTTCGCAGGCCAGCAATTCCCCGAGGCGTTGCGCCTCCTGATATTCCGCCGCCTGTTCAGGGAACCGCGCACTGCCAAACACGGTGACAGCACCCTTGAGGGTAATCAGCCGCTCGATACCATCCACGAGTTCAGACTGAATACGCAGCACTCGCCATGCTTCGGGCATTTTTGCATCCAGCATATGCCAGCTCCTTATGAATATGCCTGGCGAAGTGCATGGGCGATGTGAGCGATACACACCGAACCCCATACACCAAACCCGCTTACAGTCTAGCAGTTCACGCAATCCACCCAGCGTTTGCGGCCCCGCCAAATCTGTATATAATCACAGCAACTGTATAAAAATACAGACCCCGGGAAATCGGGATGGAAGATCTCGAATAACAGGAACTGCCCATGACAAACCTCACTGCCCGCCAGGCCCAGGTACTTGCGTTGATCAAAACGTATCTGGACGATACCGGTTATCCCCCCACCCGCGCGGAAATTGCCCAGGAACTCGGCTTTCGCTCGCCAAACGCAGCGGAAGAACACCTCAAGGCGCTGGCGCGCAAGGGCGCCATCGAGATGGTGGCCGGTGCCTCCCGTGGTATCCGCATCCCGGACCATCACACCGGCCTGCCCATTGTCGGTCGTGTTGCTGCGGGTAACCCGGTGCTGGCAGAGGAAAATATCGAGGAGTACTGTGAAATTCCCGCCGAGTTTTTCCATCCACCAGCAGATTATCTACTGCGGGTGCACGGCATGAGCATGAAGGATGCAGGTATTCTCGACGGCGACCTGCTGGCGGTGCAGCGGACCGACAACATTCGCAATGGCCAGATCGTGGTGGCGCGCATTGAAGACGAAGTGACGGTGAAGCGATTCAAGCGCCGGGGCAACCAGGCAACGGTTCAGCTGCTGCCGGAAAACGAAGACTTCAATGTGATTGAAGTCGATATGCGCGACCGCAACTTCGCCATTGAGGGGCTGGCGGTGGGTGTGATCCGGCAAAACCCGGTGTGATACGCACGGGGCGGATTACCGCAGACATCCACGCATAAAAAAACAGGGCCTAGGCCCTGTTTTTTATGCGTCTGTATCAACCAGGATCAGTGGATTGTGTGCTCGGTCAAATCCACGTCCTCTTCTTCAAAAGGCTCTGGCTCCAGGGCATTGATCTCCTGCACCGCTTCGATACCCGCCTCCAGCATGGCGCGGGCAATGGTCACTTTGTGCTCACGCAGAAAATCGAGACTCTCGGCAGAAAAATGGATACGCACCAACGGATCATCTTTGTGACCAGCACGCCGCAGCGCCACATCACCATTGGACAACTCGATGATTTCGTAGGTCTCAGAAGACATTCATCTCTCCACTTATCTTCCCGGGAAGCACCAACCACCGGCCGGCGCGATTTGTGGCAGTGTACCACAGGGAAGGGAGATTAATCAGAGGACAGAACCGGATCCAGCCCGGACGGGTTCACCACTCCTGCCCGTGGGCCCGCTGCCGCACCACCAGCTCATTCAGCGCGCGCAGCCACTTCATCAACAGATCCCGGCTAAGGGGCTCAGGAGCCGCTCGGTCAAGCTGCTGTACGGGGATCAGGCTCTGCACACCGATGGCCCCTTCAGACTGGGCCACTTCTGCACCTGCCGGCCGCCACAGAGCCTCCCAGGCCGCCTGCATGCCCTGAAACCAGCTGTCCGGGTTTTCCGACAGGCTCACCAGCTCATTGACTTCGGCACTGAACTTGCCGCGAGCCGACACCAGTTGCGCCAGTGCCTGGGCGGTATCCGGCTCGCCCCCGGCCCGGAACCCGAGCTGGAGCTGCTGCCCCTGCTCGGCGAGAAATGCTTTGTAGGCTCGCCACAGCTGCATCAGCGCCGCTTCCTGCAATGCAGTTTCCCGCAGCGCCTGCTGAGTGTCTGCAACCTCAACCTCGCCCGGGGCTGGAGACTGGAGGATCAGCTGTGCTTTGCGCAATGCCGACGCAACGCTACCGGTATAGGGATTACTCAACCTGCATACTCCCTATTTCTCCCTGTTTCTTACAACGACCTGCTGAGCAGACCAGCCGGCCAATTACTTGGCCGGGGATTTTTTGGTGGTGGCTTTTTTCTTGGCTGGTGCCTTTTTAGCGGCCGCTTTTTTAGCCGGTGCTTTTTTCGCCGCAGCTTTTTTCTTGGCTGGTGCTTTCTTCGCCGGCGCGTCTACCTGCCATTTGCCATCGCGGTAGAAAGCCTTCCAGCCGGTGGCCTTACCCTCTTCCTCGCTCTGGACATACTGCTCCTGAGTTTTGCGGCTGAACCGCACCACGGTATCGCGGCCTTCGTTGTCTTCCGTGGGTGCCGAGAACAGGAAGCTGTACTTGGGATCAATCTCGTCTTTATGTGGCAGCAGTTCCTTCACCAACGGGGCACGGGTCTCGCGGTTTTTCGGGAACTGGCTGGCCGCCAGAAACAGACCGGAGGCGCCGTCGCGCAGAATGTAGGTGTCGTCCACCTTCTCGCAGGGCAGCTCGGGCATGGGCACCGGGTCCATTTTGGGTGGTGCCGGCTGGCCACTCTTCAGCAGCTTGCGGGTGTTTTTGCAGGTCTCGCTGGTACAGCCGAAGTACTTGCCGAAACGGCCGGACTTCAACTGCATATCCGCCCCGCACTTGTCACACTCGATCAGTGGGCCATCGTAACCCTTGATCTTGAAAGTGCCTTTTTCCACTTCAAAGCCGGGGCAATCCGGATTGTTACCGCAGATGTGCAGCTTACGCTGTTCGTCCACCAGATAACTGTCCATTGCCGTGCCGCACTTGCCACAGCGGCGCTTCTCGCGCAGCTGGCGCGTTTCCGCCTCTTCATCTTTATCGGCGTCAACGGCTTCTTCACCAGACACCAGGTTCATGGTGTTGGTGCAGCGCTCCTTGGGAGGCAACGCATAGCCGGAGCAGCCCAGAAAGACGCCGGTTGAACCGGTGCGGATCTGCATATGGCGGCCACACTGGCTGCACTCGATGTCCGTATCCGTGGGCGAATTGCGCCGCATGCCGCCTTCTTTATCCTGCGCCACTTCGAGACGCTTGCTGAAACCGGCATAGAAATCGTTCAGCAGGTCTTTCCAACCCCGCTTGCCTTCTGCAACCGAGTCGAGGGACTCCTCCAGGCTGGCGGTAAAACCGTAGTCCATGAGGTCGGTAAAGCTCTCGCTGAGACGATCGGTGACGATGTCACCCATCTTCTCCGCGTAGAACCGGCGGTTTTCGAGACGCACGTAACCGCGATCCTGGATCGTGGAAATAATGGATGCGTACGTCGATGGACGGCCAATTCCACGCTTTTCCAGCTCTTTTACCAGCGCCGCTTCACTGAAGCGCGCCGGGGGCTTGGTAAAGTGCTGCTTGGGGTCGAGCTTCTTCAGGTTCAGCTTTTCACCGACCTTGATATCGGGCAGCACCAGGTCTTCGTCTTTCTTGCTCTGTGCCGGCGCCACTTTCAGGAAGCCGTCAAAGCGGATGACGCGACCACGGGTGCGCAGCTCGAAGTCCCCTGCCGTAACCACCACAGATGTCGAGGTAAACTGCGCCGGCGTCATCTGGCACGCCACAAACTGCTGCCAGATCAGGGTGTACAGACGCTCAGCGTCGCGTTCCATGCCGGAGAGCATGTTGGGTTTTACCCGCACATCGGACGGACGAATCGCCTCGTGCGCTTCCTGTGCACCCTCTTTGCTGCTGTACCGGTTCGGATTTTCCGGCAGGTACTTGTCACCGTAATTTTCTTCGATGAACTCGCGCACCGAGGACACCGCTTCCGCACTCAGGTTGGTGGAGTCGGTACGCATGTAGGTGATGTAGCCCGCCTCATAAAGCCGCTGGGCCATCATCATGGTTTTCTTTACGCTGAAACCCAGGCGATTACTGGCCGCCTGCTGCAGCGTGGAGGTGATATAGGGTGCGCTGGGCTTGGAGCTGGTGGGCTTGTCATCCCGCGCGCTCACCGTGAAGTCGCTGGACTGCAGCGCGTTCAGCGCCGCCATGGCCTGCTCTTCGTTGGTGGGCTTGAAGGCCTCACCGGCCTGCTTTTTCACTTCCAGGCGCAGGGCGTCAGATTTGGCGGTTTGCGTGTCCGCAAACAGGGTCCAGTACTCTTCGGGAATAAACGCCCGAATTTCCCGCTCGCGCTCGACGACCAGTTTCACTGCCACTGACTGGACTCGGCCAGCAGAGAGTCCGCGCGCGACCTTTTCCCACAACAGCGGGGAAACCATGTACCCCACGATGCGGTCGAGGAAACGACGCGCCTGCTGTGCATTCACCCGGTCGATATCCAGCGGGCCCGGATCCTGGAACGCCTCCTGAATCGCGGATTTGGTGATTTCGTTGAACACCACCCGGCGGTAGCGCTTCTCGTCACCGCCAATGGCTTCCCGCAGGTGCCAGGCAATGGCCTCTCCCTCGCGGTCCAAGTCCGTTGCGAGATAAACGTGGTCAGCGTTGGCGGCGAGCTTGCGCAGTTCATCCACCACCTTTTCCTTGCCAGGCAGGATTTCGTAGTGGGCTTCCCAGTTATGGTCAGGGTCGATCCCCATGCGCCGGATCAGCTGCTCGCGGCTTTTCTTGCGCTTGTAGATCTCTTTCTTTTCGGGAGAAAGCTTGCGGGTTTCCGCAGCGCGGCGCGCGCGCTCCTTGGCGTCCACCGGCTGCTTGCTCGATGCCCCGGTGGGAAGATCCCGGATGTGACCAATGCTGGACTTCACCACAAAGTCTTTTCCGAGATACTTGTTGATCGTTTTCGCCTTCGCCGGCGACTCGACGATGACCAGTGATTTACCCATAAGCTTTTGATTTTTAATAGAAAATTTACTGCTTTCGCACCTGGGGCTGCAGCCGTTTTCAACGGTGCGCTGCGCGAATATATATGCTTCGCCCCCGGTGCGGTCAAGCAAGCGTCACAAATTGATGAGCCAATTGTGTGTTGATTAACCGTCTGTGCCCGGCCCAATGACCAGTGATTCAGTGCTATTGTGCCAGCGCTCGACACGGCCCAGCGGAGGCGCCTGGCCGCGGGCGGTCGCTAAAAAACAGACCACGACGGCAAGGCGCAGCGTCAACGCAGGGAATCGCCCTCGTCGCCGGCCTCTTCCGACCGCGATTGCTGCTGCCGAATCGCTTCTTCTATTACCGGCCGCATGGTATCCAGCGCCTTCTGCAGCGCGGCCAGCCCGCCGTTTCCACTGCGCTCGCGCCACTGCACACCCAGACCACTGTCATTGGCATAGACTGCTGTGGCATCTGCCGGCAACATTTCAAGAAATTCCTTGAGCGGCGGCTTGGCCACCTCCGGAGCTTCACGGCCATTGCGCCAGTCCCACACGCCGTCGAAGTTCATTTCGTGGGGCATGCGCTGCAATTCCAATCCCCAGCCCGTCTGCAGCCGTCGCGGATTGCGCCACTGTGCGGAATACACCGCCGCGTTACCCGTGTCTTGGGATTTCGGCAGCGGCTGCATTTGCACTTTGAGCCCGGAGGCCGCCGCGCGCTGGCGAAGCTCTGCAAGCTTGCGATCCCGGCTGCTGGGTTTCAGCCAGACAACCGGCCCGATCACCAGGGCAATCGCAAATATTATGATGACGATAGGCAGCCAGCTGGCCATGAGCGAAATTCCGTGTCAAATTGAGAATTGAGGCACAAACGACGAACAGACCGCCGCCAACCCCCTGTGCAGGCGCGCATTTCCCTGCAAGTCGGCGGTTGTGTCAAGTCTGTTTTTTTTAAAGTAGACTCAATAGAAGCACCGGGGTTTCAATATTTCCCGGTATTTTTTGATATCCAACCAGACCGCGGGAGCCCAAATGTCAGGCTATAACAACATATTGGTGGGACTGGACCTCTCTGAAGAATCCTCTCAGGTATTGGAGCGAGCCGCCCAGATTGCCGCGCATAACAACGCGACGATGAGCCTCGCCCACATCATCGAGCCGCTGACGTTTGCCTATGGTGGCGACGTACCAATGGACCTTTCCGAGGTGCAGGAACAGCTGCAAAACCAGGCCAAGGAGCAATTGCGCAAGGCCGCCGCCAACCTCAACATTCCCTCAGACCGCCAGCACGTGGTACTGGGCCAGCCCGCCACAGAAATTCACCGCCTGGCGGAGGAATCCGGTTGCGATTTGATCGTCATCGGCAGCCACGGCCGTCACGGACTGGCACTACTGCTGGGATCCACGGCCAACGGTGTTTTACACGGTGCCGGCTGTGATGTGCTGGCAGTGCGGGTGCACTCGCCCAACGAATAGCGCTAGCAAAGCGGGGGCAGCTGCGCCCCCCGCTTGTGTGCATGCCCCCACCTGTGCACAGGTCACCCCTGATGGATTACAGGCTGTCCAGCTCTGCCCAGCGTTCAAACGCGTCATCAAGCGCCTGCTGTAAATCGGTCAGTACCTGCAAGCGGGCCTGCACCTTCTCGCTGTCCTGCTGATAGAACTCCGGCGCCGCGACCTCTTCTTCCATTGCCGCTATTTCATTTTCCAGAGATTCAATTTTTGCGGGCAGTGCGTCCAGCTCCCGCTGCAATTTATAACTGAGCTTTTTGGCTTTTTGCGCCTTGGCTGGTGCCTCAGATGACACCACGGGCGCGCTGTCGGCCGAGCCCGCTGACTTGGCCTCGGCGGCTTTGCGTGATTTCAGTTGGTCTTCCGCACTGATAAAGCGCCCCCCCTGGCGTACAAAGTCGTGATAGCCGCCCACATACTCGCGCACGATGCCATTGCCCTCGAATGCCAGACAGCTCTCCACCACATTATCCAGAAAGGCCCGGTCGTGGCTCACCAGAAGCACGGTGCCAGAGAAATCCATCAGTAATTGCTCCAGCAACTCCAGGGTTTCCACATCGAGGTCGTTGGTCGGTTCGTCGAGCACCAGGATATTGGCGGGCTGGCTGAAAAGCTTTGCCAGCAGCGCGCGATTGCGCTCGCCCCC
Source organism: Microbulbifer salipaludis (assembly GCF_017303155.1). Classification (NCBI taxonomy): domain Bacteria; kingdom Pseudomonadati; phylum Pseudomonadota; class Gammaproteobacteria; order Cellvibrionales; family Microbulbiferaceae; genus Microbulbifer; species Microbulbifer salipaludis. The sequence continues at coordinate 1,735,767 of NZ_JAEKJR010000002.1, forward strand.
GCTCAACGCGCTCACCTTGGTGCGCGCCTTGACACCGGTGAACAGAAAATCACTGAGGTACGACATCACATGGCGCGTACTGCCACCCACTTCGATGTTCTCCCGCCCCTCGGCAATGTTGTCGACGACGGTCTGATCAGGGTTCAGGGTGTCGCGACGCTGGTCGAAATAGGCCACCTGCTGCTTGGTGCCCAGGCGAACCGTTCCACTTTGCGGCTGAAGATCGCCCAGCAGCAAACGGATCAGGGTACTCTTGCCCGCACCGTTGGGGCCGATCAGCCCGACCTTGTCGCCGCGCATCAGGGTGAAATCCAGGTCGCGAATCAATGGCGTCGCATCCCCCTCAAAGCCAAAGGTGACGCCCTTGAGCTCGGCGACCAGCTTACCGGAGCGCTCGCCGGCATCTAGCGCCATCTTGGCCACACCCTGGCGTTCACGCCGGGCCATGCGCTCTTTGCGCAGGGACTGCAGTGCCCGCACACGGCCTTCATTGCGGGTACGGCGGGCCTTGATCCCCTGGCGTATCCAGGTTTCTTCCTGTGCGAGTTTCTTGTCGAACAGCGCGTCATTGCGCGCCTCTTCCTCCAACAGTTTTTCTTTTTCCTGCTGATAACGGTTGAACGGGCAGTTGAATACCCGCAGCGTGCCCCGGTCGAGATCCCACACGGAGGTGGCAAGGCGCTGCGCCAGGGCCCGGTCATGGCTTACGAACAGCAGCGCGCCGCGATAACTGGCGAGGAAGTCTTCCAGCCACTCCACGGCCGCAATATCCAGGTGGTTGGTAGGCTCATCGAGAATCAACAGATCCGGCTCGGTCACCAGCGCCCGCGCCAGTGCCGCCCGCCGTTGCCAGCCGCCGGACAGGTCATTCACTCTGGCGCTCTCATCCAGGTCCAGGCGATCCAGCACACTGTCGATGTTCGCCAGCAACTCCCAGCCGTGCGCATTTTCGATCTTTGCCTGCAGCGCCGGGTCCTGATGATCCCGGTACTCCGACAGCCAGACGCCAACGTCGCCCAACCCCTCGGCTACGTAGCGATACACCGTATCGGTGCAGTCCTCCGGCAGCGCCTGCTCCAGCGTGGCGAGCACCATGCCGCTCTGGCGGATGATCTCGCCGTCATCCGGGTCCCCCTTGCCGCCAATCAGGCGCAGCAAGCTGGACTTGCCCTCACCATTGCGCCCAACGAGGCAAATTCGATCCCCGCGTTCGATCTTGGCATTCACATGATCCGCCAATACCTGAACGCCATAGCGCAAACACACGCCATCCAACTGAAGCAACATAAATACGCACTACAATGTTTTTGGAGTACCTCTTGAACTTTCCTTGTGAAAATTTTGAAGGTGCTCGAGTGAAAAAGGACATTTTACGCTTTATTCTCGTCCCTTCGAATAAGCGATTTCTCAATCGGGTTGTAAGTATGTCGATTGGCAGCACAGGACTCGCCCTTCTCTCCGCAGCACTGCTGGTCTCGGGCCTCGCAGCGACCAGTCTGGCCGAGGCCCGGCAGGCCGCCAAGAGCGGCCGCTCAACGCCGGCGGCGGCCATCCCACACAAGGCTGAGAGTAAAGACACCAAAGCCGCGCAGGCCGCCGTGGCGCAGCGCGAGAAGCTGCAGGAGGCGCGGCTGGCCATTGCCCGCAATGACCAGCGCCAACTCAAGCGCCTCAAGAAAGAGCTGAAAGACTACCCGCTGCTCCCCTACATCGACTACTGGGCCATCAGCAAGAAGCTTTCACGCCTCCCGTACGATGACATCGACCAGTTTCTGAAAACCCATGACGGCACCGCGCTCGGCGACTGGATGCGAGTGCGTGTACTGCGTGAGCTGGGTGGCAGAGAACGCTTCAAGGCCTATCTCAAATATTACGACCCGGAGAAAATCCGCCGCACCCAGCTGCGCTGCTATTACGCCGATGCGCTTTCCCGCCACGGTGACAAGCAACAGGCTTACGCGCTTATCGAAGAACTGTGGACGGTCGGCGCCTCTCAGCCGAAGGAATGCGACCCCGCTTTCAGCCGCTGGATGCGGGACGGGGGGCTCACGCAGGAACGTGCCTGGAAGCGCCACACCCTGGCGGTGCGCGCGGGCAACCTCGACCTGGCGGACTTTATCGCGCGCAAGCTGGACAGCGACCGCGCCAAGCGTGCGACCCTTATGCGTGCGGTGTATCGCAAGCCGGACCAGATAATGGATTACGACCGGTTCATCCAGCAAGAGCCGGAGTATCGCGACATCGTCACCATCGGCCTGCGACGCCTCGCATCTCAGGACCCGAACAAGGCCAGCGAGGCATGGCAGCGCTATCGGGCGAGCTACCTGTTCAGCGACGAGGAGCGCGACACCTTCCTGCGCTATGTGGCGCTGCAGTTCGCCCGCAAAGACGACCAGAAAGGGCTCGAGCAGCTGATCAAATCGAGCCCGGGCTTTTTTGACCTGCGCACCTCCGAGTGGCTGATCCGCCAGGCCCTGCGAGAAATGGACTGGGCCCAGGTGGAGTTCTGGATCGACCAACTGCCGGAAAAAGACCGCCACCGGGACCGCTGGCTGTACTGGAAAGCCCGCGCCATCAACGAGCAACTGGCCGCCAGCAACAAAAACAACCCGCAGCGCTCAGACCGTTCGCGCCAGCTTCTAAAGAAAGCGGCACAAGAACGCAGTTATTACGGCTTTCTCGCCTCGGATACCCTGGGCAAAGACTACAGCTTCGTGGACCGCCCCGCCCCGATCACTCCCGAGCTGGTAGAAAAGGTCGCGGCGCTGCCGGGCATGCAGAGAGCGGAAGAGTTGCAGGCGATCGGGGAGTTCTATCACGCCCGCCGGGAGTGGGACTACGCCACCGAGAAAATGACCACTGAAGAATTGATGACCGCCGGCAAAGTCGCCAGCACCTGGGGCTGGTATCACAAGTCCATTCAGTCGATCCTTGCCGCGGACTACCTCGATGACCTGGAACTGCGCTTTCCACTGGCCTTTAGCGACATTGTCAGCGACGTGGCCGGACGCATGGGCAAGAAAACAGCACTGGACTCTTATCTGGTACTGGCGGTGGCGCGGCAGGAAAGCCATTTCAGCCACGATGCCAAATCCCACGCCGGCGCCATGGGCCTGATGCAGCTGCTCCCTTCCACCGCGCGGGCCACGGCGCGCAAAGCGGGCGTGCCCTACCGCCGCAGTTGGGACCTGTTGAACCCGAACACCAACATCAGCCTGGGCGCGTTCTACCTGAATTCACTGCTGAAGCGTTTCGACAACAACCGCTTCCTGGCCGCGGCGGCGTATAACGCTGGCCCCACGCGTGTGTCCCGCTGGCTGAGGGATACGGATAAAAAGCTCCCGTTCGATGTATGGATCGAAACCATTCCATACAGCGAAACCCGCAAGTATGTGCAGAATGTATTGTCGTATTCGGTGATCTACGCGTACCGCAGTGGCGACAAGGCGCCACTGCTCAGAAAGAACGAAGCGGAAGCAAAACTGTAACCGGAAGATGGGGCGGGATGGCGCTCACGCACGTAGTGTCGTGAAACCGAGCGCTTAATCAAGCCGTGCGCGGAGCCATTCCTCTAGTTCATGGGAGGAGAATGGCCAGCACAGGACATCGTCTACATCGCCGAGGCCGACCACCGGAATGCTCCAGCCGAATCGACGACTCAGCTCCTCGTCATCGGCAATGTCGACCGACGCCAACCGCAACTGAAATGCCTCCAGCTGCGGCCAGATTTCCACCTTGGCTTTTTCGCACAGGCTACAGCCAAGGGTGGTGTAAAGAATAAGGGCGCGATCAGACACACAGGCTCCTCAGCGGGGCAACAAAAGCAGGGCTAAACCAGCCCCTGGCCCTGGGCCCAGAAATAACCGGCCACCGCAGCACCGGCCACCAGCAGGCCAACCCACATCCAGCCACGGCTGCCCGCCGCAGCGGAGTCGCCGGCGTAATTTTGTGCGGACACAGGCTCTTTAGCCGACGACGCTTTGCCGCTCTCGCGAATACGGCCCCGCTGCATGGCCTGATCCAGCGCCGCACTTTGCCGCGCGGCCTCCGGCAGGGTTACTGCCTGACGCACGGTGGTTTTATCGATATCGTCCGCCGGGCCCACCACACTGAAACTGAGGCTGTCGAAGCGCAGTTCATCCCCACGTCGTACCCGCGACTCGGTTACCCGCTGGTTGTTCAGAAAGGTACCGTTGGCGGAGCCGAGGTCCACCACAAAAAGCAGCCCGTCGCGCACTTCCAGGCGCGCATGGCGCCGGGACAGGTGCGACATGGAGAAGGTCAGGTCACAATCATCCGACCGCCCCACCACACTGGTTTCCCGCACCGGAAATACACGCCCGGCAATCGCGGGGTGATTGGCCCGCAGCGCCCAGGCCACATTGGCGCTGGCGGCAGCGGCCTTGAGACGCGTAATCTTCGGGTCGATCACCGCCAGGTTGCGATCTCCCAGCTGGATTCGATCATTGCGCTGAAGCTTGCAACTGCTTTCCACCGCCTTGCCATTGACCGACAGTTGGCCGCCCGCCACCAGATTGCGCAACTCCAGATCTTCACCATCCACCAGGATTTCGGCGTGCAGTTTGGCAATGGAGGCATCGGCAAGCGTCAGGTCACACTGATTACCACGCCCAATCGTCACCCTGGGTGCCACCAGCCACACGCTCTGAGAGGCATCTTTTACGTCGCAAAGTTTCAACATTGTCCGGCTTCCTAAACAGCGGGCGAAAGTGTACAATTTTTGACCACACTTTCCGCTCGCAGTGGCTACTTCTTAATTATGTTGCGGGGAAGTTTATCACGGCCAATTTCATTGGCCTGTGATTCCGTTTGCAGCTTACAATGCCAGCAGGCTCTAGTATGGAAGTGTTTAAATCCGCATGGATCTGCGCGGTTTGGCATTTTCGACAATAACGACAGGTAACAGGTAGTTGCATACCAGTGAGTGAAGCCAAAGTACGGGAACGCCCCAGTGGTGTAAGCCAGTCCGCCACCACTTCATTGAAGCGCAGTGCGGGCGCCACCCATACCGGGTACCGGCGAGAACAGAACGAAGACGCCTTCTGGGGTGATGAGGCACAGGGTATCTGGGTCGTGGCAGACGGACTCGGCGGCCACCACGCCGGTGAGATCGCCAGCCAGACCGTGGTCGAAGAAATCCAGCGCTCTTCCGCAACGGACCGCCATTACGAACAGGCCCTGCGCAGAGCCCATGCATTGCTGATCGGTGATGAAAACACCACAACCGCCATGGGCACCACCGCGGTGGTAGTGGCCGAAGATGGCGGTTACTTCCATATTTATTGGGTCGGCGACAGTCGCGCCTACCTATGGACGCCACCAAGCCCAACGCAAAATGACCCTCTGCATGTAAACGGCACCCTGAAGCAACTAACAGTCGATCACTCGTACGTGCAGATGCTGGTGGACTCCGGGGCGATCAATCAGGAAGAAGCCGCCAATCACCCCAACCGGCACGTGATTACCCGCTGCATCGGTGGCTCCTCCAACCCCACACTCGAAATTGACCGCGCCTCTTTCTCGTGGGAGAAAGGGCAAAAACTACTGCTGTGCAGCGATGGCCTGAGCAATGAGGTGAGCGAGGCAGAAATCTGCCAGGTACTCGCCAGCAATGCGGATAACCAACGCGCCAGTGAGTTACTGATTGCGGCCGCGTTGGACGCCGGTGGGCGCGACAACGTGACCGTGCAAGTGATCAGCTCGCCCGACAAGGCCGCGCCAACTTCTGAAAACCTGAACTCCCGCACACCGCCAAAGGAAACTGAGTCCCGCCATTTATTCTCCAGCAAGGGCACACTGTTCGCGAAAGTCGCTACAATTGCGATTATTTTTTCACTCAGTGTTTACGCGGCCTGGCAGCTGCTGAACGGATAATTAGGGACAGGCTCGAATGGAAGTTGTCAGCAGCGGCACCGCTTCGCTGGAAATTCCCGGCTATCAGATCCTGAAGAAAATCAATCAGGGCGGAATGTCGACGGTCTATCTGGCAACACAGCGCAGCATGGGCCGGCAGGTGGCGCTCAAAGTCATGTCCCCGGTGCTGAACGCCGACCCCATATTCAGCGAACGCTTCCAGCGGGAAGCGAACATCGTCGGCCAGCTCTCCCACCCCAACATCGTCGCCATTCACGATATCGGCCGCTATCGCAGCCTCAACTACATCGCCATGGATTACCTGCCAGGCGGTTCGGTGGCCGACGCGCTGACCAAGGGTGCCATTGAGCCCCTCGAAGCACTGCATATCACACGCCAGATTGCCATGGCACTGGATCATGCCAGCAACAAAGGCTACGTGCACCGGGACCTGAAACCCGAAAACATCCTGTTCCGCGAAGACGGCTCAGCCGTTCTCACCGACTTTGGTGTGGCCCGCGCCGTGGCACGCACCACACGCATGACCAACACGGGCATGGTGGTTGGCACACCGCATTATATGAGCCCAGAACAGGCCCGCGGTGCCGCCGTGGATGGCCGCGCTGACCTCTACAGCCTGGGGGTGGTGTTTTACGAAATGCTGACCAGTGCGGTGCCCTTTCAGGCGGAAGAAGCGGTCGCTATTGCGATCAAGCACCTGACCGACCCGATTCCCCGCCTGCCCGCACGACACTCGCTGTACCAAGGGCTGATCGATCGCTTCCTGGCAAAAGACCCGGACCAGCGCTTCCAGCGCGGTCTGGATGTGGTTGACGCCATCGACCAGCTGCTGGCTGCACTGGACGGCAAGACCCCCGCCTCCACCACCAAGATGAACAACACCTCGGTGCGGGTGTCCAGCCTGCTTCGTGCGCTGGTCATGACCCTGTACGGCACACTGAGCGACCGCCTCAGCGCGCGCTGGGCCCGCTGGCGCGACAAGCCCCTGCACCAACAGAATCCCCGCGCTGAACAACAGACCATCATGCGCCTTCAGCAAGTGATGCAGCAGGCCGCACCGGTCAAGCGCCGCTCCTGGCTGTTTGCCGCGACCCTGCTTGGAAGTATTGCCCTGGTGTGGGTTCTGTTCAGCCTGTTCAGCAACAAGTTCCAGTGGCAGAGTGAGTCTGGCCTGGTGAACGATGCGGTCGATCTGACCTCACAGATGCTGCTCCCGCCCACGTACGTGGATGGCGCCATTAGCAATGACTCGGTGCCCGCGGAGCTGCCAGGCCCGGTAAACCCGCTGACTACAAGCCAAACCAACCAGCTGCGCCCGGTACTGCGCACGGAATCCGCGGCGCCCACCCCTGCAGCCCCGGCCAGGGTCGTTGAAGAAACTGCCGCTGAGCCCGAAACCGATGATTCTCTGCAGAGCCCTCCCCCCACGGAGCCTGAGGAGATCGCCGCCGAAGAAGCGCCACCCACCTATGCGCTGAAGGTATCCGCGAAGCCGCGGGACGCCCGCATCCGGGTGATGAATATCGTTCCCCGCTACACACCGGGTATGGCTCTGGAACCCGGGCGCTACGACATTGAAGTCAGTAAGGCAGGCTTCAGTACCGTGCGCCGCTGGATAGAAATTACGGCCGCCGACGTCAATCTCGCGGTGGAACTGGAGCGGAGATTCTTCCCCGGTAAAAGTTTCCAATCCCCGTTGAAGTCCGGCGGCAAAGGGCCGGCCATGGTGGTGGTTGCCCCCGGCACATTTACCATGGGCAACAACCGTCGCCCGTTCACCAGCCCGGCACACAAAGTATCCATTGCCCGGCCTTACGCCATCGGTACCCACGAAGTCACCTTCGATGAGTACGACCGTTTTGCCAAGGCTGCCGGCCACGCACTGCCGGCGGATGAAGGCTGGGGACGGGGAAGCCGCCCGGTCATCAATGTGACCTGGCAGGATGCACAGCGCTACGCCAAGTGGCTGAGTGGGGAATCCGGCCAGAAGTACCGACTGGCAAGTGAGGCCGAATGGGAATTTGCCGCACGTGCCGGCACTGAAGGCCCGTTCTGGTGGGGGGACGGCAGTGCCAGGGGCAAAGCCAACTGCCGCCGCGGCTGTGCCAGTGAATTCAATTCACTGTTTACCGTTGCCACCGCACCGGTGGGGAATTACAAGGCAAACCCCTACGGCCTGTACGACACCTCCGGCAACGTGGGCGAGTGGGTACAGGACTGCTTTCTCGGGGATTTCACCAACCACCGCGACGACGCACGCCCGGTGCAGCTAAAAAACTGCAAGTTGCGCGTGATACGCGGTGGCTCCATGCGCGAACCACTGCGCAACATCAGCTCAGATTACCGTACTGGCCTCAGTGAAAAGGCCACCTCGAAGGAAGTGGGCTTCCGCCTCGTTATGGAGCTTTGATCTCCCATACATTGTGAATCTTGGGGTTGCGCTGAAAGTCCTTGTCGAGCAGCTTCGCGGACAGGTTTTCTACCGCAAACGCCTCGAGCACTTCCCGATCCATCTTGAAGCTGCGCAGGTTGTTCGAAAACAGCAAGGTGCCCCCGGGGGCCAGCAGAGCCATGCACTGCTGGATCAACTGCGCGTGGTCCCGTTGGATATCCAGTACACCGCGCATCTTTGCGGAGTTTGAAAAGGTCGGCGGGTCCAGAAAAATCACATCGTAGTGGCCGCGGCGATTCTGCTGTGCTGCCTCCAGCCACTGTAGGCAATCCGCCTCGATCAGCTGGTGCCGATAAGAATCCAAACCGTTCTGACGGAAATTGCGCTGCGCCCAGGCCTGATAGGTTTTGGATAAATCGACACTGGTGCTTTCCACACAACCACCGATGCCCGCCTGCACCGTCGCGGTTGCCGTGTAGCAAAAAAGGTTCAGCAGTTTCTTGCCGCGGGCGATCTGTTTCAGGTACTGGCGCACCGGCCGGTGGTCCAGGAACAGTCCGGTATCCAGGTAGTCCCACAGGTTGATTTCCAACTGCGCACCGTACTCGTCGACCCAGAACGCCTGCGCACCCTCCCCCCGCTTCTGGTACTGACTGCCACTTTCTTTGTGCGAATGACGGCGACGCTCCTTGATGGAGACATTGCGCGCGGGCAAGTCCAGCACATGGCGCGTGGCACGCACCAGTTCGCTCAGACGCGCACGCGCCTTCTGCTCCGGAATACTCGCCGGTGCGCGGTACTCCTGTATATGGGCATAGGTTTGCCCTTCGATGGAGCGATACACATCAATCGCCGCGGAAAACTCCGGAAGGTCTGCATCGTAGAGCCGATAGTTTTCGACGCTGTTTTTACTCGCCCACTTTCCGGTGGTGCGCAGATTTTTTTGCAGGCGGTTTGCCACCATCTGTGCCTCGTCCGACAGACGCGGCTTGGCGCTGTCGCTGGAGTCACCATCCGCGCGCTGCTGGTGGATATCAAACAGCAGAAGCTGGCTCGGCAAGCTGCCATTGAACAGCTTGTATTGCTTGTGCGAACGCAACCCGGTGGCATGGCAGAGTTCCGGATTACCCGTGAAAATCGCCGCTTTCCAGCCGCCAAATTCCTGTTTCAACTGACAGCCCAGCTCGGCGTAGGTCTCCCGCAGCGCTTCCTGTTCACCCAGGCGCTCGCCATAGGGTGGATTGGTTATCACCAGTCCGGGCTTGACCGGTCGGTGACTGGGTACCTTAAACGCAGCTACCGGGCGGCAACTCACACGCACGTGCTTGTCCAGCCCTGCGCGTGCAATATTCGATTCCGCGGCAAACAGGACCTTCGCATCGGCGTCGTAGCCACGGATCTCCGGCAAGGATTTCTGCAAACCGGCTGACCGGCGCTCAAGCGCCTCTTCACGCAGTGGCAGCCACAGATCATTCTGGTGGTTGAGCCAGCGCTCAAACCCGAAGCTTTCGCGCATCAGTCCCGGCGCGATGTCCGCTGCCATGAGCGCGCCCTCCACGAGAAAAGTTCCGGAGCCACACATGGGATCGAGGAGCGCCCCACCCTCCTCGGCTATGGCCGGCCAGCCTGCGCGCACCAGCAACGCCGCTGCAAGGTTTTCCTTGAGTGGCGCGGCACCAATATGCGTGCGGTAGCCCCGGCGGTGCAGGCTGTCGCCACACAGGTCAATGGCGATTTCCAGAACATCACGGTGCAGGCGCAGCATGACCGACAGATCGGGATCCCGCTTGTCCACATCCGGACGGGCGCCGGTCGCCTTGCGCAGGCGGTCGACGATGGCGTCTTTGGCCTTCTGCGCGCCAAACTGGCTATTGCGAATCTCGCGGTTGGTACCGGAGAACTGCACCCACAGAATCCCGGTGGGGCTGATATGCTCCTCCCACGGAATATCGACAACCGCGCGGTAAAGCGCCTCGGCATCCTCCACCTTCGACTGCCCCAGATTGAGCAGTACGCGGTTTGCCATGCGACTCCACAGGCACACCCGGTACGCCATACTCAGGTCAGCGTGAAAGCGAACGGCGGCCGGCTGCTCGCGCTCCACCGCAGCCCCAAGTGCGCGCAGCTCATCGGCAAGTACGTTTTCCAGCCCCTTGGGGCAGGTGGCGGTAAAGGAATACTGGACAGTCAAAAGATTAGTCTCTGTGAATAGTTGGCGATTTTGGCACGGTCAGACCGGGCAATCTGGACAGCCGGTGGCGTGGGTGCGCAAGGATACCGGAAAGACGCGGGGCATTCCGCAAATCCTGGCCTCACAACGCGAGTCACATCGCTGGCATTGCCCACTTTACTCTCATACCCCACATGAGCCACATAACCTACGCCGCTATACGGATTGTGCCTAACCGAGCCATTTTTCAGATGAATTGGTTCATTCCGGTGCCCACCGCAATCTGGTTTACTCAAGGTCTTCCTGTCGGGCCATTCCCACAATAAGCTGAATTGTACGCAGGGGGAAAATCCTTGCTCCTGTTCAGCAGCATTCGTGAACACGAGTTCATAACAAGTTCGTCAAGATGTTCGAGGTACCCTATCTATGAAACGCCAAAAACGTAATCCAAACGATAGAGCTTTCCACAAAGGTTACGTTGCTGCTATGGAAGGCAGAAACCACGACAGCTGTCCTCATGAAACTCGATCACTTCATCAGGAGTGGGTTAACGGCTGGCGCCAGGGGCGACAGGATTACTGGAGCGGCTTCGGTCGCGCGGCCGTTGCGCAGCGCATGGCCAACATGTAACGCCAAGGGACAAAACTCCAGCCATAACGCATCAACCTATATTCAGGTTCACACGGCGTACAGTAGCCGTTAAAAAAATCCCGGGACATGTCCCGGGATTTTTGCTCGACTCCAACTCGCCATGCGACGTCAACAAAGGGCACCGCAGCGCTACTTGTTCACCACCCGCCCTTTGTGCAGTTCGGCGATGGCCGCAGCCGCCTCGCGAATCACTTCCGGCCCACGATAAATAAAGCCAGAGTAAATCTGTACCGCAGTAGCGCCCGCGCGGATCTTGTCCGCGGCGGATTCTCCATCAAAAATCCCGCCCACACCGATGATCGGGATCTCGCCCTTCAGCGCGTCCGACAGCTTGCGAATCACTTCGGTAGAGCGCTCGGTCAGGGGCCGTCCACTCAGCCCGCCTTCCTCACTGCCATGCGCCAGGTGTGCAACCGAGGACTTGTCGATGGTGGTATTGGTGGCAATCACCCCATCAATCTCGTGGTCACGCAACGCTTTCGCTACATGGCTAATGGCATCATCGTCCATATCTGGTGCAATTTTCACCGCCAGTGGCACATAACGGTCGTGCTCTGCGGCGAGCGCGCCCTGCTTTTCTTTCAGCGCCTCAAGCAGACGGCTCAGGCTGTCGCCGAACTGCAGATCACGCAGCCCCTTGGTGTTGGGCGAGGAAACATTGGCGGTGATGTAATCGGCGTGCGCGTAGACCTTGTCCATGCACAGGCAATAATCATCTGCGGCCTTCTCCACCGGGGTATCGAAGTTCTTGCCAACATTGATACCCAGCACACCGGAATAACGGCGGCGTTTCACCCGCTCCAGCAGGTAATCCACCCCTTCGTTGTTAAAGCCCATACGGTTGATGATCGCCTCAGCGTCCGGCAGCCGGAACACCCGCGGCTGCGGATTGCCCGGTTGTGGGCGCGGCGTGACCGTGCCCACCTCCACAAAACCGAAACCGAGGGCACCGAGGCCATTGAACGCCTGGGCGTTCTTGTCCAGGCCGGCGGCGAGGCCAACCGGGTTTGGCAGGGTCAGCCCCATCAGCTCAACGGGATCATCCGGGATCTGGCGCGCAAACAGAGACATGAGCCCAAGGCGCTCGGCTGCGCCGATGGCGTCCATCGAGAGGTGGTGAGACCGCTCAGGGTCGAGCGCAAACAGGGCTTTGCGCAAATGTTGATACATGAGCTTCCTTTTGGTTCGTGCCCGGGGGAGCGTCAACACACCCCCGGGCTTGCTGTACTGGACTGACTCTACTGGGCTATTCCAGGCTGCGCACCACTCGACGCAGCCCTGAAGTCGGGCCAGCGGAGCGGGCGCGCCTATTGTACGGATTTCTGCACAGATTTCTGTACGGATTTCCTGCGCCCGTTGCCCGCCCGATTAACCGCCAAGGGTCTCATAGTCGGCGGTGGCATTGGCGAGGTACATCAGTTCGCGCAGCGCCACCGTAAACATGGCGAAGTCGCCCTGGGGTGCCGACTTCAATTCCTTGATCAGGTTCTTCCAACGCTGAATCGGCTGCGCCATCAACGCGACCCAACGCTCCACCGCGGTTTCAATGTCCAGACCGTCGTCGCCCGCAAGACGCAAGATATGAATCGCCAGTCGAGCCAATTGGCTATCCAGGTCGTCCATGCTGGTTTCCCGGGCCTGAGACTGCCAGAAAGTCTCAGACGGCAGCGCAATGATCTGGTTGCCAAACCAGTACAGGCCGAGCTTGTCCGCCAGTGCGAAGTAGACCTTGGCCACCTCTTCCACCGGCCGATCGCTGACGCGCGCCGAATCGGAAATTCCCAGTGCGGAAAACAGATACGTCGGCGATGCCGCCAGCAGTGCCAGAGGTTCCGGTACGTTCGCCGCCAACAGCGACTCCTGCCGCGACTGCCACTCGCGGAGCGGCTCGCCACTCAGGACCTCCGGCAATGCGCGGATGACCCGCTGTACCGGCTCCTGGAACAGGTCACGCTCCTGAGCGGGATCGAGGTCACCGCGGCGGTTGCGGATAAACCAGCGCGTTGCCCGGCGCACACGGCCGATCATGGAATTCATCAACTGCAGCTGCAGCTCTGCGGGCACCTGGTAATCCAGCGCCGCCACGCTTTCCTGGAACTCGCGCATCAGATACACATCCCGCGCACTGATATACGCAGACGCTATGGTGTCGATATCCGCACCGGTGGCACCACTGATACGGTGATAGAAGGTGATGCCCATGCTGTTGACCATCTCATTGGCCACCTGCGTGGAAACAATCTCACGACGCAGCTGATGGTCGTACACCAGCGCCTTGTACCGGGCCACCAATGCGGGCGGGAATGCGGACTCCACCGCAGCCTGCACATACTCGTTGTCGATGATGTGTGCGTGCAGCAACTCTTCCTTCAGTTTTACTTTCACATAGGAAATGAGCACCGATAGCTCGGGCCGCGTCAGATACTGCTTTTTGTTCTGGCGCTCATTCAGGGTTTCGTTATCCGGAATGAACTCCAGTGCGCGGCGCAGGCGCCCTTCGGATTCCAGTGCGTTGATAATACGGCGGTACTCGTCAAACCGGTCGCTGACCTGGTAGGAGGCAACACTCAGCGCGCTGGTCTGGTTGTAGTTGTTGTCGAGCACCAGCTCCGCCACCGACTCCGTCATCTCCTCCAGCATCTGATTGCGCTGCTTCTCGGTCATATCGCCATTGGCGACCACCTTGTCCAGCAGAATCTTGATGTTTACCTCATGGTCGGAGCAGTCCACGCCGCCGGCATTGTCGATGAAATCGGTATTACACAGGCCACCATTCAGCGAGAACTCGATACGTCCGCGCTGGGTCATACCCAGGTTGCCGCCCTCACCAAAGACTTTACAGCGCAGCTGGTTACCATTGACCCGCAGGTTATCGTTGGACTTGTCCCCCACCTGGGCATTGCTTTCACCAGTGCCTTTCACATAAGTGCCAATACCGCCATTCCAGATCAGGTCCACCGGTGCTTTGAGCATCGCACTGATCAGCTCGTTTGGCGTGAGCTGGTCTTCGGTAATGTCGAAGGCCTGCTTCATCTCCGACGTGATTTTGACCGACTTGGCGCGGCGCTCGAAGATGCCGCCACCCTTGGAGATCAGGCTCAGGTTGTAGTCTGTCCAGCTAGAGCGCGGCAGCTCGAACAGGCGCTTGCGCTCGATAAAGCTCGAGGACGCGTCCGGGTTCGGGTCGACAAAAATATGCAGGTGGTTAAATGCACCTTTGAGGCAAATGTGTTCCGACAGCAGCATGCCGTTACCGAACACATCGCCGCCCATGTCGCCGATCCCGATGACCGAGAAATTTTCCGCCTGGACATTGACGCCCATCTCACGGAAGTGGCGCTGCACGGACACCCAGGCACCGCGCGCGGTAATGCCCATTTTCTTGTGGTCATAACCATTGCTGCCGCCGGAAGCAAAGGCATCGCCCAGCCAGAAGTCATAGTCGGCCGCGATACCGTTGGCGATGTCGGAGAAGGTCGCGGTGCCCTTGTCGGCAGCCACCACGAGATACGGGTCATCGGCGTCGCGACGGATCACGCGCTCCGGCGGTATCACCTCGCCGTCCTTCAGGTTATCGGTAATGTCCAGCAGCCCGCGGATAAACGTCTTGTAGCAGCTGATACCGGATTCGATAAATGCTTCGCGGCTGTTGTCGACCGGCGGCTTGCGCACCACGAATCCGCCCTTGGCGCCGCTGGGAACGATCACCGCATTCTTTACGTTCTGGGCTTTTACCAGGCCCAGTACCTCGGTGCGGAAATCTTCCAGACGATCGGACCAGCGCAGGCCACCCCGGGCCACCTTGCCGCCGCGCAGGTGTACCCCTTCCACCTGGGGCGAGTACACGAAAATCTCAAATTCCGGGCGCGGTTCGGGAATATTCGGAATATCCCGCGGGCTGAACTTGATGGAAATGTAGTCTTTGGGCTGATCCTGCTCGTCCAGCTGGAAGAAGTTGGTGCGCAGGGTGCCGCGGATCAGGTCGAGATAGCGGCGAATGACCTGGTCTTCGTTCAGGTTATCCACGGCGTCGAGGCCATCGTGAATCTTGCTGATCAGGCGCTCTACCCGCGACTGGTCCTGGCGGTCCGCCGAATTGATGCGCGGGTCGAACATGGCCCGGAACAAGGCCACCAGGTTGCGGGTAATCTCCACGTGATTGGCCAGGGTCGCCGCAATGTAGGACTGGCTGGCACTGAATTTGGTCTGCTTCAGGTAGCGGGCATAAGCGCGCAGCATGGTGACTTCACGCCAGTTGAGCCGCGCCGCGAGCACCAGGCGGTTGAACGAATCGCTCTCCGCCACCCCATCCCAGATCGCGGCAAAGGCGTCCTGGAACAGTGAGCGGGACGCCTGCGCGTCAATGCGCGTGGGCAAGCCGAACTCCAGGCGGAACTCGTGCATCCACACATCCTGCTGTCCCTTGGGGCGGATGGTATAGGGGAATTCCCCCATGACGCGCAGCCCGAGGTTCTCCAGTACCGGAATCACATCGGAAAGGGTCAGCCCACCGCCCACATTGAACACCTTGAAGCGCAGGCTCCCCGGCTCGGCACCCACCGGCTGGTAAAAACTCATGGCCACCCGGTTGCTTTCATTCAATTCCTGAATAGAGCTCACATCCTGTACGGCAATGCGCGGCTCAAAGTCCTCGCGGTAGCCCGCCGGGAACGCCTGGCCAAAAATGCTGGTCAGGCGGCTGCCCACCTCTTCACCGTGGGTCTCGATCAGTGATCTCTGAAATACATCTTCCCAGCTGCGGGTAATATCCACGATTTGCGCCTCCAGTCGCGCTACATCAAATTCCACCGGCACATTGCGGTCAACACGGAACACCAGGTGTACCCGGGCCAGAATCGATTCGGAAAAATAGGTGGTGAAGTCACAGTCGAGCGCGTTAATGGTGCGCGCGATACGATCACTGATCCGCTCGCGGATCTCACTGTTGAACTGGTCCCGCGGCACATACACCAGGGCACTGACAAACTTGCCGAAGGGGTCCTTGCGCATAAACAGGCGCAGCCGCGCGCGCTCGTTCATGGCGAGCACACCGAGGGTTGTCTCGAATAGCTCGGAGGTACTGCTCTGAAACAGCTCGTCGCGAGGGAAGGTGTCGAGGATACGCTTCAACGCCTTGCCATCGTGGCTGTTCGGCGCAAGGCCACTCTGCTCGATCACCGACGCCAGTTTGCGACGGATAATGGGTATTTTTGACGGACTCTCGGTGTATACCGGCGAGGTATACAGTCCCATAAAGGCGGATTCACCAATTACCTCACCGGCGGCATCGTAACGCTTGATGCTGACGTAGTCCGAATAGGCAGCGCGGTGTACCCGGGATTTGACCGAGGACTTGGCAAACGTCAGGAAATTGGGGCCCTGATAAAATCGCTGCTTGCCCTCATTGAAGGCATATTCCGGCGTCGGTTCCGCCGGCTGCTGCAGGTTTTTGAAGATCCCCAGGCGGCGACCTTCCACCTCGCACAGCACTTTTTTGTCGCCTTGCTGGGCGAACTCGTACTCGCGGTAGCCGAGGAAGGTGAAGTTGCCGTCGCGCATCCACTGCAGAAACGCGCTGGCCTCTTCCAGATTGGCGTCGTTATCCGCCAACACCGCATGCAGCTGGTCTTCCATGGCCGCGCAGGTGTCCAGCATAGGCACATAATCGTCCACCGCCAGGGCCACATCGCCCAGGGTATCCTTGAGGTCGCGTGCCAGCTCTGATGCGTGGGAAGCGGACGTGTCGAGATTGATTTCCACATAGATCAGCGCCTCGGCGCTGACCGCTGGATCGTCCTGACGGCGGTCCTCCTCCTGGCTGGCCGGGGCGAGCAGCCGCAGCAGGCGCCCATCGTCTCCCCGCTGCAGTTGCATCACGGTGCTCTTGATGGAGTGGATGACCGTGTTGTGGCGGTTGATCTCCATACGCACAGAGTCCACCAGAAACGGCATGTCCCGCTGCAATACACACACCACGGTATGGGAACACTCCCAGCCGTGCTCTTCCAGACGCGGGTTAAACACCCGGATCTTGGGGGCGCCCTGGGCGCGCTGCTGGATAAAGTCCCAGCTGGTATAAATGCACCCGTACACATCCGCCAGGCGCCGCCCCGCCAGATCTTCCAGCGGGTACTGATTCAGGAACTGGGCAGCAAAGGCCGCCACCGGGCCCGCCTTGTCGCCCAGCTTCTTTTCTATGAGACCGCTGACCTGTGCCAGCAGCTCTTCCCGGCTGTCGGTAATGACCGTCGCCATATTCACGTGCTTCCTCCCATCAACGCACGACCGCCATCGCACGCAAGAATGCTACATTTGCTGAATCAAGGTAGAACAAAACGTCAGAATAATTGTCTACTCTGCCGCCTTTTGGGTGCCCGGGTGAGGGCTGGCGGTTGCCTATCGGCACATCGCCGCTAAAATCAACCAACCCGCGAAAACCGGACAAGTAGCTATATATAAAGATGATAGATAGCCACCCGCCCCGGGCAGCGTATTGAAACAGGAAATTGGCAAAAGAAGTGACGATATGGACACACGCCAGCAGATAAAAATTCTGGGTGATTGGCTGGAGCAGCAGATTATTGGCCAGGAGGTTCTGGTCAATCGAATTCTCATAGGACTCCTCGCCGATGGACACCTTCTCGTGGAGGGCGCACCGGGCCTTGCCAAGACCAAAGCCATCAAGACCCTGGCCGACGCCATCGAGGGCGACTTCCACCGGGTGCAGTTCACTCCGGACCTGTTGCCCTCGGACATCACCGGCACGGATATCTACCGGCCGGAAACCGGCGAATTCCAGTTCCAGCCCGGGCCAGTGTTTCATAACCTGATCCTCGCGGATGAAATCAACCGCGCGCCCGCTAAGGTGCAGTCTGCCTTGTTGGAAGCGATGGCGGAACGCCAGATCAGTGTGGGGCGTAAAACCTACTCCCTGCCGGACCTGTTCCTGGTGATGGCCACCCAGAACCCGATCGAGCAGGAAGGCACCTATCCGCTGCCCGAAGCCCAGCTGGACCGCTTCCTGATGCAGGTCAACCTCAGCTACCCGGATGCCGAAGCGGAAACAAAAATCCTGAAACTGGCGCGTGCCGAGGCAAGCCACGGCGAGGGCCGCCCGCAAGCGGTCATCAGTCAGGAAACCATCTTCGCCGCGCGCCAGGAAATTCTCGACCTGACCATGGTGGAGGCGGTAGAAACCTATATTGTGCAGCTGGTGATTGGCACCCGCGAGCCCCAGCGCTACGACGACGAGCTGGCCTCCTGGCTCGATTTCGGTGCCAGCCCCCGGGCCACCATTGCCCTCGACCGCTGCGCACGCGCCTACGCGTGGCTTGCCGGGCGCGATTACGTGACCCCGGACGACGTCATGGCCATTGCCCCAGACGTGCTGCGCCATCGCCTGCTGCTGAGTTTCGAGGCGGAAGCAGCCGGTGCCAGCGCCGACCAGGTGATCCACCGCCTGCTGCAGCAGGTTCCGGCGATTTAACCCTTGGTGGATGCGCTGCGCTTATCCACCCTACATACGAAGGCACAAGCCGTAGGGTAGATAAGCGCAGCGCATCTCCCATCAGCCACACCAGAACGACCAAGAGCAGGACCAATAACCCAGTGGTTAAAACCCTCAACCACAACGACCTGAACATCCGCGGCGCCTACCCTACGGTGGCGCCACTGGTGCGCCTGCGCCATCTCGCCCGCCAACTGCGCCTGTTCAAACCGCGGGTCAACCGCAGTGACCAGGCCGGCAACCTGCTCACCCGTTATCGCGGGCGCGGCATGAATTTCGAGGAAGTGCGTTATTACCAGCCGGGCGACGATGTGCGCTCCATTGACTGGCGCGTGACCGCGCGCACCGGCGAAACCCACACCAAACTATTTCAGGAAGAGCGCGAGCGCCCGGTGGTGATCCTGCTCGACCTGCGCTCCCCCATGTTCTTCGGCAGCCAGAATGCATTCAAATCGGTCGCCGCCTGCAGCATTGCCGCCGCACTGGCTTGGGCCGGCCTGCAGCACGGCGACCGTATTGGCGCCCTGGTGTTTTCCGATCAGGGCGTGGATACGGTGCGCCCGCGCCGCAGTCACCACGCGGTGCTCGCTGCGATTCACGGCATGGTGGAAACCGCCGGCGCACTGCAAAGCCCGATTGCCAACGACGGCAGCCAGCCTCTCAGCGTACTGCTGGAGGAAGCCCGACGTATCGCACGGCCCGGCAGCGCCCTGTTCCTGATCAGTGACTGTCACGATCTCGATGAAAGCTGCGAACAGCCGCTTTATCTGCTCACGCGGCACGCAGACCTGCAGGTACTGCGCATCACCGACCCACTGGAACAGCAGCTTCCGGAACAACCGCTGACCATCAGTGATGGCCAGCAGCGCACCTTCCTGGCTAAATCGAGCCGTTTACTGCGCCAGCAATTCGCCAATCAACAGTACCGGGTACGCGAACAGACCGCGCAACTTTGCCGGCGGCTGCGACTGCCACTGGTGGACTTCGACAACACCCAGCCAGTGGTCCCGGTATTGCTGAGCACCTATGGGGAACGCCAACCATCACCGAGCCGGAGGCCGGCATGATGACTGGTATAATGACAAGCGTGATGACAGTAGGCGCCGCGCTGAAACAGGCCTCACCGGCTCCCCAGAACCCGCCGGCCCCCAGCCCCATGTCGCCGGAAATGCAAAGCCTGCTGGCGCAACTGAAAGATATTCAGGAGCCCGCGCCGATCGGCTGGTGGCCGCTGGCACCGGGCTGGTGGATGCTTGCGGGGCTCATCGTCGCACTGCTGTTCGCCGCAGGCTGGCTGCTGCTGCGCCTGCGCAAAAAGCGCCGCCGCAACCTGTACCGTGCGGAGGGCGAGCGCCTGCTGCGCGCACTGGATCTCGACGCACCCAGGGTGGTGGAGCAGATCAATATCCTGCTCAAGCGAGTCGCGGTTGTCACCTTCGGGCGCGACACTTGTGCGCCCCTGACCGGGCAACGCTGGATCACCTTTCTCGAATCCGCGGTCGATGAGGCCATGCCAGAGGCCGCGCGCCGCGCGCTGCTGGAAAGCCTGTACAGCGACGCCAACGCAGCTCAGGCCGACCTGCAAGCACTGCGCGACTTTGCCATTGACTGGACGCGCAAACACCAGCATCCCCAGTTAGACACTGCGAAAGCCACAGCACCCGCACAGCAAGCGGAGGCCGAACATGTTTGAGTTTGGCCTGCCCTGGGTGTTTGTGCTGCTACCGCTGCCGATTTTGGCCCGCCTGCTGCTACCCAAAAGTGAACCACTGAGTAGCGCACTCAAGGTGCCCTACTACCGCAAGCTATCCCACAAGGGCGGCAGCGCTGCCGGCAATCGCCTCAACCTGGCACTGTTGTGGCTGCTCTGGGCCTTGCTCGTCGCCGCCGCGGCACGTCCGCAGTGGTACGGCGAACCGATTTCGCAAACCAGCAGTGCGCGCGACCTGCTGATCGCGGTGGATATTTCCGGCAGCATGGAAACCCCGGACATGCTCCTGAACAGCAACCCGGCCATGCGCATCACCGCAGTTAAAAAAGTCGTGGGAGAGTTCGTGCTGCGCCGCAAGGGGGATCGCCTGGGCCTGGTGCTGTTCGGCACCCGCGCTTATTTGCAGGCACCCCTGACTTTTGACCGGGAGACAGTAGCCACACTGTTGACCGAGGCCCAGATCGGGTTTGCCGGCCAGGGTACCGCCATCGGCGACGCCATTGGCCTGTCGGTGAAACGGTTGACCGAACGACCCGCCGATCAGCGGGTGGTGATTCTGCTCACCGACGGGGCCAACACCGCCGGCGAAGTCGCGCCACTAAAAGCCGCCGAACTCGCCAAACAGGCCGGAGTGAAGGTGTATACCATCGGCGTCGGGGCGGAAGAAATGGTGCAGCCGGGGTTGCTCGGCTCCCGCTTCGGCGCGCGCCGCATCAACCCATCGAGGGATCTCGATAGCGAAACACTCCAGGCCATCGCCGACAAAACCGGTGGTCTCTACTTTCGCGCCCATAATCCCCAGGAACTGGAGGGCATCTACGCCGAACTCGACCGTCTGGAGCCGGTCGAACAGGAAGCCGAAACCTATCGCCCACTGAAATCCCTGTACATCTGGCCGCTGGCCGTCACGTTGCTGCTGGCATTCCTGTGGGCGGCCATCCCGCTGGTCGCCGCCTGGGAAAGCGGGAGACGGCAACGCAAAGCACAAACCCGTGTATCCAGCGCAGCAACGAACGGAGGCCGGACCGCATGAATTTCCTGGCCGACATGGGACAGTTTCACTTCCTGCGCCCCGCGTTTTTATGGCTCGTGATACCGGCAGCCGTAACCTGCTGGGGGCTGGCCCGCATTGTGTTTGCCAGTGGCGGCCTGCAGAAACTGATCGATCCGGACCTGCTCCCGCACTTGCTCCTGCGGGGCGGCGAAAAGCGACCGTGGCTGTTTGCCCTCATTTTTGCCCTGCTGACGGCCGTTATTATTGCCCTCGCCGGCCCCACCTGGCGCAAGCTGCCGACGCCGGTATATTCCAACCAAGATGCGCTGGTGATCCTCCTTGATCTGTCGCCGTCAATGATGGCTACAGATCTGGCCCCCAACCGCTTGACCCGGGCACGCCTCAAAATTCTCGACATTCTCAAGCAGCGTAAAGATGGCCTCACCGCGCTGGTCGCCTACGCCGGCGAGGCCCACATCGTCACCCCCCTCACCGATGACACCGCCACCATCGCCAACCTGGTACCGCCGCTGTCACCACGGATCATGCCAGTGCCCGGCAGCAACATCGAAATGGCGGTACAGGAGGGGTTGCGACTGATTAAGGATGGCGCCAATGGCAAGGGTCGCCTGCTTGCGGTCACTGATGGCATCGACAAAGCGGCCATCAGTACCATCAAAAATAGCGTGAATAGCAGTGGCGCCACGCTTTCTATTCTCGCCGTGGGCAGTGGCGAGGGCAGCCCCATCCCCAAAACCACCGGCAGCGGCTTCATCACCGATGACAGCGGCTCCATCATCATTGCCAATTTCGATCGCCGCGAACTCTCGCGCCTCGCACAGAGCACCGGGGGGCACTTCGCCCAGATCACCGTGGACGACAGCGATATCGCCAGAGCTCTCCCCGCAATCACCACCCCGGAGCAGGCCGAACTGACCGAGCGGGAATTCGACCAATGGTATGAAGAAGGCCCTTGGCTGGTATTGCTACTACTGCCCTTCGCCCTACTGCTGTTTCGCAAGGGCGCCCTGGCGTGCGCGCTTCCAATTGCCCTCCCCCTCGCCCTGATGGTGACCAGTCAGGACGCCAGCGCGCAAACCAGCAATCTGTGGCAGACCCCGAATCAACAAGCGCAGGAACTACTGGAAGAAGGTGACCCCAAAGCCGCCGCAGAACTCTTCGAAAACTCCCAGTGGCGCGGCACCGCCCAGTACCGCGCCGGGGAATACGGCGCGGCCGCCGAAAACTTTGCCGAAAGCACCGACCCGCAGGGGCTCTACAACCTGGGCAACAGCCTTGCCCAACAGGGCCAGTTCGATGCCGCCATCGAAGCCTTCGACCGCGCGCTCCAGCAAAACCCGGAATTTGCCGACGCGCGCCATAACAAGGAAATTGCCGAGCAACTGAAGAAACTGCAACGACAGCAGCAGCAAAATCAGCAATCTCAACAGGGCGACCAGCAACAGGATCAGCAGCAAGACCAGGACCAGCAATCGCAAAGCCAGCCCCAGCAAGATCAACAGCAAAGCGACGCCGATCAATCCTCACAGCAACAGCAATCCCAAGACCAGCAACAGTCCGGCGAACAGGATCAGCAGCAGAACGCAAATCAGGGCGAACAGAACCCGTCTGAAGAGGAACAACAGGAGCAGCAGGCAGAACGCCAGCAACAAAACCAGGATGGTAACAAGCAGGAGCAACAGGCCAACGCCCAGCCACAAGAGCCCCAGAGTGACCTGGACCCGGAAACCCAGCAGGCGCTGGACCAGTGGCTGCGCCAGATACCCGATGATCCCGCCGGCCTGATGCGCGAGAAATTCAAATACGAAAGCCTGCAACGCCGCCGCGCCTACCGCGCCGGCGAATGGCAGCCCCCGGAAAACGGAGCCACCCAAAGATGGTAACCCCAGTGGAAACATACTCCTTTCCCACTCACAGAAAGCCGTTTGTAAGCGCGACCATCGCACTGGTCACGAAAGCCCTATGCGCCCTACTCCTCCTCGCTCTATCCCTGGGCGCAAGTGCGCAGGAACTGACCGCGTCTGTCGATCGCAACGAACTCGCCATCAACGAAACCTTTACCCTCACCCTGCGCTACAGCGGTGGGCAACGGGGCGGCCAGCCGGATTTTGACCTGCTGGAACAGGACTTCGAAGTTCTTTCACGGCAGCAGTCCAACCAGTATCGAGTGATAAACGGTCAGGCAGAAAGCTTCGTTGAGTGGACGCTCATCCTCGCCCCTCTCAAGGAAGGCAAGCTGTTTGTGCCCTCACTGCATTTGCACGGCCAGGTGTCCGACGCCATCCCCATCACCGTAAACCAGGCCGGCCAGTCCCCCAGCGGCAACAGCCGCAAGGCCTTCCTGGAAGTGGAACTCGACAAAGACAAAGTCCACGTGCAGGAACAGCTACTGGTAAAAGTACGCCTCTACACCACCGTCGGCCTCCACGACATCGCCACCGACCAGCTGCAGGTCCGCGGTGCACATGTGGAAAAAGTCGATGAGCAACGCTTCGAGCGCAGAATCGATGGCGTGGGCCACGCCGTTTACGAGCTCACCTACGCCGTGTTCCCGGAAAGCTCCGGCGAACTGCAAATCCCCGCCCTCAACTACGTCGCCGTCACCGGGCGCAGAGACCCCTTCTCCCTGTTCAACCGCAACGCACAGCGCATCCGCCTGCGCTCCGAAGCAAAAACCATACAGGTAGAACCCAAGCCCGATAGCTACAGCGGCAGCCACTGGCTCCCCGCCGCCAGCCTCGGGCTGGTACAAAGCTGGTCCAAGGATCCGGAAGAATTCAAGGTAGGGGAACCAATCACCCGCATCATCACCCTGCGCGCCGAAGGCCTGAGGGCAGCTCAGCTACCACCACTGCCAGCGCTCAATATTGAAGGCCTGAAAACCTACCCCGACCAAGCCCAGCAGGAAGATCAGCCAAGGATGAATGGCATTACCGGCAGCCGGATAGAAACAACCGCAATTGTCGCCACCAAGCCTGGCAGCTATCAGCTGCCTCCGGTGACGATTACCTGGTGGGATACGAAGAATGGGCGGCAGCGTGCCACGCAGTTGCCGGCGTTTCGGTTTAATGTTTCAGGTGCGCCAATAGTGAATGCGGCAGATCCGGGGAAAGCAGCACCCGCATCGAGTGGTAGTCCGTCAGCGGTTCCGGTCGAACCGGGGTTTTGGCAGAAAATTGCGATTGCGGCGATCGCATCGCATTTGCTATGGATTTTCTATTTCTTCTACCTAAAGAAAGGCAAGGCCGCCGCTGATATCCGCAGCGACAGTGAAGCCAGAGGCGCAGCCGAAGACTCCGGGGCACTAATGGACAAAATCAAGAACGGCAATCCGGTGTATATCCAACAAGCACTCCTCCAATGGGTGAACTCGCAGTGGCCCCACACACGAGGAATGAATCTCGCAGATGCAAGCACCCACCTCAAGATTCCAGAGCTGAATCAATTGACGCAACTGCTTAATGATGCTGCCTATAAAGTTCCACCGAAGCCCCTGAATCGCTCGCAAGCGCAGACACTGGCCAGCAGAATAACTCGCGGTGAAAAAAGCAACGATTCAATCCCAGAAGTGCTTCCCCAACTGTTTAGTTAAAGGAAATTGGTGATCGATTGCGTAACAATTAAAGTCGCTCTAATGCTTGAAAGTTCCTTATAGGCCAGAAAAAAGCTATAACCCCTTAAAATTTCTTTTTTACTTCAACTTGAACTTCACATCTCACTCAAGGTCAGCGATCCAAGTCCAGCTTACAAGTAAATCTGACGCAAAAACTCTATAATAGCAAAGTAAGCGCTCAATAAACCTCACCTAAAACCCGACAGCTCTTCCGGGTACGCTCCTGATGTTTAACGATCAGGAGACTAACAGGAGGGCAGATCGAATTTTAGATGAGGATTATTAAGCGCCTACCAATCGAAAACGGCAGAGGCCATTGCGGCTCTGCTACCGTAGAACATAAAGACTGCTGGGTTACCGGGAAGCAATTCTCGCGTCGAGGGTGTGGAAGACTGATCGCTTACAAATGTGCGCACCCGAACACGCGGTGTATCCACCTCGAAGCTCCCCGCCGGGCTCTCCATGTCTTCGACGTGCGGCCATTCGTACGGTTGTTCTGATCATCGCTGGGCAGGTACTAATCCATGCATGGCGACTTCGGTGAGCTGTTTGATCAGGGAAGATAGGTGCCGAGGTCTTTGCTCTCACGCACTGTGTTGACGGTGGCATCCATATCGAAGGTTGGTTTTGTCATAGGTCACCCTTCAGTGGTAAAGATGTGACACTGAATTTTGAACACTGCCGAGCATCTTCTGAAAACCGATGCCCGTCAGAGCAAGACTGAACTACTACATATCAATTCACCCTACCCTACACAGCTACCAGACCTAGCTTTTCCTTAAACTCTCTAATTTTAGTACAGCCCTCTAAGAGAGCCACCTCCTCCTGTAAAGCTTCATCCTTAACGTACTCACGGCCCCTATTCTTTAGAGAGTTACGATTTGGCAAAGAAGAAATTGAGGCAAGCCTAACGCTTTTTTCTCCAAACCCTAACCTGGAGAACAAATTGTCATGTACGAACTGCTCCTTGTTATCGGACTCAACAAACGACTCCAAATCGAACAGCACAAAACGAGAGGCAGCAGAAGCCTTAATTTTGATCGCTTGACGCAGAGACCGTTGATATCTAATCTTAAAAACTTCCAAATCAGATAGGTAGCCCATGGACCGCCAAGATCTCCAGACTTTAGCCACCGGTCTCACACAGTACACATAGTGAGGAAGAAGGGTTGAAAAGACGCTTTCAAACTCTTCGAAGTAACGCTCATATCCCGGTGTTTTTATTCCATGAAACTTTAGCGACTTGTTCGTCCCTATACAATCCTTTTTGTTCGCACAGGCAAAGAAAGTATGGGCAAAAGCAGCCTTTGATAGATTCCAAGAGCCATCGAGCCTGCGCCCTTTGCGTTCAGAATAGTGGTCATAAACATCGTCAACATTTTTGAGAAAAGCAAAAAAACTCTCGATAGTTTTTGCATGCATCTCTTCTTGGACCGCTATTTCCGGGTGCTCATTCAGCAAATCGGTCACCATTCTCGTACCTGATCGCGCCGCACCGCAAACAATTATCGGATTAATTTCTTTAGACTCTTCAAGACCATTTAAAAACATATTGATCACCAGTTAAATCAAATTAAATTAAATAATTTTGGCCAGCAAATTAAATCGGCCCAAGCGAAAATCAACCAAAAATAAATTTGAAACTCCGCCATCCATCAGAGCAAAGAGATCTCCCACTTCAAAAAACCAGAGCTATTCGGGCAGCGAGCTTGAATCACTGACGAGGGAGAGATTTCGTTATATCCAAAACTAACCCACCCCAAAAGCGGCTTTTCACGACCACTAAAAACATTCAGCTCACAGTCTTCCGATTTAAGCTTTACTATTGCGTACCCTGGAACCTCTACAGTGTCAGCCGAAACAACATCAACGACTAATTTCGGATTAACATGCAAATTACTTACAAGTGAATAATCATTGAAAAACTTCCTAAACATGTCAATAATTGACAACTTTTCGTGAAAATCATCATAAATCTCTAAGAGATGGAATGGCTTCAACTCAAATACTCGCTTGTGTTCAAACTGCCCAGGCCTAGTCAATTTTCCGGAAACTCTAACGCTAGAGTCGGAAAAATTTACACTTATAAGTTTACTTCCAGGAATGTCAACATCTTGCGGTCTTGAAGGGAGCCCGTCGAGCGAAAGAGTGTTATGAGCCGAAGCAGAAATTACATACCTCCGGAACTCATCTTTATTGTATGAATACTTCCCAGAGTCTACAAAAACCAACTCACCACGGTGAAACAATTCAAAAGAAAGCTCATCCGCGTGATTGTGAGCCTCATCAGAAAACGAAATTCCCGTGATGAAAAGCTGTGACGAGTCTTCAATAAGAGTATCGGGCAATGTCCGTATTGAAAAGTAACCTGATTTAGAAAAGTCTCCAACTTGGCACTTCACACCATTTAAAACCATAGGTTCTGAATAAAAATTGAGATCAGCGGAGTAAGACCCTGAGCTATCACCTATTCTTGCAACCATCGAATTCGGGTAAACTAAATGAGGAGAGACCCTGGAAGCTCTATCAATCAACTCCAATACCTCACGACCATAAAGGCCCTGGATATTAAGTTGCCTAATTGTTTTCAATGTAAAAAAATGGTAAGCTGGAGAATTTTCTTTGTGCACCCCCTCCCCAGTAAATTGACGCTCAAGTAAGCTGAACATCTTTTTACTATTGTATTCACTTTCATTACTACACACTTCGGAATTTACTTCCGCGAGACAGAGAAGCCTCAGACCCACCAATTGAAAGTACGCGTGATTTCCATGCGCCAAAAATGATTCATCTAGGAGCTTTTCGATATGCTGCCTCATCAACACTCGAATCTTTTCCGCATCGGCAGGTAAAATTAGAAAGGGATAATTTGCCAGCTCCTGCCATAACCAAGCTAACTTCATAGCCCTAATACCAGTCGCCATATCATACCACTGCATGTGGTCGATATTACCATTTCCCTTATAATAGTTGTGCCAATCAAGAATAATTGAAAAAGCCTCTTTTAAATATTTCTCATCTTGAGTTCTACGGTACTGCCTTAGCACCGAGTCAATCATTCTCCATGCTTGCAACTGGAAAACCCAATTCCTGTCATCATAAGGATCTGCAGACCAATCAAAAGGCAAGTCAAAATGGACAGGGTCGACATCTTTTCGAGGCCGAAATCCCAGCTTTTTAAACTCTTGATATGTAGAAGAGTAAACCAAGTTAATATTATTTAAAGATATTTTCTCTTGAGCAGCCCATAGGCCAGTAGAAGGCAACATGAGAAGGAGCAAAAAAAAACCTGAAACTTGAGACAATAATTTTAGCAAACCTACAACTCTGACTTTACAGTTAGCGATCTGTGACATTGTATATCTCATCCGCCATTTGATCCATGATTCTCGTCCGCCGATAATAATCGATAAACTTTTTTCTTTTACTCAAACCGTACTCAATCTTATCCAATGCCGAAATTGCGCCATAACTATCACCGGGCTTAAACACAGCAGCATTAACAATCTCCTCGGCTATAAACTCTGCGGCATACCCGCTAACTCCAGCAACAATAGGCTTTTCTGTCGCAGCGTACTCAAAAATTTTGGAAGGAAGAACTTTGTGCATCGAGGGATTATCATCAAGATGAAGAAATAACACATCTGCCGACCTGTACATCTCGATTAACAATTGCCTAGCAACGGGCTTATAGATAACAACATTCTTCAAACCTAACCTTGAAACCTCCTCCTCTAGCATAATTTTTCTTGCCCCATCCCCAACAATTACCACCTCAAAGTTTGAGGGTAATAAACTGGCAAACTCAGGAATTATATTATGCAAACACTGCGCCTGCCCTATATTTCCAGCATATAGAATCCTTCGAGCGCACCCTGGGCCCTTTATAGTTTGCGAAAATACATTATCCGCAGCTTCCCGAATAAACAGCTCATCAATCCCGTTTGTGTAGCATGAATAACTTAGAGTTGGATACTTATAATAAAAGTAACTCTTGAACCCTTTTGAAACCAAATTGACTTGACTGCTGTTTCTTAGTGCCCATCGCTCAAGATATGAAAAAAAACATTTTGCCAACCATCTCATACGCCTAGGAAAAACATACCCAATATTGTCTACAAAAATATCACGAATATCTAGATAATAAATTGCATTAGCACGCCGAGACACAAATGAACCGAGGACTGCCGTCATAAGCCGTGAAGATGTAGCTATAACCAAGCAATATCTATTACTCCTAGCAAGACGAATTGATTTTAACGCATATACCGCATATGAAATTGCCTGCGTAACCATACCGCCAGAGTGCTGAGGAATATCAACCCTGTCTATGAGAAGCCTACCATCGCATAACGACTCAACTAACTCTGCTTTTTTTGCCATTGATAAATATCTATTTGGCTGCGCAGCTATAACATGTAATGTCACCTTCGAGCCGAAACGCCTCATTAAAGCGTCCACCAAAGCCTTTGAGCGGAATGACCCGGCACTCAAGTCTGGAGGAAAATAGTAACTTAGTAAAAGTATTCTTCGCTCTCCGTCGACCGCAGCCATAATTAAAGTATTTCCGCAGCAACAACTTTATTGTAAAGCTTTACAAGCTCACCCTCTTGCACTTCCCAGTTCAACTTTAAGGCAGCTTTATAAGCGTTCTCACTAAACTTTTTCCGTAATGATTCATCATCAACCAGCTTGATTATGGCATCCCGCAATTCCTCTTTACCTTCTGGAGATGCAAGAAGCCCAAGTTTGAACTCCTGTACAACTTTAGCGATCTCAGGAAGATGGCTAGCCACGACGGGTAGCCCGGCTATAACATACTCGAATAGCTTATTGGAGTCTGTTGTGAAGTGGTTCAGACAGGTATTTTCTATTGGTTGCACACCAATGTCTGCAGATGCTGTAAACTTTGGGAGTTCATTCAGTGTTATTGTCGGAATGAAAAAAACCCTTTCGTTTAATTTACAATCCTCGACGACACTTAACAAATGACTGGTTAAGCGCCCCCCGCCAATTAACACAAAATAGGCATTCGGAATTTCAGAGGCTAATCGCACAAATTTCTCTAATCCTCTACCTTGCTGTAAGCCTCCTTGGTACAAAACAACTGGCCATGACTTAGTCAGCTTAAGGCAATCACGAATCGTACTATTTCTTTCGACAGACGTGTATCTCGGGCGATTTTGCAAAACTAACGGACGATCAATTCCATACGCTCTCGCGAAAAACTTCGACCTGGCATCGGTTGTTGTAATACAACCTGCGGCTCTAGGCATAATGAATTTTTCAACACAGCCGACAATTTTGCGAAAGTTTACATAGCCTTCACGATCAGTGCTAATCTCGTGTGCGTCATATACTAGGGGTATCCGGCAAATTATCGAAGCAACCCATGCCGTCGGCAGCACGTTCACGTCATGGGCATGGATTACACCAGGTCTTGCTTTAACTATGCTTAACAACAGCCCAAAATGTGTCCAGAGCCTCGCTAGAATCCTAAGTCCCTGCCGCAAAGGCGTCACTGGAATACTATGGTTTTTGGAGCTAGCACTGCCCTGGCGCTGAAAACTTTTCCTGTTTCTCAATCGCCATAGCGGACTTCGAGATATTCGTTTAACTCTTATGCCGCCAGCCAACTCCTCAACATGTTCGGTGACGCCAGGCGTGTGGAGCGCGTGTATAGTTAGAACATAGCCAGCTTTTTGCAGTGTCTGCGCTTCTTTTAAGACTCTAGCATCGTTAGTAAATTCATTCCAAACAAGCATGGATACCGCTGTCAACTTTACCACCTCTATTGCGTCGTTTAATTTACAGCTTCAAGATCCGTACTACTATTCTGTAGCATAGAATTAATCTGTGGAAGTAAAACCAAAGCTTCTTTAAAACTCTGCCTTTGGCAGAGGGCTAAAAACTCATATATGAATGCAGAAAGTGTAACACTGGCAATCCCAACATCTTTTAAATCATCCCTGCGGGATCTAGCCAGCTCGACAGCTTCTGGCAGCTTATCCAAGGCCCAATCATCTAGAGGCCAACCTGCCCCCACTGGCTCCAAGCACCATCGGCCCCAATTTCCACACACATATTCTTTCTCAAAATTTACAAATAGTGAGTCAGCCTTTAAATCAGGATTCACTATTGCCAGTGGTAAGGAGCTTAATTTTTGGAAGATAATTTCTCGACAATGAAAGAAACTAGCAAGCTGAGCTTGAACTTCTAAACCAGCACCAATAACCGCTACACTTAGACGCTTAAATAGAACGTCATTTATCTGACCCCACATCATTTGTCGAGACCTTGTGTAGCTTGAAATCAATGCTGAACTTGGTGGAACGGACATCATATTTGCCACAACTTTCCAAGCGCATAACCTCGCCTCCTTACGAGAAACTTCACGGTGCCCAGTAAAATCAAATAGGTGCCATTTAAAATCACCGAGCTTTCCGACGTTCAACAGATTAGGGACCGGCAAGCCCTCTTGCAAAGTTAGTATCAACGCTTCGTGATCGGACAAGCGTGAACGTTTCTCACCATATATCTTCAAATATAGCGATGCGCGCTCCTCCTCGGCGACAGAAGCTGAATGAAACACATCAAATGCAATAACATCAGGCACCCCACTTTGTCGAAAATTAAACTCCATGGGCTCACCGCCTAAGGAATATCTCTCTCCACCACTCTTACCAATGATCACTCTGAGGGTATCTTTATTAATGTGACTCCAAAAGTCTGCAGCCTGACTTTTTGAACTCGGCAGCAAGACATGACCATGAAAAAAAAGTACATTCAATTGGTTTTTTCTGCTATTCAGCCAGGTCATATCATGGAAGGCACCTACAGATTTACCGGTCAACTGCCGCGCCAGAATCAATGTTAAAATAGCGGACAATGGTTGAATTTCCCGCCCAGTAAAAAAGAAAATCAATATTGACAGAAATACCAGCAAAAATCCGACAGATGCGCCGACCTTTACGAAACTAGAAAGATACGTATTGGAAAATTTTTCGTCTCTCCTACAAAGATAGTACCCGATAGAGCACAGAAAAAATGCAAAACCAAGTATAATGAAGAAAACTAACGATGAAAGATAAGCAATACCCGCAGATATCAAGAGAATAAGAATGCCCCCACCCAGACTCCGTGCATACCTGGAGTACCCATCCTTTGCAACATCTTCCTGATTTTCAAATAATACTACTTTGTTATTAGCCGCCAGAAGCTTTTTGGTAGATATATCTGAAAACACGCCTATAAGCTTTTCAAGACCCAAATGAACAACATAGAAAACTGCAGAGAGCCCTCCGAGCATCAGTATTAAAGTCTCATGATCGAATACAGAAAACGCTGAAGGAAAGTACCGTGGAATACGTTGAGTGCCCACTAATATGACAACTTTGAGCGGCAGTAAAAAAGCAAGAATTGCAAAAACTTGTGAAAACACATTCGCCAGAACAATCGAAATCGTAGCAAGCCAAGCCTTCTTTAGAAATTTGCTTCCAACTGAATAATACCATTTGAAGTATGAGACCAAGCTATTAGACAACACAGCTCCCATTGCGCCTATCAAAATTAATTTCAATAAAAAACTCCAAAAGGGTCACTCATACATAGACTGAGTGACTAACGCTATCATTTTAAGAGTCGTTTCTTTATTTGGTGGAGAGTGGCCTAATTCAGGATCATCATAATAGACAATGTTTAATCCAGTTTTACTAACAACACTACCGCTTCCAAAATTAAATTCTGTAATATCGCCTTTGTAGCGATTTATCATAGGCTTAAGATGCCTCAGCAAATGTGATTCATCATGGACATTCTGAAAAATACAAACAGGACTCTCTCTAGCACCGCCATCTAAATTCACCGAAAGTCTTGTAGAGTACTTTTTCACAACTTGATTTCGATCCAAGCCAGGATAGCAGGACTCCAACATGCCAAGAAAATGAGAGGGAGTATATCGCTCTAGATACAGTTGTGGGTTGATAGCGATCACAGGGCACTTCGGGAGCTCATTGGCAAGCTTCAAGCCAGCGAACCCGCCAGCGGAAGAGCCAAAAATTGTAATATCCTCTGGTTTATAGTAGTCACGTTCAATAAGTAACTGTACAAATTTTATGAGCGCATCTATCCCATATGCTTTTTCGGAATTCTGGAACCAACCAATGGAAATATTGTTATCATCTCTAATACTAGGGTCCGAAAATGATATGATATCAAAATCCTTAAAGTCGTTAGCCCAACTATGACGCTGAAAGTCATATATTCCCTTGGAGCGCTTGGTCGCACCAGGAAGCATCAAGATTACTTTCCGGCACTCAGAAGAAAAAGAAGAGTAAAACGTCAACGGCACATTATCAATGTAGACCCTATTTGTTCTCTCGCCAAACGCCCGACTAAAGGCACTTGCATCCAAATAAACTTGATGCTGGATATTTGGCAAAATGCTTTTACTAGACCTCTCATTTAAAATGACTGTTTTCTTCAAGAGTTCAGGCTCAATATGATGAGCCACAAATGCCAATGCATCTTCGCGATTGTCTTCAGTAAGACTGAGTGCCGTCACTAGCTTCTCGGATTTACCAAAGCCTTTAAACCCAAGAGCTAGTGCTGGGGAAAAACAGTAATCATTTTCTGATATAAAACCTTGTAGGTTCTTATCGTCACCATAATGTATTATCGGAGAAACACTACCGTTTAGGCAATCAATGTAAATTTCGTTTCCAGAACTATCCAAACAATATAGCGAGCGCTCAAGCAGACTAGATATATGGAATCGCTTGTCTAAATGAAACCACTGGGTAAACCCTCTCTCTCGTACAAAATCCAAATCATCCACTACGACAACCCAACATCCAGGCTTAAAATAAATGTCTCGAGAATGCTTGATCGCCGGGTAGTCAAGGTTAGCGTTAAAACGAAATATATTTTCTGACACTTGCTCTACGGAGTTCAACGCTGAACCATAAGGCTTGATTTTTAGAATATCAAATCCTTCAATTTCCACAGAATTATGCGCTCTAGCGCTGAGAAAATAGTTTCTATACCTATCGCTGCGATATCCATATTTACCACTATCACATATGATTTTCTCACCACTTTCGAACCACTCGAAACTCATACAATCCCGGTGCTTATGGGACTTCGAGTGATAAGCAGCTGTCAAAAAAAGCATGGAAGAATTATTAGGGTCTTTATGCCATGCTGATCGCACGATTCCGTATCCACTTTCGTGGAAATCTGAAATGCAGAAAGACTCTTGAAAGTTCTCACCAGAAAAATCGACAGAATCCTGAACTGTCAAAATTGAGTCTCCCACACATACTGGACGCTTCAGAGGGTCGACCAACCATTTTTTCTTGGTTTGCGCCTGATTAATCCTACCTTCAATTAAATCACTTCTAGCATACCAGCCAGACTTTATAACCGCTAAGAATGTGGATAAGACATAGAAATGATAGTGAGGGGAGTGCTCTAAATGTATTCCACTTGCATCAAACTGGGAGCTAACAAGCTCTTCCATTCTCGCCAGGGCATAACCTACATTGTCATCAGTCTCATCCGCGCCTAGAACAGTTAGAAGTGCAAGAAGACCATGGATCTGAAAAATCCCGTGATTATTAAGAGAAAAGGTTTCCTCAGAAGAAAGATTAGCAATGTGCTTTTCAGCCAGGCACCTCAAAATATCTCGATCAGCCTCAGATAAAGGAATTTTAAAGAAGCCAATTCTATTTATCATAAAGGCAAGTATTAGCGCCCTGAACCCTACCGACATGTCATACCATGCATAGCTAGACGGCATTCTTGAAGTGGTTACATTATCGGGATCATTTTTGTATTGACCATACCAGTCACGAGCGATGGCAAGAAAATAATCGACAATTTCATTCTTATCTTCGTAAGAGTCAAAAAAATTCATAACAGGATGGAACATCGTCCAGCCCTGAAGCTGCATACGCCAATTTCTATCTGAAGAATCTTTAACAGCTTCCCAGTCTACTGGTAGAGTAAGTGCAAGCTCTTCACAGTCTTTCCTTGGCTTAAAAATTCTCTCTCTGACAATGCGATTTTTATCTGACTCATAGAGTCCGGCAGGAAATATTCGATGAAGAAACGTCTCCACCGGAATAACTGAATGTTGCTCAAAGTTCACGATTGTATATTCCAAAACTTCCCCGAATTCTGCAGTGAACAAGTCTATCAATCTATCTACAAGCTTGAATAAAGCTCATTCACAATACTGGCTCCATTTTTCCAGTCTCGATTTTCACACACCCAACGCCTTGCGTTCTGACCGAGTAAAACTCTAAGATCAGGCTTTTGGATCAAAGACTCTAACTTGCTGCTAAAGTCAATTATATTGCCCTTTTCAAATACTAATCCGGTTTTTTCATTCTCAACAATCTCTGTCAAAGCTGCACAACTAGATACGAGTACAGCTTTTTCACTCGCCATCGCTTCAAATGGCTTCAGTGGTGACACTTTTTCACACACTTCATATGGCTTACGAGGAAATGGTGCAATATCTACTAATGAATAATATGCTTGTACTTCTTCATGAGGGACTCGACCTGTTATTGTTACGAAGCTCTCAAGCCGCAGTTCTGAGACTAACCTTTTGAGCTGAGGGAGTACCGCACCATCTCCAACTATCAAAGCGTGAAAATTTACCACCTCCCTATCAACCAACAGTCTAAGAGCTTTGAATAGATCATCTAGCCCTTCATAATTGACAATAGATCCAATATAGCCGATTACGACATCCTTTCGAGATATACCTAAACGCTTACCCAACTCTTCATCCTTATTATGTGGGGTAAATCTATCGGTATGCACACAGTTAGGGACAACAGTTATTTTCTCCTCCGGCACCCCTCTACTGACCATCAGCTCTTTAAGAGCATTAGTTATAGTTATCACTTTATCGGCTTGCTTGCATGCTTCCGCTTCCATTTTTGCCGTGTACTTGAACTGTTCGGTGTCACTCCAATCACTCTGCCTTGACAGTCGAGTAATTTCCCACAAACCCCTCACCTCGTATACGGACTTGATGCCAAGATTGCGGGCGGCAACGATCGCCGCATAAGCGTTCGGAAAATTTGAAGCAGCGTGAATAATACTCACTCTTTTCTTAGTAGCGAGCTTCTCTATTTCCGCCGCATACGAATCAACATAATCAGAAAAAGTAATAATACTTTTACGAGTACTTTGATCACACCTAAAATAGCATACCCCATTAATTACATCTCTCAATGGAACAACAGTTGGCAAAGGCTTGCTAATATATTTTTTATGATCCGTCGGGAACCCAGGACGTGAAACACCTGAAACCTCAAAATCACCGATACTATTTATTCCCACCAACAAGCCTTGGGTTCTTGTTGCATATCCTCCAGAATTATACGGCAGGGAATTATGTAACAAGTATAAAACACTGCACCCAGGGGAATAAGCTGGTGCTAAGCGCCGTGCCGGCAGTGGGAAGCCGCATTCAAGATGATTTATCTCATCGGAAATACGACGAGTTCCAAGAGATTCACGGCCTACACTTGCATCAACTTCAATTGAAAAATCTCTTGACTCATACATCTTCCCAAGATAGGTCAGCTGCGCCTTGACCGAGTTGGCCAAATGGCGATCTTCCTTTCTATTTCTCCAAAGGGCCCATCCAACGTAGCAAGTGACAGATGGCAGCTCATCCTTCATAGACCAGTAACATTTTTCTAACTCTTCGATGTTACGTGTTTTTACCATCCACTTATCGATATAGTTGATCTTTGATTCAGCCGTATCGAATCTTCCGATGTGTGGTTGTAGCTTGTATATATATGATGCAAACACTCTCCTTTTCCGGGAGGCATAGGCAAACAAGATCTTTGCGCGTACTATATGAAACATATGAACGGGATAGGCGACCCGACGAAAAACAGGCGTCAGGGCCGACACCATTCTAAATTTTTTGCTACTTGTAATTCTTTTTATTTCAGCCAGCGCCTTTCTTTTCATCCTCTCTTCATAGCGAACTTTGTACTTCAAAGAGTTTATTCTTGATTCAAATTCTTTGTCTTTTGTCCAGATTGCTTCGATAATACGTGGATCGCAATTATCTAAACGCTCAAATACCGGTTTACCTTCCTCATGATGCGTATAAATGTATCCATGGCTTGTGAGCACACACAGAAAATCGTAAAACGATGCTTGCTCGCTGGGACTTGCCAAAATACGTTGCTTAACATCTTTCCTGAGCTCATTACTGAGGTAGTCATTTAGCTCTTCAATGCTATAGTAAACTGCCGCAAGCGATGGTTTTTTTATGGGGTCACTTATTTGCATATTTTTCTTAATAAACCTTTACTTGGTATTTGAACGATTTCGGGACATCCCATCAACGCACTTCGCAAATAAATTGCATTGACTCTAAATTAGAACCCTACTTGAGCTGGACTTTAGTCCGATCTGGTTAAATATTTCTCCTGCCCACAAAGGCAGGAGAAGTTGTATCTTACGCTCTAACCAGATCTATAAAACACCACGAGTATCAACTACCCGGACAAACTGCTTAATTCTACTTGCTTGCTCTTTAAACTCTGCATGGTCTACAAGCAGTAGAATAATATCCGCATTTTCTAGAGCGCTATCGATATCAACTAACTCCGCTTTTTGCATTAGCGACCGCGGAAGTTTAGATATATTTGGCTCCACCACCAATAATTTACTCGGATGCCGATCAGCCAAACTCACTGCTATGTTCAGCGCTGGGCTTTCACGCAAGTCATCTATATCAGGCTTGAAAGCAAGGCCAAAACAGGCGACAGTAATATCTTTCACATCTTTTATAGGGTTTAGCTGACTAATTCGAGCTATCTCAAGCCCAACTTTTTCCAACACCCAATCGGGTTTGGAGTCATTAACTTCCCTGGCTGCTCGTGTAAGTTTGGCCAGTTCAGGCGTTCGAGAAACAATGAACCAAGGATCTACAGCTATGCAGTGCCCCCCCACGCCACACCCCGGCTGCAAAACATTTACTCTTGGATGTCTATTCGCCAAACTGATTAACTCCCAGACGTCAATCTCTAGCCGATCAGCAATCATTGAAAGTTCATTTGCGAAAGCAATGTTGACATCCCTAAAAGCATTTTCAGTCAACTTTGCCATTTCGGCAGTACGAACATCAGTAAGTAGGCATTCACCTTCAACCAAAAGTTCGTACAGCTCTTTTGCTTTTTCGGCACATTTAGGGGTCATGCCTCCAATCACTCGGTCATTTTCTACAAGCTCTCTCATCACATGCCCAGGCAGTACCCGCTCCGGGCAGTGAGAAATATATATATCAAACTCGCCGCTTGACCTATTGGATACAGGAATCCGTAAGTCCGGCCGGAATTCCTGCAAGCCTTTCGCCATATGCTCTGTCGCACCAACAGGAGATGTAGATTCAAGAATAACTAGATCGCCTTTTTTTAATACCGGGGCGATTGCGCTTGCAGCGGCCTCGATATAGGCAAGATCAGGCTGCTTATTACCTTTGAAAGGTGTCGGCACCGCAATTATAAATGCATCTGCACTCTCAGGCGTAAGTGAAGCTTTTAAGTAACCCTCTGTAACCGTTGAATGCACAACGATATCTAGCTCAGGCTCAACGATATGAATCTCGCCTTGATTAATTGTGTTCACCGCATGTTCATTAACATCAACGCCACAAACCTTCAGTTTTCGTGACGCAAATGCAGCAGCTGTAGGCAAGCCGATATAGCCGAGCCCCATAACAGTTAAAGACTTGAAATTTTCACTTTTTTTCATGTTTACCCCCGATTGTTAACCAACAACATCTAAACTTTCTTTCTTATGAGAGAATGCTCTCAAAACATCTTGAACGATTCGCTCACAGGCCTTCCCATCACCATAAGGATTGTGCGCCTCAGACATTTTTTGGTAATACTCTTTGTCATCCAGCAACCGCTGCACTTCGACGCACATGACGGCCTTATTTGTTCCGACCAATTTCACAGTGCCTGCATCTACTGCTTCCGGCCGCTCTGTCGTATCGCGCATTACTAGTACTGGCTTACCCAAAGACGGAGCTTCCTCTTGAATCCCACCCGAATCAGAAAGAATCAGATAAGAGCGACTCATTAAGTATACAAAGGGAAGATATTCAAGAGGCTCTATAAGCAGAACATTTTCTTGACCTGAAAGAATTCGATTTACCGGCTCACGTACATTTGGATTTAAATGCACAGGGTAAACAAATTGAACTTCTGGATTATTCTCTGCCATTTCTATAATGGCTTGACACATATTTTCAAAGCCGGAACCAAAATTTTCTCTACGATGCCCGGTAATTAGTACGATTTTTCGATTTTCTCGTAAAAAAGGGAGTACATCTAAAATCGCCGTTTCGGTTGCAGAATTATTTTTAATTATATTAAGCACTTCAAAAAGGGCATCAATAACTGTATTTCCAGTAACAGTAACGGTCGATTCGAAATGCCCTTCGGACAAAAGATTGTGCTGTGACCTCGCCGTAGGCGCGAAATGATAAGTTGCCACTGCCCCGGTTATCTTCCGATTCATTTCTTCCGGCCACGGAGAGTATATATCCCCGGTTCTAAGACCGGCCTCTACGTGTCCGACCGGAATTTTTTCGTAATAACTTGCTAAAGACGCAGCGAGTGTGGTTGTCGTATCACCGTGCACCAGTACTACATCTGGCTGCCAATCTTTCAGTATGGGGCGGAGCCCCATCAATATGCGGGCTGTAATGTCCGTTAGATCCTGCCCAGGCTGCATGATATCAAGATCCCATTGGGGCTTGATCTCAAAAAGCTCTAAGACCTGGTCTAGCATTGAGCGGTGCTGTGCAGTTACGCATACGCGACAATCGACTTCACTCCGCTTTTTAAACGCTTTTACAAGCGGGGCCATTTTAATTGCTTCAGGGCGAGTCCCAAAAACGATTAACACTTTCTGCTTCATGATTTCAACTACTTATTTGCCAGTTTAATTTCGAACGACAGGTTTCATAAAAATTATGATCAATCGGGTGAATCAAAGTGAGCCGATGCGGCTTTTTGTGTATTCGAATCACGTCTCCAGGTTCAGTAATTACCTGATCGTGTCCATCGCAGGTCACATAGGAGTGTGTAGAATTGTGCTCCCCAATGATGACCTTAAACTCACTACTACCCTCGACCACGATCGGCCTGCTACTCAGCGCATGGGGATTTAAAGGAACGACCACAATGGCATCAAGCTTTGGGTGCATAATTGGCCCCCCACCAGAAAGTGCATAAGCCGTTGAGCCTGTGGGTGTCGACACAATCAATCCATCGGATCGTTGGGTATAAACAAATTGCCCATCGATAAACAGATCAAACTCAATCATGCGGATATATTCACCTGGGTGAATGACTACATCATTAAGCGAGGAGCCTTTGCCAATTGGCTTACCATCTCGCGTGACGGACATATCGAGCAAGAAGCGGCTTTCGGCCATGTATTTGCCGGAAAGCACCTCGCCTACTTTTTCTTCGATTTCATCGGGCGTGATATCGGTGAGGAATCCAAGCCGGCCCCGGTTGATACCCAGGAGCGGAACACTGAATTTGGCGAGGGCGCGGGCGGCGGCGAGCAGGCTACCGTCGCCGCCGACAACGATTACGAGGTCGCAAAGTTCCCCGAGCTTGTCTTTACTGGATACACGCGCATTGTGACCCGCCACATCGTTGGCTGTATTTTTTTCGAGCACAACGGAGTAACCCTCTCGCTCCAGGAAGGCCATCAGGCGCTTGAGCGAGAGGACTGCGCTGTCACTTTCAGTGCGGCCGATCAGGCCGATGTTTTGGAATTCCGACACCGCTCCCCCAAGGTGCCCGAATTTGGGCTAGTGCAGTTTTGGTAATGACTCGGACAACAAGCTGGTCACTAATCGTCCAAAATGCAAAGAATGACAGGCGATTATGCCTCAGTGAACGGTATGAGTCGAACTCTCGGTTTGGGCAATAGTGATTGAACGGTCAACAACCACAAAGACTATTTATTAGTCAGCGGGAGCCCTCGCCCCCTCGGCGTGGACGATGCCCCCGAGCTCCCTGCAGGCCGCCTGTATGTAGCAGTAAAACTCTTTGGCGCCTTCCTTCGCCCATTTTGCTATCGCCTTGTTCACACAATTCTCCAAGCGCCTTGGTCACCTTCCCCGTATATACTTGGTCGAGAACAACGCCAGTCTGCTGCCCGACCTCGTCAAGAAATGCGATCAAAGATTCATCAACCTTGCCATAGCCACCGCAATGCCCGCCGGTAATCAATTCAGGATTACTCCCCGACGGGAGACTCCCCCCCCAGTCTACAATCGCAGCCGCGATGCTTCTTTCGGCT
Organism: Microbulbifer salipaludis; assembly: GCF_017303155.1. NCBI lineage: Bacteria > Pseudomonadati > Pseudomonadota > Gammaproteobacteria > Cellvibrionales > Microbulbiferaceae > Microbulbifer > Microbulbifer salipaludis. Next base: position 1,777,095 of record NZ_JAEKJR010000002.1, read on the forward strand.
TTTAGAACGGCAACCCCCACAGCCTTCGTAGTTTTCGGTAGGCTAGAAGCGAGCGCACCTAACGTGAGTCCTGTCCCACAGGCAAGCCAGCATTCATCAAATCGCACAGGGCTAGTGGCCGCAATTGTCTTTCCCAGCAGCCTTACGCCCTGTGCACCTTGTGCGTTCTCGCCCCCTTCTGGCACAAACCAGCTGTCATTCCCGCTCAGTCCCAAACTACCAACGAAGTCCGGTTCATTACGTCTGCGGTACTCGGAGCGCGACACAAACCGCAGCTCCATCCCAAACCGCTCCGCGTCCTGCAGCATGGCACTTGGAACCGGGGGCCTTTCACCCCGGATGATGCCGATGGTTTTAAACCCAAATCGCTGGCCAGCCGCGGCGGTGGCGTGTATGTGATTTGACCAGGCACCGCCACAGGTAACGATGGTGTCATTGCCCTGCTTTCGAGCTTCCAGCAGGTTGAACAGCAGTTTGTAGGCTTTATTGCCGGAGATAATGGGGTCGATCAGATCGTCGCGGCGGATCCAGAGATCAATACCGGGGAACAGATCAGAATTGATTTGTTGATAGGGGACATTTCTCGCGGCTTCGAGGAAGGCCTTTTCGCTAAGCTCGGTGAGGTATCGCATCGTTACACACCAACCCCTTCATGCAGGCTGCGGTAATTGGCCGGAAGACAGGAACGCTTCGCGGTCGAAAGATTTTGAGTGGACACTGCTCCCACTTTTCACCAGGAAAGTGACGCGGTCGACGCGCGTTTCAGCCGTGACTTCGGCCTCCATGGTAGGGGGGCGGCGCAGGAGTGCCAGAGGTTCGAACAAGGCAACATTGATGCCTTCGCCACCATTGATTGGTAGTTCAGCCAGCCTCGCGGATAGTGCGCGGGCGGACGGGGTTTCCAGCCCCTGGATGCCGCTCTCGCGCATCAGGGCACCGAGTTGCTGGCAATAGCGGTATTCGGTCGGGTGGGTGACTTGTGGCCAGTGTTCTTGCCACTCTGTTTGCTGCAGCCGAATACCGGGGTCGGCGCAGTATTTGGCGGAAAAGACCTGGTGGAAGCTGGTGACGGGCGCTGCGGGCGGCTGCTCCATATCGCTGATAAACAGGAGACGATAGTAAGCGGCCTCGGCGAGCACTGTACCGATGGTTTTGCTGCCGTAGAAAATACCACTCTCGGCAGTGCCGCCGAAGCGAGAACCCCAGGGCAGTGGCGGGTAGCGGAATGGGGTCGCTAGCAGGTAGTGAAGATCCTCACTGCCCGGCAGCCGCGCGGGCTTGCTCTGCTCCAGGAGATTTTCCAAGACTTCCTGCTTTTGCAGGCTATCGACGAGACTTCGCGTGGCGACCTCTTCCTGGGATTCGATGATGCGGTAAAGCCGGCCAATCAGGCGGGTGGCTGACTGGCGAATTTTTTCGCCGAGGTCGATCACACTTTGCCTCGCATGGCGTCGAGATAGGTGACGATACGCACCAGCCCATCGATGCGGCGAGCGACTTCCTTGGGGACGCCATTCAGCGCGCCATTGGCCGTGGCGAACCAGATTTTGGCGCCCTCTTCGCCCCCCATCAGTACAAACGCGGAGCGATAGGCCCGGACAAGTAACAGGGCGAGCTGGCCTTCGGCACTTTGCGGGGCCAGGCCGCTGCGGCGGCGCAGGGTACGATCATCCAGGTGGATGATTTCACTGAGTTCTTTCTTTTTCAGGCCCAGGTGGTTGGCGGTGTTGAGGGTTGCCTCGAGGAGGACCTGATCTTCGGTGGTTTGTGGGGTTTGGGCTGGGTTGGCCATTTTGCCTCCGGGTTGAAGGTAGAGGACATATGACCTAAATATATTTTAGTTTTGGACATATTGCAAAGATCGCGGAACCGACGGATACAGCATGTGCCATATCGGGACGGGACTGATTCGCGGCTACGCCGCTCACCCTCCGGGCGCCGCCGCTGCGCTCTGGCGTCCTAAATCGCTATGCGATTTGGTCGAACGGGGGTTCAGTTACACCGGTCCGCCAGATACAAAAAAGCCCCTGTTCTTTCGAACAGGGGCTTTTTTGTATCTGGCGGACCGGACGGGACTCGAACCCGCGACCTCCGGCGTGACAGGCCGGCATTCTAACCAACTGAACTACCGGTCCACGGTAGTGCACTCCCCTCGAGGAGTGGTGGGTGGTACAGGGGTCGAACCTGTGACCTACGCCTTGTAAGGGCGCCGCTCTACCAACTGAGCTAACCACCCAATTCGGTAACTTCCTGAGAAGGTTTCCGTTTTGCTCTGGGCTTGTCCCCCGAGAGCGAGGCGCATCATACCCGACTGCGATTTTGTGTCAACAAAAAATGCGCCAAAATTTACAAATTATTTTCCGCTGCCTCCGGGTCTTCGACGGATACCGGTGTTGGCTGAATGTCTTCGCCGGCAGGCTCAATTTCCTGCGCAAACGCTTCACCCAGCTGGCGATAATCCGCACTGACGGGATGCCCCGCGATCATGACATCGCCCCCCTTCTGGAACAGGGGATTTTTTGGGCGGCCTATGTCGGGCGCATTGTAGTTACACACCCCGTCGGGAAAAATCCTGCGCAGATCCTCGATTCGCTCGACGACATTTGCCGTTGCTTGTCCATACAGATTCTTCGCGACCGCACGCTCCACCGGCTGCAATGCGCACTTGAACACATCCCCTGTGATAGGCGCTCCGGCCATCAACCGCGGTGTGCTGTAAATCGGGTACTGCTGCATGCAGGCGCCTGCGGGTTTGTGATTCCATTCGCCATTCCACACACCCGGGCCAGCGGCCATCACATTGCCATCTTTATCGAAACACCGATCCGTGGCTTCCACCGGCTTGTTGCCGGCCACGCCCAGTTCTGGATGCTCAATGATTTTTTGCATCCAGTGATCAATGATATCCAGCGCCTCATCTATCGGATCATAGCTTTTATGGCTCATCCAGATCAGCTGGTTATCAGCATGGCCTCTTGCCCGGCGAATGCGCTCTCTGCTTGAGAAAGACGCGAGGCTGTGATGCATGTCCAGTTCACCTTCCAGATAATGCCGCACATCGAGGATCGGAATTTCCACATCACCCAGGAACACGTGGCCGGAGCGAAAGATACCCTCGATGGCCGCCACATTGGCAATGCTGCGTGGTGCAGGATTGTCGAGGCTGCCGAGGTTCATGTTGTGTTCGCTCCACACAGAGAGCTCCACGGGAAAAACCTCTCCATTCATGAACCACAGTTTTTCGCCGCCCTGCTCCGTTGGGTCCTTCCAGCCTCCGATGGTGGCGTTTAGCCGCAGAAATTCATCAACGTTGATATGCCCCTGCTTAAGGGCCTGGAGACCGTACTGAACCCCCTGGTTATCCCAGGCACTGTTGGCATAGCCGTTCTGGTCCGCACCATAAAAATCACGCAGGTCTTCCCAGTGCGACCAGTGCGTTTTTTCCGCAACATGATCCGCGAAGCTGTTGCTGAAATGCACAAAATTGGGGTTATTGACCAGCGGTACCAGACCGCGCCAGCCCTGTACGCACTCCGATGCACCGTTAGCGGTTGCACGATAACGGCCATCGAAAAACGCAGCCGCGTTTTCCAGTACCTTAAAGCGATGATCAAACTCTTCTTTGGTCGCCAAGCCTATGACCGCTTCGCGCTCCGATACATCGCGCCAGCGCGGGTCTTCGGCGGCAACCACATCGAAAAAGTACTCCAGGGGCTCGCAGTCAAATACGTAAATCGTCTGACTCACCATATCGGGGTAGGAGTACAGCGGCAGCGCGGCATCCAGAACGCCGGGCGCATTCTGGGCCAAAAGATACTGCTGAATCGCACCACCAGATCCACCGATGCCGACGGTATACAGTGGCTCGGAATACAGCGCGGCAAACTGTTTCTTTAATCGGCGTGCGGTGTCTTCCGCCAACCAGATGTTGTAATGGTTACTGGTTTGATTGGCAGTGGAGTAAACCACGGCATAACCGCGCGCGAGTTGATCTGCTCGCCGTTCGACAATCGCCTTGCGGCTGACATTACCCTGCCGACGCCCCACACCCACACCACCACGGAATTGATAGATCAGCCGCTTATTCCAGTTACTGGTATTGGGCTTCTCGGCGGTCTCGCCCTCCCCGCGCAATACAGCTATGGAGTAAAAAAATCGGTTGATCGTGCCGGTTTCGAGACGCACGACAAAGTCGGTGGTTTTCCCGTTAACCGTTACCTGGTCTATATCATTTTGTGCATTTGCCAGAGGGTGGAACTGGCCGTCGATTGTGCTGCGGTAAACATAGGAGACCGACGTACTGTGGCTGCAGTCTCGACTGTAGCCGATGATTTCATCCGTTTGCTGCCCATCTTCATTCAGGGCAAACACCGGCACACCTTCACCCTTGTGGTTGTCCACCAGAGGCTGGGCGCCGGTAATCTTGTTTTCGCCACACAAGAAAGGATAGGTAGACGGCCCCGCAAACAGGGTTTCAACCGGGCCGGTTTCGCCAATGGCAATGGGAAATGGAAAGTATTCCGCAGGCCGGCCGGTTTTTCGCGGGTGGTCGCCGGCGTACGCCGGTTGCGGGGCGTGATCCAGAGCGCCAGGTGGCACGCCGACTACCGGTGATTTGGGCACCCCGGGAATTCTTGGCAGCTTTTCGTAAACAAACCAGCCGCCCAACCCCAGTAGAATAAAAAATGAAGCCACCAATCCCGTCACTACTCGCCGCGCATTCAATCGGGCAAACAGTTTCCGTGTGCTCCAAGCCATAGCCGCCTCCGTACGCCTTTTGTTCCCTGTGCCGCTCGATTCTTCAAATCAAACAGGCACAGCAACAGTATATGTGGCGCCGGGAAAAGCGTTGGGGAGTTGGCGGCGGAGTAGACTCGAAGAAAATTCGGTGTGCGAGGGCGGTCAAAAATCAGACCGAGAGCAGCGAGAAATCACAGGGAACAAAGGTGAGACTTCCGGGGCACGGCGACAAAAAATTGCCCCGGATGGGCGCAGACGGCAGAACATTCCCACTGACGCTGTGCCAGTTGATGGAATGCCCTGCCACAGACATCAAATGATGATGCCGCGCTCCTGCAGCGCCTTGATGACGGCCTCGACTTCATCTTCCAGGCTCATCTGGTCAGTGCGCAGGTGAAGTTCCGGGCTCGTAGGCGCTTCATAGGGGTCGTCAATTCCGGTAAAGCCGCGAATTTCACCAGCACGGGCCTTTTTGTACAGCCCCTTCGGATCGCGCTCTTCCGCCGCTTCCAGCGAGCAGTCGATAAACACCTCCATGAACGGCAGGTCACCTTCTTCGTGTACCTTGCGCACCAGAGCGCGGTCTTCCGCGTAGGGGCTGATGAAGCTGCTCAATACCACCACACCGGTGTCAGCAAACAGCTTGGAGATTTCACCAACCCGGCGAATGTTCTCCTGGCGATCTTCTGCCGAAAAACCGAGGTTGGAGTTGATACCGAGACGAATATTGTCGCCATCCAACCGGTAGCTGAGCACGCCGCGCGCAGTCAGGGCCTTTTCCACAGCAACCGCTACGGTGCTCTTGCCGGAACCGGACAGGCCAGTAAACCACAGGGTCACGCCCTTGTGGCCCAACATCGCAGCGCGATCCCCACGGGTTACGTCTCCATCGTGCCAATGGACATTGGTTGCTTTGCGTTCGACGACTTCAGTCACTTTTTTCCCCTAAGCGTGAAATGGTTAACCCTGGGCCGAGCCTTGGCCCGCAGGACAATAGAAAGGTGAGAACTGGCGCGCATTATCCTAGATCGCCCCGGGGTCGGTAAAGGCAGCCGATAGAACAATAGCGCCCGAAAACCAAAAAACCCGGCATAAAGCCGGGTTCTCGGGACCAGAAGGTCAATATGGGGTGGCCGACGGGGATCGAACCCGCGACCTCAGGAGCCACAAGCAGACCGACAAGTCTTTAAAAACAACGACTTAGCTGTTTTAGTGTGGCAATCCTTCCCGCTGATAGCGCCCTTATAGCCCGCATGGCGCCTTGAGGCCGCGAATATTACCACACCGCCAACCTGTATAGGCATACACCATTTTCGTGACGCCAAGAAAATGATCACCCTACCCCCTCGACACTGCCTGAATACAGGCACAGCAGCCGCCAGGCACTGTAGCTGAGTTGCCGGTCGCCATTGAGGTAACTGGCCAGATCGGGAACGCCAATCAGGGCCGCTGCGGCCTTGGCTGTGAGGTGGGCTTTTTGCAGCTCCGCGCGGATCTCCACCGGTACCGGCGGGGACCAGCCAGCATCGAAGCGGGCGTATATTTCCGGGCGCGCAGCGTCCAGGCCGTAGGCCGGAACATCTTCGCTCATGGTTGTCGCCTCCACTGAGGTTGATTCGGGCGGGCCGAACGGGGGCGCGTAGGCGCGCGTTGAGGAGTCCGCGCAGCGGTCTCCTGCGCGACTGCCGCCGTTCGGCCCGCCCGCCAGGGGCCGCGTTTAGCCGCGTAGCGGCTGCGGCCCCTGGCCAGATGCGCCTTCCGGCTCGGTACGGTTTGCCGTTCGCATTTTCGCTTCGGCAGTCTGAATTGCGCCGGCGATCACCGCACCGACTTCCTCTCCAACCAGCTCTGTCAGCACCTGCCTGGCATTCTGGTCTGGACACATGGCGATCCATTCCAGGCCAACATTGAGATGCTTCACTCGGTATAGCTGCTTAACGTGTGCGGCAAACATCTTATTATTCTCCATTCAGTAGGAATACTTAACTGCCTCTAGCGAACGGAGGGGAATCACGTCCCCTGACCACTTCATAGAGATAGACCCTTCCAAGCCCCACCACATCTCTGCGAAAGCGTCAGCTCAAACGCACAATAGCGACAAATAAGAGCGGAAAAATAATTCCACCCACACTGACCACTGCACATCCAAACTGCAGCAAAAATGGGCTACCTAGAACATCGTTTCGATAATTTCTGCGAAACAGTTCAAATCTACCGCTTTTAAAGTGATTCATTAAGTTCCAATGCTGGAAAGCGCTAAATTAGAAACACTTATCCACTCAGTGTTTCTATAATCGCGCACATTTCACGGCATTACAGTACGGCGGTTTGAGTTCTGTGCCAGGTAAGATCGGTCAGCGGTTGAGAGCGGCAAGGCGGCGGCAAGGATTATCCGCAACGGAAGCAGGGAAACGCGTGGGCAATTTGTCGCGGTCACAAATATCGAAAATGGAGAGCGGTGTTCAGCGAATACCGAGCGACCTCCTGCCTCGCTGGTGCGACGCGGTCGGTATCTCGCTGGCTGAAGCATACGGCAAAGAACACGCGCACCACTTCGCTCGCGTCCCCTTCGCGCCCCACATTGCAAAACTCTACGCGCAGCTCCCCACAGACTGGCAGTTACACATTCAGCGCTCGATCGAGGGACTGCACAAGCTTTACGCGAAAACCAAAAACCGTAGTTAAACTACGTGTTGCTTTTCCGCCCCGGGCAATAGCCTCGCGGCATGAAAAGGAACCTAAAGCAACAATTCGGCCAGCGACTGACGGTGCTGCGCAAAGCTCGAGGCATTAGCCAGGAAGATCTGGCGTTCCTACTGGATGTCAGTGTTGAGACCGTGAGCCACATTGAGCGCGGCATACACGGCCCTCGCTTTGATCTGCTGGAAGACATCGCCCGCACACTCGGGGTTGAGCCGCGCGAGCTGTTCGACTTCCAGGAAGTCTGAGCTAAAACGGCACCCGGATCTGGATCCCATCGATACCGGTATTCGGATCATTGATCCCGGCACTCGAGTAATGAAAATATTCGAGTGCCACTACACTCCATTGCAGCCCTACCCCGAGCCGATAATTGATATCCCCCACCAGCGGCGAGCCGTCCACATAGGACACGCCCAGGCGGTAGTAATTCTGCGCCCCCAGGATCGTCCACCCCGGCTGTACCCGCCGGCTGATTGAATAAATCCAGTTGCGGTCGATGGGGCCACGGTCGGTGTGGCCCTGGCCTATGGCGGTGGCGGCCAGCTCCCACTGGTGGGCGGCGCCGAACTGCCAGCCGATTTCCCCCACGGTGTTGTGGCTGTTGAGTGCGGTGTGCCCCAGGCTCACCACCGGGCGGGCGTCCGCGCGCTCGGCAACCAGCGCGCACAGTAAAATCACCAGGAATAGCGCCACGGCGCCTTGGGTCCAGCTAAGTTTTGGTTTCATCGGTTTTGCTCTCTCGTTGGTGTTGTGGGATTGGGTGCTGTATCCGGGCGGATCAGCCGGCGCTGGGGATCGACTCCCACGCCTGCATGGAAACCGCCAGGTTTAGCATTCGGTAGACGCATTCGTCGGTGACCTCGGCCTGGCGCACCAGTGGGTCTACGGTGCCCTCGGCAATGGCCGCCACCAGAATGCTGTCCACCTTGGCCGGGCACTCCATGGCGCGCCCGCCCGGGGTGGCTTTGACGGTGTTGTCCGTATTGATCACGGCGCCGGTGGTTTTCAGGTTTAGCTGATCCACGTTGCCGTCCTTGTTGACGTCCTCCTCGATGCGCAGCACCTGCACGCGGATCAGCTCGCCGGTGAATACCCCGGACGTGATGCGCAGCGCCACCTGGCCGGGCTGCAGCCCGGTCACGTCGGCGTTGGCGTTTTCATAAGTGACATTGCTCACGGTCATATCTCGCTCGCTTTCCTTGAGGCAAAAGAGCACCGCGGCCGACAGCTCCCTGGCCGCGGCGGTGTGGATTGGTTGATGGGATAAGCGGTTAAGGCTTGTAGTACGGGTTGTGGGTGATGATGCGGTGCGCGGGGTTCCGGCCTGCGGCGTAGCTGATACCGCCCACCTTGATGCGACACACCGCGCGCTGGCCGATAGGCTCCACGCGGGTGATGCGCTCCCAGGTCACATCGTGGCTGCCGTGGTGGCTCACGCCCACCCAGGTGCCGAGGGTGTCCGGGGCGCGGCGCACAACGCCGTCGCGATCGGTCACCGGCGCGGTGGTACTGCAGTGCACCTCCGCCCCGCTTTCCGTTACCAGGCGCACGCAGTCGATGTCCTCCACCAATTTGGTGGATTTAATCGGCCCGTGCCACAGCTGGTCGCCCGGCTCCCACACGCTAATCAGGTCACCGGCGCGCGCGTCTGCCGCCTGCAGCCCATCCAGCAGCCACATATCGGCACACACACACTCGTCTGGTGGCGTCCAGCCGCCGCCGCTACTGCTGCCGCCGTCGGACGGCGTGGTAATCACGTCCACCAGACGCCGGTAGGGGCTGCCCTTGGCGGTGGCCCAGTTGGTGGTGGCGTGGTAGGTCACCGCACCGCCGGCAAAGTCCTCATCGTCGCAATACACATAGTATTTTTTGACAAATTGCAGGCCGGTAATGCTGGCGGAGTTATACGCCACGGTGAATCCACCGAACTGCACATCGTGCGCGGCGATATTGATGGTAGCGGTACTACCCGCATCCACCGCGGTACACACAGAGCTGAGCGCAATGCTGGCCAGGTCCGACTGCACCATGGGCAGGGTGCGCTGGTCCACCGCGCGGCCTTTCATGTTCAGGCCGCTGGTGAGCGCCGGAAAGCCCAGCAGCGGGCGCGGGTTCTGGTACATGCCGCCGCTTTCGATATGCTCGCCGGCGTCGGCGTAAAACTCGCCGATCACCAGGTCGCGCTCGTTGGGCGTAAACTCGATGGTTTGCGTGCTGCCGTCGTAATACCGGTAGCGATACACACCGTGCTCCACATACACCGGGATCACCTGCTGGCCGCCGGTGAAGGTGTTCAGGCCGTTACCGGACGTATTAAGGCGTACCACAATCAGATAGTGGCCAATGCGGCTGGGGTTCAGCTGGTGCCGCGGAATTGGCACGCGCTTGCTGTTCCACACGATCCAGCCATCCACGTCCTGGGGTGCCCCCTTGGCGTCGTAGCCGTGGATATACAGTTCGCCATCGCTGCCGCTGCTTCCTTGATTGGTGAAGGTGGAGGCATTCAAAATCAGCCCGCAGCCGTGGGCGTATTTCTGCCCCTCCAGCCACATCTGCGGATCACCGGCGCCGCCGGCAACCGCCACCACGCCGTATATGGTGGCGCCATCGGTATTGCTGGACCAAATCGACACGGTATTGGTGCCGGCCACAATATCCACCTCAAAGGTGTACCACTTGGTGGCGTTGTTGGGTCCGGCGCAAACCCCCAGCTCCTCGTCATTTAACCCGACGTGCACACCGTTTTCGGCATCTCGCAGCAAGGCGTGAATGTAACCGCGCGCGGCCACCTCACTGGAAAACGTGTACTGCGCGCCCCCGTTGAAATTGGTTTCTGTTGGTACGCCAATGTTTTCCTCGCGGAAGTCCTCGCGCAACAGGCATACCGCACCCTCGCGCTGCTGAAGCAGGTTGATGCGCCCAGCCTCGTCCACGATGTCCACGCGGAAATAATCCACCTGCACCCGCCCGCTGGTGCCTTCCCGGTTGGCCTGAATCAGCGGCGCAAAGTAGCGCACGTCCGGGTGCATCTGCCCGGGCTTTTCCTGGGTGTATTGGTTGATGCCGTTCGCCAGATAGTAGTCTCCGTGGCCGCGCACGTAGGCCACGTAGGTCTGCCAGCTGTCTCCGGCGGCGGCGAGGCTGTCTGCAGCAAAGTAATGCTGGTAGCCATTTTCTGCCAGGCCCCGGCGGCTCATCAGGTCGCCGTTCTTATCATAACCACACAGGCCGAGGTGGATGGTGCGGGTCAGGTCGCCCTCATTAAAAACTATTGCCCGCACCTCGATGCGGTAAGTCTTTTCCGGGTCGAACGGGAAGCGCTCGCGGTAGTGCAGGCGCAAATTACCATCGACGTCCAGATCGTTGTACTCGCCGCCCATCCGCAGCACATTGCCGCCAGAAATAGCGCCAATATCTCCCTCGACAATCCGGTAGCGCGCGGTCCCTATTACGGCCTCCCAGTCGTCGGCGGAATTGCTACCGATAAACGATTCATTAAACCCCGCGCCGGCGGTGCGCAGCATCCGGTTTTTGGCGCTGGCCAGACTTTCCAGCAGGCCCACCACGTTGCCATCGTCCAGCAGCTGCTTGCTGTACTCGTCGTAGCTCAACAGGTTTTTGGTGGCGCCGTCCTCGGGCTTGCCGGCACCGCCAATCTGCGCCCAGTCCGCGCGCAAGCCGGCAATATCGGCAATTTTGTTGAGCAGCGCCTGGCGCGCGTCGTACACCGCCTGCCAGTTGCTATTCCACAGGGTGCGACTAATGCTGGTGGTGGTGCCGGTGTTGTCCCAGTCCGGGGTGAGTCCGTTCAGGTAACTGGTGAGCGCATTCACCGCGCTGGTGTAGGCGGTTTTTTCGCTGGTAATGCCAAAAGTGGTAGCGCTGGCGGTGATGCCCGCCTGCTCACTGCTCATTGCGTTGTATTCGAGCACCGCGCGCAGCTTCTCGCTGGGGTGCAACTTGCCATCCGCGGCAATATCGTCCAGGTCGGCCAGCGCCGCCGTGGCATCCGCCTGTGCGTCCGCCGCGTCCTGGGCCGCCTGCTGGGCCTCCGCCAGGGCCTGCTGCAGCGCCGGGTCGATTTCCGGGTCCTGTGCATAGTTGGGGTACGGGGTGCGGCTTTTCGGCACCGTGTACACCCGCGCCGCATTCACGCCCAGGCAGCTGCCGCCGGTACCGGCATTGCCGGGGCTGTTGGGGCTGTCGCCATAGCAGGCCACCAGCTTGCTGTTGGTGAGTACCGGCTGGGGGTTCTGGTGGCCGTCCACAATCAGCAGCACGCCGCCAGGCGCACCGCCGCCGCCGCTGCCCCCATAGGGCCCGTTGGGGATCACCAGGGTGGTGCGGGAGCCGGGCTGGCCGTCGCCGCCGCTGGTGTCAATGGCACCGGCCACGCCCAGGGCAATGCCGCGTGCCACCACCACCACACCGGCGCCGCCCTGGCCGCCGCTGCCACCAAAGCCGGTGGGTTCGTAGCTGTTGTCGCCGTTCAGAAATTGGTAGGAGGTGCCGCCGCTGGCGCCACCACTGCCGCGCAGGTCCGCGGGGATGCCCAGCAGCTCGCCGCCGTCGTTGTCGATGGTGACCGGCGGCATTATCTCGTTGCGCCCCTTGACCACCTCGCCCTTGGCGTTTTGCCGCACAATGCCGCGGTCCTGCAGCACACGGCCGCCGCCGCCGCGGCAGGAGCCGATAAACCCGGCGCCGCTGTTGCTGGGCACACCGCGCAGGGTACCCTCAATCTGCAGCACGCCCATAACCCGCAGCTCGACGTTATCCGCCACAAACAGGGTGCGCCCGGCGGGGATCGTCAGGTCGCCCAGGTAATAGAAAATGGTGCGGCTGCTGGCGGCGCCCTGTAGGGTGCCGTCGGCGGTCAAAAACCCGCTGCCGTCAATGGTCAGGCCCGCCGCGGTCATTTCGGTGCCGGCGGTGCTGTACCAGCCGTCCGGCAGCTCGGCGCTGGTGCTCGCGGCCTCGTCGGCAATCGGTGCTGCCTTCTGGGTGGAGCCGAACAGTTCCACCTGCACGCCGCCGCTCACCTGGTCCACGCTCACGCGCTGCACTTCCATGGCGCGGTCCAGGGTGCCGTCGCTGGTGTAGTCGCGCACTTGCGGCAGGGTCACGCGCACTACGTCGCCCACCTCAATATCGTTATTGCTCGGCAGCAGCGACAGCCGCAGGCGCAGGGGCGGGCCGGCAAAGCGGTCGCGCAGGGCGTCGAAGCGGTTTTTTAACGTGGTGAAGGTGTGGCGGCTGTTGTGCAGGCCCTTGAATTTCAGCGCCTGGGGCTTGCTCTCGCCGTGGTGGGCGATACTGTCGGCATCCGCCAGCACATTGGAGCGCAGAAAACGCCCGTCAAACCCCGGCGCCTCGTACCAGGCCCATTGAATGGAAAAGATATTGCGCAGCGCTGCCAGGTCCTGCTGCAGCTCCCCCAGGCTCACCACGTCGTCGGCGGTAATGGTGGCCACGGTGCCGGCGTCGGCCAGCACGCCGGTCATGCGGCGGAAACCCAATTGCCCGGCGGCATTCACCGGCATATAGGCGCCCAGCAGCAGGTTGATTTCCTGCTCGATGAATTTTTTGCCGTCGGTTTTGGTCAGCCCGTCGAAACGCAGAATCACGCCCTTGGCATAGTCGCCGGGCTTGTACCAGTCCGCGCCCACGTTCTCGAACTCGTCCGCCACGACGTGCGCGGGGTCGATCCCCAGGTGCCAATTGCTCGGCAGCACGTCGCTGGTGCCCAAAATATTGCCGGTGAGCAACGCATAGGCGAGCGCGGGCGCGGGCAGCTCGAGGTAAATAAACTCCTCGACCTCGATGCCCTTGTCGTCGTCGTTCTCGGTGGGCACGGTGTGGTCGTATTCCACGGTGCCGAATAAACCGCGGGTGACGCCGGTAAAGCTGGTGCCGGTTTTGCCGGTGGCGCGCACCACTTCCCAACCGTTTTGATATTTGATTTTCAGGTAATAGACGGTCTGGCCGGGCGCGTCGCCAAAGCTCGAGGTGTGCGGGCAGGGTTCAAAATCCGCGGTGCTGTACACGGACAGGGTGCTGGCGCCCTTGGCAAAATCCGCGGCCAGGCGGGTGCTGCGCGGCACAAAAATGTCTTTGCGCATTTCCCGCTGAATATCGCGGCAGCGCACGCGATAGCGGCCGTGGTCATAGCCCAGGCTCTCCTCGGCCACCTGGGTTTGCTCCAGGCGAAAGTCCGCCCAATCCATGCCGGCACCGCCCTGGTACAGGCGCACGGTGCGGCCCTTGAGGCCGTTTCCCGCCTGCAGTTGGTTGCGCAGGGTGTCGGTGAATACGCCGCCCACGTCCACCAGCTCAAAATTGATTGCGCCGATTTCCGCGCGGCCGGCCTCGGGCTGCAGGCGCTGGCTGGTGCTGCTCACCTTGGCCAGCACGCCCGCCAGCGCACCCGCGGGCAGGCCGGGAATATCGCCATGGCTTGCCAGGTAAACCGGGGTGGGGAACTCAATCACCACCACCAGGCGCAGGGCGCGCTGGGGGTTTTGGTTGTACAGGTCGAAGGTTTCGGAGTTGTTGCGCACCGATTATGCCTCCACCGCAGTAAATGAAACTTGAAACCAGAAGTGCTCGTAGCGGCTTTCTTTAAAGCTGTTGCGCTTCAGCTGACAGGTCAGCGGCGCTGATGCGCCACCGGCGATATCGGAAATATCCAAGGTAAAGTACTCACCGTTGGCACAACTGGCCGCGAATTCGCGCCAGTAGGGAAGCTGATCCGGATCGAACGGCAATGAGGTGATCTGCCACTCATTCTCTATGCGGTAAAAGACGCTCTCAGTGAATCCGCTGAGGGCGGTGTGGTCTTTGCCCTCTGAGCGGTGAGTGCGATCGCACTTCACCAAATCCGTGATGATCTGTTCAGGCGAACCACTCACGAGCTCACGGGTGGCGGTGTAACTGATTTCTGCCATCTGAAATTTCCGGATCCGCAGACATAAAAAAGCCCGCGGCTAGCGGGCACAAAAAAGCCGCCCGAAGGCGGCTTGTTGGGGTGATCTTGATCTAGATCGTTGGCGCTTTCTGCGCGTCGGCTTCGCGTTGCCGTTTTTCTTCAAGGTACTCTTGTGTCACTCGCTGTTCGATCTCAGCTTCCTGACGCGGCGATAGCTGCGTATTGGGTACCGTGTAGCTGATACACTCGACACCAAAACTGCCAGTAACACAGGTGGTTTCGGTTTTCGGCATGGTATCAGCCAACGCCAACATGCCATTATGAAAAGACTGCAGGCCACTGCAACCAGAAACCAGTACCGCTACTATCAATAATCCGAGAAACTTCACTGCACCTCTCCCTATGCGTTAAGCGCTGCCAGCTCTTGGCCATTGCGCGAGTTTGGATCAATGAGAACTACATCACCATTATTGACCAAATCTCGAATCTCATCCACCAAGCGACCGGCATCATTTCCGGAGACATTACCCTGGATGATGATATTGGTCTGCGCCGCTGGCTGCTCTGCCGCTGACGGTGCCGGTGTAGGCGCCACGGCAGCTGGCGAACTGGTGACCGATGAGGCGCTGGCAGAACTCGCGGAGCCAACCGAGGTGCCACCGCCACCCCCGCCCTGGAAACTCTGCGAGCGGATGCGTTGGACATTCACAATGCCGGCCGCCACCGTCGCAGCCGCTGCTGCCAGGTTCAATGGCCAGGGCAAAGTTGTCATCGCCTTGTTTGCAGATTCGTAGGTTGAGACTACGGCATTTGCGATCGCGGCCGCCTTGCCGATCTCAAATAGCTTGCGACTCTTGGACGCGGTCAGCGACATCAAGTCAGTCCACATTTTGCTTTGCAACTGCTGCCGGGACTTCGCTTCTGCTTGCGCGTTGGCAATGCGCTGTTTGATCTGCGCTTTTTCAAGATCGGTGAGCTTCTGCTCGTGCAGTCGCTTACGATCTGCCTCGATCTGATAGAACAGGTCGCGCGTCAAATAGCTGTTACCAAGCGAGGTCTGCAACGCCAGCAATTCCTGCTCGTACTTCCAGGTTTCCAGCTCCGTGCGTTTGATCAGCTCGCCCTCGATCGCTGCAGTGCCAGCCAGCGCCGCCGCGGTAGTGGCTTGTGCGACTTGCGTGGCAGTGGCTTGTGCTTCCGCCACCCAGGCCTGCAACCGCTCGCCGCGAGAAGGCCCCTCTACGAGGCTCTCAATGGCCTTGGCCTCGCTCTCAACCGCAACAGCCATGTCTTTGGCGAATTGCTTTATCTCACCACTGTTAAACGAGAGCGCGTCATTCAGCTTTCCGGAAAACGCGTCCGCAAACGCACCGGCACGCGCAGCAGCCTCATCGGATACCAGCCCGATTTGATTGAGCTTCTGCAGACCAGAGTTGATGAATTGGATCAACCCGATAAAGGTGACACGGAACGGCGTGAGGAAGTCCGTCATAAACCGGGCCACGGAG
Organism: Microbulbifer salipaludis; assembly: GCF_017303155.1. Lineage (NCBI taxonomy): Bacteria > Pseudomonadati > Pseudomonadota > Gammaproteobacteria > Cellvibrionales > Microbulbiferaceae > Microbulbifer > Microbulbifer salipaludis. The sequence goes on from NZ_JAEKJR010000002.1 coordinate 1,792,974, forward strand.
TCAGCACTGGCAGCCATGGCATCCGCCACTGCACTGCCCAGTGATAGCGCCCCCAGCCTAAGCACACGGAACACCAGCTCCACCGGATGGAAGGCATCAAGCACAAAGGCGGCGCCCTTCACCGCACCATTAAACGCTGCATTGACTGCACCCTCAAAGCCGCCGACATTCACCGCCCAGTCGGTGAAGCCTTTCGCAACACCTGAAATGATGGGGGAGACTTTGGCCGTGATTTCATTGCCAAGCCCCTTCACCACGCCGCCGGCTCGGGTCATGGCATCATTGGCCTGCTCCATCTTCGCCGCGTCAACGCGGCTGATAGAGAGGCCGAGAATTTCTGCCTCTTTGGACACTGCCGCCAAGCCGCTCTCACCCAGCTTGAGCGTGTTGATCAGGTCCACACCCTCAGAGTCGAACAGCTTGAAGCCTAACCGAACCCGGTCTGACTGGCTGCCCACCTGGTTCATGGCGGTGGCGATCTTGTTGAACTGCTGGTCCGGTGAAAGCCTGGCTAGCTGCTGCGCACTTAAGCCCAGCTCCTGCAATGCGCCGCGCGCTTCACCGGTACCCTGAGCCGCTTCTGCAACCCGGCGCGTCATACGCTGCAAGCCAAGATCCAGTTTCTGCTGACTAACACCGGTAAGCTCAGCGGCGTGACGCAAGCCCGCGAGCGCCTCGGTGGTCAGCCCGAGCTTATCCGCTGTTTTCGCGAGCTGATCATTGACCCTCAGGGAGTGCGCAACGATGGCGCCGATACCCGTAGCCGCGGCAGCCGCCATGGCCGCGAAGGCCACCGCACCGGTTTTCGCCATCTTCTTGAGGCTTTCTCCAGTGCGCCGGTTTTCCTTCTGCGCGCGGCCCATTTTCTGGTGAAACTTGGCGGTATTCGCACCCAATTCCACCAGTAGCGATGCTGCTGTCGCCACGGCTTACCCTCCCAGAAAGGCTTTCATTTTCGCAATTGACTCTGTTACCCGCTGCCGCTTGGTTTTTACCGGCGGCGGAATGAAGTCTTGTGCGGTCATTGGTTTGTTGAGTTTGCGGTTGGAGTAATTGGCGACCGTTGCGGCAACCTGGCCCATGCGCCAGTTTTCCGTCTCATAGCCCCAGGGCTCCACCCTGGCAAAGGCGATCCACTCTGAGAGCTCCGCGCTATCGGTGGTCGCCAGCAGTTCGCGAACGGAACAGCCCCTGGCCAGGGCTAGTCGGAAGAGGAATCTTCGCCAGGGGCTTTCGGCAAATTTTCTTCGAGCTCTTGGATATCGCGATCAGACAGCCGGTTAAGCCGCTGCGCTACTTCGAATACTCGATCCAGCGCCGATACGCTTTTGCGACCCAGCGCGTCGACATCGCGCTTGCTGAACAGGCGATTACCCTGCTCATCCACTAGCACCAGCGACAACACGGTCGCACGCACATTGTCCAGGCCACCCACGCCTGATTTGCCAGCGCTGATGCAGTAGGCCTCGAACTGATCACGCTCACTGCCGGTCATGGTGCGCACGCGCACGGAACCGCCCCACTCCGGAACGGATACATCTTCGTGCTTGAGATCTTCAGCACCCAGAATCTCTGCCTTTGAAAGCAGCTTACTCATAACTTCCCCCAACTTGGAGTCATTCAAATAACGGCCCTAGCGGGCCGCCGGTTGTCCTGTGAGACGATTGATTAAGTCCAGGTGCCCCAGGTCGGAGCGCCAGCCACTTTCACATCAATACTCGCGGTAACTTTGTCACCTACCGGAGTACTGATCTTGAAGCTTTTCACCAGCAGGGGCACTTCGACTTGCGTTTGGCCGCTATCTGGCCACTGAATCTGAAACTTGATGATGTCGCCAGCCTGTGCCGCTGAACGCAGTGCTTCCTGCTGTGCGTCACCGGGTAACCAGTTCATCTCGATCGTGGAGCCGGCGCCGTCCTTCATGCCGGCCTTGTACTCTTTCACACCGCCCGGCGAGTTCAGGTGCGAAAAGTCGACTTCATCCGCCTCCTGACCGAACTCCGGCAGCGAAAATACTTCAGGCACTTCTACGAACGTGTCTGGTGTTACGGCGTCGCTCAAAAGCAGGACGCCGATGCCTACAAAACCCTGGGACATAATTTATTCCTCATGCCAGATGGTGAGATCAATTGAGCCGCCGTAAAGCGACAGTTCCGTTACGAATTCTTCCTGGTCGTTTTCCAGTTCGGCGCCGTAGCAGTGGACGCCATTGCCCATGTCGCCGACAAAGCCATACAGTGAGGCTCGCACCTGGCTGCGGAGCGCTAACATGGCGTCATAGCCGGTGGTGTATACATTGAGCTGAAACCGGCTCTGCACCAGGCTGGCAGAGCCGTTCGCGGTCATAGGCCGCGTGGTGGATACGCGCTGATACACCAGAACCGGGACTTGCTCGGTCTCCTGGCGATCTATTGGCAAGATATTGCCGGTGAGATCCGGTACCTGGCTGGAGATACGAGAAACGATTCCGGTTTCTATCATTTCTTTTTAACCTCGCCATTCCAGGCCTTTTCAATCCGCTTGGTGAGCCCACTCACAAAGCGCTCGATCACAGGTTTGCGGTTTTCATCCAGTGCAGGTCGCAGGAAGGGTTTGGCTTTTGCCTTTACTTCCACTTTCTTTCCGAACCGGCCTTTTTTGCCGACCAAAGAGGTGGCTCCCCGCCTCTTGGCCGCTTTACCCAATTCAACTGCGTGCTGGTCCGTGCCGTACTCAACAAAACGCGCGTAGAACACGGGATTGCGCTTGGTCGATTTGGTACCGACGTACACGACTGCGTCGCGCTTGCTGACTCCGGCCAGCTTTTTCTTACCTTCTTTGCCCCGGTAGCGGCGAATGGATTTGCGCAGCCGACCACTCTCAACAGAGACCTTGGCTTTTGCCGCCTTCTGCACTACTTGAGCGGCATCAAACAGGCCATCTTCCAGCGCCTTCTGTGCAACAGCAGCATCGCCGATCTTGGCGAGTGCGGCGTCGAGCTCTGCCAGGCCGTGAATCTCTATCTGATCGCTCATGGATCAATCTCCTGACACAGCAGGTGCAGCCATCGATTGCGCTCCATGGCATTAATCACGGTCTCGATCTCGAGCACGCGCCCACCAAAGAGCACACGCATTTTCCGGGTAACACCCGGCCTATAGCGTATGGTTACTTGATGCGTGGTTTCCTGATAGCGATTGTCCGCTGCCGACAGCTCGCGGGCGGCATGCGGCTTTACCTCGGCCCTGATATCCGCGAGATCCGTCCAGGTCTCGGTCCTTGCACCGGTGCCGCTGGCGTTCTGCACTTTTTGCTGCAGGGTCACCCGGTGGCGCAGCGCGCCGATCTTTACACGTGCAACCATCGGTACGGGTTCCAGAGCATTCGGGTTGGCAACGGCAGTTGGCTGCCACCCTCGCGGTTTTCGTACAGAGACCCGACCAACACCATGGCGCCAAGCTGAATGGATTCACTCAGCGCGATGGCGTTGTCCGGTTCGCTGGACAGGTCCGCACCCTCCGCGTAGAGCACGCGGCCGGTGTACTGATTGAACTGCTGTTCAGCGGCAACACAGAGCGAGGTTATGTAGGCATCGTCATCGTCGTGCTCAACGATCAGATGCTTTTTCACCAGCTCCAGATCAAAGATCACTGTTGCTCGCCTCCGGCGTTGTCGGTTTCAGCTTTGCCGTCCGCTTCTTGCGCGGTCGGTTCAGCGGCTTGCTCGGCTGCTGCTTTGAGTTCGGCCAGCTCTTCCTGCAGTGCGACCTTTTCTTCTTCAAGCGTGGTCACCTCGCCTTCGAGCTTTTCCACCTCCGCTTCCAGAGTGGCGATGTACTCGGCCTGCTGTGCCACGGTGTTGCCCATCTGGGTAACCTGCTCGCCCTGTTTGGTGTTGGCCGCTCTGAGCGAGGCGAGCTTTTCCAGCGCGGCATTGAGCTCTTTGCCTTCGGCATGCACCGGCACCAGCTCCAGCTGCTGTTCCGCCTTCGCGGCCGCCTCGGCTTCTGCCTTGGCGATACGAGCAGGCTTCTGCGGCGGCTCCTGCTTGTTCTTGCCTTTCGGGTTTTTCAGCTCGGCGATGCCATCGTGGATCATCTGCCAGGCTTCATCGTTACCCGCTTCATAGTCGTCGCCAGCGGCAAAACTATCTAAGGCGGTGACCAGGCTGGTGAGCAGTACCAGTTTGAATTTTGCGGACATCGGTTCTCTCCGGGTTATCCGATAGTGAAAGCGCCCGGTACCGGACCGGGCGCTGTTCGATCAGTGCGCTAATGCGTCAGGTTTAAGCCTGCTGCAGGGTCTTGACCGCCTCTGCTACCAGCAGTTTGCCGTCGACACGCTTGCGCATGCGGAATCCAACGTGCCCGGTATCAGCGTACTTCTCGTTGAGGCGCTGCATCACGATGCCGCCGCGGTCTGCGATGTAGTACTGTTTGAAATCACCGAAGGCGATGGACTTGTTACCGGTGGCAACGGCCGGCATGGCCTCGGAGGTGTAAACCTTGTGGCCAAGGAAGGTGTCAGGAGCACCCGCGGCGACAGACGGCTGCCACAGGGGGATGCCATCAGTGGATTTGAGTTTGCGCAGCATGCCCATGGTGGCATCCTTCACCAGGAAGCTGCCGTTGGAGCGATACACCGCGCGGACGGAGTGGATCAGGTCTACGATCTCGTCGTAGGTGATTGCAGTAGCGCTGGCGGCAGTCTTGCCGACCTGACCGGTCACGGTCACACCGGTGGGCTTGTCGATGCCATCGCCAACAATGAATCCGGCCTCTTCCGCGGTACCGAAGGTCACACCAAAGATACGAGCAATCTCGGCCTCGACGTTTACCGCAGAATCCTGCAGAAGCTCTTCAGAAACTTTGGTGATACGACCGAGCTTCCAGGCTTTGAGGATGGCGCCCGCGAAAGCCGGATCGCTCTCGGGGTAGGGACCGCCTTCGCCAACCCAACCAGCGGCACCATTGTCGGCCACCAGTGGCAGATTGCGATCTTCACCGGTACCGATCACGGTACAGATGCTGCGCATGACCACATTGTCCGCCAGGCTTTGGATCAGCATGTTGGACCAGGACTCAGGGACGGTGTAACCACCTTCGGAATCAGTACCCACGGTCAATGCGGCACGGATGTCAGTGTTCATGCCGGCACGAACGTACTGTTCGTAGCTACCAACATACTCATCAGTGCCCAACTTATTGATCGGCGCGCTGCCTTCAGGTGCCGGGCGATTGGCAGGATCTGGCACCTCACTCATGCGCGCCTCGATCTCTTCCATTTTTTCGAGCTGCGCAATCTGCTTATCCAGCGCAACGAGATCGTCATTCATTTTGCTCCACTGGGTTTCCTGATCAGTGGTCATACCTTTGGCGGAATCGACGCTGTCCACCAGGTTGCGCATGGACGCCGCCAGTTGGCCGCGCTTCTGCTGTAGGTCGAGCAATTTACTCATGGGGTTCTCCGTTTTTCGGACATAAAAAAACCGGCTCAAGGCCGGTGGGGATTTGCGAGAAGCGCGGACACGCTCCTGCTCGCATTCAGGTTCGCTCGGCGATCTCGGTGAGACGCGCGTAGAGCGGGGTTCGGTGGTTGAATACTTCGGTTTCTGCTTCGATTGCAGCAGGCTGTTCCAGAGACTGATCGCTCTCGGAAATCAATTTACTCAGCGCCGCCGCAATTTGCTCAGCGCTAGCCCCGCCGAGATCGCCATTGATCTGGATGGCGGGTGCAGCCTGCTTCGGCTCAGACACCAGCTGTTCGGGTACACGCTTGCAGCCCTTAAACTTGTCTTTCTCAAAGCTCGCCGCGGCAGAGACGCCTTCGACGGTCTCATCGGCAAAACCTTGTTCCACACACTCACTGGCAGTAAGCCATGTTTCCTCATCCAGCATCGCCACCAGCGCATCCTCTTCGATGCCGGTTTTGGCGTGGTAGATGTTGAGCATGGACTCGCGCAGCTTATCGAGCGTTTCAGCCGTTTTGCGCAATTCGCGAGCGTCGCCGTACGCACCCGTCCACGGGTTGTGGATCATGTACATGGCGTTTTCGGCGATCACCACCTTCTCACCGGCCAGGGCGATGATGGAGCCCATAGAGGCAGCGATGCCATCGATGTAGGTGGTGATTTTCGCCTTATGGCGCTTCAGCGCGTTGTAGATGGCATTACCCTCGAACACGCTGCCACCCGGGGTATTGATGCGCAGGTCGATACTGGTTACGTCCAGATCGTTGAGCTCATCGATAAAGGCCTTGGCTTCCACGCCGTAGTAGCCGATGTAGTCGTAGATATAGACCTCGGCGTTGCTATTGTCGGCAGCAGCCTTGATTTCATACCACTTACGCATTGTTTTCTCCGGTGGTGGTCTTGCCGCTGCCAGAGCGCGGCACGGTGATCGGCGCGGTGTTGAGTTGCAACCAGTGCTCGTCGCCGCCCTCGATGCTATTCATGTTTTCCAGACGACGTAGATCGTTGATGCTGAGCGCACCCACATTGAACAGGTTTTTGTAGAACTCTGAACGGGCCTTGGCATCGCCGCGCAGCAGGCCTTCCACACTATGCTCGGCGTAGTACTGCTGACGCTCCACAGGCGACAGCAGATCGCGGAAAATGCTCTGCTCGATACGCTTCAGCCAGGGCAGCAGGCTGTATACCACGAACTGAATTGACTGGTGTTCGATGTTGCTGAAGGTGGCCTTGTCCAGGTCACCCACCATGTGTGGTGGCACGCCGAAGATTGCTGCAATCTCGCTGCGCTGGTACTTGCGTGTTTCCAGGAACTGGGCGTCTTCGGCACTCATGCCAATTTGCTTCCACTTGGTACCCTCTTCCAGAATCGCGGTGCGGTGCGCGTTGGCGCCACCCTGGTGCCGGTTGTTCCAGCTGGTCCGCAGGCGATCGTAGGCCTCATCGGAAAGTTTGCCTTCGACCTCCAGCGTGCCGCCCGGGCGTGCACCGTTGGAAAATAACCGCGCACCGTGCTCTTCCAGTGCCAGAGCGAGACCAATGCCTTCGCGCGCCTGGCTGATTGGCGACAGACCAATAA